>JAQTIF010000001.1:601254-1202508 GCA_029433525.1 Enterobacteriaceae bacterium ESL0689 | reverse complement strand
GTCGTTCAGCACACCTTTGAGACGTTCTTCAAATTCGCCACGATACTTAGCGCCCGCGACCAGCGCACCCATATCCAGCGCCAGTACCCGGCGGCCTTTCAGGCCTTCAGGAACCTCACCGTTCACGATACGCTGTGCTAATCCCTCAACAATGGCCGTTTTACCGACCCCCGGTTCGCCAATTAAAACCGGATTATTTTTGGTACGCCGCTGCAGAACCTGGATAGTTCGGCGAATTTCTTCATCACGACCAATGACCGGATCGAGTTTACCTTGCTCAGCACGTTCCGTCAGATCGACAGTATATTTCTTCAATGCCTGACGTTGATCTTCAGCACCTTGATCGTTCACGCTTTCACCTCCACGCATTTGTTCAATTGCCTGAGTCACATTGGCTGTTGTTGCGCCTGCCGATTTTAGCAAATCAGTCAATGTTCCGCGTGACTCAAGTGCCGCCAGGACAAAAAGTTCCGACGAGATAAAGTTATCCTGTTTCTTTTGTGCCAGTTTGTCACAAAGATTCAACATTCGGACCAAATCCTGAGAGGGCTGCACATCCCCTCCCGTACCTTCCACCTGAGGTAAGCGGTTCAGAGCCTGAGCAATATGAGTGCTTAATTCACCCACATTAACACCAGCAGAAGTCAGTAAAGGACGTATTGATCCCCCCTCCTGACTCAGCAAGGCACTCATAAGGTGAAGTGGTTCGATAAACTGATTGTCATGCCCTAACGCGAGCGATTGGGCATCAGCGAGAGCAAGCTGGAATTTATTAGTAAGACGATCCAGACGCATGATTCCTCCCATAATTGGTCAAAATTGCTACTGGAGATTACATGAGGCCATCCCTCAATTATTCAAGGTTTATAGCGCCAAATTATGTGAAAAATAAGTTTACATTCTGTATCGTCCTGATGGGCGAAGTTATATCAACCAGATAAAACTCGCCATACGTCCGGTGATTTTATCGCGCCGATAAGAGAAAAAATGCTCCTTTTCACTGAACGTACAACGGTCACCACCGAAAATGTGGGTAATGCCTGCGTTATTCAGGCGCTGACGAGCCAGCTGATAAATATCAGCAAAATATTTATCCGCGGTGGGGCGAAAAGCACTTGCCGCCTGTCTGTCTTTTCCGACAAAAGCCTCACGCACTTCTGCGCCAACTTCAAAAGCATGAGCGCCAATTGCCGGCCCTAACCAGGCCAGAATATTTTCCGGTTTATCAGCAAAACAAGCGATGGTTTCTTCCAGCACACCATCACATAAGCCACGCCAGCCAGCATGCGCTGCCGCAACCTCGGTTCCCGCACGATTACAGAACAGAACCGGTAAGCAATCGGCTGTCATTACCGCGCATACTCTACCCGGTATTCGACAATAGGATGCATCTGCCCGTTGAGATTGATCGGGGTCACCATCCAGTTGCAGTACCGTCGTACCGTGAATTTGCTCCAGCCAGATCGGATCGGAGGGTAAGCCACCGGTGGCCACTATCCGGCGGCGATTTTCTACTACATACAATAAATCATCACCGCAATGAGCGCCCAGATTGAGCGAGTCATAGGGCGGCAAACTTACCCCACCCATGCGCGTGGAACTGCAGGCAGCCACCCCCTGCGGAATCGGCCACTGCGGGATGATGAGTTCAGTCATAACCAATCGATATTATCCTTATGCTCTTCATAATCTGCACGCATAGCATTGATGAGCTCAACCATATCCTGTGGAATGGGGGTATGCCATTCCATTTCAATACCGCTGATCGGATGATACAAGCGTAACATCGTGGCGTGCAAAGCTTGCCGGTCAAATTTGCGTAATGCCGCGATAAAATCTTCCGATGCACCTTTGGGCAAGCGAGGACGACCGCCATAGGTCTGATCCCCCACCAGTGGATGGGTGATATGAGCCATGTGCACACGGATCTGATGAGTGCGCCCTGTTTCCAGACGCAAACGTAAGCGAGTATGAACACGAAAGTGCTCCATAATCCGATAGTGCGTCACCGCCGGTTTGCCCATCGGATGTACTGCCATGTGAGTACGTTTCGTCGGATGGCGGCTAATCGGCTCATCGACGGTCCCTCCCGAAGTCATATGCCCAATAGCGATGGCTTCATATTCACGTGTTATTTCACGCAACTGTAACGACTCTACCAGCCGGGTTTGTGCTGGGATCGTTTTCGCCACCACCATTAGACCGGTTGTATCTTTATCCAGACGATGCACGATCCCGGCGCGCGGTACATCTGCAATCGGAGGATAATAATGCAACAACGCATTCAGCACCGTGCCATCAGAATTACCTGCGCCGGGATGAACAACCAGATCGCGTGGTTTATTGATGACCATGATGTCATCATCTTCATAGATGATATCCAGCGGAATATTCTGCGGCTTAAAGCGTGTTTCTTCTTCAATGGCGACATCAATAATAATCTGTTCTCCACCTAATACCTTCTCTTTTGGCTTGTCGACCACGATGCCGTTGACTTGTACTCGTCGATCGAGTACCCAGGCTTTTATACGCGAACGCGAATAATTCGGGAACATTTCGGCTAAAGCTTGATCTAAGCGTTGGCCAAGCTGATTTTCGGATACTGTTGCGGTAAGTTGTACTTGTTGTGCCATATACAGCTTCTTTATTTAACGTTGGGTTTTACGGCTTCGCCGTTTAATATAATGTGCTATTGTAGCTGGTCTTAATCGGGAGCAGGAACTGAGATCCTCCCGCATAAACATTTTGAGGAAGTCAAAACGTCATGATGCGTATGAAATATCTGGTCGCAGCAGTCACACTGAGTCTGACTTTGGTAGGTTGCTCCAGTTCAAAGGAAGAGGTACCTGATAATCCACCGAATATTATCTACGCGACTGCCCAGCAAAAACTGCAGGACGGTAACTGGAAACAAGCAATAACGCAACTGGAAGCGCTGGATAATCGTTATCCCTTCGGTCCCTATTCCCAGCAGGTGCAACTGGATCTGATTTATGCCTATTATAAAAATGCTGATTTAGCCCTGGCACAGGCGGCGATTGACCGTTTCATTCGCCTGAATCCGACTCATCCTGACATTGATTATGTCATTTATATGCGCGGCCTGACTGATATGGCGCTGGATGACAGTGCCCTGCAAGGTCTCTTTGGTATTGACCGTTCCGATCGCGATCCACAACACGCCCGTAACGCTTTTAACGACTTTACTAAGCTGGTACGTAGCTATCCCAATAGTCCGTATGCCACTGACGCTTACAAACGGCTGGTTTTTCTGAAAGACCGTCTGGCGAAATATGAGTTATCCGTGGTGAATTACTATACCGATCGCGGCGCCTGGGTTGCAGTAGTAAATCGTGTTGAGGATATGTTACATAATTATCCCGATACGCAGGCGACACGCGATGCGTTGCCGATGATGGAGAAGGCTTATCGCCAGATGCAACTGAATAGCCAGGCAGATAAAGTGGAAAAAATCATCATCGCTAATAGCAAAAATAGCTGATTATTTATCTATTAAACGTTGTAATGTCATACAGTTAAAGTCTGCTTAACTGTATGACATTACACGCTGTTTCCATTATCCCGATCGTCAAACCAAATCCCCCTGTCTCTAAACAAACAGCATCAGACTGACTGTCTGTTTTTACTAAAGAAATAAATTTTTTGACAAAAATATGTGACATCTGGCACACATATTGGTATCAGGAAAGGTATGCTAAGTTATCAGGATGGAAATATTGAGAGGTAAACTTGATGACCATAAACATTACCAGTAAACACATGGAAATTACTCCAGCAATCCGCCAGCATATTACTGATCGCCTTGCAAAGCTGGATAAATGGCAGGTTCAATTAATCAATCCTCATATTATCCTTTCGAAAGAGCCGCAAAGCTTTGTCGCTGACGCCACCATCACCACACCAAATGGTAATCTGGTTGCCAGTAGTCAGAATGAAGATATGTACATCGCAATTAATGAGTTAACCAACAAGCTGGAACGTCAGCTCAATAAATTACAGCATAAAGGAGAGGCCCGTCGTACCGCAGTGTCGCTGAAAGATACCGCTTTTCCACGGGAAACTGAATAATCCTTAAACTGACATTGTGATTGATTTACGCGCCTTCTGGCGCGTTTTTTGTTGACAGAATGAAAACAGTACAGATACTGTAATCGCTGTTAACTTAGAGCCTGTCCCATTAGGCGTTATTGGCGCAGCCAGTTTGGACACGGACAGCGCGGAGAAACCGCAGCGTACACGGAGTACGTGAGGATTTCGAGCACTGCCCAAGGACAAAATGGCAAGTAAAATAGCCCAATGGACCAGGCTCTTAAGGAATTTATTATGCTACGATCGCTGTTCTTCTTCCTGTTCTTTTTTATCTCTCCCTGATCGGGAGGCTGCTCATCATATGATAAAAAATAATATGAAGAACAACAGTAAAGCCTCCTGAATGAAGGGAGGCTTTTTTATTAATATGCCATGAATTTCAGGTATATAAAAATATTTCCGGCAGCAATAAAGCGGTTTGATGAATGACGGATGAAGATGAATAACAAAAAGGCGATAGATATGACCGAGGAAAACCCATTACTGGCTCTGCGTGATAAAATCAGCGCGCTGGATGAAAAATTACTCACTTTACTGGCAGAACGTCGTAACCTGGCGATAAAAGTCGGTAAAGCAAAGCTGGCGTCACATCGCCCGGTTCGGGATATCAATCGTGAACGTGAGTTGCTGGAACACCTGATAATACTGGGGAAAAACTATCATCTGGATGCTCACTATATTACCAGTTTGTTCCAGTTGATTATCGAAGATTCGGTTCTTACACAACAAGCCTTGCTGCAACAACACCTGAACAAAACTCATCAACACTCAGCACGCATCGCTTTTCTCGGCCCGAAAGGTTCATACTCCCATCTCGCTGCACGCCAGTATGCGACCCGTCATTTCGAACAGTTTATTGAAAGTGGATGTGCTAAATTTGCTGATATTTTCCACCAGGTGGAAACCGGGCTGGCAGACTATGCCGTTGTTCCGGTTGAAAATACCAGTTCCGGTGGCATCAATGATGTCTACGACCTGTTACAACAAACCAGCTTATTTATTGTCGGAGAACTCACACTGCCGATTAATCACTGTATCCTGGCTTGCGCGGTTACCGATCCACAACATATTCAGACGGTATACAGTCACCCCCAGCCTTTTCAGCAATGCAGTCAATATCTGAATCGCTATCCACACTGGAAAATCGAATATATTGAAAGCACCTCAGCGGCAATGGAAAAAGTCGCTCAGACGGGTTCCCCCTCTGTTGTGGCATTAGGCAGCGAAGCCGGTGGTGCGCTTTATGGTTTACAGGTTATTGAGCACTGTGAGGCAAATCAAACTCACAATATCACCCGATTTCTGATTCTGGCACGTAAAGCGGTGAATGTTTCTGATCAAATACCCGCTAAAACCACTCTGCTTATCGCTACAGGACAACAAGCGGGCGCACTTGTTGATGCATTACTGGTATTACGTAAACATCATCTGATCATGAGTAAGCTGGAGTCACGGCCTATTCGTGGTAATCCGTGGGAAGAGATGTTCTATCTTGATATTCAGGCTAATCTGGAATCTTCTGCCATGCGTCATGCCTTAAAAGATCTACGTGAAATGACGCGCTCACTCAAAGTGCTGGGCTGCTATCCCAGTGAGAATGTCATTCCTGTCGAACCCCAATAATCGCTAAGCCAGCGCATTCAGCTGGCTTAGCTACCATTGATCACGACCGGTTATCGTTGGCCTGGCGCAATAACGTTCGGCTCTCAGTCTGAAAACGCTGCGCGTACTCGCCAAACCAGTGCTCTACTTTGCGGAAACTATCGATAAATGCCTGTTTATCACCTTGTTCGAGCAACTGTATCGCTTCGCCAAAACGTTGATAGTAGCGTTTAATCAGCGCTAAGTTGCTCTCTGATGACATGATAATATCCGCGTACAGCTGCGGGTCCTGGGCAAACAGGCGCCCTACCATGGCGAGCTCCAGCCGATAAATCGGTGATGAGAGGGTCAGTAGCTGTTCCAGTGATACATTTTCTTCCGCCAGATGCAAGCCATAAGCAAAAGTGGCAAAATGGCGTAGCGCCTGAATAAAGGCCATATTCTGATCATGCTCAACAGCACTGATACGATGCAACCGTGCGCCCCAGACCTGAATTTGCTCCAGGAACCATTGATAAGCTTCCGGTTGTCGCCCATCACAGTACACCACCACCTGTTTCGCCAGACTGCCACTATCAGGCCCAAACATCGGATGCAGTCCTAAAACCGGACCACGATGTGCTGCCAGCATCGCCTGTAAAGGTTCGGTTTTTATCGATGATAAATCGACCAGGATACAATCTGCAGGTAGCGGAGGTAGCTGCTCTATAACAGAGACCGTCATATGAATAGGCACACTAATAATAACCATCCCCGCATCAGCAACAATTTCGGTGGCATGGGGCCAGTCATCTTTCTCCAGGATACGTATCTGGTAACCAGAAAGTGTTAACATTTTTACAAAGAGTTGTCCCATTTGCCCTGCGCCACCGACAATGACTACGGGACGTAAATCAGGGCATAAGGTTTTAAATCCTTTGTCATTCTCACTGGAATAAGACTCGCGCATAATGCGCCGTAATACATCTTCAATGAGATCAGGGGGGATGCCAAGCATCTCTGCTTCTTCCCGTCGGGAAGCCAGCATCGATGTTTCCCGCTCCGGAATATAGATGGGCAGGCCATACTGACTCTTCACTTTTCCGACTTCAGCAACCAGCTTCAGGCGTTTAGCCAGTAATGCCAGCAACGTTTTATCAACTTCATCAATTTGATCACGTAATGCAATCAACTCAGCAACCATACGATCCTCTTACTCTAAACGGGCCACCAGCTGTCCATGCAGATCCTGGCTCATATTGCGTAACAACGTCGCTGTTGTTTCCCAGTTAATGCAGGCATCCGTCACTGATACACCATATTTCATCTCATCACGCGATAATTCAGAAGACTGATTACCTTCGTTAAGATTACTCTCGATCATCAGACCCATAATGGAACGATTACCCGCTTTAATCTGCGCAACGATCGATTCTGCGACCGCAGGCTGGCGGCGATAGTCTTTATTAGAATTACCATGACTGCAATCTATCATCAAAGCGGGTTTCAGTCCTGCCTGAACCATTTCTGTTTCACATTTTTCAACATCTTTTGCACTGTAATTCGGGGTTTTGCCACCACGCAAGATAACATGGCCATTAGGATTACCCTGCGTATGTAGCAGACAAACCTGACCTGCCTGGTTAATACCGACAAAGCGATGTGGCATCGCCGCAGCACGCATCGCATTAATCGCTGTCGACAGACTACCATCAGTCCCATTTTTAAAACCTACCGGCATGGATAACCCGGAAGCCATTTCCCGATGGGTCTGAGACTCGGTCGTTCTGGCTCCAATCGCAGACCAGCTGAACAGATCGCCGAGGTATTGCGGACTGTTGGGATCCAGCGCTTCAGTTGCCAGCGGTAGCCCCATATTCACGAGATCGATCAACAGATGGCGCGCAATTTTTAGTCCACCTTCAATATCAAATGAGCCATCCATATGAGGATCGTTAATTAACCCTTTCCAGCCAACCGTAGTGCGCGGCTTTTCAAAATAGACGCGCATAACCAGATAGAGGCTATCGCTGACCTCTGCAGCAAGTGCTTTCAGACGATGTGCATATTCAATAGCAGCCTGTGGATCATGAATCGAGCATGGGCCACAGACGACTAATAACCGTGGATCATGGCCGTGAATTATATTCGCGACCGTCTGACGGGATTGTGCAATTTGTAATTCCTGTTCAGCTTCCAGCGGAAACGCCATTTTTAATTGATTTGGTGTGATCAAAATCTGCTCATCAGTAATATTGATATTATTCAGCACGTCTTTTTTCATGATGGTAATCCTGTGTTGCTTGTTGGTAATAATCGGTTGTTTATCGCGAAGGCATATCACCATATCATAAAGAGTAACGAATTCAATACGCAATAAGTAAACTATATTTTACAGCATTAAATAACAAGGCATTATCAGGTTAATTTAGTAAATATTAGTTTACACCTCAAAGGAAGAAATGCTGAATAGCCGGGTATGAAAGTAACGATTGAGGTATATAAAAAAGGGCCGACCTGGCAGGTCAGCCCTTTTTATCAGGATGTCGCGAAAGCGAATATCAGTTCAGGCGCTCTTTGATACGAGCAGACTTACCGGCACGCTCACGCAGATAGTACAGTTTAGCTTTACGCACAGCACCACGACGTTTCACCGTAATACTGTCAACCACCGGAGAGTGTGTCTGGAATACACGCTCAACACCTTCGCCGTTGGAAATCTTACGAACAGTAAATGCAGAATGCAGACCGCGGTTACGAATCGCGATAACCACGCCCTCGAATGCCTGCAGACGTTTTTTAGAGCCTTCAACAACCCATACTTTCACTTCCACGGTATCACCGGGACGGAAGGAAGGTACGTCCTGCTTCATCTGTTCTTGTTCAAGCTGTTTAATAATATTACTCATAATTTTATCTCTTATCCTGGGTAAACTGATCCCGGAGGCATGACGCCATCCCATCATATCTATCGTTGCTGTTCTGCGTGTTCTGTTCTGAACTCCGCCAGCAATTTCATTTGCTCTTCAGTCAGAGCCAGGTTTTCCAGAAGTTCAGGTCTTCTTAGCCAGGTACGACCCAGCGACTGTTTCAAGCGCCAGCGACGGATCTCAGCATGGTTTCCCGACAGTAAAACTGGCGGAACCGTCATCACATCTAACACTTCAGGACGAGTATAGTGTGGGCAGTCCAGTAAGCCATCAACAAAAGAATCTTCCGTTGCTGAAGCTTCATGGCCCAGAACACCAGGAATGAACCGGGAAACAGAGTCGATCAGCGTCATCGCTGGTAACTCTCCCCCACTGAGCACGTAATCGCCAATTGACCATTCTTCATCAATTTCAGCCTGAATTAAACGCTCATCTATTCCTTCATAGCGACCACATACCAGAATCAGTTTCTGATGGGTTGCCAGTTCGCTGACGCCCGCCTGATTAAGCTTACGCCCCTGAGGTGACAAATAAATAACTCTGGCGCCTTCACCTGCTGCCGCTTTTGCTGCATGGATGGCATCACGCAATGGTTGTACCATCATTAACATACCAGGCCCTCCCCCATAGGGGCGATCATCCACCGTATGGTGTTTGTCCTGGGCAAAGTCACGAGGACTCCAGCTCTGGATGCTCAGCAAGCCGTTCTTTACCGCCCGGCCAGTTACTCCGTAATCAGTAATCGCACGGAACATTTCAGGAAACAGGCTGATTATGCCAATCCACATAGCGCCGTCTTTTACCGTTTATCCGGAGAATTTAAAAACCAGGATCCCAGTCTACTTCAATAGTACGAGTAGCGAGATCGACTTTCTTGATAACCTGTCCATCGAGGAACGGAACTAATCGCTCCTTGATACCAAACGCATCTTTCAGGTTTGCTTTGATGACAAGAACGTCATTGGATCCGGTTTCCATCATGCTGGTAACCTTACCAAGATCATAGCCTTCTGTCGTGACAACCTGGCAACCCATCAGGTCTTTCCAGTAATAGTCACCCTCGGCCAGTTCTGGCAGTTGCGAAGCATCTACGACAATTTCACAATTTGTCAGCAGATTAGCCGCATCACGATCATCAATACCCTTCAGTTTAATGACTATATCCTGGTTGTGGTGGCGCCAGCTTTCCAGTTCAATCACCTGCCACTGACCCGCTCGCTGAATTAACCAGGGTTGATAGTCAAAAATGCTTTCGGCCTCTTCGGTGGAGGAAAACACTCTGAGCCAACCACGAATACCGTAGGAAGAACCCATCTTGCCCAGAACGATGGGATTAACAGGTGCTTCGGTGTGTCGTTTGCTCATCATGATCACCGTGACAGATTAAGCTGCTTTGTTCATGTCTTTAATCAACGAGGCGACACGATCAGAAACCGTTGCACCCAGGCCAACCCAATGAGCAATACGATCCAGATCTAAACGTACCCCTTCTTCATTTGCTGATGCGATTGGGTTGAAGAAACCAACGCGCTCAATAAAGCGACCATTGCGCGGATTACGGCTGTCGGTGACAACAACCTGGTAGAACGGACGCTTTTTCGCGCCGTGACGAGCTAAACGAATAGTTACCATAACATCCTCTTATGTGAATAGAACACCCAGGTGCCATCGAGAGAGGGAACCTGGGCGTCATATTAAAAAGCCCCGGAATTTTACTGATTCTGGGAGAAATTGCAATCAACATCTGTTTTGATATTAATGGCCCGGAAAGCCTGGAGGCATCATTCCTTTCATGCCACGCATCATTTTCATCAGCCCTCCTTTTGAGCGCATTTTCTTCATCATGCGCTGCATATCATCAAACTGCTTAAGCAGTCGATTGACATCCTGTACTTGCATGCCGCAACCTGCCGCGATACGGCGCTTACGCGAACCTTTAATAATATCGGGTTTGGTGCGCTCTTTTAACGTCATTGAATTGATAATCGCCTCCATTCGTACCAGCGCCTTATCATCCATCTGCGACTTGATATTATCCGGAATCTGACTCATACCGGGCAATTTGCTCATCAGACTCGCCATTCCCCCCATATTTTTCATCTGCCGCAGTTGCTCCAGAAAATCTGTCAGGTCAAAACTGTCGCCTTTCTTCAACCGGATGGCGAGTTTTTCAGCTTGTGCCCGATCAACCTTACTCTCAATATCTTCGATCAGTGAGAGAACATCCCCCATGCCCAGGATCCGCGAGGCGATGCGATCCGGGTGGAATGGCTCCAGCGCTTCCGTCTTTTCGCCTACGCCGAGGAACTTAATCGGTTTACCGGTAATATGACGAATGGATAGCGCCGCACCACCACGGGCATCGCCATCTACTTTAGTCAGTACCACACCTGTCAGAGGCAATGCGTCGTTAAACGCTTTTGCGGTATTGGCTGCATCCTGGCCGGTCATCGCATCAACAACAAACAGCGTCTCTATCGGATTCAGTGAAGCATGAACTTGTTTAATTTCGTCCATCATGGCTTCGTCGACATGCAACCGACCGGCGGTATCGACCAGCAACACATCATAGAATTGTAAACGCGCCTCTTTCAGTGCCGCATTAACGATATCAACCGGTTTTTGTCCGACATCAGAGGGGAAGAAATCAATATTAACCTGTTCTGCCAGCGTCTCCAGTTGCCGGATTGCCGCCGGACGATAAACATCAGCGGAGGCGACCAGCACTTTCTTTTTGTGCTTCTCACGCAAAAATCTACCCAGTTTCGCGACACTGGTGGTTTTACCTGCCCCCTGTAAACCGGCCATCAGTACCACCGCGGGTGGCTGAGCAGCTAAATCCAGTGTCTGATTCTCTTCACCCATTGCCGCAACCAGCTCGTTGCGTACAATTTTGACGAATTCCTGCCCTGGCGTCAGGCTTTTATTGACATCCTGACCTAAGGCACGCTCTTTAACGCGATTAATAAAGTCACGCACAACAGGCAGCGCAACATCAGCTTCCAGAAGCGCCATGCGTACTTCACGCAACGTGTCTTTGATATTGTCTTCGGTAAGGCGTCCGCGTCCGCTAATGTTACGTAATGAACGCGATAAACGATCGGTTAAATTATCAAACATGGTCTCTCGCCTGAGATAGAAAACGGTCAGCCGCGAACTGCGACGTGAAATAACAGAGATGTCGCGCAGTATAACACGACATGATGCATGATGTGATGCAACGGTTGGAGCCGGTGTCACCTAAAGCTATACTGTGGGCTGATTTCATTTAGCCGATAGCAGACAACCCTATGCCTGTTTTTGTTTTTCTCGCTCTTGTTGCCTATTCCATCAGCCTTACGCTGATCGTTCCCGGCTTATTACAAAAAAATAGCGGCTGGCGACGGATAGCGATCGCCTCCGCCATTATTGCAATCATTTGTCATGCATTTGCCCTGACATTCCGTATTTTTCCCGACGAGGGAGAGGGACAAAATCTCAGTTTGCTCAATGTCAGTTCGCTGATCAGTCTGATCATCTGTGCGATAATGACTTTCATCGCATCATGCCACCGTGGCTGGCTGTTACTACCTATTGTCTACGCTTTTGCAATAATCAATCTCTCTTTCGCGATTTTTTTACCCAGCGAATACATCAAACATCTTGAAAATACGCCGGGCATACTGGGACATATCGGGCTATCACTGTTCGCTTATGCCACATTGATTATTGCCGCTCTTTATGCGTTACAATTAGCGTGGATTGATTATCAACTAAAGAATAAACGCTTGATTTTTAGCCATGAAATGCCATCGTTATTGAGTATTGAGCGTAAAATGTTTCATATTACTCAGGTAGGCGTCATTTTGCTGACTCTCACGCTTGGCAGTGGTTTGTTTTACCTGCGTAATTTGCTCAGCACAGAAAATATTGATAAAGCGGTGTTGTCGATCCTGGCGTGGTTTGTCTATATCATTCTGTTATGGGGGCACTACCACAAGGGCTGGCGTGGGCGTCGGGTTGTCTGGTTTAACATCGCTGGTGCGGGCATATTGACGCTGGCATACTTTGGTAGCCGTATCATTCAACACGTTATTGACTAAATCCAGACTAAGGAGTTCTCTCTGGAACATATCTCAACCACCACATTGATCATCACACTGATCATCATGGTGATCATTTCGGCTTACTTTTCCGGTTCAGAAACCGGAATGATGACACTTAATCGCTACCGGCTTCGTCATCTGGCAAAACAAGGTTATCGTCCGGCAAAACGGGTAGAAAAGCTACTGCGCAAACCAGATCGCCTCATCAGTCTGGTGCTGATTGGCAACAATCTGGTTAATATCCTGGCGTCCGCCATCGGCACAATTGTTGGTATACGATTATATGGCGATATGGGGGTCGCGATCGCGACGGGTATCCTGACTTTTGTGGTGCTGGTCTTTGCCGAAGTCTTACCTAAAACGATTGCTGCCCTCTATCCAGAGAAAGTCGCCTATCCGAGCAGCCTATTACTTGGCCCATTACAGATACTGATGATGCCCCTGGTCTGGCTACTGAATACGATTACCCATCTACTGATGCACCTGATGGGAATTCGTTCAGATATTACTATCAGTAGCGCACTGAGCAAAGATGAGCTGCGCACCATTGTTAATGAATCGCAAACAAAAATCTCGTCCCGTAACCAGGATATGCTGCTCTCTGTCCTCGATCTCGAGAAAATTAGCGTTAATGACATCATGGTTCCGCGTAATGAAATTATCGGCATCGATATCAATGATGACTGGAAATCTATCCTCCGTCAGCTCGCCCACTCTCCTCATAGCCGCATTGTGCTATACCGTGGTTCACTGGACGATGCTATCGGTATGCTGCGTGTCCGTGAAGCTTATCGACTGATGACGGAAAAAAACGAATTCACTAAAGAGGTCATGCTGCGTGCCGCTGATGAAATTTATTACATCCCGGAAGGCACGCCACTGAATACACAACTGGTAAAATTCCAGCGTAACAAGAAAAAAGTGGGGCTTGTTGTTGATGAATACGGCGACATTCAGGGACTGGTAACCGTAGAAGATATTCTCGAAGAGATCGTCGGTGATTTTACCACCTCAATGTCGCCAACACTGGCAGAAGAAGTGACGCCATTGACTGACGGAACCGTCATTATTGATGGCAGTGCCAGCGTGCGCGAAATTAATAAAGCGTTTAACTGGCATTTACCCGAAGATGATGCCCGCACGATCAACGGCATTATTCTGGAAGCACTGGAAGAGATCCCGAAGTCGGGTACTCGCGTGCGTATCGGGCAATATGATATTGATATTCTGAATGTTCAGGAAAACATGATCAAGCAGGTAAAAGTGACGCCAGTAAAATATACCCATAAAAACGGATGACGGGCAAGGCGTTGTTTTATTATCAGCTTCGGTGACCGCCTGAGCGGTCACGTCTGAAAAAGGCATTTAGAGCCAGGCCTGCCTGGTTATTGACGTAGCCAGTCTGGACACGGACAGCGTGGAGAAACCGCAGCGTACAGATAGTACGTGAAGGTTTCGAGCACTGCCCAGGACCAAAATGGCAAGTCAAATAGCCTGATGGGCCAGACTCTTACACAGAATCGTATACAGAGTCTATTAATCAGTTATCTTTTTCTTCAAATCTTCCGCACCTTGTTTGGTCTTATCCCAGCCTTTTTCAACACCTGCTTTGGTTTTATCCCAGCCCTTTTCAGTACCTTCTTTTGTCTTATCCCAGCCTTTTTCAGCTTCCTGTTTGGTTTTATCCCAGGTCTTCTGTGCACCTTCACTGATTTTGCTACCGGTACTGTGACTTTCACCTTGTGCCGCATGTTTTGCTTCCAGCTTCAGTTCCTCTCCCTGATCCTGTGCCTGATGCAGTTTTTCTTTTGCGCTATCAGCACCTTTATGGGCCATTTCAACAGTTTCATCTGTAGCATGTGTTGTCGCAGCAACAACCGGTACTGTTGTCAGAATCGTCGATAACGCAATCATGGTCTTTTTCATCATCCTACCCTCTCCACTCTAATTAATATTATGATTTATAACTAATTTTTCTTATTAGCCTGTGTCATCACAGAGTAAATCACAATATTTTATTTACCATTAATTTTCATTACACACGCAATGATGTAAATAATCATCATTAATACCTGTTACATAATAGTCTAAAAAATAGTAATGCCGTTGCAGATAGTATGCGCGTGATACTATTTTTTGCTCTGCTTCGCACTTTCTTACTGATCACATTCACATTATCAGGAAGCTATGCTTCAATTAGCTAAACCGGTTTAATTAGACTTATGTGGTGAGGGAAATTGAACATGAGTGCAAAAGTATGGGTGCTCGGAGATGCGGTTGTCGATCTGCTACCAGAAAGTCATGGCCGACTCTTACAGTGTCCGGGAGGTGCCCCCGCTAATGTTGCTGTCGGGATTGCTCGCCTGGGAGGGAATAGTGGATTTATTGGACGTATCGGCGACGATCCATTTGGCCGTTTTATGCAGCAAACACTTGATCAGGAACAGGTAGATATTCGCTATATGCACCGTGATCCACTACATCGCACCTCCACTGTGGTCGTTGATCTTGATGAAATGGGGGAAAGAACCTTTACTTTTATGGTCCGTCCTGGCGCAGATCTGTTTTTACAACCTGACGATTTACCCGAATTTGCCCCTCATCAATGGCTACATGCCTGCTCCATCGCACTGAGCGCCGAACCAAGCCGCAGCACAACATACTACGCGATGGAGCAGATCAAGCGCGCTGGGGGACGGGTCAGTTTTGATCCGAATATTCGCCCTGATCTCTGGCAGGATGAATCATTACTTCACACCTGTCTCGATCAAGCTTTTACCCTGGCCGATGTGATTAAGCTTTCTGAAGACGAGCTGTTCTTTATTAGCGATACGACCGATCTTAAACAAAGCACCGCAGCTTTACTCCGGCGCTACCAGCCCGAACTACTGCTGATTACACTGGGAAAAGCGGGGGTTATTGTGGTATTTCAGCAACAGATAACCCGGTTTGCGGCCCTGCCTGTAGTGAGTGTCGATAACACCGGAGCAGGCGATGCTTTTGTCGCCGGGCTACTCTCGGGTCTGGCTGAACGGGGAATGCCTGTGGATATGGCAACCCTGGAATCAACGATTATGCTGGCACAAACCTGTGGTGCTCTGGCAACAACCGCGAAGGGGGCAATGACCGCACTCCCTTATCAACGGGATCTTAACCGGCAGTTTTAGTTATTTCCGGTGATCCAGTCATCTGACGTGAACTGGTACAGAATACTCATTTTAACCGTTACTTTTGATTAATTTGATGAAGAGAAAACGAATAACCATTAACGATATCGCCCGACTGGCTGGTGTCTCGAAAGCAACGGCTAGCCTGGTATTGAATGGGCGAGGCCAGGTGCTTCGTATTGCAGCGGATACCTGCGAACGGGTACAAACCATTGCACGTGAATGTCACTATCAACCCAATATCCATGCACGTTCATTAAGTGATAACCGCAGCCATACTATCGGCCTGGTGGTGCCTGATATCACTAACTATGGGTTTGCTGTTTTCTCTCACCAACTGGAAACACTCTGTCGTACCAGCGGTATGCAACTTCTTATCTCCTGCAGTGATGAAAATCCGCAGCAGGAACGTATCGTCGTTAATAATATGATTGCGCGTCAGGTTGATGGGTTGATCGTCGCTTCATGTCATCACAGCGATGCTGATTATCGCACTATCAGCCAGCAATTGCCGGTCGTATTATTTGATCGCCGTCCCGGTGAAAGCGCTTTACCTCTGGTCATGAGCGATTCCATCCACGCCACCGCAGATCTCATTGCCCAGGTAGCCCCCCGGTATCGCAATGAGTTTTGGTTCTTTGGCGGGCAACGTCATCTTTCGCCATCACAAGACCGTCTTACAGGATTCACTCAAGGGCTGGCGCGAGCGGGAGTTACACTGCAACCTGAATGGATTATTAGCGGGGACTACCACCCGGACGCCGGTTATGAAATGTTTGCCGCGCTCTGCTCCCGTCTCGGAAGGCCACCTGAAGCACTATTTACAACTGCCTGTGGTCTGCTTGAGGGGGTTCTGCGTTACATGAGCCAGCATCATTTGCTGAATACAGCTACCTATCTGGCCAGTTTTGATGATCACTACCTTTATGACTCTTTATCAATACCGGTTGATACGATCCGCCAGGATAACCGTCAGCTGGCATGGCATTGCTATGACTTAATCAGCAAGCTTATTAATGGTAATACGCCATCTCCATTGCAATACTATCTGCCTACGAAGCTGCATATTCGCCATTCCTGACAGGTAGCACTTTCCTTAGCCGCCCCTCTGCCAACCAAACAGAGTAACCAGACATCATTTATCTTTCATTAACATACCTGAAGTCAACTGTACCTTATTTTTGTAATAAAAATAACAAAATAAAAACATCGTCTCTTCAAGGATCAATAGAAAAATGCCCTGGTGTGTGCCAGTCAATTTGAATATAACAACATAATTTCTTTATATCAAAATTTTATTAACAAAATAAAAAGTTTCCGCAAATAAGCGCCATTCATAACAAATACACAACACATTGATTTTATTATGAAAAAAATAACAAAACATCTTTTCAGAAAGAAAAAATATCATTAATACCAAAAATAGTCATCCATTTATGCAATTAATTATAGTAATATACACTCACTACAGGATTGTGATTAATGATTGCATGGCCTTGCTATTGTAGTCATAATGAAATCATGCATGATAAATATTAGTTATAAAAAACGCTCACAAGTAGAAGGTATATGGCTTAATTCGCTATTTAATGATTATTTTACGATTTATCTGATTAATAAATAACAGCCTTTGTTGCTTAATATAAAGCGTGTAGGAGCTAATATTATCTCTGTTGATCAGCTTATTCTATGAATAATAATATATATATAGTTGAATGATTCAAAAAGTGGATCTGTGTCTGATATTCCTTTTTATTTGTTGGTTTTAAAAAGTAATATTAAGAGCCTATCCCAGTAGGCGTTATTGACGCAGCCAGTCTGGACACGGACAGCGCGGAGAAACCGCAGCGTACAGGTAGTACGTGAGGATCTCGGGCGCTGCCGAAAGCCAAAATGGCAAATAAAATAGCCTGACAGGTCACCAGGTTCTTAGCCAGCGTCTTGCTATGCAAAATAGTCAGTTATCTCTTTATGCTGATGGAGGGACTCAGAATACCTCGATGTTCAGATGACCTGCGATAATGACATGAAGCCATATAAACTTACAAAATAATTTAATAACAGGAATGGGTTTTTATGAACAATGAAGCTAACATATTACATATACTAAATACACAGCTTGAGAGTTTAATTTCAACAGAACTATTAACCAAAGCTATCCTGGCCCATTACGATAGTTTTAAAAGAATGTATGACACGAACCCTATCCATTATAAAGTAATATTAAAAAAAGGAAAATTCCTCTTATATACCATATTGGCCATCAACTCTTATTGCTCCAGTAAAAAATTAATATCCGATGCCAGAAAAAAATGTCTTTCATTGGATGTGCTGAGCATGAATAGCATCTATTCATTTATCGAATATCTCTATACGAATAAAATTATTGAGATAGATAGTTCTGATGATGATAAAAGAAAGCTGAACTATTCCTTTACAGAGAAAGGCGAGAAGGAAATTGAAAAAATCATCAAAACTACTGAGCCAGCAATCAGCCTACTTAAAAATCAAACCATTAACCTGAGCAGTAAAAATAGCATAGAAAATTATTTAAAAAGATACACAGAAATATTTGACTGTGGAATTCTCTTATTTAAAGACATGAATGAAATCAATGTTTTTATTGATAAGGATGGTGGCCATCTGATATTGCTTTATATTTTCTGCAATCAAAAAGATAATGTTTTTACCGGATCGATATCACGCATATCCTTTTACTGCAACGTATCCAGATCACATATCTCAAGAACAATTACTGAAGCGATAGAACTAGGGTTAATCAAAAAAAATAAAAATGGTTCGTTATTACTTTTGCCTGCCTTTAACTACATAGCAGAACGATATATGGCGACACATTTTATTTGCGTCATGTACTGTCTTGGATATTTATAAAAATAATCGATTGCTTATAATATCAATTATATATTCAGGACAATCGCAACTGTATACAGAACAATATTTTTTATAAGCTGAAGTTTAATACTCCTGTCAATTAAAAGCTTGTTATACAGGCTGGCACATGTTTTTGAATAGGATAAAACTATCAGGTAAAGTTGTTTTTTGCCTGATAGCGTTATCTTTCCCCAACAATAAAATCATTCAAACTTTCATAAAATAGCAAGCGAAGAATTTTCCGGCTATTAACACCAGTCGTCGCCAGCCTGGATACGGACAGCACAGAGAAACCGCAGCGTATAAGGGATATATGAGGATTTTGGGCACTGCCGGGGAATGGTCAGTAAAATAGCCTGATACTAAGCAAAAAGCAGTCTAATAAATAAGCAATATATAATATTATTTTATCACTTCGTCGCGTATCGATAACTGAAAAGTATTCATCCGATAGACAACATTTGAAGTTCATCATGATTTTTTATATCTGAGATTATAAAATATGGATGACAGGTAGCCAGCAATGCGATGACATATCCATCATGGACCGGCTGATCTGCCTGAAATTAAGTAAGACAACAAAATTTATCACGCATTCAGGTCAGTCACTGGGGAAACAATACCTGATACCATGACCTGGAATAGGATAGATCGACACGGCTTTGTTGAATAAATAGATATTATGCTGCGTGCCTACAAAAACATCGGTCTTCCTTAACGTAAAATCAGAAGGTTAAGGTCAGGGTCGGAAGCTTCTCGCAGTAGAGACCAGCATTTATGACCAAAACAGGTGTGATAAAACAGCATGGTTCACTATTATTCAACAAAGCCGATCGACACAAACATCACACACGAAAGTAATAAGGAGATTAATAATGAAAATCAATTCAAAAGTGGCTGTCGTCACTGGCGCAGGACAAGGTATTGGCCGGGCGATTGCTCTGCGCCTGTCAAAAGACGGTTTTCAGATCGGTTGTCTGGACTTTAATCCGGCAACCGCACAGGAAACCGCTAAGCTTATCAAAGATGCAGGGGGAGACGCCCTGGCTGTCGCGGTTGATGTTTCACATCGGGATCAAGTGTTCGCCGCTGTCGATCAAATTGTCGATCATTTCGGTCGTCTGGACGTGATGGTGAATAACGCCGGTCTTGGACCTACCACACCGATTGAAGATATTACGCCAGAAATTTTTCACCAGGTTTTTGATGTCAACGTAGGAGGCGTTTACTGGGGAATTCAGGCTGCACTCCGGCATTTCAAAACAAGAGCGCCTTCTCGCCCTGGGGAAATCACCGGTAAAATCATTAATGCATCCTCGCAGGCAGGCCAGGTCGGTAATCCTGATTTGGCCGTTTATGGCGCCACCAAGTTTGCCGTTCGTGGTATCACTCAGACGGCGGCAAAAGATCTGGCTAAATTTGGCGTCACCGTTAATGCATATTGTCCGGGGATTGTACGTACTCCAATGATGGAAGGTATCGCACAAAAAGTCGCTGATGAAAATGGTCAGTCACTGGAGTGGGGTCTGCAACAATGGGCTAAAAATGTTGTTCTGGGCCGCATCTCTGAACCTGAAGATGTTGCAGCATGTATCTCCTATCTGGCCAGCCCTGATTCTGACTATATGACCGGTCAGGCATTGATCATTGATGGTGGAATGGCATTCAACTAAGACAGGCGCTTAATATCTGTCAGGAGACTCTCGCGGGAGTCTCTTTAAACGACCCTTGTCATGTCAAAACGCTTAATACCTGCCTCTGCTATTTATCATCAAAAACTCCCTACCTGTATCACAAAATACTATATATTGTGTGGTTGAAGTTTCTAACATCTAAATCTAGTATTTAATCATCAATCAACAGATGCGGAACCACACGGTTGTGTATCGTCCAGTTACCCTCGGTGGGAAGAATAATCATGTGCATTACTGTTTACACTAAAAATGATTGTGTGCAATGTCATGCCACACAACAGGCAATGAAGAATCATGGTCTTACCTTCGACATCATCAATATTGATCATCATCCAGAGGTGATTGATATACTGCGTGAGCAAGGTTTTCGCCAGCTCCCGGTCGTCATTGCCGGCGATATTCACTGGTCAGGTTTCCGCCCGGATATGATTAAGCAGCTACATCAGCTCGCGGTCGCTCATGCATGAGCCAGATTATCTACTTCTCCAGCAGTTCTGAAAATACGCACCGTTTTGTCCAGCGTCTGGGATTACCGGCAATACGGATCCCGCTCAATCAACAAGCCCATATTCAGGCTAACGAACCCTACATTCTTATCGTTCCCAGCTACGGCGGCGGCAATACCGCCGGAGCCGTCCCACGGCAGGTGATTCATTTTTTAAATGATCCCCACAATCGTCAACGGCTACGCGGTGTGATTGCCGCAGGCAATCGCAATTTTGGTGACGCTTATGGTCGTGCCGGGGATGTCATCGCACAAAAATGTGGGGTTCCCTGTCTGTATCGCTTTGAACTCCTGGGGACGGCAAACGATATCGATAATGTACGCAAAGGAGTAAGCAAATTTTGGCAACAACAATCACAGAATCAATAAGTGCCGGAGAAACAGATTTCCATGCGCTTAATGCGATGTTGAATTTATACGACCAGCAAGGACGTATTCCTCTCGAAAAAGATAGCCAGGCGGTGGATGTTTTTATGGCAACCCACGTCGAGGAAAATAGTCGTCACTTTGCTGACCAGAATAGCAAAATTGAGTGGCTGATTGCAGAACATTACTACGATATCAACGTGCTGAATCGCTATCAACGCGATTTTGTACTGGCATTATTCCGCCATGCTCACCATGACCGTTTTCGTTTCCAGACTTTTCTTGGTGCCTGGAAATTCTATACCAGCTATGCACTGAAAACGTTTGATGGCAAACACTACCTTGAACATTTTGCTGATCGTGTCTGTATGGTCGCCCTCACCCTGGCGCAAGGTGATGAAACACTGGCGCGTCAGCTGACTGATGAAATGCTGAGTGGACGCTTTCAGCCCGCAACTCCGACTTTTCTCAACGCCGGTAAACAACAGTGCGGTGAGCTTGTCTCCTGCTTTCTGTTACGCATTGAAGATAATATGGAATCCATTGGCCGGGCAGTCAATTCAGCGCTGCAATTGTCTAAACGCGGTGGTGGCGTCGCCTTTCTGCTCTCGAACTTACGGGAAGCTGGCGCGCCAATCAAACATATCGCTAACCAGTCCTCTGGCGTAGTCCCGATCATGAAAATGCTGGAAGATGCTTTTTCGTATGCGAATCAGCTTGGTGCACGCCAGGGGGCGGGGGCGGTTTACCTGCACGCCCATCACCCTGATATTCTGAATTTTCTCGATACTAAACGGGAAAATGCCGACGAGAAAATTCGCATCAAAACGCTCTCTCTTGGCGTTGTTATCCCGGATATCACTTTTCAGTTAGCGAAAGAAGATGCTCAGATGGCATTATTCTCTCCCTACGATGTTGAACGTCTATACGGTAAACCATTTGGCGATATTGCCGTCAGCGAATGGTATTCTCAACTGGTCGCCGATGATCGGATCCATAAACGCTGGATCCGTGCACGTGATCTGTTTCAGCGACTGGCCGCGATCCAGTTCGAGTCAGGGTATCCCTACATTATGTTTGAGGATACGGTTAACCGGGCTAACCCCATTGCTGGACGGGTGAATATGAGTAATCTGTGTTCAGAAATTTTGCAGGTGAACAGCCCTTCCACTTTGGCCGAAAATCTCGATTATATTCATATCGGTCATGATATCTCCTGCAATCTGGGATCGCTTAATATTGCCCATGCTATGGACTCACCCGATTTTGCCCGTACGATTGAAGTGGCCGTGCGTGGTCTGACGGCGGTCTCCGATATGAGTCACATTCACGCGGTGCCCTCTGTGGCAGCGGGAAATGCCGCCGCCCATGCTATCGGACTCGGACAGATGAATCTGCATGGCTATCTGGCGCGGGAAGGTATCGCCTATGGTAGCCCGGAAGGGCTGGATTTCACTAACTTCTATTTCTATACCGTCACATGGCATGCCCTAAGAACATCAATGCAAATAGCGCGCGAACGTAACCAGTCTTTTGCCGGTTTTTTGCAGTCGCGCTATGCCAGCGGCGAATATTTCAGCCAATATCTGCAAGGGGACTGGCAGCCGAAAACCGCCCGTGTGGCTGAGCTGTTCGCTCAGGCTGGGATCACGCTACCTGATCGCAATATGTGGTTACAGTTACGCGATGAAGTGATGCGGTACGGCCTCTATAACCGTAATCTGCAGGCCATTCCGCCAACGGGCTCTATCTCTTATATTAACCATGCCACATCCAGCATCCATCCGATCGTGTCAAAGATAGAAATCCGCAAGGAAGGAAAAACCGGGCGGGTTTACTATCCGGCCCCCTTTATAACCAACGATAATCTTGCACTCTATCAGGATGCCTGGGAGATCGGCCCACAAAAAATTATCGATACTTATGCCGAAGCCACGCGACACGTCGATCAGGGGCTGTCACTGACCCTCTTTTTTCCTGACACAGCCACCACTCGCGATATTACCAAAGCACAAATTTACGCCTGGAAAAAAGGTATTAAAACCCTCTATTACATCCGTCTGCGCCAGTTAGCGCTGGAGGGAACGGAAGTGACAGACTGCGTGTCCTGCATGTTATAAGGAGAACAGAATGCCCCATTTATCGCCTGTCAGCGCTATCAACTGGAATAAAATCATCGATGATAAGGATCTGGAAGTCTGGAATCGGCTGACCAGTAACTTCTGGTTGCCGGAGAAAGTCCCCCTGTCCAACGATATTCCGGCCTGGCAAACGCTGACAGCCTCAGAACAGCAGCTCACCATTCGTGTTTTCACCGGATTAACCCTGCTGGATACCATTCAGAATACCGTCGGTGCTCCGGCGTTGATGGCCGATGCATTAACACCTCATGAAGAAGCAGTACTGTCTAATATCAGCTTTATGGAGGCCGTTCATGCCCGCTCCTATAGTGCGATTTTTTCTACTTTGTGCCAGAGTCAGGAAGTGGATGCGGCTTACGCCTGGAGTGAAGAGAATCAACACCTGCAACGCAAAGCTGAACTTATCCTGAGCTATTACCACGCCGATAATCCGTTCAAAAAGAAAATTGCCAGTGTATTTCTCGAATCGTTTCTTTTTTATTCCGGATTCTGGCTACCGCTTTATTTTTCCAGTCGCGGTAAACTGACTAATACCGCCGATCTGATTCGCCTGATCATCCGCGATGAGGCCGTGCATGGTTATTATATCGGTTATAAATACCAGAAAGGATTATTAACCGCGAGCAGCGAAGAAAAACGGCAATTACAGGATTTTGCCTGCACGTTTCTGCTGGATTTATATAATAATGAACTGGCCTACACGCAGGATCTGTACGCAGACAGTGGATGGGTTGATAAGGTTAGCGCTTTCCTGTGCTATAACGCGAATAAGGCGCTGATGAATCTTGGTTATGAGGCATTATTTCCGCCAGAGATGGCGATGGTCGATCCCGCTATTCTGGCAGCCTTATCACCGAATGCCGATGAAAACCATGATTTTTTCTCCGGTTCAGGTTCCTCCTATATCATAGGAAAAACTGAAGAAACCGCTGACAATGACTGGAATTTTTGAAAAACTTTACCCGCGACCACCTTCCACGGTGTGCCAGCTGTCCCGAATGCGCATTCATCAGCGGCACACCGTATAGCGTCCCCACAATATTTATCGTTTGCCATCAGGTCTTATCAGGGTGTAAAAACAGATAATCATTGTAAGATAAATCACCCTGGATGATATCGCAGTACATCCGCGTACCGTTATGAAAAAACAGAAAAAATCAACCACCTTGTCCTCGGCCATCTCTCTGAATGAATCCACCTTTATTGAAGGGATGAAAGACAGCCTGCCGATTGTCATTAGCTATATCCCGGTCGCTTTTGCCTTTGGTCTCAATGCAACCCGGCTGGGATTCACACCACTGGAAAGTCTGCTTTTCTCCTGCATTATCTATGCGGGTGCCAGCCAGTTTGTGATCACCACGATGCTGGCGGCAGGAAGTTCATTATGGGTGGCGGTACTAACTGTTATGGCGATGGACGTCCGCCATATTCTGTATGGACCTTCTTTACGTAGCCGGATTTCTCAGCCACTGGACAAAAGAAAAACAGCGTTTTGGGCCTTTGGTCTGACTGACGAAGTCTTCGCCGCAGCGACAGTAAAATTGTCCCGTAATAACCGAGGCTGGAGTGAAAACTGGATGACGGGTATCGCTCTCACCTCCTGGATTGCCTGGGTACTGGGTACGCTGGCAGGGGCTTACTCCGGAAATGGCTTATTAACCGGCTTCCCTGCCATAGAAGCCGGGCTGAACTTTATGTTACCGGCACTGTTTATGAGTTTCCTGTTGGCTTCGTTCCAGCGTAAGCAATCACTCAGTGTAATGGCTGCTCTGACGGGAGCACTCGCAGGAGTGATATTTTTTTCTATTCCAGCCGCTATTCTGACCGGAATTATCTGTGGTTGTCTGACTGCACTGATCCCGGTCCTCTTACAGGAGATGCCTGATGCGCATTGAGGTTCTGGTTATCGCCCTTGTCGCAGGCGGCATGAACTATCTGTTTCGCTATCTGCCACTGCGCCTGCACACATTATATATTCGCCAGGCTCGTCATAAGCATATTGTCACTATTCTGCTTAATACTATCGGTATTACCTCTATTTGCGCTCTGGTGGTCGTTTCCTGCATGCCACAAATCCTTGCCGATCATCATCAACTGTTACCGGCAATCATCGGATTTGCCGTATCAGGCGTGACATTCTGGAAAACACGCAGCATTGTTTTGCCAACATTACTGAGTTCATTAACCTATGGCGTCATATGGAAAATCAGTATGTTGCCATAAAAAGTAGCTGTCGATTTTATTCAATAATTGATTTGATTTATTTGTCACGATAGTTATTATATCCATCGAATTTACTGAGGTTACCGTCAAGATGGACAGTTCGTTTACGCCTGTTGAACAAATGCTCAAATCCCGTGCCAGTCGCTGCCACGATTTCCCGCTTGAGGAAGTTCTGCTGACGCGCCTCTGCATGCATATGCAGGGTAAACTGCTGGAAAACCGGAATAATGTACTGAAAGCACAAGGGATTAACGAAACGCTCTTCATGGCATTGATCACTCTGGAATCTCAGGACAATCATCGTATTCAGCCTTCTGAATTAAGCTGTGCGTTGGGCTCTTCCCGTACCAACGCGACACGTATCGCTGACGAACTGGAAAGACGCGGCTGGATTGAACGTCGTGAAAGTGAAAATGATCGTCGCTGCCTTTACCTGCAACTTACCGATAAAGGCCATCAGTTTTTACGTGAGATTTTACCTCCGCAACACCATAGCCTGCATCAACTCTGGTCTGCTTTAAATGCCAGTGAAAAAGATCAACTTGAGCGCATTGTTCGTAAACTACTGGCTCGCCTTGAGCAAATGGAAAGGGATGATCTACAGGCAGAGTCACAATAGTCAGCCGGGATCGGAATAACATTTTTTTCTGAGTTGATAACTAAAGTCAGACAAAGCGACGGTTTTGTCTGATTGATAAAGCTATTCAGCCAATTCTCAATCATCATTAGGGTGGAAAATAACATGGGTGCAAATGCGGAGAACACATTGCCGCAGCAACAGAACAGCAAAAAAAACAAACGAAAAAGTATTCTTTTATTACTGACATTACTCTTTGTTATTGTTGTCGTCGCTTACGGTATTTACTGGTTTCTGGTGCTGCGTCATTACGAAGAAACGGATGATGCCTATGTCGCGGGTAATCAGGTACAGATTATGGCACAGGTCTCCGGTAGTGTAACAAAGGTCTGGGCTGACAATACCGATTTTGTACAGCAAGGTGATACCCTGGTCACGCTCGATCAGACTGACGCTTTGCAGGCATTTGAAAAAGCCAAAACGCAGCTTGCGATCAGTGTACGTCAGATACGCCAGCAAATGATTAACAGCAAGCAACTGCAGGCAAATATCGACGCCAGAAAAACAGCGCTGGCAAAAGCGCAAGCTGATCTTGATCGCCGGATCCCGCTGGGAACCTCTAACCTGATTGGCCGTGAAGAGCTGCAACATGCGCGCGATACGGTCGCCAACGCTCAGGCGGAGCTGGATGCTGCCATCCAGCAACTCAACGCTAATCAGGCTATCGTTATGAAAAACGACCTTGAGCAACAGCCGACCGTCCGGCAAGCCGCCACGGATGTACGTAACGCCTGGCTGGCATTACAACGGACACAAATCGTCAGCCCGATGAGTGGCTACGTTTCCCGCCGCGCGGTTCAGCCCGGTGCTCAGATTACCCCGGCGACACCGTTGATGGCTGTTGTCCCCGCCACCCATTTATGGATTGACGCCAACTTTAAAGAAACACAACTGGCACACATGCGGATTGGGCAACCAGCAACCGTTATTAGCGATATTTACGGTGATGACGTTAAATACACCGGTAAAGTAGTCGGCCTGGATATGGGTACCGGAAGCGCGTTTTCTCTGCTACCCGCACAAAACGCGACCGGCAACTGGATTAAAGTGGTGCAACGTTTACCGGTACGTATCGCGCTGGATGAAAAACAACTCGCCGCCCATCCTCTGCGCATTGGCCTCTCCACTGTGGTCAAAGTGGATACCACTGACCATAATGGCGAAGTATTAGCCAGCCAGACACGCCAGTCACCGGTTTATGAGAGCAATGCACGCGAGATAAGCCTTGGTCCGGTCAATAAACTGATCGACGAGCTCATCCAGGCTAACGCAGAATAATTCAGGAAAGCATCATGCAACAGCAAAAACCGCTGGAAGGGGCACAACTGGTCATCATGACTATTGCGTTGTCACTTGCCACATTTATGCAGGTGCTGGATTCAACGATTGCCAACGTCGCTATCCCAACCATTGCCGGTAATCTCGGTGCCTCATTAAGCCAGGGAACATGGGTGATCACCTCCTTTGGGGTGTCAAATGCCATCTCTATCCCGCTCACCGGCTGGCTGGCTAAACGTGTCGGAGAAGTGAAACTGTTTCTGTGGGCGACCGTCGCATTTGCTATCGCCTCCTGGGCCTGTGGCATTTCCGGCAGCCTGAATATGTTAATTTTCTGCCGCGTGATGCAAGGGCTGGTCGCCGGGCCGCTCATCCCCTTGTCACAAAGTCTGCTGCTAAGCAATTATCCGTCGGCTAAACGGTCTATCGCACTGGCGCTGTGGTCGATGACGGTTATTGTCGCGCCAATCGGTGGCCCTATTCTGGGTGGATATATCAGCGATAACTATCACTGGGGATGGATATTCTTTATCAATGTCCCGATTGGTATTGCGGTAGTCGCCATGACATTACACACCCTGCGCCATCGTGAAACCAAAACGGAAAAGCGGCGAATCGACAGCATTGGCCTGGCCTTGCTGGTCATCGGTATTGGTAGCCTGCAAATTATGCTGGATCGCGGCAAAGAACTGGACTGGTTTGCCTCTAACGAGATTATTATTCTGACGATTATTGCCGTTATTTCCATCAGCTTCCTTATCGTCTGGGAGCTGACCGATGACAATCCGATTGTCGATCTCTCACTCTTCAAATCGCGCAATTTTACCATTGGTTGTTTATGTATCAGTCTCGCTTACATGCTGTACTTTGGTGCGATTGTATTACTGCCACAACTCCTGCAATCGGTGTATGGCTATACGGCCACCTGGGCAGGACTCGCTTCCGCCCCGGTTGGCGTGATCCCGGTGATCCTGACGCCCATTATTGGCCGTTTTGCACATAAACTTGATATGCGTCGGCTGGTCACCTTTAGCTTTATTGTTTACGCCGTCTGTTTTTACTGGCGCGCCTGGACTTTTGAGCCCGGCATGAATTTCGCAGCATCGGCATGGCCGCAGTTTATCCAGGGATTTGCCGTAGCCTGCTTCTTTATGCCATTAACGACCATTACACTCTCTGGTCTTCCGCCCAGCCGGCTGGCAGCCGCCTCCAGCCTGTCAAATTTTGCCCGCACGCTGGCAGGTTCTATCGGCACCTCCATCACGACGACGCTATGGAGTGATCGCGAGGCACTGCACCATGCGCAATTGACAGAGGCCATTACCCCCTACAACCCCAATGCGCAACGGCTCTATGATCAGCTACATGATCTGGGATTCAGCCAGCAACAAGCATCGGGCTGGATAGCACAACAGATAACTAACCAGGGGCTGATTATCTCGGCAAATGAAGTTTTCTGGATGTCAGCAGGTATCTTCCTGATATTACTGGGACTGGTATGGTTTGCCAAACCTCCCTTTAGTGCGAGCGGTGGTGGCGGTGCGCATTAAGCGCAGACAGATCGGTGTAATAATAAAGGGATCGGCTGATCCCTTTATTATCTTCTGACTTAATGATGCAATTTTTGCTGGATTTCCTGAGAGAGAGCCAGTTCGTCATTGTGATTGATGCGGATGCCACGTTCAATGATATGACGGGCTATCTCCTGCGCTTCTTTCAGTGAATGCATGGTATAAGTGCCACACTGATAAATATTCAGTTCCGGAATCTGCGCTTGATCCTTAACCTGCAAAACATCAGTCATCGCCGCTTTCCATGCATCCGCAACCCGTTGCTCATCGGGTGAACCAATCAGGCTCATATAGAAACCGGTACGACATCCCATTGGGGAGATATCAATAATTTCCACGCCATTACCGTTCAGATGATCGCGCATAAAACCAGCAAACAGATGCTCCAGTGTATGGATACCCTTTTCCGGCATCACTTCCTGATTAGGAACGCAAAAACGCAAATCGAAAACGGTAATTTCATCGCCGTGTGGTGTATTCATTTTCTTCGCGATACGTACTGCTGGTGCTCTCATGCGAGTATGATCGACGGTGAAGCTATCTAACAACGGCATTCTTTGCCTCCGATAGTGTTTTTCTAAAACAGGATGAATGGCTGGCATTCCAGCGAATCATCGACCGATACAAGCCCTGCATTGATCATATTCCTCAAATCAGCGCTACAAAGCTACATGAACATGGCCTTTTTGGTGATATTTTACTACACATATCTGGCTAATAACACAGCAAAAGGTTCTTTATCTTGCGCTTCAATATTCTGCTGACGCACTAACGAGGCCTCACGCTCAGCAAGAAAGTCTGCTTCATGTAAAATTTCCAGCGGCTCTTGTCGTAATAGCGTCGCGTAGCGATCAGACAGTAATTTACCTGTTTTACAAATTCCCTCTTTTTCGAGCATAACACGTAAAATACGCGCTGAAAAAGTCAATTGTGGATCATCAAAGCAGCTGACCAGTTGATCACATACCTGTTGATACTCTATGCCACCGTGAACACTATCCAATGTCTGTGCGACACGACGTAAATCGTGGAACAGATCTTTACCTACTTTTTCCAGCGGGAATTGTGCGCTTTCACAGCCAATCCCGAGAGTTAAACCCGGTTTACGTCCTTCAAGGATCACACGATTCCAGTTAACCCGTGTACACAGCAATTCATCACTGCTCATTTCTGGTGCCTCAGCCAGCACACACCAGACCATAAACAGGTCGAGAAAACGGATCTGCTGCTCGTCAATACCAATGGGCGAGAACGGATTGATATCAAGGGAACGGACTTCGAGATACTCTATCCCACCACGGAGTAACGCCTCAGAGGGTTTCTCATCACCATCAACAACCCGTTTCGGGCGCACTGGTGCGTAGAATTCATTCTCAATCTGCAAAATATTACTGTTGATTTGCCGATATTTTCCCTCTTTTTCGAGACCAATACGCGCATATTCTACTGAGGGGGTTTTTGTTGCCCGTTGCAAACCAGCAACATATTCATGCAGATCATTAAAGGTAATACCAAGCTGGCTTTGTGACTTGTTGGTGTACCCCAGATCACTCAGGCGCAACGAAGTGGCATAGGGAAGGTAATACATCCCCTCTGGCGTCTGCTCAAATGGTAATGTCGTCTGTCTTCCCTGCAGAAAAGATGAGCAGATAGCCGGTGAAGCACCAAACAAATACGGGATCACCCAGCCAAAAAGATAGTAGTTACGAATGGCGCGGAAATAACCTGCTGAAATAATTTCTTTACCACTTTCCTCATCTTTAACCCCATATTTTATCTGCCAGAAGGCCATCGGTAGCGAGAAGTTATAATGTATGCCGGAAATCGTCTGCATTAACGCACCGTAGCGATTTTTCAATCCTTCACGATAGAGCGTTTTCAGTCGCCCGATGTTTGAGGTTCCGTATTGCGCCAGCTCTATATCCTGTCCTGGTGCAATATAACAAGGCATACTCAGTGGCCACATCTGCTCATTACCAATATGACGTGCTGCATAGCGATGAATATCGCGCATAACCGTCAGCATATGCCCGATATCACGGCCAACGGGGGTAATGAACTCCAGTAATGCTTCAGCAAAATCGGTGGTTATCCATTGATGTGTCAGCGCCGAACCCATCGCCTCAGGATGAGGAGTGGTGGCGAGTGAGCCATCGGCATTAATACGCAGCGTTTCACGCTCAAGACCACGCTGGATACCCTGAATAGCCTGCGGATTTTTTTCCAGCCAGTTCAGTGCTTGTGATACGTCCGGAATCAAGTTGACCTCTCACATGTCAGAATCATTTGAATAAATATCATGGTTATTACGTTAAATGAGTACCATCACAATAATTGCTGATAGTGATCGCCATCATTTACAGTAATCGAACATCTACTGCATCCATTCCAGCCAACTTCGCCGCTTGTAATCCCAAATCAGCATCTTCAAAAACAAGACATTTCTCTGCAGCCACCCCCATACGCTTAGCACATAGCAGAAAAGTATCAGGTGCTGGTTTGTAATTCTGAACATCATTAGCGGTCACAACGGCATCGAAATAGTGCCGTAAACCAAGATGAGTTAAAAACGCCTCCGCCACGACACTTTCACTGCCCGTACCAACCGACATGGGGCGGCGTCCGTACCACTCTTTAACCACGGAAATTAATGGTAAAGGTCGTATATTGTCCAGCGATAGCGTTTTCAGGATAGCTGTTTTTTCCTGCGCCAGGCGATGAGGATCGAAAGTCGTCTGATTCCATTCAATCTGGGCCTCGGCAATACGCCATGATGGCGAACCGTTAAGTGCAACCATAGTTGGCTCATCAAAACGCATACCATAGCGATCCAACACTTCCCGCCACGCCTGGCAATGAAGTGATTCGGTATCCAGTAGTGTGCCATCCATATCGAAAATCAGGCCGGCATAATGTTCGTACATGATCATTCTTCAAAAATGGATAAGTGACCGCTACTTTAGCGTAAAAGAAACATGTTGTCGCTGTCGATAGCACCTGGCAATGCAGGAATAACCGGAAATTCAGAAAGATGTTTTTATTATAGCACTCACGTGCATAACGCAAAAAAGGCGGAAGAGAGAATGGTGCATCCGGGAGGATTCGAACCTCCGACCGCTCGGTTCGTAGCCGAGTACTCTATCCAGCTGAGCTACGGATGCATAGAAAAGAAGTATGGCATTCAGTGTGTTAATACTTCCCTGACTGAAAGCACTAAAAATAGCAGACATCCATGAGATATGGTGCGCTGTATTACTCTGTTGGCGGTTGTGATACAACGATCCTGCAGGCCAGGAAGACCTCATTGATCATAATGATATCATCAATGCGATACTGAATAAGATGGTGCATCCGGGAGGATTCGAACCTCCGACCGCTCGGTTCGTAGCCGAGTACTCTATCCAGCTGAGCTACGGATGCATCTGAAAAAACTGACTCTATTCGTATCCTGCTATCACTATGAAACACAGTGATAAAATGGTGCATCCGGGAGGATTCGAACCTCCGACCGCTCGGTTCGTAGCCGAGTACTCTATCCAGCTGAGCTACGGATGCAAAATGGCGGTGAGGCGGGGATTCGAACCCCGGATGCAGCTTTTAACCGCATACTCCCTTAGCAGGGGAGCGCCTTCAGCCTCTCGGCCACCTCACCACACGCCTCTTACGAGTGCTTCAAAGAACGCACTTTGTTGTTCTCGGCTGCGTGGCGCACATATTACTTTCTGATACTTATAAGTCAAACAATTTTTCGGCGCCTTTTTCCGTTTGCATACTTACCGTGCAATTAGCCTGTAAAAACAGCAGGAAACAGAATTTTAGCTCTGTAAAACCACTTGTGCTAAAAGTGATATGACGCGCGATGAGTTTTAACTGTACTGAAAAGATGTGCGCCTCATGAATTCATGAGGCGCGAAAGTCTTAGAAACCAGATGGCTGAGATTTTTCAGCTTGTATACGCTGGTAGATCTCTTCACGATGTACAGAAACTTCCTTAGGAGCATTAACACCAATACGTACCTGGTTACCCTTAACCCCTAAAACTGTTACCGTAACCTCATCGCCAATCATGAGGGTCTCACCAACTCGACGAGTCAGAATCAGCATTCTTTGCTCCTTGAAAAATTAAAAGAGTCGGGTCTAATGTATCCCGGCATTATCCATCATTATATAACGTCAAAAAGTAAGCGATGACAAATACATTAAGCAATAAGCGCCATCAAATTACATTCTGTTAAATTTAAGTTTAGCCGATGCACATAATTTTAACCCAATTTTATCATTAAAGGTGCATTTATTGTAACACAGCACTATTCTGCAATAGCATCATCTGTTGCCTATAGTTATTTCAGTGATAGCTATTGCAATCTAGCGGTAACCCAGTTTTTTACACTAGCCAACGCAGAAGGAAGCGCAGACGCATCTGTTCCACCTGCCTGAGCCATATCAGGGCGACCACCGCCTTTCCCTCCGACCTGCCGGGCAACCATAGCGACCAGTTCTCCAGCTTTGACTCTGCTGGTCATATCCTGAGAAACGCCTGCAATCAGGGAAACTTTACCATCAGTGACTGTAGCCAGTACAATAATAACTGAACCTAATTGATTTTTCAGGTCATCAACGATAGAACGCAACATTTTCGGTTCAACATCCGGTAACTCGCTGACCAGCAGCTTCACCTTACCGATCTCTTCCACTTTACTTGCGAGATTCACACTGACCTGCGCCGCCGCCTGTTCCTTCAGCTGTTGCAGTTCTTTCTCCAGTACACGGGTACGTTCCAGCATGGTGCGCAGTTTATCGCCAGGATTATGGCTGTCACTCTTGAGTAGGCGGGCGATATCACTGATAATATCGCTTTGCGCATGCATGTTTACAATCGCATTTTCTCCCGTGACCGCCTCAATGCGACGAACACCTGCAGCTGTACCGGATTCTGAAATAATCCGGAACAGGCCAATATCGCCTGTACGTGAGGCATGTGTTCCACCACATAGTTCAGTAGAAAAATCGCCCATGCTCAGAACACGAACACGATCATCATATTTCTCGCCAAACAGCGCCATCGCCCCTTTCTCTCTTGCCGTATCGAGATCCATGATCGTGGTATCAATGAGTAGATTGTGACGAATTTGCTGATTAACCAGATCTTCCACCGCGCGAATCTCTTGTGGCGTCATGGCGGTAAAATGAGAGAAGTCGAAGCGCAACATTTTATCATTGACCAGAGAACCTTTTTGGGCCACATGAGTTCCCAGGACCTGGCGCAAGGCAGCGTGCATCAGATGGGTTGCAGAGTGGTTCAGGCGGATATGTTGACGGCGGACATTATCGATTTCAGCCAGTACATCATCGCCTGTCTGTAACGTACCACGGATCAGTTTACCGATATGACCAACAGACTGGCCATACTTCTGGGTATCACGAACCCTGAAGGAGGAGCCGTTTCCTGTCAGCTCACCGCTATCGCCGATCTGCCCCCCTGATTCCGCATAGAACGGCGTTTGATCAAGGATAACGACCGCTTCCTGCCCTTCTTCGATACGGTTAACTGCTTTACCGTCGACAAACAGTGCGCTGACTTTCGCATCCAGTTGCTGCTGATCATACCCTTTAAATACCGAACTGCCATCGACGCGAATCATCGCATTATAATCTGTACCAAAGCCACTGGACTCACGCGCCCGACGACGCTGTGCTTCCATCGCCCGTTCAAAACCAGCTTCATCAACTTTGATATGACGTTCACGACAAACATCAGCAGTCAGATCAAGCGGAAAACCATAGGTATCATACAGACGGAAAGCGGTTTCACCATCGAGTGTGTCACCTTTCAGTTGCGCAAGTTCTTCATCCAGTAACGCCAGACCACGATCGAGGGTACGAATAAATTGCTCTTCTTCGGTTTTAAGAACCTGCTCAACCTGTGCTTGTTGTTTTCGTAGATCAGTCCCTGCCGCTCCCATGACTTCAATTAATGGCGCCACAAGCTTCCAGAAAAAAATATCTCTGGCGCCCGCCATATTGCCATGCCGTACCGCGCGGCGAATTATCCGGCGCAAAACGTAACCACGATTTTCATTCGATGGCAGAACACCATCGGCGATAAGAAATGCACAAGAGCGTATATGGTCAGCGATCACCCGCAATGATTTGCTGCTCAGGTCAGTTGTGCCGATCACTTTGGCAACATCCGCAATCAGGGTGCGAAACAGGTCAATGTCATAATTGGAATCGACATGCTGCAAGACAGCGGCGATACGTTCCAGCCCCATACCGGTATCAACCGATGGTTTCGGCAAGGGTTCCAGCGTTCCATCCGCCTGGCGATTAAACTGCATAAAGACGATATTCCAGATCTCAATATAACGATCGCCATCCTCTTCCGGGCTACCTGGTGGCCCTCCCCAGATATGATCACCGTGATCAAAGAAGATTTCTGTACAAGGACCACATGGCCCCGTATCGCCCATCTGCCAGAAGTTATCAGAAGCGTAGGGAGCGCCTTTGTTGTCGCCGATACGAATAATGCGTTCATGAGGGATGCCGACCTCATTCGCCCAGATATTGAACGCTTCATCATCAGACTGGTAGACGGTTACCCACAGTTTCTCTTTTGGCAACGCAAACCAGTTTTCCCCGGTCAGGAGCTCCCATGCATATTTGATAGCATCCTGCTTAAAATAATCACCAAAACTGAAGTTACCCAGCATTTCAAAGAAGGTGTGATGGCGCGCGGTATAACCAACATTTTCCAGATCGTTATGTTTACCCCCCGCGCGTACACACCGTTGTGCTGTCGTTGCGCGTGAATAATGACGTTTATCAAGCCCCAGAAAAACGTCTTTAAACTGGTTCATTCCCGCATTGGTAAACAATAGCGTTGGGTCGTTATGAGGTACAAGGGAGCTGCTGGCAACAACCTGATGCCCCTTACTGTGAAAAAAGTCGAGAAACGCCTGACGGATCTCCGCGGTGCTCTTGCTCATAATTGTCCTGAAATCAAGCTAATAAGATATTGCTGGCCACCGATACATCTCTTCAGCCAGCAGGATTCCTTACGAAAATAAGATGGGAATAAGATAAGTTTTCCTGACAGGGAAGTAAAATCCCTGACAGCTCAATCTACAAAATTTCGCCAGATATCCTGAATATTTTCCATAACAAAGCCACGATACAGCAAAAAACGCTGTATTTTAACCTTTTCGGAAAACATTGTCGGCAGAGTTTGCCCATATTTGCGTTGTATTTGTTCTTTCGCGAGCGCAATCCAGTCAATATCACATGCCCGTATGGCAATATCCACGATGTTATTGTCAACACCCTTTTGCTGAAGTTCCTGGCGGATACGCACGGGGCCATAGCCCTTACGGCTACGGCTGACAATAAACTGGCGCGCGAAGCGCTCATCATCCAGATAATGGTTGGCGAAACACCAGTGGATAATGTTATCTATCTCTTCTGGCGTCACTGGGACGCTCTTCAGGTCGTTTTTATTCCATACTGGTGTAGCCAGTTTACGCCGTAATTGTTGTTCGCTATGGTCACGTAGCGCCAGAATACGCACCGCACGCTCCCGCAAACAGGAGGCAGCGCTGTCCTGGCGCGGTAAAAGTTCAGTCACAAGTGCCTCAGTAATCAAAAAAACAAAGGGCTACATTGCAGCCCTTGTCGATTCTTTTCAGCACACCATCAGAAATCTTCCGGAGTTTCTTCAGCATGCTCGCCGTTATTATCGATCGCGAAGTCTGGCGTTGTGTTCTGATTGTTCAGCAACCGCTCGCGAATTTTTTGCTCAATTTCTTTTGCGGCGGCGGGATTCTCTTTCAGCCAGGTAATCGCATTCGCTTTGCCCTGACCAATTTTATCACCATTGTAGCTGTACCACGCACCAGCTTTTTCAATCAGTTTCTCTTTCACGCCCAGATCAACCAGTTCGCCAAAGAAATTAATCCCTTCGCCATACAGGATCTGAAACTCCGCTTGTTTAAACGGTGCAGCCACTTTATTTTTGACCACTTTCACACGGGTTTCGCTGCCCACCACGCTCTCACCCTCTTTGACCGCACCAATACGGCGGATGTCGAGGCGTACAGAGGCATAAAATTTTAACGCATTACCCCCTGTCGTCGTTTCCGGATTACCGAACATGACACCAATCTTCATACGGATCTGGTTGATAAAGATCAGCAGTGTATTGGACTGTTTCAGGTTGCCAGCCAGCTTACGCATGGCCTGGCTCATCATCCTGGCTGCCAGCCCCATGTGAGAATCACCGATTTCGCCTTCGATTTCTGCTTTCGGTGTCAGGGCGGCAACGGAATCGACGACGATGACATCCACTGCACCAGAGCGCGCCAGCGCATCGCAGATTTCCAGCGCTTGTTCACCGGTATCGGGTTGAGAGCATAGAAGATTATCGATATCGACACCCAGTTTACGGGCGTAAACAGGATCTAGCGCATGTTCCGCATCAATGAATGCACAGGTTTTACCTTCACGTTGCGCAGCTGAGATGACCTGTAAGGTCAGGGTTGTTTTACCGGAAGATTCAGGGCCGTAGATCTCAACGATACGTCCCATCGGCAAGCCGCCCGCCCCCAGCGCGATATCCAGTGAAAGTGACCCTGTGGATATCGTTTCAACATCCATAGAGCGATCCTCACCCAAACGCATGATGGAACCTTTGCCAAACTGTTTTTCAATCTGGCCCAGTGCTGCCGCCAGCGCTTTCTGTTTATTTTCATCGATAGCCATTATGACTCCTTCATACCAGGGATGAACCAGGATAAATTCTATTCTTTAGCCATGATTATACTGTATAGCTATACAGTATCAAGCATTTTGTAAAAATTGTCGCCAGAGAAATTGTAGTGCATATGCCGTGGCCTGACGGCGCACTGCCTCCCTCCCGCCAACAAAGCGTTCGCATTGGGTAATGCTTTGTCCATTATCTCCCGCGATGCCAAACCAGACTGTACCAACGGGCTTTTCAGCACTACCGCCATCTGGCCCGGCGATACCACTGACCGAAATGGCATAGGTGGCACCGGCTACACGCAATGCACCCGCGGCCATTTCAGCAACCACTTCTGCGCTGACCGCACCGTATATCCGTAAGGTCTCTTTGCTGACACCCAGTAGCTGTGATTTGGCTTCATTACTGTAAGTGACTGTACCCTGGGCGAACCATGCGGAGCTCCCGGCGATATCGGTTAACACTTTTGCGATCCAGCCACCGGTACAGGATTCTGCGGTGGTGACCGTCGCCCCCTGAGCTTTAAGCTTCAGTCCAACTCGTTCGCTCAGTTGCATCAATTCCAGATCGGTCATTATTACCTCACCTCTGTCAGAAGAAAGCCATCAAAGATAGCATCTTTGATGGCCATGTCATGATGGCGTGATTAATTTACGACAAACGTCGCAGAACAGGCGACGACACAGCGCTGTCCTGGCAATGGCGCATCATTATATGAAGGAGTTGGCGCAAAAGATCATCGGGTACGTGCTTGTGCCACCGCCAGACCCAGCTGCCAGACAGCCATCGCATAATGGGTACTGTGATTGTAACGAGTGATGGTGTAGAAGTTCGGTAATCCGTACCAGTACTGGTAACTGCTGCCCATATCCAGTCTCAGTAAGCTGGCTTGCTGATGATGCCGTAGTGACTGGGTTGGTATCAGCCCCGCTGCCGCAAGTTGTGAAAGGCTATAGCGGGTTTTAAAGCCATGTTCCATTCCGGCTGCCTTACCTTGTGCCTGGACGGCCACAATATCGCCACTCACCCAGCCATGCTGCTTAAAATAGTTCGCCACACTACCAATTGCATCCACCGGATCCCATAAATTAATATGTCCGTCACCATTAAAATCTACGGCATACTGTTTGTAGGAAGAGGGCATAAACTGACCGTATCCCATCGCACCAGCAAATGAGCCTTTAAGATCCATGGGATCATCCTGTTCATTGCGTGCCATTAACAGAAAGGTTTCCAGTTCGCTGGTGAAATACTCCGCACGTCGGGGATAATTAAAGGCAAGTGTTGCCAGCGCATCCAGAATCCGGGTTTTGCCCATCACCCGTCCCCAGCGGGTTTCAACACCGATAATGCCAACAATAATTTCCGGTGGCACACCGTAAATCTGCCACGCACGGTTAAGCGCATCCTGATACTGATCCCAGAACGCGACGCCATTTTGCACATTATCAGCGGTGATAAATTGTTTCCGGTAGCGTAACCAGGCACCATTCGGTCCCGATACCGTGGGTTTAGCCGGTGCCTGGCGATCCATCAGACGCAGAACATAATCCAGATTTTTCGCCTGAGACAGTATTTCATGCAGTTGCTGTCGGTCAAAACCATGCTTGTTCACCATATCATTAATGAACTTTTCTGCTGCCGGATTACCAGCGAAATCCCCCTCCATGATCATCACGTTATGTTGTGGCTCCAGCACAAACTTCCCGCCCTCTTTCACCGTTTCGCTTTCCGGCGTCAACATCGAATTATCGCTACAGGCGGCGACGAGAATACACAGAGGAAATAAGGCAAGGTAGTAACGCTTCAGCATGAGACATCCATTTAATCAATTTCAGCAATAAACAGGGCTTGATGCCTGACCGCTTTCACTTGCCATTCTGGCCCACAGGAGTGGCCGGAATCGTTACGCACTCGCTGTGCGCTGCGGCTTCTCCACGCTGTTCGTGTCCAGGCTGGCGGTGGCGGGTGATCAGACGCTGATAATAAGCATACCAGTGTCAGCAGGAAAGCAGCAATCCTGTTATCTGTCCGATCCGCTTTTCTTTTCATCCATGATAATTCCCAACTGCTCCCGTCAGTATCAATGTGAAAAAAGAACCCGATCCCCGCAATCTGGCTCAATGCCGGTCAATATCTCAGTGACTGTCGGGATAAAAAGATCGCTTATTTTTTGGGCTGGTACTTTTCAGGAAGTTCCGGAACCGGGCGTTGGTCATCAAGCAAATGAAGAACGGTGAGCAGCGGATGACGCCAGATCATGCGTGGCCCAGCCCAGCGCATAATCTGCTTCATTTCGTCACGTTTCGCTGGCTGGTAACAATGCAATGGGCACTGTTTACAGGCAGGTTTTTGCTCCCCAAAAATACATTTATCCAGCCGCTTATCAGCATAATCATTTAGCGTCTGATAATGTTCAGCATCGGCGATAGCATCCGGACTGCGATGTTGATAAAGCAATATCATTTTTTGGATCGTGCGTTTTTCTCGTTTTATCCGCGACCCGGTCATCGTACTTCCTTATCCATTAAAGATGTAAAAATAATAGACCTTTATAACACAGGAGATAGCGATTTTCTCTTAATTGCCGATCCGATACCGTCTTCATCTCAATGGTAAATTCTTCCGCAAGATCCCAATATCCTGTTGCAAATAAAAATCACTATCATTATTATTTTTGTTATAAATACAAGCAGTAAGCACCGGTGAAGGAAAACTGAAAATTCACTGGCAAAAATAAAAATATCAGTCTGGAAGCATTATGTGAGCGCATACTAATAAGAATCAGGGGATAGTTGATACTATGCATAAATCCACTCCATCACCGATGTGGTTCAGGAAAAGTTTACTGGTTACCTCTTTGCTGGCAGCGTTGTATCACCCCTGCTCAGCGGCATCAGAGACCATAACACCCACGCCAGATCGGGATACCACATCTGACACTAACGAGCAGATGATCGTTACCGCTCCCGCGCTGACAATGAAAGCAGGCAACGAACATTCACTCAGCGCCCAGCAACTGCAGGATAAGGGCGGCAATGATTTTGGCACAATTATGCGCTACGAACCATTAATTAGCGCAACAGGCGCCGCGGGCGGCTCCGGCAATGGCAAGAGTGGTTTTGACCGTGGCGGTTATACCGGCTATAACATTCGCGGCCTTGAAAGCAACCGTGTCAGTATTGATGTCGATGGTATCGCACAGCCGAATGCCACCGGACGTGGATACGCCGGTCGTGGCGGACTTAACAGTTTTGGTATCGGCCGTGATTATATCGATCCTTACATGTACAGTAGTGTCGATATTCAGTCCGGTGCCACTTCAACAGAAACGGCTAACACTTCGATTGGCGGTAATGTCTCCTTCCAGCCAAAATCAGCAGATAACTATCTGTATCCGGGGAAAAACAGCGCATTTGGTTACCGCAGTGGTTATGATTCCGCCGATCGTAGCTGGCACAACGGCATAACTGCCGCCGCCGGAGATGAATATCTGCGTGGCATTTTTGTCTTCAGTCGTCGTGATGGTCAGGAAACAACAACCAATAGCAAGGAACTCAGCGCCTATCCAGCCAACTGGCACTCTGATGCATTTTTAACTTCAGGCATCTGGCAACCCAGCGATCAGTACAAACTGACCGGCACCCTTGATTATTATCATAAAACGAACCATACCCATTTCGATAGCTGGAATGGCTCCGGCAGTACCATTCTTGGGCGGGCGGAGCAAACCAGTCAGACCCGACGCTGGGGCGTCAGTGTAAAAGATGACTGGACCCCGATGAATACCTTCTTAGACAATATGTCAACCAAAGTCTATTACCAGCATACTGAAGCTCATGACTGGACACATATGCCCAACGTCAGTACTGGTACGCCAGAAATCGATGCCTCCAGTTACGATACGGATACCTGGGGTATCCAGACAGCATTGATGAAATCAATTGACCGTCACGATTTAAGCGCCGGGTTAAATGCCAGCACGGTTAAAACCAAACGCCCCTTTAGCCAGGAACCGGCACCCGCCAGTACCGGTAAAATCATGCAGCCAGAAGCGGATAGCCGCAGTAATATATTAGGCGGTTTCATTCAGGATAAAATCAATTTCGATATTGATAGCCATAACTTTGCCGTGATCCCTGGGGTTCGTGTTGTTTATCAGTCGACAAAGCCACAGAATCTGCAAAGCCTGTCGGCCAATAGTACCAGTTTAACCCCTGCCGCTGCCGCGAATCTGTACGGTAAGAATAGCGATACCCAGGCACTCCCCTCACTGGCATTTCAATATGACATCACCCCACAACTGATGACCTATATACAGTACAAGCGCGGGGCCGAATTTCCGAATGCCAGCCAGTTATATGGCTCCTGGAACCTGAACTCCACTTATGCTGACCGTGCGCAGTATGCACTTATCGGTAATACCGATTTAGATACCGAAACCAGCAATAACGTCGAGTGGGGCATGAAAGGAGAAATGGTTGAGGGGATCACCCTGCGAAGTGCGCTGTTTTACAACAGTTACAAAAACTTCATGGCCTACAACCGTTATACCCGTGCCAATAACCCAGACCGTTTCACTCATGTGCCCTCGAATATTCATACCATCTTCCAGACAGAAAACCGTGATTCCGCCTTTATCTATGGGGGGGAAATCAGTTCCAGATTCAACTTTGGCACCTGGTTTGAAGAGGTTAATGGTCTGAGTGCGACGCTTGCTTATGGCTATAATGAAGGGAAAGCGAAATCCAGTTACCTTGGCGACAGATATGTAGATATTGACAGCGTTGCTCCCATGAAGGCCATCACTGGCATCGCCTGGGATGATCCGGCAAAACGCTATGGTACCGCACTGACCGCGACTTTTGTTAAAGGCAAACGCGCCACGGCAACCAGTCGTGAGTCTTATCCTAACACCGGTTCAGCGATAACGCAGACAACGAAAGAGTATATGCGGGTTCCCGGTTATGGTCTGCTGGACTGGACGGCCTGGTGGCAGGTGGCTAAAAATGTGCGTTTAAATGGCGGTGTTTATAACATCACGGATCGTAAATACTGGGATTATCTGAGCAGCCGTACGCTTGAAACAACGACTAATCAGGATGCTTACAATAAAGCACTCTCTGTTATGCCAGGACGTACCTGGCAAATGGGTCTGAATATTGATTTCTGATGATTTGCCAATAGATAACCTCTCCGGCATTTCAGATTGCGGAGAGGTGTTTGACAGAAGTAGACGCTTTATTTGTTGTCAATAACCATCCAGGAAGTACCTGCTTCTCATTATTGACAGCACTGACAAAGGGTAGTACCTGGAATCTTCAGGTACTACCTCTATTCTGCCGTCTCTGCGCCCGATCCGTGACTTTATTAACTCACATTGATAACGCCTGACAGATTAAGCGTTTCACCCATCAGGCTAATTTACTTGCTATTCTGACCCTCGGCAGTGCCCAAAATCCTCACATACTGCGGTTTCTCCGCACTATCGATCAGATGGGCTGCGCCAGCAACACCTTATGTGATAGATGCTAAGCGGTTAAGGATTTTTTGTTAGATAAATATAGACAATCAATATTAATACAGGAAAAGTCCTGAACAATATATCTACAAATGGTTTTTCGTAATATACGCCAAGAAATATGATAACAGCTGCCGCTACATTACATACTTGTATTAGTTCACCACCTATTAACGCTTTCTCTATCGGATCCTGAGTAGTAAAAAATTGCGAGTAGTATTCAGCATAATTTACAACCGTTGTCCAATATTCAGTGATATCATCCATAAAAAAATACTCCCTGGGTGACCAGATTGATATATATTGTATTTTTCGGCATAAGAGCACATCACCCCGGCGGCTATGTTACCGATTAACATATAAACAACATTCTCAACATCACAACTCTTTTGAAAAAATTATATTTATCATGACCCAAGCCATCTGTTGTTCCTGACGGACAGATTGTTTTCTGATTCTATCCTGATCGATTTTCATGCTTCACATGGCTTTGTTGAATAATAGTGAACCATGCTGTTTTATCACACCTGTTTTGGTCATAAATGCTGGTCTCTACTGCGAGAAGCTTCCGACCCTGACCTTAACCTTCTGATTTTACGTTGAGGAAGACCGATGTTTTTGTAGGCACGCAGCATAATATCTATTTATTCAACAAAGCCGCTTCACATCAGAATCTACCGTTATTTTGCTTATTTGTGAATCCATAAAATAACTTTTTTACGCCACAGCGCCTCATCAGTTGTTATTATATTTAATTTTGTTATTCAATGAGTTAAAAATAATTTACAGTGTCGCTTTCAACTTTACAGCCAAAATTAATCAACAGATTATAAATAATATCATCTCAAAAATCAATATTTGTTAATTAATGATCATGTAATTATTACATAACATATACTTTAGAAACACTAAACTGAAACAGTTTTATTACTTCATAAGCTAATATAGCGGTAAAATATTGCTCAATTATCGTATATAAAGCACCTCACAGGCAAATACAATAGTGACAGGCCATACAGAATATACACCAGCGATATTACCTTATTTTTATCATTACTCCTGTAGCACGCTGAATTTTAAATAAAATTATTTACATTTCAACATAGCGTATTAAGACATTATTTTCATTCATATTACTTAACAACCTCAGCAACAAGCCGACCGGATGATGGCGGATGACAAATGATGAGCAACATCATATTGACAGGTTTATGGGTGCCTGATAATAATTATTCGCTATCATTTCAATAAGATATATGTTTGTTTTATATCAAACCCAGCATCCTCCACCAGGTGGCCGCCAATATCAGTAGTAACAGATAACCCACCAGTGAGAGCCAAAGTCCGACATCCGTAAACTGCCTTGCTGTGAAAGTATCGGTACCCAGGCAAACCATATTTTGTGGGGCATTAATCGGTAAAATAAAGCCAAAACTGACGCTGAAAGCCAGTAAAATCGTCATCCCGACAGGGTTCACGCCCAGTTCCGATGGCAAACCGGTTAACAAACTGATTAAGATCGGTAATAACGCGGAGGTCAACGCGGTCGCACTAGCAAATCCAAGATGGATAACAATTAAAAAAGCAGACAGAATCGCAAAAATCGCCAATGGCGATAAGCTATCAAGACCAAAGCCTTTTACGACATAATCCGCCATCCAGGCGGCAGCATGGGTATCAAGTAACGCCGATCCCAGACTAATTCCAATACCGAAGGTCAGTAAAGTCCCCCAGTGTACACGCTGTTCAACATCGTTCCAGCGCATCACCCCCATCCCCGGCAGAAGCATGACTGCCAGCCCGGCAAGCGTAACCGAAGTCGTGTCAATGTTGTGTAATTTTCCACCGGTCGCCCACAAAAAAAGCATTAACAGTGAAATGACTATCAGACGTTTTTCTTTACCGGTTGCTGATCCCAGATCCTGAAGTGCTTTGTTTATCGCCTCACTGCCACCAGCAATGATTTCCGTTTCAGGCGGCAAGCGTTTACGCACGACAAAATAGAGCACGACAGACATGGCCAGGCTCCAGGGTGCCCCCGCCAGAAACCAGTCTAACCAGCTGACACTATGATTGATGCCAAACGTTTTATTGATAAAACCAAGAGAAAGCAGATTCTGTGCTGCTGAAGTCTGGATACCCACATTCCAGATACTGGTCGCCTGGGCAACTACAATGACCATTGAAGCGGCCAGACGGGAATGTTTATCAATTTTAAAGGCGGCGATGACCCCCATCATAATCGGCACCACACAGGCAGTACGGGCCGTAGCACTGGGCACCACCAGACTCAATAAAAGGGTGACGATGATAATTCCTGTCAGCATCCGGCGACTACTGGTTCCCGTTTTTGACATGGTAAACAACGCAATACGTTTATCCAGCCCGGTAATCGTCATCGCGGCAGCAATAAACATCGCCGCCGCCACCAGTGCCAGCGCGGGGCTGGAAAAGCCAGGTAATGTTAACTTCAGTGCCTTAGCCGTCCCCAGTATCCTATCGGGTTGTTGCATATCCGGCGCAAAGCCAACCATAGAAATGATTAATACGGCGATCACAATCGCACTGGTGGTATAGTCCATTGCCTCACTCATCCAGACGATAATGGCAAATACCAGTATCGCAATCATATTTTGCCCGGCAACCGGTAATTGCTCCGCCGAAGGCAGAAACACAATACTAAGACCCGCAATCGTCGCCAGCCATAATCCGGGATGCGGGATCATATTGCTCTTTTGTCTGGTTCTGTCAGGAACTGATGACATAATCACCTCACTGGAGAAAAGATGGCAGATAAAAATGCCGCCTGTACGATCTCTCTGTCATCCTGCAGGCGGCGTTGATAGTTGTATACAGAGACACGGTAGTGAATAAAAGGTAAGTAAAATGATCGCATAATGTGAAATTTCATTTTACTTTTCACTCAATACCGCTACTCCGACCCACAATGTATTATCAGTTTATTAATATAATGACAAATTAATTTAATTAAAATTAAATCTATTCAATATTAATCAACATTATCATGCGAGGAAATCATGGCGATAAACGCAGATAACAGGGGAACATGTTGGCCAGCGTTATCGACAAAAGAGGGCGGCTGACCATCTGATATAACAAAGATATCAGCCACACCGTCGCCAGCATGAAGATCACATCGCTGACAGAAGATTACAGATATATTAAATGAATACTGCACTTTTTATCCTGCGGTTAACGTCGGCCGAATAAGACCTCCGGATGGCCAGCCGCAAGGATTCAGCTGACAGAAACATTCCAGCCAGCCAGCCAGACAGACAGACAGACAGACAGACAGACAGACAGACAGACAGACAGACAGACATATTAAACATATTCATTCCCTTTATTTTTATTGATATACTTCACAAAAGATGACAGTATAAATAGATATGATGAAGTTGATTTAAGCTACTAAGGAAAGGATTTATCTCATGGAAAATAATAATCACGCTATGCCACATATCAGGCGCACAACACATATTATGATGTTTGCTCACCGCTGTAGCTTTGACTTTCACTTCTTTCAATACCAGCCATTCTCCCCATTTACAGGTATTACGATATAGTAAGCTTTGTAACTTTACGTATCGAAATTTAATACCTGCATCTCGCAGAGTTTACTCTAAAACCACCTGACAACCCTGTTATCAGGCGGCCTGAGTCTTTGCATTCGAAAAAATTAATATACTGATTCTGCTATCAGTGGTTGTATTTTAATTTTTTTATACTATCAATTTCATCTTATGAGATTGAGGATTTACTATTACCTGAAATAAGAGGAAAAAATATGTCCAAGTTAAAAATTGCAACCAGCAATAATTGTCATGATTATTTTTCTACACAACGTAAAATCATTAATGTTAATGAAAGTAATTTCGTTGATGTTGCTGGCATCGTATTATCGATCAGCGATGTTGAAAACGGGAAATTAGACGAAATTATCGCGACTGGCTATGACATTCCTGTGTTTATCGCCACGGAAAATGAGGATAATGTTCCGCGAGCGTATCTGTCACGCATATCTGGCGTATTTGAACATAATAAAAACCGCACCACGTTATATGGCCGTCAGCTGGAAACCGCCGCCAGCCATTACGAAACGCACCTCCGCCCGCCGTTCTTCGGTGCGCTGGTTGATTATGTCAATAAAGGTAATAGTGAATTTGACTGCCCAGGACATCAGGGCGGTGAGTTTTACCGCCGTCATCCCGCCGGTAATCAGTTTGTTGAGTTTTTTGGCGAAACCCTGTTCCGTTCTGATTTATGTAACGCTGATGTGGCAATGGGTGACCTGTTGATTCACGAAGGTGCTCCCTGCCTGGCGCAACAACATGCTGCTAAAGTTTTCAATGCTGACAAAACTTACTTTGTACTCAACGGAACCTCTGCCTCAAATAAAGTGGTTCTGAATGCACTGTTGACACCGGGTGATCTGGTTCTCTTCGACCGTAATAACCACAAATCCAATCATCACGGTGCGTTACTACAGGCAGGGGCGACCCCCGTTTATCTGGAAACCGCCCGTAACCCATATGGTTTCATCGGTGGTATTGACGCGCACTGCTTCGAAGAACGCTATCTGCGTGAACTGGTCAACGAAGTGGCCCCAAAACGAAAAAATGATGCCCGTCCTTTCCGCCTGGCGGTCATTCAGTTAGGGACTTACGATGGCACGATCTATAACGCTCGTCAGGTCGTGGATAAAATTGGTCACCTGTGTGACTACATTCTGTTTGACTCCGCGTGGGTTGGTTATGAACAGTTTATTCCGATGATGGCGGAATGCTCGCCGCTGTTACTGGAACTGAACGAAAACGATCCGGGTATCCTGGTCACTCAATCAGTGCATAAACAGCAGGCTGGCTTCTCCCAGACGTCACAAATTCATAAAAAAGACCGTCATATCAAAGGACAGCCACGCTATGTGCCTCATAAACGCCTCAATAATGCCTTTATGATGCATGCTTCTACCAGTCCATTCTATCCCCTGTTTGCCGCCCTTGATGTCAACGCGAAAATGCATGACGGTGTCAGTGGCCGCAATATGTGGCGGGACTGCGTTACCAATGTGATCAATGCCCGTAAGTTGATCCTCGAAAACTGCCACCATATTCGCCCCTTCGTTCCGGAAATGGTGAACGGTAAGCGCTGGCAGGACTATCCGACAGAAGAAATCGCCAGCAGCCTGCGTTTCTTTGATTTCGTTCCTGGCGAACACTGGCATGCGTTTGAAGGTTATTCTGAACACCAGTACTTCGTCGATCCCTGCAAACTGTTACTGACCACGCCAGGCATTGATGCGCGTAACGGCGAATATGAAGCGTTTGGTGTCCCGGCCACTATCCTCGCTAACTTCCTGCGTGAAAACGGTGTGATACCGGAAAAATGTGACCTCAACTCTATCCTGTTCCTGATGACGCCTGCTGAGGATATGGCGAAGTTACAACAGCTTGTTGCGCTGCTGGTTCGTTTCGAGAAATTACTCGACGACGATGCTCTGCTGGCGGATGTTCTGCCCTCTATCTACCAGCAACATCAGGATCGTTATGCCGGTTATACCCTGCGTCAGTTGTGCCAGGAAATGCATGATATCTATGCCCGCAATAACGTCAAACAACTACAAAAAGAGATGTTCCGTAAAGCACACTTCCCTGGCGTCCGTATGCTTCCCCAGGAAGCTAACTACGCCTACCTGCGTGGTGAAGTTGAACTGGTACGTCTGGATGATGCGGAAGGCCGCATCGCGGCAGAAGGTGCTCTTCCTTATCCACCAGGGGTTCTGTGTGTCGTTCCGGGTGAAGTCTGGGGTGGTTCAGTACTGCATTATTTCAAAGCCCTGGAAGAGAGCATTAATCAGTTGCCGGGTTTTGCGCCTGAGTTACAGGGCGTCTACATCCAGGAACATAATGGTCAAAAACAAGTGTGGTGTTATGTGATCAAATCACGCGCCTAACCGATCAATCTGATCAAGAGACATCACTATGAGTAAACCTAGCGCAAATAAAATGAGTGTCACCCAGCTCACCATATTGACGATGGTGAATATGATGGGTTCCGGGATCATCATGCTACCCACTAAGCTGGCTGAAGTGGGGACTATCTCGATTATCTCCTGGCTGGTGACAGCCGTCGGTTCTATGGCACTGGCCTGGGCCTTTGCCAAATGCGGTATGTTTAGCCACAAACCCGGCGGCATGGGCGGCTACGCGGAGTATGTATTCGGTAAATCCGGCAACTTTATGGCGAACTATACTTACGCGGTTTCGCTGTTAATTGCCAACGTCGCAATTGCTATCTCCGCGGTCGGCTACGGTACAGCGTTGTTTGATGCCAGCCTGTCACCAGTACAAATTGGCCTGACGACTATTGGTGTACTGTGGATCTGTACCATCGCCAATTTTGGTGGTGCGCGCATTACCGGGCAAATCAGTAGCGTTACCGTCTGGGGTGTGATTATCCCGGTGGTGGGCTTATCTGTTATTGGCTGGTTCTGGTTCAGTCCGACCATGTATGCCAACGCATGGAACCCGCATGATGTGCCATTCTTCAGCGCTGTCGGCTCTTCCATTGCCATGACGTTATGGGCTTTCCTCGGTCTGGAATCTGCCTGTGCTAACGCTGATTCCGTGGATAATCCGGAACGTAATGTGCCTATTGCTGTTCTGGGGGGCACACTGGGTGCAGCTATGATTTACATTGTCTCAACCAATGTGATCGCCGGGATTGTGCCCAATATGGATCTGGCTCACTCGACTGCGCCGTTTGGCCTGGCGTTTGCCCAGATATTTACCCCGGAAATTGGTAAAGTCGTCATGGCATTAATGATCATGTCCTGCTGTGGATCACTGCTTGGCTGGCAGTTCACGATTGCCCAGGTGTTTAAATCATCATCTGATGAAAAATATTTTCCCAAAATATTCTCCCGGGTCACCCAGGCCAATGCACCGATTCAGGGCATGCTGATCATCGTGGTTATTCAGAGCGGATTAGCGCTGATGACCATCAGTCCTTCCCTGAGTAAACAGTTCGATGTTCTGGTAAACCTGGCGGTTGTCACCAATATCATTCCTTATGTTCTGTCGATGGCCGCAGTGGCTATTATTCAGAAACAAGCGAATGTTCCTGACAGCAAAGCCAGAAATACCACCTTCATTGCTTTCATCGGCGCGATGTATAGTTTTTATGCACTCTACTCCGCGGGTGAAGATGCGATGCTGTATGGTTCTATCGTGACTTTCTTCGGCTGGACATTGTATGGTTTTATCTCTCCCCGTTTTGAATTGATCAAAAAACAGGGATAATAATCCTCTCCCCCGACAACCTGCCATTGCCGGGGGATTTATCCCGCTTCTGAGACAGGAACAATACGATGACTTTATTACCCATTATTGCGATCATTTATGCTGTTATGGCGCTGGTATCGGCGGTAATCATCTGGTTTCTGACGGCCGCAGATAGCAAACAGATGCGCCTGCTGGCCTCTGTTCTGATCGGGATAACGTGGCCAATCAGCCTGCCGGTGGCTCTGTTTTTTTCCCTTATCAGAGTATGATGTGCAGTCACAGGGACTGCACTTTATTTTGACCATTCCCGTTTTACATCTGAAATCAAGGTGATCAGATATTAGCAATGCATTGCTGGCTGCCACTGTTGATTTACCGAGGGGCATGGATATTTTAATAATATTAAACTACATTCCCTTAATTTAATATTATATTAACGTTCCAACGTCATGCTAAATGACAGATATTTATAAAAATGAAATCGAATACGGCAAATAAATGATCTGTCTTGTTTCTGCTTATTTTTCATTAAAAACTCCTTTATTGTGAAAAATTCATCCCTGAAGGTATAATCGAATTGCATAAGACGATTGGACTTCAGGGCTATCTTGCTCCTACAGATGAAAGCCCTGAAGCCCTAATCCGTAGCAGTGAGTATATATTATGCTTAGTTTATAAAAAATGAAAGATCAAAACTGAACTTAAGACATTATAGCTTGTTAAGCTGGTAGGTAGAAAGCTAAGATACTAGCTTCCCTCTTCGAGGGTTAAACCGATCAAAACTGATCTTTTCAGTACAAAATCGAAACGTTCCCCGTGTCAACGGGGTCTTACTGACCCCATGAGCTAACCACTCATGGGGTTTTTTACGTTCACTGCCCGATCAATCCTTCACGGGCTGAATAACCGCATTGCGGCGCGTCTGATATCACCAGCACAATAGCAAACTTCGGGTTCTGATGCTGTGCAAGACACCACTGCTGAAGGGCATCACCGGTGAGCTGCTCAAACTCTGTCTTGTGTTTTTCCCACCAGCTTTTACGTACCCGTAACAGGCTCATCTCCCAGCCAAGGTCACCTGAAGCATAAGGAACGGGCTGCCCCTCGATCATTTTGGCCAGCCACAGGCTAACAGACTCTTCCGCCAGACGGGTAGAGAGATGATCAGCCATAAAGTTACCACTCTGACTACTATAATTGGTCGTAAAATTCAGCATCTGCTGGTCAGCAAAGGCGCGATCGCAATAGTATTTTCCCTCCTGTCTGGCACTGCTTTTGACCAACCCTTCCGGCTTAACGACATCATCACCGTACACAGACTCAATCAATAAACGGGCAGCCTGTGGCATACGGATCGCCCCCTGCTGCCGCAATACCTGCTGGGTCAGCCACAGGCAGCTATGATCCGGATAGACATAGGCACTATTACGCATCGCGCTGACTAACCAATCCTCCTGCGGCGTCGCACTCCACGCTGGGGCGAGGATCTGCAATACCGGTGCCTCACGTTCATCCGGGCCCTGTGTTTTTACCTGCCCCTGATCATCACGCAGATGACGCTGCAGACGTCCGGCACGCTGGATAAGCAGATCGATCGGCGCTAAATCGCTGATCATCTCATCGAGATCAATGTCAAGGCTCTGCTCGATCACCTGAGTGGCGATCACAACTTTTCCGCTACGCTGCATTCCACTCTGTTTACCGAACCATAATAGGGTGCTGGACTCTATTCGCTGGCGATCGCAAAAAGCAAATCGGCTGTGAAATAACAACGTATCCGCTACCGGTACCACGCCACGGGCGATAAGCTGACGATAACTCTTCACCGCATCATCCACCGAGTTACGTATCCAGGCGATACACTTTCCCTGCCTGGCGGCCTGTTCGATACGATCCAGACACACTAACTCATCATGCAACCAGGCGACCTTAACACTGCGCTCCACCGCTTTGCGCGTCTCAACCCGCTGGGAAATCACCGCTGTCGCCGTCGCCTGTGTCAGCCAGGGGTAGTCATCCAGCCCCAGTAGCGGTGCCTGAATAGTGCTCTCCGCTCCGCGTGCAAAAGCGGCAATCAGCCGATCCCGTTGTTGCTGAGACAGAGTGGCGGAAAGCAGGATCGTGGTGTTGCCATCACGAGCCTGTTTTTTAATTAATTCCTCTAAAATACGTCCCATATAGGCATCATAAGCATGGATTTCATCCGCCAGCAAAATTTTACGGCTCAACCCCAGTTGCCGCAGATTACTGTGTTTGAACGCCATCACCGCCATCATCGCCTGATCGAGTGTGCCAATACCGATATCCGCCAGTAACGCTTTTTTATTGCTGTCGGCAAACCATGCGGCACACCCCAGGCTATCCGGGGTCTCATCATCCGGCTCTTCTGAGCCTGCCAGTTCTCCCGCCTGGAACGCCTGGTTAAAACGATTCATTAAACTACGCGCACTGTGTGCCAGTATCAGACTGGGATGACTGTCCGGCTGGTAAAATGCCAGTCCATTTTGGGCCAGACGATCGTACATGGCATTGGCGGTTGCCATAGTCGGCAAACCCAAAAACAGCCCCTGCGCCTTATCTGCCGCCATCAGCCGATGTGTCAGTGTCAGCGCCGCCTCGGTTTTTCCGGCTCCCGTCACATCTTCCAGAATAAAGAGCTGTGGTCCGTGATGATTTATCGTCAGATCCAGCACTTTCTGTTGTAACGGGGTGGGATGCTGAATAAACGGAAACAGTGCATGGAACCCGGCAAAAGGCGCTACCGCCGCCGGGCGTGGAAATACCGTTATCGCCCGCTCCGCTTGCGCCAGTGCCTGCTGCCAGTAGACTTCTACCGACATTTGGCGAGCGACGCGCGGGAAAAAGTGGCTCGCCGAACCGATCCAGTCTGCCAGAACCACCAGCGCGGAAAGTGGCCAGGAGAGGTTTTTAATCGGCGCCATGCCTTCCTCTTCGCCCCAGCAATCAGGCAGCGTTATTAACGGAAAGAGCGTTTTGATCTCCATCAGAAAGTCATGGGCGGCCTCTCTGTCGTCAGGCAGAAAATTATTCACTTCATCATAACTTTCCGGTGGACGACCATGATGTCCGGTTACCACTGGCATCCATATCTCCATCACCCGCCGCTGTTGCCGGTGAGGGAAAGAAGCGGAGGGCAGAAGTTCAGCAATATCACTCAAATCAGACTGCCATAGCCAGTAGCCGAGAGCGGAATGGGAAATCTTCTCATAATGTTGTCGGCTACCGGCAGGCACCGGCAGATCATGATCGGTGTATAACTGCTGAAAAGAGCGGGCAAACTTACCGATATCATGCCAGCATAAAAGCCAGGCAAAAAATTGTCCGGCCTGCTGCGGGCAGGTTAAGCCAGCACGCTGTAAATAAGTCGCCAGGCCATAGATATTATGCTCCACCATTTTATAACCCATCGCCGCGACATCCAGCGAATGCCAGCACAGAAGATGGTAATCATCACCGCCCCCCTGCTCGCCACGACGGGTTTTTCCCCAGTAATCAAAAAAAGACATGTTAAAACCCTGGTTGTCAACTGACTCACCATTGTGATCTTTATGTATTTACAGGGTAAATAATGTGATTGATATCAAGATAATACACTCAGATCCTGACCCAGCAGGCGCTTAATTCTCATGCAAGCCACATTCCCGCTTCAGGCCAAAAAAACGGGTCTCTTCTTCTGACATACCCAGTTGCCATTTTCGGCTGGTATGTGTATCACCGACTGAAAGATAGCCCTGCTCCCATAAGGGGTGATAGTGCAGACCGTGCTGTTGCAGATACTGATACACGGTACGATTATCCCAGTCGATAATCGGCAGCACTTTAAAAACCCCACGCTGGACAGACAACACCGGCAGATGTGCCCGGCTGGCAGACTGCTCCCGACGCAGGCCGGCAAACCAGGTTTGCGCGCCGAGTTGCTGTAATGCCCGATTCATTGGCTCGACTTTGTTGATCTGATTATATTTCTCAATACCGGCAATCCCCTGCTCCCACAGCTTGCCATAACGTGCCTCCTGCCAGGCGGCACTTTCCTTCGCGCGGAAAACGTTCAGGTTAAGATGTAGCTTATCGGTTAACTCATCAATAAACTGATAGGTTTGGGCAAACAGATAACCGGTGTCAGTGAGGATCACCGGAATACCCGGACAGAGCTGATTGACCAGATGCAAACTGACCGCCGCCTGAATCCCAAAACTGGAGGAGAGCACATATTCACCCGGCAAGTTCTCCAGCGCCCAGCTCACTCGCTCTTCGGCACTTTGCTGTGCCAGTTGCTGATTGGTTTCTGCCAGCGCCCTTACCTGCTCTTCTTTTGAGAGTGCCTGTAACATATTAAGACTCAATACCGACATAGCTGCCTCACTTATTGCCAGAAATCCCGCGCCGGATCGCATACCGGTCGGATAATCCCTGCCCGCAGGGTAAAATCACCAAAGCCTTCATCCTTTTCCCGCTCTTTTGCCCAGCGCGCAATGAGCGGATCGAGAACCGTAATGATTTCCGCTTCGGTGATATTCTCTTTAAACATCCGTGGAATACGTGTTCCGCTACGGTTACCGCCGAGGTAGAGGTTATAGCGACCCGGCGCTTTGCCAATCATGCCAATTTCCGCCAGTAACGCACGACCACAACCGTTTGGACAACCGGTAACACGTAATACAATATACTCGTCAGCCACGTCATGCTGACGCATAATCGCTTCAATCTTATCGACAAATGAGGGCAGAAAACGCTCTGCTTCCGCCATTGCCAGCGGGCAGGTGGGAAAAGAGACACAAGCCATCGAATTTTCACGCTGTGCCGTGACCGCATTCAGCAGACCATGATCACGCGCCAGCTTATCAATCCGGGGCTTTTCACTTTCTGTCACTCCCGCGACGACCAGATTCTGATTGGCGGTAATGCGAAACTCGCCCTGATGCACTCTGGCGATCTCCAGTAATCCGGTTTTCAACGGCCGTCCCGGATAATCGAGAATACGGCCATTCTCAATAAACAGTGTCAGATACCAGTCGTTATCGACCCCTTTTACCCAGCCGATACGATCACGGCGATCGGTCAAGGTATAAGGCCGGATGGGGGCAAAAGTCATACCCGCCCGACGCTCCACTTCCGCTTTAAACGTTTCTAGTCCGACACGTTCGAGAGTGTACTTAGTCTTTGCATTTTTACGATCCGTTCGATTCCCCCAATCCCGCTGGGTGGTCACCACCGCTTCGGCAACCGCCAGCGTATGTTCAAGGGGCAGATAACCGACCTCGCTGGCAGTGCGGGCATAGGTTTTCCGGTTACCATGATCGATAGACAATCCCCCGCCAATCAGCAAGTTAAAACCAACCAGTTTGCCATTTTCAGCAATCGCCACGAAATTCATATCATTCGCATGTAAATCGATATCATTGTGCGGAGGGATCACCACCGTGGTTTTAAACTTACGTGGCAAATATGCCTGGCCAAGGATCGGTTCTTTATCGGGGATAGCGCTTTTCTTTTGATCCAGCCAGATTTCGGCATATGAATGGGTACGTGGCAACAGATGTTCAGAAATTTTCCGCGCCCAGGCGCAGGCTTCTGTATGTAATGACGATTCGAACGGGTTCGAGGTGCATAAGACATTACGGTTGACGTCATTGGCCGTCGCCAGTGAATCCAGTCCTACCGCATTCAGCATCTGATGCGCCGGTTTGACGTTCTTTTTCAGAATACCGTGAAATTGTAAGGTCTGGCGATTTGTCAAACGAATACTGCCATAAAGGGTATTCTCAGCGGCAAATTTATCTATCGCCTGCCACTGTTTTGCGCTAATGATGCCCCCCGGCAGGCGGCAACGTAGCATCATCGCATGACGCGGCTCCAGTTTCTGCGCTACCCGCTCGGCGCGAATATCGCGATCATCCTGCTGGTACATGCCATGAAAACGAATCAACAGAAAATTATCACCACTAAAACCGCCGGTGATCGGATCGTGCAAATCCTGTGCAATCGTGCCGCGCAGATAATCGCTCTCTGTTTTCATCCGTTCAGCATCGACCTGTTTGCCTTCAACCACATGTGAATCGGGGTATTTTTCACTCATTAATAGACATCCCGCTGATAACGGTGCGCCGCGCGCAACCCGGTTAAAAACTCATCTGCCGCCTCGGCATCCATCGCGCCAGACTCAGCCACCACATCCCGTAACGCCTGCTCAACATCCTTCGCCATATGGTTGGCATCACCACAAACATAAATATGGGCACCCTGCTGGATCCAGCGCCACAACTCAGCCCCCTGTTCGCGTAACTTATGCTGAACATAGATTTTTTGCTGTTGATCGCGTGACCAGGCCAGATCGATGCGGGTCAGCAAACCTGCTTTGACGTCACGTTGCCACTCAACCTGATAGAGGAAATCCTCGGTAAAATGCGGATTACCAAAAAACAGCCAGTTCCCGCCCTTCGCCCCTTCCGCTGCCCGTTGCTGCATAAACGCACGGAATGGCGCAATCCCTGTCCCGGAACCGATCATAATTACCGGTGTCTGCGGGTCGGCAGGCAGGCGGAAATGATCATTCTTTTCGACAAAGATGCGCACCTCCCCTTCTTCTGCCAGACGATCCGCCAGAAAGCTGGAAGCCCCCCCCGCCCGCTGGCGACCCGCCACTTGATAACGCACCACCCCCACGGTCAGATGGACTTCGTTACCGACTTCGGCCTGCGAGGAGGCGATAGAGTAAAGACGCGGCGTCAGTGGGCGTAGCAGGCTGATGAGCGCATCAGCATCCAGAGATACCGGAGCGCTACGCACCATATCGACCAACGGCGTGGAGGCCGCATAATGTTGCCGTTGCGTTTTATCCGTTAATAATGACAACAGCGATTCACTGCCGCTCAGCGTCGCGTAACGCTCCACCAGCATGGCGCTATTCACCGTCAGTTCATAATGCTGCTCCAGCGCTTGCGCCAGTGGCATCGATTGTCCTGCCACGTTGACCGACTCATCACCTGTCAGCGCGAGTAACGCCATCAGTTCACGCACTAACGCCGGATCATTTTGATACCACACACCCAGCGCATCACCGGGCTGATAGCACAAACCAGAATCGGCAAGATCAATTTCAATATGACGGACATCTTTTTGTGAATTACGCCCGGTAATTTTCTGATTCACCGTCAGGGTGGCCGTCAGCGGTGACGCTTTGCTGTAAAGGTTGGGGCTAACATGCTGTACCGTCGCATTGCTGACCGACCGGGAGACGGGAAGTTGCGCGGCCAGCTTCTCCACGATACGGGCACGCCATTCTGCCGCAATGGCTTGGTATTCAACATCGGCATCCACGCGCGCCAGCATCCGCTCGCCACCCAACTCCTCGAGACGGTGATCAAAGGTTTTCCCCGCCTGGCAGAATAGCGGGTAAGAGGTATCGCCTAAGCCAAATACGGCAAAAGCGGTATCGGTCAGCGCAGGCGCCTTTTTCGAAAACAAGAATTTATAAAAAGGTATCGCCTCTTCTGGAGGTTCACCTTCGCCTTGTGTCGAGGTGACAATAATCAGCCGTTTTTCGTCCGCTATCTGCTTAAATTTATAGTCTCCGGCATTTATCAATTGCACATTTAAGGGTACAGCTAATAAATCATCACGCAATGCTTCCGCTATCCGGCGGGCATTACCGGTCTGCGATGCCGAAATAAGCGTTATGCCTGCACTATCGTTTATCTGAGCAGGCGCAGCGAGTGGCTGATTTAACTGTCCCCAGAGATAACCCGCCACCCAGGCAAGCTGAGTGGGCGTTAAATCATTTATCGCCGCCTGAATGCATGATATTTGTTGCGGATTAAGCGGTGGCGATAGAGAAGGAGGGGCCTGTATCGTCATAAATTGTTATATCCCGGTCAATGAATTGTCTTGATTTGATTTGTTATTCTGGCTCTGCGCAGAGCCAGAAATTCCCACGGATTACCGATATGCGCGATCCCTGTCCCCATTGACGATAGCGAATACGTCTGTCAGCCAGGCGCTTCGTCTGTTGATGAGCGATAAAAACCCGCGGAAATCGTGCCGAATAGCGTTCGTGTGACAGCGCCAGCGCCGATCACGTGCGCATCCGGTGTAACCTGAATGATTCTGGGTGTATATAAGGTTAACGGCGTAACCGAGAACAATTAAAGAAGGGATGGCAATATTAAATAACCAAACGAACTAATCTGACAGGCCCATTCCGCTGAGCAAAAAAACCCGCCAGAGCGGGTTTTTAGAGTAAGCACAACAACGAGAATTATGCCTGACCTTTGATCTCTTTACGGCCATTGTAGGGAGCTTTTTCACCCAGCGCTTCTTCAATGCGAATCAGCTGATTGTATTTCGCCACACGATCAGAACGGCTCATTGAACCGGTTTTAATCTGTCCTGCCGCTGTACCTACCGCCAGATCAGCGATGGTCGCATCTTCGGTTTCACCGGAACGGTGAGAGATAACGGCAGTGTAGCCCGCATCTTTCGCCATTTTAATCGCTGCCAGCGTTTCACTCAGTGTACCGATCTGGTTGAATTTAATCAGGATCGAGTTAGCGATACCCTTTTCAATCCCTTCTTTCAGGATCTTAGTATTGGTCACGAACAGGTCATCACCGACCAGCTGGATTTTATCGCCCAGAACCTTAGTCTGATAGGCGAAACCGCTCCAGTCAGATTCATCCTGGCCATCTTCGATCGAAACGATCGGATACTGTTTGGTCAGGTCTTCAAGGAAATGAGTAAATTCTTCCGAAGTAAAGGCTTTATTACCTTCACCGGCCAGAACATATTTACCATCTTTATAAAACTCTGAGGATGCGCAGTCCATCGCCAGGGTAATATCTTTCCCCAGTTCATAACCGGCAGCTTTGACCGCTTCGGCGATTACTTCCAGGGCTTCTGCGTTCGAAGCAAGATTCGGTGCGTAGCCACCTTCATCACCGACAGCGGTATTCATGCCTTTCGCTTTCAGCACTTTTGCCAGGTGGTGGAAGACTTCCGATCCCATACGTACCGCTTCTTTCAGTGATTTCGCACCGACTGGCTGGATCATAAATTCCTGAATATCAACGTTGTTATCAGCATGCTCACCGCCGTTGATAATGTTCATCATCGGAACGGGCATGGAATACTGACCTGGCGTGCCATTCAGTTCAGCAATGTATTCATACAGTGGCTGCCCTTTGGACGCGGCAGCGGCTTTGGCGTTAGCCAGAGAGACCGCGAGGATCGCGTTAGCACCAAATTTGGATTTGTTTTCTGTGCCATCGAGATCGATCATGATCTTATCAATGCCTGCCTGATCGTTAGCATCTTTGCCAGTCAGCGCCTGGGCGATCGGGCCATTCACTGCAGCGACCGCTTTAAGCACGCCTTTACCCATAAAACGGGATTTGTCACCATCACGCAGTTCCAGCGCTTCACGGGAACCGGTAGAAGCACCTGATGGCGCGGCCGCCATCCCGACGAAGCCACCTTCAAGGTGAACTTCGGCTTCAACCGTCGGATTTCCACGGGAATCGATGATTTCACGACCGATAACTTTAACGATTTTAGACATTCGATTTTCCTTAAGTACAAGTTGAAATAAAATTTCAGATCAGCAACGCACATCATCTGATGCGTTGCCGTTTTAATTCAGTTTACTTCATCTGGCGTTTCTGGTACTCATTCGCCGCTTTGATAAAGCCGGTAAACAGCGGGTGACCATCACGTGGCGTGGAAGTAAACTCCGGATGAAACTGGCAGGCAATGAACCAGGGGTGGTTCGGCACTTCGATAATCTCTACCAGTTGGTCATCTCCGGAACGCCCGGCAATGCGCAAACCCGCATGCTCAATTTGTTTCAATAACATATTATTGACTTCATAGCGATGGCGATGGCGCTCTGTGATGGTCGGCGTGCCGTATAACTGGCGCACCAGACTCTTCTCCATCAGCTGACACTGCTGTGCTCCCAGACGCATGGTGCCACCCAGATCGCTTTTTTCTGAGCGCACTTCAATATTACCCTCTTCATCGCGCCATTCGGTAATCAATGCCACTACCGGGTATTGGCAATCTGGCATAAACTCTGTCGAGTTGGCGTTGTCCATCCTGGCAACATGACGGGCAAAATCAATCAGCGCAACCTGCATACCAAGGCAAATACCCAGATAAGGAATATTATTTTCACGCGCATAGTGCGCGGTGGTGATCATGCCTTCCACACCGCGATAACCAAAGCCGCCGGGAACCAGAATAGCGTCCAGACCTTTGAGGATATCAACACCGCGTATCTCCACATCCTGGGAGTCAATCAGCTTAATGTTAACCGTCAGACGATTCTTCAGACCACCGTGTTTCAGTGCTTCAATCACCGATTTATAAGCGTCGGGCAATTCAACATATTTACCGACCACCCCGATCGTTACCTCACCCACTGGGTTGGCTTCTTCGTATATCACTTGTTCCCACTCAGCCAGATTGGCTTCCGGACAGTTTAAGCTGAATCGTTTACAAATGTAATCATCCAGGCCCTGAGATTTGAGCAAACCGGGGATTTTATAAATGGAATCGATATCTTTCAGTGATATCACGGCCTTTTCCGGGACATTACAAAACAGCGCAATTTTAGCACGTTCATTGGTCGGCACGGCGCGATCGGAACGACAAATCAGAATATCGGGCTGAATACCGATCGAGAGAAGCTCTTTGACAGAGTGTTGCGTCGGTTTGGTTTTCACCTCACCCGAGGCGGCCATATAAGGCACCAGGGTTAAGTGCATAAACAACGTATGTTCACGGCCAATTTCCACCGCCATTTGACGGATTGCTTCCAGAAAAGGCAGCGATTCGATATCACCCACCGTCCCGCCAATTTCCACCAGCACGACATCATGACCTTCACCGCCTGCCAGCACACGTTCTTTAATCGCATTGGTGATATGGGGAATAACCTGCACCGTCGCCCCCAGATAATCACCCCGGCGCTCTTTACGCAGGACATCGGAGTAAATACGCCCGGTGGTGAAGTTGTTGCGGCGACTCATCCTGGTGCGAATGAAACGTTCATAATGGCCAAGATCGAGATCGGTTTCAGCGCCATCTTCGGTCACGAACACTTCTCCGTGCTGGATGGGGCTCATGGTTCCTGGATCGACATTAATATAGGGATCCAGTTTCATCATGGTGACGTTAAGCCCACGGGCTTCAAGAATAGCCGCGAGGGAAGCAGCGGCAATGCCTTTACCCAGAGAGGAGACAACCCCGCCGGTAACAAAAATATAGTTTGTTGTCATGCTGAACCTGAGAAGTTAGGTTTAAAAGACGATGGAATATCAGGACGGGAAAGCAGTATACCGGATCATCACTGCCGTCACAAACGTTGATTACCATGTCTGATCAGTCAATCCATACTTTTTACAGACGAAAAAAATAGCGCTTACCATAAAATTTATCAAATAAAATCAATTTATTGACAGTTATGTAACGCACGCCAGCGCGGGAGACGCTTCTCGCCGTCATCCCGGCACAGCGCGTCAGGGTGTGCTTCTGGATTAGTGCTCAGCTTCCTGGCGTTTGACTTCCTGCCATACGGCTTCCATCTCCGCGAGATCCACCCCTGTCATATCCAGCCCACGGGCAGCTACGATGCGCTCCACTTCGCGGAAGCGACGTTCAAACTTGCGGTTGGCTTTTTGCAACGCGGTTTCTGCTTTAACCCCCAAATGACGGGACAGATTGACGGTAGCGAACAGTAAGTCCCCGACCTCCTCCTCCAGCTTCGCGCTATCCACCGTGGCGCGCTGGGTCTCGGCCAGTACTTCATCAATCTCTTCATACACTTTATCCAGTACCGGCGGCAGGGATGCCCAGTCAAAGCCCACCGACGAACAACGACGCTGAATTTTACCGGCACGCATCAGTGCGGGCAGATTATGGGGAATATCATCCAGCACCGAATACTGTGCCTTTTCTGCCCGCTCAGCACTTTTTATCTGTTCCCAGCGCCCCTGAATCGCTTGATCACTGACGGTATTTTGCCCGGCAAAAATATGCGGATGGCGACGCACCAGCTTATCGCTGATCGCCGAACACACGTCGTCGAAAGTAAAACGCCCCTCTTCCTGGGCTATCTGCGCGTAAAACACCACCTGAAAAAGCAGATCGCCCAGTTCACTACGCAGATCGGCAAAATCCTCACGCATGATGGCATCCAGCACTTCATACGTTTCTTCCAGCGTATGCGGCGCGATCGTGGCATAGGTTTGTGCTTTATCCCACGGGCAGCCCTGTTGTGGATCACGCAGACGTTTCATGATATCGAGCAAACGAGCAATGGCCGTCATATTTTCCCCTGCAATAGTATAAAAATTAACCTTCTCCGCCGACGCAAACCGCGATGATAAATAACATAAGCCGAAGATTAGCTGCCACGTAAACGCCGGGCATCAATGACATCCGGTATCTGGGTTAGTTTCCCCAGCACCCGCCCGAGTACCTGAAGATTATAAATTTCAATCGTCATATCGATTGTCGCTAACTGCTGTTTGGTATCGCTACGACTGATCACGCTCAACACATTGACCTTTTCATTGGCCAGAATGGTCGTAATATCACGTAACAGCCCGCTACGATCATTGGCCATCACCCGTACTACCAGTGAATAACCGGCCGAGTAACTTTCTCCCCACACCGCTTCAACAATACGTTCCGGTGCGTGGGACTGCAGTTCCGCCAGTTGATCACAATCGGCCCGGTGGATTGAAATACCGCGCCCCTGGGTGATAAAACCGACGATCTCATCACCGGGGATCGGCTGGCAACAGCGTGCAATGTAATGCATCAGATTACCCACCCCTTCCACCACCACCCGGCCATTATCTTTATCCTTATTGTGATTCTGTGGCGTATAGGTTTTCTGCTGTAGCTGCTTTAATGCCGCGGCATCCTGCTCTTCCGCTGTCGGCTGGTGAAACTGCGAATACAGGAAGTTAACCATCTGATTAAGACGGATATCGCCACCACCTATCGCCGCCAGCAGATCATCCAGTTCATGGTAGTTGTAACGCTGTAACAGCGGTTTCTCTGCGCTTTTCAGCGTGATACCCAGTTGCTCAAGATCCTCATCGAGGATCTGTCGTCCGGCGAGAATATTCTTGTCACGATCCTGTTTACGAAACCAGGCGTGAATTTTAGAACGCCCACGGCTGGTGGTGACATAGCCAAGATTGGGGTTGAGCCAGTCACGGCTCGGATTAGGCTGCTTCTGGGTGATAATTTCAATCTGATCGCCCATCTGCAGCTGATAGGTAAAAGGCACAAGACGGCCACCGATTTTGGCACCAATGCAGCGATGACCGACATCACTATGGATATGATAAGCAAAGTCAAGGGGCGTGGCACCCGCAGGGAGATCGACCACCTCCCCTTTTGGCGTAAAGACATATACCCGATCATCAAACACCTGGCTGCGGACTTCATCCAGCATCTCTCCGGAATCGGCCATCTCATCCTGCCAGGCGATCAGTTTACGCAGCCAGGCAATGCGATCTTCATAATTGCGACCACCGCCCGCTGCTGCCTCTGTGCCCTCTTTATATTTCCAGTGCGCCGCGACCCCCAATTCTGCATCATCATGCATTTGTCGGGTACGGATCTGAATTTCTATCGTTTTCCCCTCCGGGCCCAGCACCACCGTATGGATCGACTGATAACCATTGGGTTTGGGATTGGCCACATAATCATCGAACTCATCGGGCAGATGACGATAATGGGTGTGTACAATCCCTAACGCGGCATAGCAGTCCTGCAATCGTTCGGCAATCACCCGTACCGCACGAACATCAAACAGTTCATCAAACGCCAGATGCTTTTTCTGCATCTTTCGCCAGATACTGTAAATATGCTTCGGCCGACCGTACACTTCGGCCTGCACCCCTTCGGCTTTCATTTCAATCCGCAGGTGGCTGACAAACTCATCAATATAGCGCTCACGGTCAATCCGCCGTTCATGCAGCAATTTAGCAATGCGTTTATATTCATCAGGATGCAGATAACGAAAGCTGTAATCTTCCAGCTCCCATTTCAGTTGACCAATGCCTAAACGATTCGCCAGCGGCGCATAGATATTGCAACACTCTTTGGCCGCCAGTACCCGCTGGTCTTCAGAGCCATCCTTCACTTCCCGCAGATGGACAACCCGTTCCGCCAGCTTAATGATCACACAGCGAAAATCATCCACCATCGCCAGCAACATCCGCCGGACATTATCGACCTGTTCAGAGGAGACCGCATCGGTGTGCGTGGCTTTAAGCTGACGAATGGCTGCCATATCCCGCACACCGTGGATCAGCGTCGCCACAGCGTGCCCCACACTCTCCTCAATCACCGCCTCGCTGACAACATGACTGTCCACCAGCGGAAATAACAACGCCGCCCGCAAGGTATCGATATCCATATTTAATATAGAGAGGATCTCCACCATCTCGATACCGCGCCACAACAACAGTTCTGCCTGCGGGTGTCCCTGTGTATTATGATGACAATACGCCCAGGTTTCGGTTAAGCGTTCACACGACGGCTGGCTGACCATACCCAGGCTCGCGACCCATTTTGTCGGGTCGAACTCACCAGCCTGGTTAAGATGTGCACTTCTTACCGCAACCATTATCCTCTCCTTCAGTAACCCTGTCTGCCGAAGCCAGTCAGCCTCAGCACAACCCCGGGTTCCTGCATGATGTTATCAACCAACATACTCAAACAATGCCATAGATTCCAGATGTCCGGTATGCGGAAACATATCCAGCATCGCCAGACGCTGGATACGATATCCCGCCTGTAATAACGACTCACTATCGCGTGCCAGTGTCGCCGGATTACAGGAGACATACACGATGCGTTGTGGCGTCAGCCTGATAATGTGTGGTATCACCTCTGCCGCACCGCTTCGCGCCGGATCAAGCAGCACTTTATCAAAACCCGATTTCGCCCAGTGCTGACCGGCCACCTCTTGCGCCAGATTTTCATGACAGAATGTCACGTTACTTAACTGATTATCTCTCGCATTCTCCCGGGCTTTTGTCACAAGGGCGGCGACCCCCTCCACCCCCACGACATGGGCGGCCTGTTGCGCCAGTGGCAGGGTAAAATTGCCCATGCCACAGAACAGATCGAGCACCCGATCCTGGGGTTGCACAGCCAGCCACGCTAAGGCGGTGGCGACCATGCGTTGATTCACGCCATCATTAACCTGAATAAAATCACGCGGACTAAACGCTAAGCGTAGACCGCATGACGAATACCAGGGGGTAGGGCCGCAAATATGTTCCAGTATCTCGCTTTGCGGTGCTAAATACAGCCCAAGCGAGTGAGATTGCGAAAAAGATTCCAGTTTTTGCCGATCGGCGGTCGATAGCGGTGCCGTATGACGCAACACCATCAACGGGCCATTATCCGCCAGCACCAGTTCGACATGGCCGACCTGACGCTGCGCTTGCAGGTGACTCAGACACTCACGCACCGCAGGTAAGAGTGCCTCCAGTTGCGGCGCCAGGATCGGGCACTGCACCACATCGACAATATCATGCGTATTGGCCTGACGAAAACCCATCTGCAACCGGCGTGTCTTTGGCTGATACTTCAGGCTCAGGCGCACGCGGCGACGGTATCCCCACGGGGAAGCCGCAATCATCTCGTCGACCTGATGTTTCATCAGTCGGGACAAGGCCGCGCATTTGCTCTGCTGCTGAAGTTCGGTAGCAATATGCTGCTGCAGACAGCCGCCGCACAGATTAAAATGGGGACAACGTGGTGTCTGACGCTGAGGACTATCCGTAAAACGACGTTTTACTTTCGCCCTGGCATACTGTTTTTTCTCTTCTGTTACCACCACATCAGCCTGCTCACCAGGAAGTAAATTATTAATAAATAAAGTTTTTCCCTGATAATGAGCCACACCCTGCCCAAAGGGATCGAGATCAGTCACGTTGACCGTTATGATTTGATGTGTCGTCACGCGCCGTTTTGCAGAGTAGAATTGCACCATTGTAGATATCTGTCTCAATTCGCTATATTGACTGGCGCCTATTCTCCCATAACGGAATCGCATGACCAACTACAGCCTCCGCGCCCGAATGATGATCCTTATTCTGGCTCCTACCATACTGATTGGTTTACTGCTCAGTATCTTTTTTTTCGCCCATCGTTACCATGATCTGCGCTGGCAACTGGAAAATACCGGCACCAGCATTATCAGCCCGCTGGCGGTTTCCAGTGAGTACAGTATCAATCAGCAAAATCATCAGGCGATCAGCCATCTGGTTAGCGTACTGCATCGCCGTCATTCCGATATTGTGCGCGCAATTGCGATTTATGATGCCAAAAATAACCTGATAGTTACCTCCAATATTCAGCGTTCACCCAACACGCTCCGTCTGAAAGCGGGCATGCCACTGCCAGACCAGTTAAGTATGGAGCAGAAGGGGAATACGATGATCCTGCGTACCCCGATCATCAGTAACAGTTATCTTTCTGATGACGCATCGATCACCAGCCCTAAAGCCCCCGGTCATATCCTGGGTTATGTGGCTATCGAATTAGATCTCAACTCGCTGCGTTTACAACAATATAAAGAGATATTTATCTCCAGTATTCTGTTGCTGTTCAGCATTGGTATCGCGCTGATTTTCGCCTGGCAGTTAATGAATGATGTCACCGGCCCTATCCGCAATATGGTCAATACCGTTGATCGTATTCGTCGCGGGCAACTGGACAGTCGCGTCGAAGGGTTTATGTTCGGTGAACTGGATATGCTGAAAAACGGCATTAACGCGATGGCGATGTCGCTGGCTGCCTACCATGAAGAATTACAGCACAGCATCGACCAGGCGACATCCGATTTACGTGAAACCCTCGAACAGATGGAAATTCAGAATGTCGAGTTAGATCTGGCTAAAAAGCGGGCGCAGGAAGCGGCGCGGATCAAATCAGAATTTCTCGCCAATATCTCTCATGAATTGCGCACCCCACTGAATGGGGTGCTCGGTTTTACGCGCCTGACACTGAAAACTGATTTAAATCCAACCCAACGTGACCATCTGATCACTATTGAACGCTCAGCAAACAATCTGCTGGCGATTATCAATGATGTCCTCGACTTTTCGAAACTGGAAGTCGGTAAGCTGATGCTGGAAAGCATCCCTTTCCCGTTGCGTAATACCCTCGACGAAACCATCACTTTACTGGCGCATGCGTCCCATGACAAAGGGCTGGAACTGACGCTGAATATTAAAAATGATGTGCCCGATAATGTCATCGGCGATCCGCTGCGTCTGCAACAAATTATCACTAACCTGGTCGGCAATGCGATCAAGTTTACTGAACGTGGCAATATTGATGTTCGGGTCGAACAACGCGCGATTAGCCATACCAGTGTTCAGATTGAGATCCAGATCCATGATACTGGCATAGGTATCCCTGAATCGGATCAATCCCGTCTGTTCCAGGCGTTTCGTCAGGCCGATGCCAGTATTTCGCGACGTCATGGCGGCACCGGGCTGGGGCTGGCGATTACCCAGCGGCTGGTGCATGAAATGGATGGCGATATCTCCTTTCACAGTCAATCTGGCCGTGGCTCGACATTCTGGTTTTATATTAATCTTGCGCTCAACCCGCACGCGATTGTGGAAGGGGTGGCGACTCAGCCGCTGGCAGGGAAAACCCTTGCCTATGTCGAAGCCAATACCACGGCGGCACAGTCGACCCTTGAACTGCTGACTACCACACCGCTGGAGGTGGTTTACAGCCCGACACTGTTCACGCTGCCACAGGCACATTACGATATTATGTTAATCGGCACCCCGATTGCTATCCGTCACCCTGACAAACAAAAAGTCGCCCAGGCCAGCGCCCTCGCCGAGCATGTTCTGCTGGCGCTGCCTTGTCATGCCCAAACCAATGCTGAAACCCTCAAACAAGACGGGGTCACCGCCTGTTTGCTCAAACCGCTAACGGCGACACGTCTGCTTCCCGCATTAACGGCGCTCTACCGTCCGCCGTTACCGGCCATGCCGCTTGAATCCGGCGGCGATAAGCTACCAATGACCGTCATGGCGGTTGATGATAATCCGGCTAATCTGAAACTTATCGGCGTTCTGCTCGAAAATCAGGTTCAGCATATCATCCTGTGCAGTAGCGGTCAGTGCGCTATCGACGAAGCGAAAACAAGGTCGCTGGATCTGATTTTAATGGACATTCAAATGCCGGATATGGATGGCATCTGCGCCTGTGAGCAGATACGCTCTCTTCCTCATCATCAGCAAACACCGATTATCGCGGTGACCGCCCATATTTTTGAAGGGCAAAAAGAGCGACTGGTCAATGCCGGGATGAATGATTATCTGGCAAAACCGATCGACGAAGAGCAGTTGCACAATTTACTTCTGCGCTATCAGTCAAAAATGAACGTGGTATCACTGCCACTCAACGCCAGCGAGTCGTCGGTTGACGATAACCAGACCTTTAGCTGGCAACTGGCGCTGCGCCAGGCGGCGATGAAACCGGATCTGGCGCGCGAAATGCTGCAAATGCTGCTCGCCTTTATGCCAGAAGTGCGTAACCGGGTCGAAGAACAGCTGGTGGGTGAAACGCCGGAAGGGCTGCTCGATCTGATCCATAAACTGCATGGCAGTTGCAGCTATGGTGGCGTGCCACGGCTAAAGAAATTGTGCCGGATGATAGAGAGCCAGCTACGCAAAGGGACTCCCGCCAGCGAACTGGAGCCAGAATGGCTTGAATTGCTGGATGAAATGGACAATGTTGTCCGGGAAACCCGGCATATCCCAGGAATATAGCGGTTGATCAGCGGATGATCTGGCCCGCGACGCCAGCATCCTCTGTGCGTTCATTGAACGGTAGCAGACCGCGCCAGCCAAACTGTGACAGCGCCTGCATCCAGGTATCATCAAACGCGGCGCGGATCACCAGCGGTTCATCGGTAAAGGGGTGAGTCAACGAAAGCTGGCTGGCATGCAACAGCAGACGGCGACAGGCAAAATGCTCTGCCGCACTGCGGTTTTGCCGCAGATCGCCGTGTCGGCTGTCACCAATAATCGGATGGCGCAGGTGAGCCAGATGGCGACGTAACTGATGTTTGCGCCCGGTTTTAGGCTCCAGTGCCACCAGACTGTAGCGGGTGGTGGGATAGCGGCCCGTGGCGACCGGCATTTCCACCGTCGCCATGCCACGATACCAGGTGATGGCGGCCTGGGGCGCTTTATCTTCGCGGCAAAACTTATCGGCAATTTTATCCTGCTCTTCCCGCAAGGGATAATCCAGCACCGCCTCAGCCGTTAACCAGCCGCGCACGATGGCGTGGTAACGCTTTTGTATCTGATGGTGAGCAAATTGCCAGGATAACCGATTGCCCGCCTCGCTCGACAATCCCATCAGCAAGACACCGGAAGTCGGGCGATCAAGACGATGTGCGGTAAAAACATGCTGTCCAATCTGATCGCGCACTGTCTGCATCACCACCACTTTTTCATGGCGATCCAGCCAGCTACGATGAACTAACCAGCCAGCAGGCTTATTGACTGCCACTAGCCATTGATCCTGATAGATAATCTCCAGCATCAGGTATTGTCACCCGTCAACAGTGCGTCCAGCTGCAATAATGCCAGTAGAATGGGCTCACGTAGCGGATGGGCGCTATCCAGCGCCATTTCATAGTAAGGTGTGATGGCGACATTTTGCGGCAACGGTTGTTGACTGTCGAGTAATTGCCGCATGCGCGGCAACAGCACCCACTGCAACCACTCCAGCGGTTCCAGGGTATCGAGACAGAAAGGCTGCGTGCTGGCAAGGGCGCGGCTGTCAGGGGCCGTCTCCTGCCATAATCCGGCTTGCCGCAGCATCATTTCAAGGCGCTGTAAATGCTCGCGTAACGGGTCATCAGGCGTCATCAGCTCACCTCACTATTTCCGGCGCCAGGTGGTTTCCTGCGAACCATCTTCAAGGATAATCCCCATCTCATTCAGACGGTCTCGTGCCGCGTCTGCCGCAGCCCAGTCCTTTGCTTTACGCGCATCGAGACGCTGCTGGATCAGCGCTTCAATTTGACTGATATCGTCGGTTTGTGCGCCATATTGCAGGAATACTTCAGGTTCCTGCTCAAGCAGCCCCAGTATCGCCGCCAGTTTACGCAGATGGGCCGCCATCGCATTCGCCGCAGCGCTATCTTCCGCTTTCAAGCGATTCACCTCTCGCGCCATATCGAACAGTACCGAATACGCCTCCGGGGTGTTGAAATCGTCATCCATCGCGGCGATAAAACGCGCTTCAAAGGCGTCTCCCCCCGCGGGCGCGACGGTGTTATCGGTACCACGCAGCGCTGTGTATAACCGTTCCAGCGCCGCGCGCGCCTGGCGGAGATTGTCTTCACTATAATTCAGCTGGCTACGATAGTGGCCCGACATCAAAAAATAGCGCACGGTTTCCGGATCGTAATGTTTCAGCACATCGCGGACAGTAAAAAAGTTACCCAGTGATTTCGACATTTTCTCATGGTCAATCATCACCATTCCAGAGTGCATCCAGTAATTGACATACTCCCCATCATGCGCACAGCCAGACTGGGCGATTTCATTTTCATGATGCGGAAACATCAGATCGGCCCCCCCGCCGTGGATATCAAAATGGTGTCCCAGATGTTTGCAGTTCATCGCCGAACACTCAATATGCCAGCCGGGACGTCCTTCCCCCCACGGTGAAGGCCAGCCGGGTTCACCGACTTTTGACATTTTCCACAACACAAAGTCGAGCGGATTACGTTTGGCATCGACCACATCAACCCGCGCACCTGCCTGTAGCTGCGCCAGATTCTGACGTGATAACTGCCCATAATGCGGGTCGGTCGACACGGAAAACATCACATCGCCATTGTCAGCGACATAAGCGTGTCCGCGCGCAATCAGCTGGGCGGTCATGGCGATAATTTCAGCAATATGATGGGTCGCACGCGGCTCCTCGTCAGGGCGCAAAATCTTCAGTGCATCAAAATCATGATACATTTCTGCGATCATACGCTCGACAAGCTGAACAAAATTTTCACCATTTTCATTTGCGCGCTTAATGATTTTATCGTCGATATCGGTGATATTACGCACATATTTCAGCCGATAACCAAGAAAACGCAGATAACGCGCCACCACATCAAAGGCGACGAAAGTCCGGCCATGACCGATATGGCAGAGATCATAAACGGTGATACCACAGACATACATGCCCACTTCTCCGGCATGTATCGGTTTAAACTCTTCTTTCTGGCGGGTCAGGGTATTAAAAATTTTTAACATCGAAGCTTTCATCCTGGCGCATGAGGGAGACAAGCTGGTTATTCTAACGCTAATTCTGATGGGAAGCAGCAGGCAATGTCAGGTGATCGAACGCCACGGTTATGCTATAACAATTCTGATCTTACCCAATCCTGGGTTCAGATAGACACTCTCCAGAACAGGATATAAAAATGGTTACTTTTCATACCAATCACGGCGATATCGTCGTCAAAACCTTTGATGATAAAGCGCCGGAAACAGTCAAAAACTTCCTGGACTACTGCCGTGAAGGTTTTTATAACAATACCATTTTCCACCGTGTTATTAATGGATTTATGATCCAGGGTGGCGGTTTTGAACCCGGCATGGTACAGAAAAAGACCAAATCACCGATTAAAAATGAAGCCAGTAACGGTGTGAAGAATGCTCGTGGCACCCTGGCGATGGCCCGCACACAAGACCCACACTCGGCAACCGCTCAGTTCTTTATTAATGTGGTCGATAACGACTTTCTCAACTTTACGGCGGAAAATACCCAGGGCTGGGGTTACTGTGTCTTTGGCGAAGTCGTCGATGGCATGGATATCGTCGATAAAATTAAAGCCGTCCCTACCGGCCACAGTGGTATGCATCAGGATGTGCCGAAAGACGATGTGGTGATTGAAAGCGTCACTGTCAGCGAGTAATTCGTGGCGACACTGTTCATCGCAGATCTCCATCTGCAAAGCAAAGAACCGGCGATCACCGCCGGTTTTCTGCGCCTGTTACAGACACAAGCGCGCAGTGCCGATGCCTTATATATCCTCGGCGATTTTTTCGAATCATGGATCGGCGATGATGACGTCAGTGCGCTGCATCAGGAGATCGCCTCAGCACTCCGTGCATTAACCGCTGCCGGGGTTCCCTGCTATTTTATTCATGGTAACCGCGATTTTCTGCTCGGCCAGCGTTTTGCCGACGCCTGTGGCATGACCTTGCTGGCAGAAGAAACCGTCATCAATGTGCATGGTCGTCAGATACTGATTATGCATGGCGATACCCTGTGTCGTGATGATACCGCCTATCAGGCTTTTCGCGCCCGGGTACACACCCGCTGGATTCAGACGCTGTTCCTGGCTCTGCCACTGTTTCTCCGTCGTCGTATCGCCGCCCGAATGCGCGCCAACAGTCAGGCCGCTAACCACAGTAAGCCCGACACGATTATGGATGTGACCCCACAAGCGGTGGTGGAGATGATGGAAAAGTACCAGATACAGTGGTTAATTCATGGCCACACACATCGCCCGGCGATTCATCCCTTATCCGCGAATGGTCAACCGGCTTATCGGGTAGTTCTTGGCGCGTGGCATGATCAGGGAAGCGTGGTCAGAGTGAGCCAAGACAATGTCGAGCTGCTTCCTTTCCCATTTTCAGATGCGCGCTAAAGCCCGGTCATTCAGCGCTGATAATCCGCTATCGGTAAAAACGCATTGATTACCGTTTGCCTGATGGGCATCGCCGTGACGCAATCGTTTACCTGTAGCGGAAGTTCATGTTATTCTGACTAATATCAAGCCATGCCGTACCCCTGTCAGGAGTCTTAAGGCCGATGTCTTCTCAACCTCATTCCACACCTGTTGCCATCGTCATGGGTTCGCAAAGCGACTGGGCGACGATGCAGTTTGCCGCCGATATTCTGAATGATCTCGGCGTGTCGTATCACACCGAGATCGTCTCCGCCCACCGCACGCCCGATAAACTTTTTCATTTTGCTGAAAGCGCGGAAAACAACGGCTATCAGGTGATTATCGCCGGTGCGGGTGGCGCGGCACACCTGCCGGGGATGATCGCGGCTAAAACCTTAGTCCCGGTATTGGGCGTACCGATCCAAAGCGCAGCATTAAATGGTTTAGACAGTCTTCTTTCCATCGTCCAGATGCCACAGGGTATCCCGGTGGCGACGCTGGCGATCGGCAAAGCGGGGGCCGCCAATGCCGCACTGTTGGCGGTACAAATGCTGGCATTACATGACGATGAACTGCATCAGCGGCTGCACGACTGGCGTCAGGCCCAGACTAACGCGGTACTGAATAGCGCCGATCCGCGAGATATCGTATGAAGTCTGTCTGTGTCCTCGGCAATGGTCAGTTAGGCCGCATGCTGCGCCAGGCGGGTGAACCGCTGGGGATCACCGTCTGGCCAGTCGGCGCGGAAACCCACCGCGACGAGATACCTTTTCAGCACAGCGTGATCACTGCCGAAATTGAACGCTGGCCGGAAACCACACTGACCCGTGAGCTGGCCTGCCATCCGGCGTTTATCAACCGTACTGTGTTACCGATCATCGCCGATCGTCTGACACAAAAACAGCTCTTCGACCAGCTAAAACTGGCCACCGCACCGTGGCAATGGCTGACAGACCCCGCTGAGTGGCCCGCTATCTTCACCCGCCTCGGCGAGCAGGTGATCGTCAAACGCCGCAGCGGTGGCTATGATGGGCGTGGTCAATGGCGTCTGCACCCGCATGGTACTCCCCTGCCCGACGATGAAAACTACGGCACTTGTATTGTCGAACAACAGATTAACTTCTTCGCTGAGGTTTCCCTGATTGGCGCGCGCGCTGAGGATGGCAGTACGGTGTTCTATCCCCTGACCCACAATCTGCATCAGGCGGGGATTTTGCGTGCCAGTGTGGCATTCCCCCAGTCTGATCGCAGCCAACAGGCGCAGGCAGAGGATATGCTCGCCTCGATTATGCATACCCTGAATTATGTCGGCGTCATGGCGATGGAGTGTTTTGTTACCGCGGAGGGTTTGCTGATTAACGAACTGGCACCTCGAGTACATAACAGTGGTCACTGGACGCAAAACGGTGCCTCCATCAACCAGTTTGAATTGCACCTGCGGGCGATTACCGGCCTGCCACTGCCTCCCCCGGTGGTGAATCACCCCTCGATGATGCTTAACCTGATCGGCTGCGATCTCAATTACGACTGGCTGACGCTACCACTGGTACATCTGCACTGGTACGATAAAACGGTGACCCCGGGACGCAAAGTAGGCCATCTGAATATCACTGACTATGATCCTGACCGTTTGCAGGCAACGCTGGAAGCACTGAAAACGCATCTTCCCGCCGAATACCGCGCGATAATATCCCAGGCACAAGCACTGCTCCGCTCAGGGGGGATACCGTCATAGCACAGAACAACATCGCCCTGACAGAGACGGAGGGTGATCGTGAAGGGTGACATAAGTTAATATACCCGGCGTCTGGTGCGTCCCAGGCGCACTTCGTTAATCATGATAACGGAGTCTCATGCATCACCAGCAGGTACTGTTATGCAAAAATCAATTTTAGTCACTGGCTGCTCCAGCGGTATTGGGCTTGCCAGTGCGCTGGATTTAAAAAACCAGGGGTTTCATGTCCTGGCGGGCTGCCGCAAAGCGCAGGATATTATCCGTATGCAGTCCCTGGGGCTGAGCGGTATTTTACTCGATCTCGATGACCCACAAAGCGTTGATCGCGCGGCATCAGAGGTGATTGCCCTGACCAGTAATCATCTGTATGGCTTGTTCAATAATGCCGGATACGGCGTTTACGGCCCTCTGCTCACCCTTAGCCGCCAGCAAATGGAAGCGCAATTTTCCAGCAACTTTTTTGGTGCCCATCAGCTTACCATGCGATTACTTCCCGCCATGATCCCCCACGGCGAAGGGCGGATCGTGATCACTTCATCGGTTATGGGACTGATTTCCACCCCCGGACGGGGGGCTTACGCGGCCAGCAAATATGCGCTGGAGGCCTGGGCTGACGCCTTACGTATGGAACTGCGCCAGAGTGGTATTCAGGTCAGCCTGATTGAGCCCGGCCCGATCCGTACCCGCTTTACTAATAACGTCAATCAGACACAACGGGATAAGCCGGTGAAAAATCCCGATATCGCCACCCGTTTTGCCCTCGGCCCGGAAGCGGTAGCGAAAAAGGTTCGTCATGCTTTTACCAGTGATCGGCCGAAGTTACGCTATCCGGTGACCCTTGTGACACATGTTGTCGGCTGGCTGAAACGTCTGCTCCCTGCGCGACTGATGGATAAAATTGTCAGCCATTAAGTTGAAGCTCAGGCGGTCGCCCCCATTTATACAAATATACGGAAATCCACCTAAGAGATCCCCTCATGTCAGTACAGAATATCATTAATATTACCGAAGCCAACCTGCATCAGACGCTGGAAAAATCCGCCAGTATCCCGGTACTGTTCTATTTCTGGTCAGCACGCAGCCAACACTGTGCGCAACTTACGTCGACCCTCGAAACGCTGGCGACGCAATATAACGGGCAGTTTATCCTTGCGAAAGTGGATTGTGATACAGAACAGATGATTGCCGCACAGTTTGGGCTGCGCGCCATCCCGACGGTGTATCTTTTCCAGAACGGCCAGCCGGTAGATGGTTTTGAAGGCCCGCAATCAGAATCGGCGATCCGTGCCTTGCTGGAAAAAGTGTTGCCGGATGAGGAAACGCTGAAAACAGAGCAGGCGATCGCATTGATGCAGGAAGAGAAATATGCCGAAGCCTTACCTTTGCTGAAAGAAGTATGGCAATTATCGAAACAGGATAATGAGACCGGGCTATTATTAGCCGAAACATTGATCGCATTGCAACGGGCGGATGAAGCGCAAACCGTGCTGGAAACCATCCCGGCAGCCGAACAGGATAGCCGCTATCAGGCGTTGATTGCCCGGATCGCACAGCTAAAACAAGCGGCCGATACACCGGAAATCAAGCAGCTATATCAGCAGGTTGAGCAAAATCCGGATGATACCACCCTGGCGGCACAACTGGCCTCACAGCTACATCAGGTCGGACGTCATGAAGAGGCGCTGGCCCTGCTCTTTAGCCATCTGCAAAAAAACCTGACGGCCGGTGATGGACAGATCCGCCAGCTATTTCAGGAGATCCTCAATACCCTCGGCACCAGTGACGCCTTAGCGGCACAATATCGCCGTCAGCTCTATTCGCTACTGTACTAAGCGCTGGCTTCCCCGGTAGGGTGCGGCTTACCGGGGAGCGATCAACAACTTATTGCGTCATCGGTGGTGAAACGATCAACTGATCACGGGCATTAAAAAAATGGCGGTAGGTCAGATAGCTGGCAATGATGGTGGATAAACTGGCCGTCGACAGCAACATAAACGTGACCATAATCTGATATTTTATCGCCTTCACCGGATCAATCCCGGCGAAGATAAGTCCTGACATCATGCCCGGCAAACTCACCAGCCCGACTGTTTTGGCGGAATCAATCGTGGGAATAAGCGCGGCGCGAATACTCGCCCGGATTAATGGTTTAGCCGCCTGACGTGGCGTCGCACCAAGGCTGAGTTTTTCGATGATCGGCTGTTGCTCACTGCGGAAAAATTGTCCCATCGTGTTGTAGCACAATCCTACCGCGACCATAGCATTGCCCGCGATCATACCGGCAATCGGGATCACCTGCATCGGCACAAAAGCAATAGAGTGTGAGAAAACCAGTACCGTCAGCGTCAGTCCAGTACCTACGGTAATGGCAATAAATGACGAGACAAATGCTTTATCAACATATTTACTACGCTTTTGAGCATTCCACGCAGCATTAAAACAAATAAATAACACCATTAATAACGTCAGCAACACATGATTAACGGCAAATATATATTTCAGAACATAGCCGACAATAATAAGCTGCACCACGGCACGGCAAACACTCCAGAGAATATCTTTTTCCAGAGCCAGCTTTTCCCGATAGCTGATAATAATCGCCACCAGTACCAGCACCATCGACAAGACCAGTGATTCATTCGTGATATTATGACCGTTCATCAGACACCTCCGGCGTGCTGCTATTTGCAGGTAAGGTAATGACATCATCCGCATGAGCAATCTCACTGCTATCGTGGGTCACCCACAGAACGGCAATATCTTCTTCCGTTACATAATGGTGAATAATATCATTGACGTTATGTTTATTACGCTCATCCAGCGCGCTGGTCACCTCATCCAGTAGTAATACACGCGGCAAAAATTGCAAATTGCGCAGCAGTGAAACACGCTGCTTCTCACCGCCAGAGAGCTCATTAATCGGTTTCTGCAGTGTCTCTTCCGTCAGGTTAAATCGTTGTAAACCGGCGATGAGTACCTCGACGGACGGCTTTTGATGGCGGATCTGCCAGGGGAAAATGAGATTGTCATAGACCGTATTACCGAAGAGTACCGGGGTTTGTGTACAGTAGGAGACCTGTTGACGATAGATCTCCGGTGACAGCGTATTAATATCCTGACCGGCGAAAAAAATCTGCCCACTCGTGGGACTCAGCAGAGAAGCAATAATTTTCAATAATGTACTTTTTCCACAACCAGAAGGGCCGGTGATCAGCTTAAACTCACCATTCTGAAGCGGAAAACAGATATTTTTCAGGATCACGGTCGAATCAATCTGAAAACCAATATTTTCAATGCGTAAAATCGGGGTATCGGCTGACATATTTATTCCATTTTTGCTTCATTATTTATGGACTAATTTTGATCTGGCGCGCTTCCACCTGAAGACCTAAAAATATATACTGTATTTAAATATACATCACTTTTCGGGTATCACACGCTTATCTAATAAAACAGGAGATCACAGGTGTCATTTGCTATTCTTATTTTCATTGCCGTAGCATTGGTTGTTGCAGCCACAGCGGCAAAAATCACCCCCCAGGGATATCAATGGACGGTTGAACGTTTTGGGCGTTACACCATGACGCTGCAGCCTGGATTAAATCTGGTGGTTCCCTTTATGGATCGCATCGGCCACAAGATTAATATGATGGAACAGGTGCTGGATATCCCCTCACAGGAAGTTATTTCCCGTGATAACGCCAATGTCACCATTGATGCTGTCTGCTTTATTCAGGTGATCGATGCCGCCAGAGCGGCTTATGAAGTCAGTGATCTGGAACAGGCGATCATCAATCTGACCATGACCAATATCCGTACTGTTCTCGGTTCTATGGAACTTGATGAAATGCTCTCTCAGCGTGACAGCATCAATTCCCGTTTGCTGCATATCGTCGATGAAGCCACCAATCCGTGGGGGATCAAAATCACTCGTGTCGAAATTCGTGACGTTCGTCCACCCGCAGAACTTATCTCTTCCATGAATGCGCAAATGAAAGCGGAACGTACCAAACGTGCTTATATCCTTGAAGCCGAAGGGGTACGTCAGGCTGAAATTCTTAAAGCGGAAGGGGAAAAGCAGTCACAGATCCTCAAAGCGGAAGGGGAACGTCAGTCTGCTTTCTTACAGGCCGAAGCGCGTGAACGTTCCGCCGAAGCGGAAGCCCGCGCCACTCAGATGGTTTCAACCGCAATTGCGGAAGGGAATATTCAGGCGATTAACTACTTTGTTGCACAGAAATATACTGAGGCTTTACAACAGATTGGTAGCGCTGATAACAGTAAAGTGGTGATGATGCCACTGGAAGCCAGTAATCTGATGGGTGCCATTGGTGGCATTAGCGAACTGCTTAAAACCAGCGGAGAAAAACGGTAAATACTATGATCACTCTGTTTATCACCAATCCTTATAGTTTCTGGTTCAGCCTGGGTGGATTGCTACTGATAATAGAGATGCTGGGCGGTAACGGCTACCTGTTGTGGAGCGGTATCGCCAGCCTTGTGACGGGTCTGTTGTGCTGGATATTTCCATTTGGCTGGCAATGGCAGGGAACACTGTTTGCGTTTCTGACATTGCTGACTACCTGGCTATGGTCGCGCTGGCTACACCGACAGGCGAAACGCCAGTCGTCCGCTGAGCCCGGACTGAATCAACCAGGAAAACAGCTGATCGGGCGTACTTTCACTCTCGACAAGACGCTGGTCAACAGCCGTGGTAATGTCCATGTTGGTGACAGTTCATGGCCAGTGGTTGCTGATAGTGATCTCCCTGCCGGTTGCCAGGTGAAAGTGCTGGCGATTGAAGGAATTACACTGCGCGTCAAAGTAGCTGCATAACATCATTAACCAGATGCTTTTCACTGACTGCCGCTCACCAGACTATCAATAATTGGGCAAGCGGCGTCATCGTTACCTGGGCAGGATGCGGCCAGCGTCAGAAGACGGGTTCTCATTGTTTGTAGCATGTTAATATGAGACTCAATTTCTGCCACTTTTGCCAGCGTCCTGCGTTTCACATCTGCACTGTGTCGCGATGGATCATGCAGTAAATGAATCAGTTCGCGACACTCATCAAGTGTAAATCCCACCTGTCTGGCCTGACGCAACAACGTCAGTTCATCCAGATGGCGCTGACTGTAACAGCGATAGCCATTTTCACTGCGCAACGGGGATGTCACCAGTCCCTTTTGTTCATAAAAACGGATCGTTTTACGGCTTAAACCGGTTTTTTTCGCCATCTCACTGATGTTCATATCGCCCGCCAGTAAACTCATTATTGCTATAAAAACCATAATAATACACGCGATGACAACATTTCATACTGCATCATCACCGTTAATTAATAGTTTTAACTATTAATTAGCAATATATTGATAGAGATAGACTAAATATATCAGTTATCTCATCACGGCAAACATTTTGATACAGATCAAAATAAAAATTATTTCGCCAACTTTTTGATTGAACTCATAGAGATACAATCAATATAATAAACATGAATGATAATAATTATTATTTCTAAACGCATAAAGGTTATAAATTTTGCCACGGATTACTAAAACTCGCTTTGCTATCTCTGCCCTACCATTATGTATTTCCGGTATCGTATGTGCAGCGACACCCCCCTCACCGGTCAAAAACCCCTCTGACGATATCATGGTTATTACCACCAGCCGCGCAGAAAGCAGCCTGTGGGAAAGCCCGGCCACCATTCAGGTTATCGATCAACAAACGCTGCAAAACTCGACCCAGGTGTCGATCGCTGATGACCTGCAGGATATTCCCGGTATCGAAGTCACTGATAACTCCCTCGCCGGTCGCAAACAAATTCGCATTCGTGGTGAAGCCTCTTCACGGGTGTTAATTCTGATTGATGGCCAGGTGGTCAGCTATCAGCGTGCCGGACAAAACTACGGCGCTGGCTTACTGATTGATGAATCCGCGCTGGAGCGCATTGAAGTGGTCAAAGGCCCCTACTCTGTACTTTATGGCTCGCAGGCTATTGGTGGCGTGGTCAACTTCATTACCAAAAAAGGCGGCGATAAACCTCTCGCCGGACGCACTAAAGCGGTCTATAACTCGGCCACCGCTGGCTGGGAAGAGTCGGCTGCAGCCTGGGGTAGCAGCGGTAATTTTGACTATCGTATTAATGCCAGCTACTCTGACCAGGGCGATCGTGACACTCCCGATGGCCGCTTACCGGATACCCATTTCCGCAATAACAGTCAGGGGATCTGGCTGGGGTATCGCCTGGATGATCATCAGTTTGGACTATCGCTGGATCGCTATCGCACCTCAACCCAAACCTGGCTTGATGATTCGCAGCAATTTGATGAATTCAGCGTCCGCCTGCCGAAACTGGAACGTGAAAAAGTCGGGATCTTTTATGATTATGCCGTCGGCGGCGATTACCTGAAAAACATCCACTTCGATGCCTACAATCAGACGATCGAACGCAAATTTGAAAATCATGTCAAAATCACTCAGGCCATCCCCAGCCCGGCGATCCAGGCGCTGACTATCGACAATCAGACCAACACCAACGATAAGCAATACACCCAGGGGTTTACCCTGCAAAGTCAGTACTCACTTCCCGCAAATAATGAGCTGGTGATTGGCACCCAGTATCAGCATGACCGGGTGAGACAAAATACCCGCAGTGACACACGTCAGACAGCAGCGACTGGTCTCTTTGATACCCTGACTTACTCCACCTCTTATGTCGAAGCCCGGCAGAGCAATACCTCTCTGTTTGCACAAAATAGCTGGCGTTTCGCCGATGACTGGACATGGACCGTTGGCGCACGCCAGTACTGGCTCTCTTCAGAACTGACCCGTAACGACAGCGCCAGCAACAACGGCCAGCAATCAGAAGGGAGAAAATCGGCCCATGACGATGAGTTTGTCACCGCCACCAGTCTGAACTATTCCGGTTTTAAAGATCTCGAACTGCGCGCCGCTTATGCGCAGGGCTATGTTTTCCCGACCCTGACCCAGCTCTTCATGCAAACCTCTGCCGGAGCGGGGATCACCTATGGCAACCCAAACCTGAAAGCAGAACACTCCAGAAACTATGAGCTGGGTGCCCGTTATAAAGGCAATATGTGGCTGATCGATAGTGCTATTTACTACTCAGAAGCCAAAGATTACATCGCTAATCTCACCTGTTCAGGCGGTGCGATCTGTCAGGGCAATAGCAGCTCTTCACGGGGAGAATATTATTACTACGATAATATCGACCGCGCCAAAAGCTGGGGTATGGAGCTGACCGCCGAATACAATGGCTGGGCGGTTTCACCTTATCTCAGCGGTAATCTGCTGCGTCGCCAGTATAAAGGCAATACACTGACCACCTGGGACACTGGCGAACCTTCGCTGACCGGCAGAGTGGGGGTCAAACACACCCAACTGATCCACAGTCTCAGCCTCAGCTCGGATCTCTTTATCCGCGCGGCCAACAGCGCTAAAGATAAAACCGGCTCAAAGGAGCTTAACTCCCCGGGCTGGGCGACGCTGAATCTCGCGTTCAATACCGAATTTGGTCCACAGGACCAATATCAGATCAATCTGGCACTTAACAACCTGACTGACAAACGTTACCAGACCGCCCATGAATCAATTCCGGCGGCCGGTTTTAACACAGCGGTCAGTTTCGCATGGAACTTCTGAAGATGAAAAAAATTATCACTGGATTACTGGCAGTTATCTGTTTTTTTAACGTCGAGGCCAATGATCGGATCGTGGTCGCCGGAGGGTCATTAAGCGAACTGATCTACGCGATGGGCGCAGGCAACCGGGTGGTTGCGGTGGATGAGTCCACCTCCTGGCCGCCCGAAACGGCCGCGCTGCCGCATATCGGCTACTGGAAACAACTCAGCAGTGAAGGCATTTTATCCCTGCACCCGGATCATTTTATCACCTGGCAGGATGCTGAACCCCATGTTGCCCTCGAACAGTTGCGGGCACAAAAAATCAACGTCCTTACCCTGCCACGGATACCGGCTACTGTCGATCAGATGTACGCCAATATTCACACCCTGGCCACCACGTTACAGATCCCGGCACAGGGTGATACGCTGGTCAACCATATCCAGCAACGGCTGGCGCAGGTTCAGCGTAGCGTGGCGACGAAAGAGGCGCCTGTTAAAGCGCTGTTTATTCTCTCGGCGGGCAGTAGCGCCCCCCAGGTGGCCGGTAAAGGCAGTGTCGCCGATGCTATTATGACGCTGGCGGGGGCAGAAAATGTTGCTACGCACTCGCAATACAGAAGCCACAGTGCCGAAGCCCTGATTGCGGCAAACCCGCAAGTGATTGTCGTCACATCACAAATGGCCGGTGACAATCTCAGTCGGCTGAGTACCATCGCTGGCATAACCCATACGGCAGCCTGGAAAAATCACCGTATTATTACCGTTGATCAAGCGCTGATTCTGGGGATGGGGCCGCGCATCGCCGATGTGGTCGAATCCCTGCATCAGCAATTCTGGCCTTAATAATAAATGGAATTGATACAGACATATGAATAATAAAGAAAATATGCTGGATTTCACCGCACATTATGCGCTGGAAGGAAACCAGCCGTTTAAAGATCGCCGGGTCACTATGCCCTGGCGTAGTGCTGTTCCTGTCGCAAAAGAGCAAGTCGAACAAACCTGGCAAACGGTCATCAACCAGACCACGCCACCACGTAAGAGGCTGGCCTATTTACATATTCCTTTTTGTGCCACCCACTGTACCTTCTGTGGTTTCTATCAGAACCGCTTTGAGCAAGATCATTGTGCCCGCTATACCGATGCGCTAATCCAGGAAATCGAAATGGAAGCCGGGAGCGTACTGCACCAGTCTGCGCCTATCCATGCGGTTTACTTCGGTGGTGGCACACCTTCCGCACTGTCCGCGCAAGATCTGGCGCGTATCATTACGACATTAAGAGAAAAACTGCCGCTGGCCCCCGACTGTGAAATCACCATTGAAGGCCGGATACTCAACTTTGACGATAACCGGATTGATGCCTGCCTGGATGCGGGCGCTAATCGGTTTTCTATCGGTATCCAGTCCTTCAACAGCCAGATCCGTAAAAAAATGGCGCGCACATCCGATGGCCCAACGGCGATCGCCTTCATGGAAGGGCTGGTCAAGCGGGATCGCGCCACGGTAGTCTGCGACCTGCTGTTTGGTCTGCCGGATCAGGATGCGCAGTCCTGGGCAGAAGATCTGGCTATCGCCCGTGATATTGGCCTCGATGGTGTCGATCTCTACGCCCTCAATCTGCTGCCCCAGACGCCGCTGGGCAAAGCGGTAGAGGCCGGACGAACCACCATTCCTCCGCAGGCACAGCTGCGTGATCTCTACCTGCAAGGCTGTGATTTCATGGATAGCATTGGCTGGCGTTGTATCAGCAACAGTCACTGGGCACGCACAACGCGCGAACGTAATCTCTATAACCTGCTGATTAAACAAGGCGCTGACTATCTGGCCTTCGGTTCGGGTGCAGGCGGCTCTGTCAATGGTTATTCATGGATGGTCGAACGTAATCTCACCGCCTGGCATGAGTCCATCGCGGCCGGGAAAAAACCGCTGATGATGATGATGAAAACCATTGATCGTAACTACCAGTGGCGGCATACCTTACAGGCCGGTGTCGAAACAGCACGTATCCCACTGGATGAGCTGACACCTCATGCTGAAAAATTAGCCCCTTTACTCCGCCAGTGGCATCAGGCGGGGCTGACCACCGATGCCTCAAGTTGTGTACGCCTGACCAATGAGGGGCGTTTTTGGGCCAGTAATATTTTACGCTCTCTGGGTACACTCATTCAGGAACTTAACGAACCGCAGATTGCGGTAGAAAAACCATAACACAGGAGAACTTATGAGCCATGTCTCTTTGCCGGATTTTTTAAAAACCGAGCCCGATGGTACGCTGGAAGCGGTTGCTGAACAGTACAACACCACCTTGCTGGAGGTGGTTAAAAATCTGCCGGTCAAAACGATTGTTCCGGGCGATCAGTTCGATGCAATCTGGGATACCGTCTGTCAATGGGGTTCGGTCACAACACTGGTTCATACTGCCGATGTCATCCTCGAATTTAGCGGTGAGCTTCCTTCCGGCACACACCGTCACGGCTACTTTAACCTGCGCGGTAAAAAAGGCATGACCGGGCATATCAAGGCCGGAAACTGCAGCCATATCGCGCTGGTTGAACGTAAATTTATGGGTATGGATACCGCCTCTATCCTGTTCTTTAATCAGGCGGGCGCGGTGATGCTGAAAATTTTCCTCGGTCGCGATGAACATCGCCAGTTACTGAGTGAACAGGTCAGCGCCTTCCATGCCCTGGCAGCCTCCCTGCAGGAACAGAACTTATGACCCCGTGGTTACTGTTCGGCGCAGGCGGCAAAGGCGTGGGCGCAGCAACACTGGCACTGGCGCTGGCAGAACAGCGCCCGGTGGTGGCTGTTGTGCGTGATCCTGAGGCTGCAGCTCAGCTGCAAAAAAAAGGCGTCAACGTCTTTCAGGGTGATGCCTGTGACGCCGGGGTCGTGCATGACGCCTGCCTGGCTGCGGGCCCCGATGCGCTGATCATCTCCTCAATGGGGGGCAATCAGGAGTATCAGGCTCACCGTACTGTGATTGATGAAGCAGAAAAAGCCGGTATCCGACGGATGATTCTGGTCACCTCACTGGGATGTGGTGATAGCTGGTCATTTTTATCGCCGCGTGCCAGAAACGCTTTTGGCCTGGCGGTGCGGGAAAAAACCCTGGCGGAAAGCTGGCTGCAAACCAGTCAGCTGGATTACGCTATCCTGCGCCCTGGCGGTCTGCTTGATGGCGACGCGACGGGGCAGGCACAACGCTTCCAGCATCAGGAGTGTCATGGTTTTGTCAGACGTGCGGATGTCGCGGCACATATTCATGCCCTGGCCTGTGCTCCGGCACTCGACAACCAGATTTACGCTCTGATCGAGCCAGAATTGAAACCGGCGTAATTATCGCGTGGCACGGAATTTCTGTGCCACACCACGTCACTGGAGTTGCTCGTGCTCAAGTATTCGTTCTCTTCTGTTACAGTACTGACCACACTTTCGCTATTGCTGGTCGCCCTGATGTTGTTCGCGGTCAGTCAGGGAGCATTGAATATCCGCCTGGCTGATCTTTACGATGGAGAATATCGCGACATCTGGCTTAATATTCGCCTGCCAAGAGTGCTGTTAGCGGTGCTGGTGGGCGGGGCGCTGGCCACCGCAGGGGCCATTATGCAGGGGCTGTTTCGCAACCCCATGGCTGATCCCGGACTGCTGGGCGTCAGTAGCGGATCGGCGTTGATGGTTGGCATGTCCATTGTCCTCACCCTCCCCTTACCGGCCGTTTTACTGCTCTATGAACAGATGATTTTTGCAGTCATCGGTAGCATCCTGGTCTGCACGATCATTTTTTTGATCAGCCAGCGACGCAGCCATACTGGCATGGTGCAATTACTGTTAGCCGGGATTGCGATCAATGCCCTTTCCGGCGCGGCTATCGGTATCCTCAGTTATATCGGCGATGAGCAACAGCTGCGCCAGCTGACGCTATGGATGATGGGCAATCTCGGACAGGCACAGTGGCCGACGCTGTTAGTGGCGGCGTCGTTTATCCTGCCCGCCATAGCGATAACGCTCTTCTTTGGCAATACCCTGAATCTGTTACAGTTGGGTGATGAAGAAGCGCACTACCTCGGCATCAACGTCAAACGCCGCCGCCAGCAACTCTTAGTATTGAGTTCATTACTGGTCGGCGCAGCCGTCTCAGTCAGTGGCATTATTGGCTTTATTGGCCTGGTGATCCCGCATCTGATCCGTATGACCATCGGGGCCAATCATCGCTGGCTCCTTCCCTGCTCAGCGCTGGCCGGTTCCTGTTTGCTGCTGTTAGCCGATACCTTAGCCCGCACTCTGGTACAGCCCGCAGAGATGCCCGTGGGTTTACTCACCAGTCTGCTGGGTGGCCCCTATTTCTTGTGGTTAATTCTCCGCAACCGGAGGCCATCATGATAGAAGCGCGCAATCTGGTTTATCTTGCGGGCGATCGGCGTCTGACCGATGATGTTTCCCTGACCTTACCGGGCGGTGAGATTGTTGCCATCCTCGGGCCAAACGGCGCGGGAAAATCGACCCTGCTACGACAGTTAACCGGCTATCTGCAGCCACACAGCGGGCAATGCTCGATGCTGGGAAAACCGCTGACGCAATGGTCGATAAGCGAACTGGCAAAAACCCGCGCAGTGATGCGCCAGCATAACCATATCGCCTTTCCGTTCAGCGTGCAGGAAGTGATCCGGATGGGCAAATATTGCCGTCACGGTCATCATTCGGGTAATGAAATCCACCATATTATGCAGTTATGCGGTTGTCATGAACTGGCTGCGCGTGACTACCAGCAACTGTCCGGCGGTGAACAACAACGGGTACAACTGGCGCGCCTGCTAGTGCAGCTGTGGGAAACGGTCCCCTCGCCCAAATGGCTGTTTCTTGATGAACCCACGTCAGCACTGGATATTCACCATCAACAACAGCTCTTTCGCCTGCTACGCCAGCTGGTACACGAGCAGCAATTTAACGTCTGTTGTGTGATCCATGATCTCAACCTTGCGGCACGCTATGCCGACCGCGTGATATTGATGGAAAAAGGCCGGATTGTTGACAATGGAAAACCCCACACGGTACTCAATCAGGAGACATTAACCACGCTGTATGGCGCGGATATCACCATTGTCAATGATCCCGCAAACCATTCACCGTTGATTGTCCTCGACAGGTAACAACCTGTAAATCATCCTGTTAACTGGCCCTGCTGAGGGTCAGAACCACAACGATACCCGGCCGCCTCATTCAGACACCCGGTTTAGGGCTATGCTGGAGAGAGCCACAACGCTGCCAGCGACGATAATCAAAAAAGTATTTGCCCTCGGCATGGTAAATACTTGACCTTCCCCTGACGGGAAGGTTTACCCTGTATGATAAGAGCCTTCCCATCAGGCGTTATTGACGCAGCCAGTCTGGACACGGACAGCGCGGAGAAACCGCAGCGTACACGGAGTACGTGAGGATTTCGAGCACTCCCCAGGGGCAAAATGGCAAGTAAAATAGCCTGATGGGCCAAGCGCTAAGTTAACCATCCGATAAGGAGTTTTCTATGTCACAAACCATCGACCTGAGCCTGGAGGGCTTATCCTGCGGTCACTGTATCGGCCGTGTCAAAGCCTGCCTTGAGCAACGCCCTGACGTTGAACAGGCAGAAGTTACCCTGACGCACGCACATGTCACAGGCAGTGCCAGCGCACAGGCACTGATTGATACCATTAAACAAGCCGGATACGAAGCGACGCTCAGCCACCCAAAAACTAAACCGCTGGCAGAATCAGCCACTTCGCCGGAAGCACTGACAGCGGCTACGGCAACGCTTCCGGCACCGCATGATGATGAAGAGAGCTATCAGACACTGCTGATTAACGGGATGAGTTGCGCCAGTTGCGTCTCGCACGTGCAAAAAGCGCTGGCTGCTGTGCCAGGCGTGGTTAAGGCACAGGTCAACCTGGCTGAGCGGACTGCGCTGGTAATGGGTCATGTGCCAGCCAGCGCATTAGTACAGGCGGTAGAAAACGCGGGCTACCGTGCCGAAGCGATCGAAGATGATCTCCAGCGCCGCGAACGCCAGCAAGCGACAGCGACCGCCGCCATCAAACGCTTCCGCTGGCAGGCGGCTATCGCCCTGCTGGTCGGGGTGGTGGTGATGCTCTGGGGGATGACTGGCGATCATATGACGGTCACGGCAGCGAATCGCACGCCATGGCTGGTAACCGGCGTAATAATCCTGGCGGTGATGATCCTCGCGGGCGGTCACTTCTACCGTAGTGCATGGAAAAGCCTGAAAAATGGCAGCGCGACCATGGATACCCTGGTGGCGCTCGGCACCGGTGTTGCCTGGCTTTACTCGATCAGCGTTAACCTGTGGCCTGACGCCTTCCCGCTGGCCGCACGCCATCTCTACTATGAAGCCAGCGCGATGATTATCGGCCTGATCGACCTCGGCCATATGCTGGAAGCCCGTGCCCGCCTGCGATCATCAAAAGCGCTCGAAAAGCTGCTTAACCTGACTCCCCCCTCAGCACGCGTGGTGACAGAGGAGGGGGAAAAAATCCTCCCCCTCGCCGCGATTCAGCCAGGAATGACGCTGCGACTGACCACCGGGGATCGTGTCCCTGTTGATGGCACCATAAGCCAGGGCGAGGCATGGCTGGATGAAGCGATGCTCACCGGCGAGCCACTGCCGCGCCAGAAAAATACTGGCGACACGATCCATGCCGGTACGGTTATGCAGGATGGCAGTGTGCTGTTTATCGCCCGTGCTGTCGGTAGCCACACAACCCTGGCGCGGATTATTCGTCTGGTACGTCAGGCACAAAGCAGCAAGCCAGAAATCGGCCAGCTGGCCGACAGAATCTCCGCCATCTTTGTGCCGGTAGTGGTCGCCATTGCCCTGTTCAGTGCCACTATCTGGTTCTTTTTTGGCCCGCCGCCACAAATTATCTATAGTCTGGTGATCGCCACTACCGTGTTGATTATCGCCTGCCCTTGTGCCCTCGGACTGGCGACACCGATGTCGATTATCGCCGGTGTCGGACGGGCGGCAGAATATGGCGTACTGGTGCGCGATGCCGACGCATTACAACGTGCCAGTCAGGTCGATACTCTGGTGTTTGATAAAACCGGCACCTTGACCGAAGGAAAACCGCAGCTGATCGCGATCCAGACCCTGAACGGTGCCGACGAAGCGACGGTATTACGGCTTGCCGCCGCACTGGAACAAGGTGCCAACCATCCGCTGGCGCGGGCCATCAGCACCAAAGCCGCCGGGCTGACACTCCCGGTGGTCGATCATTTCCGTACTTTGCCGGGGCGCGGGGTCAGTGGCGAAGCCGAAGGCCATACCCTGTTGCTGGGCAGTCAGGCGCTGTTTGATGAGCGCGGCATGATTAACCACACGCTGGCCGATGATATCAGCCATCAGGCGGCACAGGGGGCAACGCCGGTTCTGCTGGCGATAGAGGGTCAGATTGCGGCTCTGTTCGTTATTCGCGATCCCTTACGTCATGACAGCGTGGCGGCGCTGGCACGCCTGCGTCGTCAGGGCTACCATCTGGTGATGCTGACGGGAGACAATCCGACCACCGCACAGGCGATCGCCAGAGAAGCCGGGGTGGAGAGCGTGATTGCGGGCGTTTTACCGGAGGGAAAAGCGGATGCTATCCGGCAATTGCAAGAGCAGGGAAAGCGGGTGGCGATGATCGGCGATGGAATTAATGATGCCCCGGCGCTGGCGCTGGCGGATGTCGGGATCGCGATGGGAAGCGGCAGCGATGTGGCGATTGAAACCGCCGCCATGACATTAATGCGCCACAGTTTGCAGGGGGTCGCCGACGCGCTGGCGATTGCCAGAGCCACGCTGCGTAATATGCGGCAAAATCTGCTGGGGGCGTTTATTTATAACGCGCTGGGTATTCCGATTGCGGCCGGGATCTTATGGCCGCTGACCGGAACTTTACTGAATCCGGTGGTTGCTGGCGCGGCGATGGCGCTCTCCTCCATTACGGTAGTGAGTAATGCCAACCGCCTGCTGCGTTTTAAACCACAGGACTAGATGTTATCCCCCATACGCGCTAGCATGAGAGCTTCAACCGGGAGAGCGCGTATGGGCTGGCTAAACCAAATATCACTGCGATGGCAGGCCGCCATGAGCACCACTTATCGCTGGCCGGCACAGGATATGATGCTGCCTGAACAGCGTTATCTGCATCTGGTTGGCGGTATTCACATGGGAACCAGCGAGATGTCCCCCCTGCCTGCCAGACTACTGAAAAAGCTGCACCAGTCTGACGCGCTGATCGTCGAGGCCGATATTACCCGCGATGATGCCCCCTTTGACAACCTCGCCACTTATCCGCCACTCGCGGAGCGCCTGAACGCTGAACAGCTGGCCAGGCTGGTGGCACGCACGGCTGAATTAGGCGTTTCCATCACGCTGTTTGACCGGCAGCCACTGTGGCAGATTGCCATGATATTACAGGCAACTCAGGCGCAGACCCTGGAATTACGCCCGGATTACGGCATTGATTACCAGCTTCTGATTGCCGCACATCAGCACAACATCCCGGTGATTGAACTGGAAGGGACGGACAGCCAGCTGACATTACTACATGCCCTGCCCGATAACGGGCTGACATTACTGCTCGACACCCTGACGCACTGGCATACCAATGCACGGCTTTTAGAGATGATGATCGGCTGGTGGCGTGGGTGGCAACCTGACGACGATAAGCTGCCGTTACCTTCGACCTTTAGTCAGCCGCTGCATGATATGCTGATGCAACAGCGCCATCTCGCCTGGTGTCAAAAGCTGCTGAGCCTGCCATCCGGGCGCTATATCGTGGCTGTCGGTGCCTCACATTTATATGGTGAGGGAAACCTGCCTGAGATGATAAAAGAGAGACAATTAACAGGAACACTATGACCCCGGCTATTAAATTACTCGAAAAAAATAAAGTCGCGTTTACCCTCCACCATTACGATCATGATCCCGACGAGACCCACTTCGGTGACGAAGTGGTACGTAAACTGGGACTCAATGCGGATCAGGTTTATAAAACCTTGCTGGTGGCAATTAATGGCGATAGCAAACATCTGGCAGTCGCTGTCACGCCGGTTGCCAGCTCTCTGGATTTGAAAAAAGTCGCTAAAGCGCTGAATGTGAAAAAAGTTGATATGGCCGATCCGCTGGTAGCACAACGGGTCACTGGCTATCTGGTTGGCGGGATCAGTCCGCTGGGACAGAAAAAACGCCTGCCGACTCTGATTGACATCTCGGCTCAGGGGTTTGCCACCTTGTATATTTCCGGTGGCAAACGCGGGCTGGATATCGAACTGACAGCGGGTGATCTGGCGCAACTACTGTCAGCCCGATTTGCTGATATCGCGCGCCACGACTGAAGCGCGCGATGGTGCTGAAGTCGCTGGGCATTACTGCCAGCGCACTTCATCCTTTGGATCAAAGGCAGCGGCATCCAGCGGGGAGTTTTGCTGGATATACTCTTTCAGCACTTCCGCATCAATAAAACCGGTATTGATATATCCGGGTTTTTTATCGATAACAGGATAGCCATCTCCACCGGCAGCATTAAAGTTCAGGGTCGCCATGCGGTAAATTTTTGCTGGATCAATCGCTTCCCCTTTGATTTTTAAATCATTGAGCTTGCCGTTTTTCGCAGTAAAGCTGACATTGAAGAACTGCGGGTAAGCACCAGAATCCGGCTGCAGCTGCGCCACCGCCGTAAGATACTCGGTGACTTCCCGACCACTCATATCGACATACACCAGCACATTACTAAACGGCTGAACTTTTAGAACATCTTTATAGGTGATATCGCCCGCTTCGATAGAGTCGCGGATACCACCACCGCTCATCACCGCAAAATCCGCCTGCGCCCGTGCCGTCTGTGCCGCCAGCAGCAAGTGCCCCATATTGGTCTGTACAAAGCGCACTTTGCTACGATCGCCCTCAAGATGACCATTGACACGACCAATTTTAACCTCTAACTGAGCCTTCCCTTTATTCTGGAATGGCGTCAGCAATGACAGCATCTGCGCGTTTTCAGCGATTTGTGGCGTATACAATATCCGCTCGCTCTGGCCATTATCGTAGGTCACTTTCTTCTTCAGATTGACCGGCAGCAACTGATAGCGCACCAGTTTCATATCACCATTGCGGAACTCAAAATCAGCACGGCCAACATATTTTCCCCATTCGTGCGCCTGCACAATCCAGATGCCGTTCTGTTTATCCGGCACGCAAGGTGTGCCTGGCACATAATCAACCTGTTTTTTATTCTCCGCCGCCATGCAGACCGGGTCCTGGGAGTGACCGCCGATAATCATCGCCAGCGATCCGGCAGGCAGACTGCGTGCCATCTCGACATCACCCGGCGCATTAGAGCCGTGATGACCGTCATCGTAATGACCCATATGGGTGGCAGCGAGGATCACATCAGGTTTTTCACTCTGCTGTAAGGTCTCAATCGCCCGTCTGGCTTCATCTGCGGGTTTACGAAACTCAATGTCGGTAAAAAAATCCGGATTTCCCAGCTTCACGGTGTCATCGGTGGTCAGGCCAATAACCGCGATTTTCAGGCCATCGCGCTTAAATATGGCCCACGGCTTAAACAGACGCTCGCCACTGCTTTTCTGGTAGATATTGGCCGACAGCAAGGGGAAGTTGGCCCATTTCTCCTGTTGCCGCAGCACACTCAGCGGTTTATCAAACTCGTGATTACCGATGGCCATCGCATCATAGCCCACCAGATTCATACCACGAAAATCGGGTTCAGCATCCTGTAGATCGGACTCCGGCACACCGGTGTTAATATCGCCGCCCGATAACAACAATACGCTACCACCGGCAGCGGCAACCTCTTTGCGGATATCATCCACCAGCGTTTTCTGTGCGGCCAGGCCATATTCGCCATAATCATTGCGCCAGAAATGGCCATGATGATCATTGGTGTGCAAAATGGTGAGTTTATAGGTTTTATCCTGCTCATAAGCCTGCGCGGACAGACTTCCCAGCGCCAGTGTCGCGAATAAAGTCAGTGCCAGACGGTGTTTTTTCAGATGCATATTTTCCTCCCTGACGGAATGAATAAACACTGGAATTATAACGAGTTAAAACATCAGACCAAGCAGTTTTCCGCATTGATATTGACTGTGCGATTAAGCGCCTGGCCCAGCAGACGTTATTGGCGCAGCCAGTCTGGACACGGACAGCGCGGAGAAACCGCAGCGTACAGGTAGTACGTGAAGATTTCGGGCACTGCCCAGGGCCAAAATGGCAAGTAAAATAGCCTGATGGGCCAGGCTCTAACAATAGGGCGCCGTCAGCGTGACCATCATCGTAATATGCCGTTCATCCGCATTCAGTGCCGGGATATAGGCATATTTTTCACCGCCAGCGGCAAGGAAAAGCGCCTGATACTGTAGCGCGACCTCTTCCAGGGTTTCCAGACAATCCGCCGCAAACCCCGGACAGATAACCTGAATATGTTTGACGCCATCTTCAGCCAGCTTTTTGAGTAGCTCATCGGTATAAGGCATAAGCCACGGTTCACGGCCAAAACGTGACTGAAAGCTCATCATGACCCGTTGCGCTGGCAGGCCCAGCGCGGCAATCAGCGCACGGGTGGTATCGCGGCAACGTTGTGGATAATCATCCCCTTCGTCAGCATAGCGCTGAGGAATGCCATGATAAGAGAGCAACAGCACATCCGGCTCACCGTGTTGGGCAAAAGAGCGACGTACCCGGTGGGCCAGTGCCGTGATATAGCTGGCCGCATCCGCGTAGTCGCGAATAAACGAAATACCCGGCATGGCACGCTTTCTGGCCAGAATGCGCGCCAGTTCATCCCATACAGCCGCCACGGTTGAACAGGAGTATTGTGGATAGAGTGGCAATACCACGATATGCGCCACCCCCTGTGCCAGCAGTTCATCCACCGCCTCATTCAGTGAAGGAGAACCATAGCTCATTCCTAACGCGACCGGCGTATTCGGAAGACGCGCCGCCAGGGCCTGTTGTTGCTGGCGGCTATAGACCAGCAGGGGTGAGCCGCCGTCCATCCAGATAGCCTGATATAATCGGGCCACACGCGGCGCACGGCGCGGCAGGATCACCCCGCGCAGTAGTGGCCACCATAACAGACGTGAGGTATCCACCACCCGTTTATCGCTGAGAAACTGCCGCAGATAGCGCTTTACCGCCCGTGGCGTGGGGGCATCAGGGGTGCCTAAGTTAACCAGCAGAATACCGGTTTTCGTTCGCGACATAACCACCTCTTGATGACGGGTATGGCAGATAAAGGTAGCGAAAATACGGGCGACGCTACCTTTACCAGGGGGCGCATCCCACCGATCAGCGGATGAGAATGCACAGGATTAGTTCAGGATCTTTTCCAGATCGGCGCGGACATCAGCTACCACTCTGGTGCCATCGACTTTTTCATAGCGAGTGTTGCCCGCCTGCGCTTCCTGCTGATAATAGCCGATCAGGGGGGCCGTCATCTGATGATACTCCACCAGCCGTTGACGTACCGTCTCCTCCTGATCATCTTTGCGGGTGGTTAACACTTCGCCGGTAACATCATCTTTACCTTCGACTTTCGGCGGATTGAATTTGATGTGATAAACCCGCCCGGAAGGGGCGTGTACCCGGCGACCAACGATACGATCGACGATCAATTCATCAGGCACAGCAAATTCCAGCACGTAATCGACGGCAATGCCAGCCTCTTTCATCGCATCCGCCTGTGGGATGGTGCGCGGGAAACCGTCCAGCAGGAAACCATTGCGGCAGTCAGGCTGTGCGATACGCTCTTTCACCAGCGCGATAACCAAATCATCAGTGACCAGCTTACCGGCATCCATAAGATCTTTCGCCTGTTTACCCAGCTCAGAACCCGATTTTACCGCCGCACGCAGCATATCGCCGGTGGAGATTTGTGGAATACCGTATTTCTCCATAATGAATTGAGCCTGAGTTCCCTTCCCCGCGCCAGGCGCGCCAAGCAGAATAATGCGCATTGCGAAAATCACCTCAAAAATATTAAAAACGCTAAACCATACCACCAGAACGATGCACGCTCAAGGCAACCAGGCTGATCGTGATGATTAATAACGTGTTTTAGCCGTCGATAGCGCGACAGCGGCAACAGTATCATTCAATGGCTATGCGGTTATGACAACCGGAAGTGCCCTTACCAGCATCATGGTGGAGGATCCCGCTGTCAGTACGAAAAAGATGTTATGATTTTGGGAGCCACTACAGAGTGATTGACTACGGGTATCTGGAAAAGTCCCACTTTCTGTTATTCACCCTGTATGACAAAGATCAGAAAGATGATTTAACCAAAGCACAGCGCGAAATGCTTGAACAGGCCAGGAGCAGAGGGCATTGATGAAAGAGCGTGATATTTTTAGCGAACTGCAGGAAGGCATGGCTGCGTGGGGAGCGTTTAATGGCGGCAAAAAAACGTTGCGAATGCACAAGGTCAGCATAAAACCCGTAACGATGACACCGGCTGAAGTGAAGGCGGTACGCGAAAAACTGAAGCTGTCACAGGCTGTTTTCGCCCAGTATTTACATACTGGCGTCACGACGCTGCAGAACTGGGAACAGGGACTCGCTAAACCTAATAGACAAGCCATTCTGCTTATCAAAATGATTGAGCACAATCCTGACACGCTGAACGAACTGGCAGCGCTGTAGCGCCACCAGAGGCATAGAGTACGCAACAATTTATGTTTTTACGCGGTTCATCCCCGCTGGCGCGGGGAACACAGTAATCTGAGGTAAGCCAATCATGCCAGTTTCGGTTCATCCCCGCTGGCGCGGGGAACACAAAGATAAATGTGCCGTAATTGTTAGATATATCGGTTCATCCCCGCTGGCGCGGGGAACACTGGCAGGCGCAGGGGGTGGATCAGGCCGCAGACGGTTCATCCCCGCTGGCGCGGGGAACACAGGCGTTGCGTTGCGGTTTTTTTCGAAGCTGGCGGTTCATCCCCGCTGGCGCGGGGAACACCTGAATCGCTGCGTCCATGAAAACCTGGCGATCGGTTCATCCCCGCTGGCGCGGGGAACACACCGTTACCATCGGTCTGACTGGTGTAGTTCTCGGTTCATCCCCGCTGGCGCGGGGAACACGCACCGTTGCGCCCGTCCGCATTGTGGGGAACCGGTTCATCCCCGCTGGCGCGGGGAACACAAGAATGTTATTCATCGCCTGCCGTTCAACGGCGGTTCATCCCCGCTGGCGCGGGGAACACGGGTTAATTGCTTCTGATTTAAATAACCTGATTGGTTCATCCCCGCTGGCGCGGGGAACACTATAAACCGATTAAATCCGTTACTCCGTCAGCCGGTTCATCCCCGCTGGCGCGGGGAACACCGGTAGAACCACTGTTTTTTCTTTGCAGCCCACGGTTCATCCCCGCTGGCGCGGGGAACACAACGCTCCGGCACTGCTGGAGCGTAAATTACCCGGTTCATCCCCGCTGGCGCGGGGAACACATCTGGCTCGGTCGTGCGCTGCTGATGAACCCCGGTTCATCCCCGCTGGCGCGGGGAACACGCTCAGGTGGTGGCAAGGCGTCAACGCCAAAACGGTTCATCCCCGCTGGCGCGGGGAACACTACTAAAGGACAGCAGCCAGGCAGGTTTCAGCCGGTTCATCCCCGCTGGCGCGGGGAACACAGTTGCTGACGCTGGCTAAATCCGACAACCCTCGGTTCATCCCCGCTGGCGCGGGGAACACCCGGCTGTCACTGATACAGATCTCCCCGATTTCGGTTCATCCCCGCTGGCGCGGGGAACACTGATGGTCACGCTGTCGTTAAATCGTTTGAGGCGGTTCATCCCCGCTGGCGCGGGGAACACCGGCGTTACGAAAGTTTTATCAGGCAAGTTGGCGGTTCATCCCCGCTGGCGCGGGGAACACACGGGTATCGGCAATGACGGTGCGACCGACACCGGTTCATCCCCGCTGGCGCGGGGAACACCGGTTATATAAAAAGTTTGTCATGTTTAATACCGGTTCATCCCCGCTGGCGCGGGGAACACGTCCCGGTACACCGCGCCACACCGCCAAAATCCGGTTCATCCCCGCTGGCGCGGGGAACACTCCCTACCACGTCCGCACTCATGCCGCGTACCCGGTTCATCCCCGCTGGCGCGGGGAACACTCAATTGCGTTGACACTGTCGGCGTTACCTGTCGGTTCATCCCCGCTGGCGCGGGGAACACGATTTATTAAAGCCCTCGTATTACTACGGTGGCGGTTCATCCCCGCTGGCGCGGGGAACACCTCCACAAAAAACCCCTTCTCACCAGAAATTACGGTTCATCCCCGCTGGCGCGGGGAACACTTTTAGTATTCAGATAACAGTTGGCGCGTACGCGGTTCATCCCCGCTGGCGCGGGGAACACCAGATTTTGACTCCCTCCCTCCAGCAACGACCCGGTTCATCCCCGCTGGCGCGGGGAACACTGACCCACAACATAATCCGTACCGTTGCTGTCCGGTTCATCCCCGCTGGCGCGGGGAACACATTTCACCCGTTGAAACCGGGATTTCGTATATCGGTTCATCCCCGCTGGCGCGGGGAACACACACTCGGTGTCAGAGGCCGGAATGAGAACGGCGGTTCATCCCCGCTGGCGCGGGGAACACACGAATTGGCAAGATATTATCTTTATCTGTTACGGTTCATCCCCGCTGGCGCGGGGAACACTAACGCTCCGGCACTGCTGGAGCGTAAATTACCCGGTTCATCCCCGCTGGCGCGGGGAACACTCTAAATGTATATACTTGTTTCGCATGGACTTTTTTTAGCAAAAAAAATCTACCACGATTTTACTAAAAAACAAATTGTTAAAGAGGAATTAATTTATTGATTTACAACAGGAAAAAAAGAGACTAACCGGAGGCCGTCAAAATCTACCGGCATACGGCGATTTTCCCCCCATGTCTGAAAATCGAAACCTGATTCATTATTGGTCGCCCATGCCATAACAACATTACCATTATCACAAAGCTGGGTGACCTGTTGCCAGATCATTTCACGAATTCGTTTTGACGTGTCACCGACATAAACGCCCGCACGGACTTCCAGCAGCCAGATCGCCAGTCGCCCACGTAAACGGGGAGGCACATTTTCCGTCACAACCATCACCATACTCATCCATGGCCTCCCCGATGGCCAATATCTCCTGATGACTCGGGTTCTGGAATCGCCGGTGGCAGCATATCAGGTGCAGGTTGCGGCGGTGATATTTCACCCGCCGCAAGGACTTGTTCTATTAATGGGATCAGTTTTCCCGTCAGTCGGGTACTACGGAATATATCCCGACAAGCCAGCCGAACTTCACGATCAGGTTGCGTTGGATAACGAGACGCTATTTCAAAGGCTTTCGGTACCACTGACTCAAATTTGACAATATCCGCAATGTCATACACAAAAGAGAGCGGTTTACCACTATGGATAAATCCAATTGCCGGTGCATAGCCCGCAGCCAGCACTGCCGCTTCAGTAATACCATACAGGCAGGAAGTGGCCGCACTGATACACTGATTGATAACATCGCCTTTTTCCCAGTCCTGGGGGTCATACTGGCGTCCATGCCATTTAACACCGTACTGTTTGGCCAGCAGAATATAGGTTTGACGAACCCGGGAACCTTCAATACCACGCAGTTGCTCAATAGAACGGCGCGCCGGGGGCGGCTCACGAAAACGGAGCTCATACATCTTGCGCACCACTTTCAATCGTAAATCGTCATCCAGCGCCAGTTTTGCCTGATAAAGTAGCTTATCTGAGCGTGCGCCACCCGGTTGCCCGGAAGCATAAAGACGGACACCCGCTTCCCCCACCCAGACCAGTAAAGTGCCGACGGTGGATGCCAGGCGTACCGCCGCATGAGAGACCCGGGTTCCCGGCTCCAGCATGATGCAGGCCACCGAGCCTACCGGTATATGCGTGCGTATTCCGGTTTTGTCAATCAGCACAAATGCCCCATCAAGCACATCGATTTGCCCGTACTGGAGAAAGATCATTGAGGTGCGATCTTTAAGCGGAATCGGGCTCAGCGGAATAAATGTCATGCTCCGTTCCAGGACTTAATCATCATCAGACCACAGCCAAAGGCTCGGCTTTTGCCATATCCTGATGCCAGACTTTGTAAAAAGAGCGCTGGCTGATTGACCACCAGCGTGCCGTTATAATCGACACTGCTGAACTGAATACTCCTGCGCGATTTCTGGCTTCTGATCTGCTGCTGGCGATAAGCGTCAATGCTGACTTCCGTGGGCGTAAAGCCGTGACGTTCTCCCTGTTGTGCCAGCCACGTCAGCGCCGCTTTTTGCTGATAAGGCCAGATGTCTCTTTTATCAACATGCGCTTTCACCTGACGTTTGGCATCCATAAGCAGATCATGACGTTTGCCTGCTTTACATATCGTCGGGTTAGCACGCAGGCTAAAACATAACTGTTGCCCGACACTTAATGCCGGATCAAACGGGCGGCATTGCACTTCTGCGATCTCACTGGCGACAGGGGGTTGCGCTGAGAGAACAAAGAAGCGCAATGCGCCCTGTAATTCTTCACGACGATAGAGGAATTGCCGGGCTTCCATCGCAGGGAATAATTGCCACAGCCATTGATGCATGACGTATTCGCCCCGTTCGATGAGCTGGAGTAACTGCTCAGGAGAAAACTGGCTGGTATAGAGAGTTATTCTTGAGAGGTACATGTCTCCTCCTTGATGATCCCGGTTCCCTGATTGACGATGCGTTCACCGAACAGCCACTGCTTACGACTTAAGGGATTATCACGGGTGTACAAAATTTTATTGGCTTCCAGTCCCGCATGTTCTCCTTCCCACCAGCACTCATTTTGCAATGGCGGCAGCGGGATTTTTAGTTGCCGCCACTTTGCCCGATAGTGGTGGTAGGCCTGAGTTAAGACATCCGCTGCTTCGCCTTCCAGTAATAAGGGGGCCAGCGGTAAGCTTAATGGATGACTTTTACGTCCCAGGTAAAGCGGGAAAACCGGCTGGCGCAATGCCTCCTGTAACTGTTCGAGGGTATAGGGCGCATTGGCGGTCAGAGCGATGCCAACCAGCCACCAGCTATCGGTGTAATAGTCACGTCGCGTGACCAGCGTCTCTAACACCTTCGGATCATGGAGCTCTTCCCGACGACTGAAATAACGGACTTTACGTACCGCTTTTGGCATCTGTACCGTATGGTAATCCCGGGCCCAGCGGGGGTGATGACTGGCCGATAACAGAAAGGCATAGTGCTGATTGAAAAGATGCAATCGCTCCTCTTCATCACGGCAGATCCCGACAGCCGCCGCCAGCAATCCGAGCAGGGCTGAACGGGTAGGAAGCGGCTGACTATGGCGCACTTCTCCGGGGGCGGCCATCCCCCAGGAAGCCATCGGCCCATGAAGCTGAAAAACCAGATATTGGCTCATAGACTCGCCCTTATGCACAGATAAAATCGAGCATCGCGTTCATGCTGCCCTGCTTGCGGGTTGTGTCAAAATCTATGGTATCACTGCACTGACCATACACGCTGTTCATATTGTTGCGTAAAGCGGTAATGCGCTCGATCGCCACATCCAGCTGGCTGGTGCCGGTAATGGGTTCATAAAAGGCCGCCGCCAGCGAGCGCGGCTGATCGGTGCTTTTCTCTGCCAGCGCCCAGGAGGCATAAGCCCGGGTGGCAAAGCTGTTTTGTTTACCCGTCGGCGAGACTTTGAGTGCCGCTTCCGTGAAAGCACGTAGCGTTTTATTGGCTAATGCTGCATCGCCATTGAGATTTTTCACCAGCAGATCTTTATCAATGCAGATATAGGTATAGAACAGCGCCGAACTAAAATCGGTCTCACCCAGATGGCCTGCCCCCGCATCATCAGAGGCGGCGCGCAAGTCATCGACGGCGGTGAAGAAGTCATCTTCGATCGTGGTTTCCGCAACACCAAACGCATGGGCCACCTGACAAGCCGCTTCGATATTAAATTCGGGTTTCTCGGCCAGCATGCGGCCAAACATCGCAATATCAACCGCCATGCGATCCTGACGTAGCAGATTGAGTTCTTCCTCTTTCGGTTTACGCCGTTCTTCTGCCAGACGATGCGCCAGCTCTTTTACCGCCTCGAACTCCGCCGGGCTGATATGTACCAGCTGCTCGGTTTCCGCATTCGGCAGTTGATCTTTATATTTTTTATCGTTTTTAACTTTACCCAAATAATTAGCAATATCCTGTGCATAGGCGACAGCGGTTTTCTCATCTATGCCATTTTCCATCATGATTTCTGCCGCTGTGCGGGCGATCCTGCCGCTGCGTATGCCAATATGACCCGCCAGCGCCTGCTCAAACAGCGCACTGGTGCGCCATGCCCGTTTCAGGCTCTGGGAGGAGATACGCAGGCGTGTAGCACCGCCCACGAATACGGTTTTCGGGCGGCCACTGTCATCACGGTTCAGGTTGGCCGCAGGGTAAGCCGTTAATAAATGGAGCTGAATAAATGTTGTCATAAAGAGATCCCGGTAAAATAGTTGACGGTTTTATTCGTCTTCGTCAGCGTGGTAATAGTCGAGTGCCCAGCGGATAGTGATAAAGTCAGTGAGTGGCTGGCGGCGACGTTTATGGTTTTGCACATCATCGTATTCCTGGCACCAGTGGAAGATATCTTCCGTCAGTGACGACAGATTGACGTTTCCTCTCAGGAGTTTTACCGCACGGCGTAGCTGGCGCAGTAAATCATCGGGATCTTTCACCGCCGATAAACGGCGAAAGCGCTGCTCCGACATCACCGGTTTATCACCCGTTTGCTGCCCTAACTGGGCAGCAAAGGGCGTATTCTGAACGACTGTTTTGATATCCGCAGCCAAAGCCGCAGTGAGCGCCAGAGCAGTGATCCGCCATTCCTGATGCTCTTTTTTCCATAAAGTATGGGTTTGCAGCAGCAGTGAGCGAAAACCTTCGGAGAGACAGATGTCACTGATCGTATTGCTGCGCCGCAGGCTGGCACGGTCTCCACGCCTTTCCTGTAATTCATCATACCAGCGGCGTAACGTCGCCTGATGATCATCCTGCACTATTGTCATTTAGCCCCCTTCTGCTTTGTGGCTTCGCTGTTCTTTTTTTCCTTCGTCGGCGTAAAATATTTTTTGCGCGCTGCTATACAACGTTTCAGATCATTATCTTCATACGGATTGCTAAAAACATGCTCATCAAAATAATTGCGCGTGAATAGCCATAAGGTTTTTTGCCATTGATTCAGCAAAGCGTCCCGATCCTCACCTTTTTCAAGATGGTGAATAAAATCGAGAAATTTTTGCTGGGTCAGATTCCAGAAATCGATATCGATAAAACTAAAATCACCGCGTGCGCCCTTAGCATCGTCAAACCAGGCCGCTTTCAGCGCGCTACGTAATAAGCTAAGAAGACGTATCGCTGTTTTCGCTGCCTGGCGTAAATCAGGCATGATATTTTCGGTCATTAATAATGGAAACTGATGCTCGTACCAGCAACGAATTTTCATATTATCGAAATCAGCGCCAAATCCCCATAATCCGACTTTTGTCTTCCTGAGACGATGAGAATGAAATATCCTGACCACCTGTGCCGGATACTCGTTATTATTTTCTGTCTGCTGCTGATAACTTAAGCCCAGCCAGTCGCGCCAGATAAGACCGCCGGGTTGCGGCTTGACAGAGAACAAGCCACTGTCCTCTTTGAGCGGTCGCCGGTAGGGGGTCAGCGGGTGTTGCCAGCCTTCATATTTCACTCCGTAGTTCTTAACGCTCATCGTAGTGAGTAGTTGATCGCTGACGGCGCCACAGATATCACACTGACCGTTCTCTGTTTTTGAGAAATTGAGCCGAATACGCCGTGGCATTCCCCAATACGCCTGTAATTTATTGACCTGTTCTGGCGTAGTTATGGTCTCTGTCGGTGGCTCACTGGTTCGCGTTTTTGCCAGCCAGGGAAAAATGGCGTCATTATAGGTAGTGGGTAATGGCATACCTGCCACGTCCTGCGGCATCACGTTCAGCCACAATTTGCGCCACAGGGGTGTTTGCCGCTTGCCCTGATATTCCTGCAGTTTAATCAGCGTGGTCAGCGGGCCACCGCCACGCAGTCCGGTACGATATCCTCTGCCTCCTGATGGGGCATTGAGCTGTAACGAAAACAGGGCAAGGGCGGCGCAATGAGGGCAAAAACGTTCTGTGATACCACGCTTGATAAAGTGATCTTTATTGAATTTGATCGTCTGGGCACCCGGGATCTCTGGCAGAAGCTGAGCAATAGAAATCTCTTCGCCACTGAAGTGTTCAAAATCCTGCATAAATGAGGGAGAGTCCGCAGAAAGCTGAAAGTACGGTTCCAGGGGGAGCAGCGCATTGTGTACCGCTTCCGCCGTTAATCCCTCCTCCCAGATATCTTCCCAGCGATAGCTATTTTCAGGTGCCAGCGTCGATTGCAATAAAGCGAGTAAGAATTGCCAGGCAGCACCTTGTAAATCGGCCCGGGATACAGCGATATCAGCAATATTTTCATCGGCCAGTGCAATGGGTGCCATTCTCCCGGTGGTGCCATCAATAAAACAGACCGGCAACCATGGGGTGGTTAAAAGTGAAGTCATATGCAATATCCTCTCGCAAACATGACCCTATGGATGGTGAGACCTGCCATAATTTTTTTATTCGTCTGATACTCATAGAATTGATGCAGCGAATATAATAAAAAAAGACGCAAAAAAATGTTAACTGGCTCGTAATATTCTGATAGGTTTTCATTTAATGATTGGGATATTCCTGAGAACGATTAACAATCTGAACACCAATAGCACGTCGCAACCGCGATATCGATATAAGGAAGAATATAAACCGCGTGTCAGGCTAATTGCTGTTTAAGCCAGGCGGTTATCTGCCGTAATGCATCATCGAAATTGTGATAGACCGGTGTCGAGGGGATCGCCAGCAATTTCCCATTCACAGACGAAGCGGTAATTAATCCAGACTCCTGTTGCGGACTGAGCGGATCATTTTGCCAGAATCCGGATAGCATCGGCGTCGGGCAACGTCGTCCCAGTAATCCCTGGTTCTTCAGCGAATAACGGTTCAGTTCTACACATAATGCTTCATCAGAGGCATCGTACATACCCAGCCGGGATGCCAGAACATCGAGATACATTCCCGGGATCGCTCTCTGGCGTCGTGGTTCTGTCAGCAACTGATGGACGACTGGCGCGAGACAGGCCACCGCTTTGAGATATTGTGGTGCCAGATAGCCCAGTCGTACTGCCACATTGGCGCCGAAACGAAAACCAAACGCTGCAACCCGGGTATGATCAACCCACGGAATAGTCGGTAATTGCTGCAGGACATGTTGATGTAGCAGGCTGGTTTCCTGAGTCAACTTCCATTTCGATGAAAATCCTGTGGAGGGCATATCCAGCGTTAGCATCGCTATCCTCGCTGGAGCAAAATAGTTGGCATATAAGCTGTAGTAGTCAATTTGCAGCCCATCGAGGCTACCGCACATCATAATGACAGGAAAGGGGCCTTCACCATCAGGGAGATGTAAAAAGGTGGTGATTGGCGAGCCGCCGGGGATCGCGACGGGTAGTTCACGCAGTGAGCCGGGCAAACACTGTACCGCTTGTTGATAAGCGCGGTAAGCCAGGGTTTGTGCCTGCTCAGCCAGTTCGTCACCTTTAATATGCGGGTAAGCGGCAATACTATAAAGACCGGATGCCCGCAACCAGTGATGGCCACGGGCAATGGCTTCATTTTCCTGCCCCGCTTTTTGCTGCCAGCTCATCGCCTGCTTTGACCATTCAAAGATCCAGTTGCCACTACGATATCCGGTGACAGTATCGTAAAGTTCCGGGGTCGTGCGTGGCGCATCGCTCATCGCAATACGTGCCTGTACATCGAGGATATCTTGAGGCGGTATACCACGCCAGATCCATTCCAGGCGATTAATTAAACGATACCAGTGATCAACAGGACGGCTGGCGAGGGGATCAATCACAGAACGGCGTACCAGTGTCGAGGTTTCCGGATGGTCGAATTGTGGCTTAAATAGTGTTTCGCTAAGATTATGTGACATATATCGTTCCCATCGTTTTACTCTTTTAGCGTCCAGCGCGCCAGAAAAAACCCGCCAGTATGATCAGGCGGGGAACAAAGATATTGATGCGATCAATTAACGACCGGAGATGGGCGGCACAAACATCACCCCCATATCCCACGGTTGCTCGATCCATACATCCTGTGGGATATCAACAATATAATCATCAACCAGTGGGCGCCCGGCCGGTTTGGCAAAAATCGTGACAAAGTGTGCTTTGGGATAGATTTCACGAATGGCAACCGCCGTGCCACCGGTATCCACCAGGTCATCAATTACAATAAAACCTTCACCATCACCTTCAGCACATTTCAGAACGATCAGCTCGCGCTGACTATCGTGGTCATAACTGGAAATACAAACCGTATCAACATGACGAATACCCAGTTCACGCGCCAGTAATGCCCCTGGGATCAGGCCACCACGACTGACCGCGATAATTCCTTTCCATTGTTCAGACGGCATCAGGCGACTGGCTAATTGGCGGGCGTGGATCTGTAGCATATCCCAGGTGACGACGTATTTTTCTCTCATGTGCAGTGTCCTGGCCTCTATTTTAAGGCCTAAAAATAATATTCGAGGGGGAAATAATGCGCGAGATTATAGAGACATAAAGCGCTAAAAACCAGTGTTTAGCCGCGATCATCCCGCTTTTTGCACTGTTCAGGCCACCGGTCCTGCTATAAAGTGGTATCCTCATCCTCTGGTATGTCCTTCTGCGTTGATTGACGATTATTGCTAACCTCGACCCTGTAAACACATTTTGCAGGCTATTGTAAGGAGACTTATTGTGTCTGAGCTGTCTCAGTTATCCACACAACCACTATGGGATATTTTTGCCCGCATCTGTGCCATCCCTCATCCGTCCTATCATGAACAACAGCTCGCTGAATATATCATGGGATGGGCGAAAACGCGGGGATTAGAGGCAGAACGCGATCAGGCGGGTAACATTCTTATCCGTAAAGCAGCGACGCCAGGTATGGAAAACCGTCAACCCGTCGCTTTACAGGCACATCTTGATATGGTGCCACAGAAAAACGACGATACTGCTCATGATTTCACTAAAGATCCGATTCAGCCTTATATCGACGGTGAGTGGGTCAAAGCGCGTGGCACCACGCTGGGGGCAGATAACGGCATTGGTATGGCTTCCGCACTCGCGGTGCTGGCCGATGATAACGTCGTTCATGGCCCGTTAGAAGTACTATTGACAATGACAGAAGAGACCGGCATGGAGGGCGCGTTTGGTTTACAGCCCAACTGGCTGCAGGCCGATATTCTGATTAATACCGACTCAGAAGAGGAAGGCGAAATCTACATGGGCTGCGCGGGAGGGATCGATTTTACCTCTCAACTGACGCTGATCCGTGAACCCATTCGCCCTGGTTTCCAGTGTGTTAAATTGACCTTAAAGGGCCTGAAAGGGGGTCACTCCGGGGGAGAGATCCACCTCGGTCTAGGGAATGCCAATAAATTACTGGTTCGTTTTTTTGCCGAATATGGCCAGGATCTGGATTTACAATTGGTGGATTTCAACGGTGGCTCATTACGCAATGCCATCCCACGCGAAGCGTTCGCGACTTTCGCTGTCGCTGCCGATAAATGGGATCTGCTGCAAACACGGGTCAATCATTACCAGCAAATCCTGAAAAATGAACTGGCAGAAAAAGAACCGAATCTGCAATTACTCAGCGATCAAGTCGCCGATGATCGCCGCGCACTCAGCACACAGTCCGCTGATACATTTATCTATCTGCTGAATGCGATGCCGAATGGTGTGATCCGTAACTCCGATGTCGCAAAAGGCGTCGTTGAAACTTCACTGAATGTGGGTGTGGTGACCATGACGGAAGATAATGTGGAAATTCATTGTCTCATCCGTTCACTGATCGACAGTGGCAAAGCCTATGTTGTCAGTATGCTGGACTCGCTGGGGAAACTGGCCGGTGCCCGCACACAAGCGAAGGGAGAGTATCCCGGCTGGCAACCCGATAGCCACTCACCCGTGATGCACCTGGTACGTGATACCTATCAGCGCCTGTTCCATAAGACGCCGAATATCCAGATTATTCATGCCGGGCTGGAGTGTGGCCTGTTCCGCAAACCCTATCCTGATATGGATATGGTCTCCATTGGGCCGACCATTACCGGCCCACACTCTCCGGACGAACAAGTGAATATCGCCAGCGTTGGCCATTACTGGAAATTACTGACGGAAGTACTGAAAGCGATCCCTGAAAAATAAGCGATTTGCGATTCAGAGCGTGTCTCTCCTGTCATCAACCGATGATGGCAGGAGTCAATGATAGATCCGGTTAAAATTAAAGCGCGAGTGACAATTGCTGATCCCGCTGAGGATCGATTAAGGTCACATGCAATCCCACCAGCCGTACACCACGTCCACGCCGTCGTTGATGCCAGGTGTGATAAGCGGTGGTCAGCAAATCCTCTTTATTCAGACAGGGCCAGATATGCTCCTGAGTGGTCAGCTGAAAATCATTGAATTTTAGCTTAACCCCCTGACGGGCAATCAGCAGGTCGGGTTTTACCTTCGCCAGTCGCTGTTCCAGTTTCTGATACAGCGTGTTAATAATCGCGGCACAATCATCCCATTGATAAATATCCTGCGCCAGTGTGCGTTCAACACCTATCGATTTACGCTGCCGGGTGCTGATCACTTCACGTTCATCGATACCGTGGCTGCGCTGCCATAATATGCGGCCCAACTGGCCAAAGTGACGAAGGAGTGTTAATAAATCACTCTTTTGTACATCCTCACAGGTATGTAAACCCATTTTTTCCAGCCTGGCGGCAGAAGCCTTCCCCACACCAGGGATACGGATAAGCGGTAGCGTTTTTACAAATCCCTCGACCTGATGTGGCGTAATCACAAACTGGCCATTGGGTTTATTGATATCTGAAGCTATTTTGGCCAGAAATTTAACCGGCGCAATCCCCGCAGAGGCTGTCAGTTGCAGTTCGTCATATATCGTCTGACGAATTTCTGCCGCTATTCGCGTAGCAGAACCCTGACAATGAGGACTGTTACTGACATCAAGGTAGGCTTCATCCAGTGAAAGCGGCTCAATCAATGAAGTATAACGGGAGAAAATCTCGTGGATTTGGCACGATACTTTTTTATAGGCTTCAAAGCGGCCTGGCAGCAGTGTCAAATGTGGGCAGCGTTTAAACGCCAGGGCGGTTGGCATGGCGCTATGAATGCCAAACTGACGCGCCGGATAGTTCGCGGTGCTGATCACGCCACGCTGCATAAGGCTGCCACCGACCGCCACAGGAATATCCCGCAAAGCCGGGTTATCACGCATTTCAACTGCGGCAAAGAAACAGTCCATATCAATATGGATGATTTTACGCATCATGACCCCCATCAATACCTGTATAATAATACAGTATTACGCTGACAATACAGGGGCTAAGAAGGAAAAAATCTCAGGATAAGAACCTCCCTTGCGAAAAAAATAGCGGAGTGATAAAGTATGACATCGAGTACAAAAAATACCCGCCCCTGGATTTTTCTTGCCGTTCTGGCAAAACGATTGGTGATTTATCAAGGAACAAGCTGTATGCGTAAAATCGCACTCTTTATTGCGATACTTCTGTTGCCATGCATATCATTTGCTGGCTTACTGAATAATAGCAGCCCTAATAAGCTGACTAATAAAGAATATAAACAAAAGTTTATCGGTTCACCGGTTTATCTTGAGCTGTTCAAAGAAGAGCGCATGCTCAATCTTTATGTCAAAGCAGGCGAAACCTATCAGCTGCTGGATAGCTACCCAATCTGTAACTACTCCGGCGGTCTCGGGCCGAAAAAGCGCCAGGGGGATTTAAAAAGTCCGGAAGGGTTTTATAACGTGACCCGTAGCCAACTCAAACCCGATAGCCAGTATTATAAAGCCATTAATATTGGCTTCCCCAACAGCTATGATCGTATACATGGCTATAAAGGGGACTATCTGATGATCCACGGTGCCTGCGTCTCAATAGGCTGTTATGCCATGACCGATGCCAGTATTGATGAAATTTTTCAGTTTGTTACCGGTGCACTGGTATTCGGGCAGCCGAGTGTGCAGGTCAGTATTTATCCTTTTCATATGACCAATGAGAATATGGAGCGTCATAAATACTCTCGTTATGCAGATTTCTGGAAACAGCTAAAACCGGGTTATGACTACTTCCAGCAAACCCATCAGCCGCCGAGTGTCGCCGTGATGGATGGACGCTATATTGTCAGCCAGCCACTCAGCAGTGATATGGCTCAGCCGCAACTGGCATCAAACTACACGTTCACCCATATAAAATAGCGCCCACTCGCCGGGCATTATCTTATTCCATGTCTCATCACCCGTCAGTGGCTGGGTGGCAATCACGGAAACCACATCATTCGGTGTGGTTTCCTGTTGAAAATCGATTTTGACGTCTCTGTCAATCAGTGTCGCCATCCCAAAGGGCGCCCGACGCGTGATCCAGTACAGGCTGGTCGAGCAAAATGCCATCACATAGCAACCATCCGACAATAACATATTGAAGACGCCCTTCTGGCAAAGCTCCCCGGCCAACGTGGCGATATATCTGAAGACACGCATCCGGTCTTGCGGAGAACCAGAATAGTGTTCAGCCAGGCCGTGTAATAGCCAGCAGAAAGCGCGTTCGCTATCGGTTTCACCAATTGCCTGAAGTTTCCCTGTCGCCAGCGATTCATAATCATTCAGCTGGCCATTATGGGCGTAAGTCCAGTTACGCCCCCAGAGTTCACGGGTAAAGGGATGGGTATTTTCCAGCGCGACGATACCACGATTAGCCTGGCGGATATGAGCAATTACTGAGCACGATTTAATCGGGTAGTCCTGCACCATCTTCGCTATCGGCGACTGAAAGCTGGGGCAGGGATCTTTAAAAGTACGACACCCCTTTCCTTCATAAAAAGTGATCCCCCAGCCATCTTTATGCGGGCCGGTTCCCCCACCGCGCTGAATTAATCCGGAAAAACTAAAGCAGATATCTGTCGGCACATTGGCACTCATGCCAAGCAATTCGCACATATTCCCGTCGTCCCCTGCCCCCCTTTTCAGGGTTTGAGCATCTCTTTTTCAATCAGCATGATCAGAATATGGATAACTTTAATGTGGATTTCCTGGATCCGATCAGCATAACCAAAATGCGGCACCCGAATCTCTACATCGGCATAGTCGGCTAATTTACCCCCATCCTTTCCGGTTAACAGGATCACTTTCATTCCCCTGGCACGCGCCGCTTCAGCGGCAAGGATAACATTGGCGGAATTACCGGATGTTGAGATGCCAAGCAGGACATCCCCTTCCCGACCAACGGATTCGACGTAACGGGAGAAGACATACTCATAGCCAAAATCGTTACTCACACAGGAGAGATGGCTGACATCAGAAATGGCGATCGCCGGATAACCTGGGCGATTCTCACGATAGCGTCCGGTTAACTCTTCTGCAAAGTGCATGGCATCGCAATGAGAGCCCCCGTTGCCACAGGAGAGCACTTTACCCCCGGCTTTAAAACTGTCCGCCAGCAGTACCGCAGCACGCTGAATGGCCTGGATATTGGCTTCATCCTGCATGAAATGCGTCAGCGTTTCCGCCGCTTCATGCAGTTCATTACGAATAACAACCTGGTACATAAGGAGGGTCCTTTAATATAAAGAGAAAAACCTGCTCAGTTTACCGGATAGCAATCGAGGCGAGAAGCGGCAGAAGTCATGACAGAACAGATATATATACTGGTCGATCCACCGTTCAGCGCGTTAATAACACGCATTACTGGCCGCATACCTCATCGCTATGCGGCCATAAGTACAGCGGCTCCCCTGTTCGGGGATTGCCAGTGATGGCGAGATAGCTTACGGCTGATTAAATGAGATCACCATCCGACCAGTAAACTTACCTTGTTCCATCTCTTCAAAAATATCGTTGATCTCTTCCAGATGACGTAAGGTGACTTTAGGGACGACTTTGCCTTCTGCGGCAAACTGGAAGGCTTCCTTGAGATCTTCACGTGTACCCACCAGAGACCCCACCACCTCAATACCATCCAGCACTAAACGTGGAATGCTTAAATCCATGGTATCGACGGGCAACGCCACCGCGACAATACGTGCACCGGCTCTGACGCTGTTTACCGCAGAATTAAAGGCGGCTTTTGCTACTGCCGTAACGACCGCTGCATGGGCACCGCCGACTTCACGCTGAATGATCGCATCGACATCATCGGTTCTGGAGTTAAGCGTCATATCCGCGCCCATCTCACGCGCTAATGCCAGCTGTTTATCATTGACATCAATGGCGATAACTTTCGCCTGAAAGACGTTTTTGGCATATTGTAATGCTAAATTGCCCAGACCGCCTAATCCATAAATCGCGATCCATTGCCCCGGCTGAATATGCGAAACTTTGATCGCTTTATACGTTGTCACCCCCGCACAGGTAATACTGCTGGCGGCCTCCGAGCTTAATCCATCCGGCACTTTCACCGCATAATCTGCGACGACGATACACTCCTCAGCCATCGCTCCATCCGCGGTATATCCGGCATTTTTGACCTCACGGCAAAATGTTTCACGCCCGCTATTGCAATATTCACAATGGCCACATCCCTCGAAAAACCATGCAACACTGGCTCTGTCACCCACTTTCAGGGAGGTGACCCCCTCACCGACTTGGGTCACAACGCCGACACCTTCATGCCCTAATGTTACGCCAGTAACATCACCAAAATCGGCATTTTTAACGTGTAAATCAGTATGACAAACGCCACAACAGCACATTTTTAATAATGCTTCACCGTGTTTTAATGGCCGTAATTTTTTATCTTCAATGGCAACAGATTTATCTTTTGTGACAACCGCAGCTTTCATAATAACGACTCCTTATAAAATTACAGAAATGGCTCTTTCCTGAAAAATTCGATAAAAAATACTAAGTTAAAAACATAAAGAGGGTAAAGTTAATTAAATTCATCTCTGTCACCAGGGATGCGTTTTTGTGACAAACTTCATAAAATCCATGCTTATTTTTATCTTATTTATTTCCCGCGTAAAGGTTTTACGCTCTTTCAGCTGATAGACCCGGATAACCGGCGGTTTGTGCTCATCCTCCTCATCGTACTCAACCGCCTTCAGTTCACTGACCGGAAAGCCCATCCCCGGATGAGGGGCAAAACACACCGGATCATCGGCCGGATGACTGGTGGAACCCATCGGCGACCGGTGCGGATGATGCTTCTCCAGCAACTGGCAGAAACGATAAAAATTTATCTGCTGAAGGTCAGCCGGGAATACGGCGGTTGTGTTTCTCTTGCCATTCCAGACGCTCTCCGGTCGGTTGCAGGATGATAATCAGACGGTTAAACAGATAGATATCGGTATACAGAGCGAAGAAGCGGCTCAGCATCTCGCCAAACAGGCAGATATCACCGCGCCCGGCAAAACCGTGGCTGTCGAGCGTCACTTCAATCTGCCCCCCTGCACCAGGTAGCCCTGCTCAAAGCGTTCGGTTTCGCTGTGCCGGACGTCGGTAATCGCTTCGAGACGGCGGCGGTTCATCTCGCTGTCGGTCCACTCGTACAACGCCAGGGTGCCGCGCAGCACTTCGGCATTGTCCATCATCGACAGGAAGCTGCTGCCGAGGTGGCTCAGTACACGCCAGTGAAAACGGTCCTGCGCTGGCGGATAGCAGGGCAGCGTCGGCGCACAGAGGTTGCGGACGCCGAGGCTGGCCGAAAGGGGTTTCATTATCATGTCCAGCACGGTACTCTGCAGCGCCCGGCGTGGCAGCTGGCCATTGGTGCCGGTAAGTGTCGGCGGATCGGATTCTAGCGGAAACAGGTTAATCACGGGCACGCAGTTCAGGCGCAGATGCTTTTCGCTGAAACTGAAATCGTGCGCCCAGCGCTCCGCCAGCACCATCTCGATCTCAAACCACGGGAGTTTCGCCGGCAGAACCACCTTCTCCAGTCCGCGCAGCCCGCAGCCCGGTGAACATAAATTTCTCGCGGAAGGTGAAATACTCCAGCAGCAGCTGGTAGCCACTGAAACTGCTGCCGCTCTTCGGCCACAACGTGTCATCATCGCCAAAGCCCAGCGCGGTAAAATAGCCGTCGAACGCTCTTCTGTCCGGGTCGCCCGACATCCGCAGCCACAGCCGATCAACATTCATGGTAAAGGCTTCATGCATCGCGCAAGCCAGCGGCGCGTCGGCGTTGAAGTACAGCGGGAGATGACTGAGCCCAGTCGGTAAGCGGACTGCAGCTGAAGCGCAGGCTGATGACCGAACGCCCGTCGGGGTCGGTCGACAGACGGGCATGCGCCAGCGACAGCGGCTGAAGGGTTATCGCCTGGGTGGTGGTGTAACGGCAACGGGTGCCCTTCTCACCCACCGGTCTGGAGAGCACCTCGAAACCTTTGTCAATGCGTATCGGCTCTTTCATTTCAAGCCAGTCGGGGGGAACTCGACCACAGACATCGACGGAATGGTACGCAGGTACTGCGGCCACAGCAGGCTGACCAGCCCTTCGGTCAGTTCCGGCAGGTCGTCATCAAGCTTTTCACGCAGGCGGCCCATCAGGAAGGAGAAACCCTCGAACAGGCGCTCGACGTAAGGGTCGCGCGCCCCCGCTTTATCAAGATTAAGCATCGCCGCCTGCTCTGGATGGGCACGGGCAAACTCTTCACCGGCCTCCAGCAGGTAGCGCATTTCAGCGTCGTAGTAACGCAGGGTTAAGTCATCCATATTTATTTCTGCTTAGTTAATTGCGATGTGATCAGCGATGACCGGTGTTCCAGAAAACGACAGTCTACTCCAGATAAAAAGGCTGTTCATCAGCAAGGTTGACGGGAGAGTGTTGTTTTCACATAACCCGTGACTGTGTCGGGCATCCTCCCGATGGAATGTATTAGGAAAACCGTCATGTTATCTAATTATTGGCACACCTTGTGATTCAAGGAGATAAATAAGAGCCTATCCCACCAGGCGTTATTGGCGCAGCCAGTTTGGACACGGACAGCGCGGAGAAACTGCAGCGTACACGGAGTACGTGAGGATTTCGAGCACTGCCCAGGGCCAAAATGGCCAGTAAAATAGCCTAATGGGATAGGCTCTAAGCCAATATTTATAATGGAAGCGCTAACAGAAACGGAAAATTGTTAATCAATCGCTTTCAGGTTGATTTAACTCAATATTTATAAATTAAAAATATCCATTCATTACAAAATTATCGTGTTAGCGTAAAAGGTAATATAAGAAAGTACGCAGGATGGCGGGAGGCTATATCCACATTTAACGTGAGAAATAAGGTATAACAGTGAATACAGAAAAGAAAAAGCCCACGCTATTAATAGCATGGGCCTGAATAGTGGCGGAACGGACGGGACTCGAACCCGCGACCCCCTGCGTGACAGGCAGGTATTCTAACCAACTGAACTACCGCTCCACTGGCTCTCATTTAAGAGAACGGGGCGAATGTTACGGATTCACCTTAATGCCGTCAATGCTTTTTCTTCGTTTTTTCACTTCTTGCTGTAAAAATCATCTGAACGTCTGTTTTTAAAACATATTTCATGCCATCAGGCACGCCATAAGCAAGATCCACCTTTCTTTTGTACTAAATCGAGCCGCGCTTCATGCGCCGCCACCTCTTCCTGAGTGGCATGAATGACCCGTAATTGACTGGCAGTACGCGCAATACGCTGAATTTCGATTTCACCACGCTGCTGCGAGTGCTCATTCTCGATTGAAAATGCCATTGCGGTCTGTCCGCCGGTCATCATCAGATAGACATCGGCCAGAATCCGGGCATCAAGTAATGCGCCATGGAGGGTACGTTTACTGTTATCTATTTCATAGCGCGAGCATAGCGCATCAAGGCTGTTACGTTTGCCTGGAAACATCTTTCGCGCCAGTGCGAGCGTATCCGTGACCTGACAAAAAGTATTCGTTTTCGCAATACCACGTTTCAGTTTATTAAACTCATAATCCATAAAGCCAATATCAAACATGGCGTTATGAATAACCAGCTCCGCACCACGGATGTAGTCCAGAAATTCATCCGCAACATCCGCAAAGACTGGCTTGTCGATTAAAAACTCATCAGCAATACCATGAACGTTGAAGGCATCAGGATCCACCAGCCGATCAGGTTTGAGATAAATGTGAAAATTGTTGCCAGTGAGGCGACGATTAATGATCTCCACCGCACCAATTTCAATAATTTTGTGTCCTTCATAATGCGCACCCACCGTGCTCATACCGGTCGTTTCAGTATCAAGAACAATTTGTCGCGTAATTGCAGTGCTCATATCCGCCATTTATGTCAGACTTATCCGTTATGTACCCATTCTATTTACAGGAAGTCTATCAGATATGCTGAAACAGGTAGAAGTTTTCACCGATGGATCATGTCTCGGCAATCCAGGGCCTGGCGGATATTGCGCGATTTTACGTTATCGTGGAAAAGAAAAAATTTTCAGTCAGGGTTATCATCTTACTACCAATAACCGTATGGAAATGATGGCGGCAATCGCTGCCCTGGAAGCCCTGACAGAGCATTGTACGGTGATACTCTGCACCGATAGCCAGTATGTTCGCCAGGGGATCACGCAATGGATCCATAACTGGAAAAAACGTGGCTGGAAAACCGCAGATAAAAAGGCGGTGAAAAATATCGATCTCTGGCAACGGATGGACACCGCCCTGTCTCAACATCAGGTTCAATGGCAATGGGTCAAAGGCCATGCCGGACATCCAGAAAATGAACGTTGTGATGAACTGGCTCGTGCCGCTGCAACCAGACCAACGCAACACGATACGGGCTATCAGCCAGAGAACTCATTCCGTCCATGATGCTACTGACGGGGAATGCCCAGCGCCTGGCGTAGTGGTATTTTGATTTTTATTAATTTTGTTGGCTTAAGCGTCAAGGGGAGCGTGCGTTTACGAGCGACAACCAATTGTAAGCGGCCAAATAGTGGCAGATGGGTATTCAGTAATCTGTCAACATGATCACTACCGGTCAGCACACCATAGCAACCATAGTGCAAAACTTCAAAATTCAGTAAAGCCAGCCAGTCCAGTTGACGTTTTAAGGTAAACATTCGACTGTTCCAGGGAACGCTTTTGCCTGCTAATGGCACCAGTTTACGTAGTCCCATCAAACTGATGGGATTAAATCCGCTTAATATCAGCCAGCCATTATCAATCAATACTCTGTCTGCCTCACGCAATAAACGATGCGGATCGTGACACCAGGGAAGAATATGCACCAGCAAACAGGCATCCACTGACTTTTCTGCAAAAGGGAGATAAAGCGGGTTCGCTTTCACCTGAAGCGGCGAACCCTGCAAAGAAATATTCACTTGATGTGGGATTGCGCAGGCTTCTGTATTGATTTGCGCACTCAAGTTACCAATCTTAAGCAGATGAGAGCCATATAACTTAGCCAGCCATGGCCTCATTTGCTGTTCCAGCAATCTGCAATAATATTCACCACATGGCATACTGGACCAGTTTTCTGGCGCTATAGCGAACTGAGGTATCTTTGCCTGCTTCATCGCGACCTTCCGCTACGACTATTGAGGAGTCATTTATGCATCTTACCAGCATTTCCGCGTTTGAGGATAACTACATCTGGGTTCTGAGTGAGGATAATGGTCGCTGTCTGATTGTCGATCCTGGTGATGCAGCGCCCGTACTGGCTGCAATAGAAGAAAATCACTGGCAACCTGAAGCTATTTTGCTGACTCATCATCATCACGATCATGTCGGTGGTGTCAGACAACTATGCGAGAGATTTCCTCATCTTACTGTTTATGGCCCGGTAGAAACACGGGATAAAGGAACCACCCATCTGGTGGCCGAGGGTGACCAGATCACTATTTTAGATCGTGATTTTTCTGTGTTTGCCACACCGGGTCATACGTCAGGGCATGTTGCTTTTTATTGCGCCCCTTATCTGTTTTGTGGTGATACGCTGTTCTCTGGTGGCTGTGGACGACTCTTTGAAGGTAGCGCAGAGCAAATGTATCAATCACTAAAAAAAATAAATACCCTTCCAGAAGATACGCTGATTTGTTGCGCACATGAGTATACGCTAGAAAACATGAAGTTTGCCTTGAGCATCCTGCCTCATGATGAGGATCTCATTCATTACTATAATAAAGTGAATGCATTACGTGCTAAAAAACAAAAAACGCTGCCTGTAACATTAAAAAATGAACGATGCATCAACCTGTTTTTACGTACTGATGATGATTTAACCACAAAAAATAAAAAAACAACAAATTTGCAACATGGCATACAGCAATTTACATGGTTAAGGTCAAAAAAAGATAACTTTTGATATTTAATTCTTGTCATTCGCCTCCTTCATCGTTATCCTTGCCCATCTTTTAGGCAACTATTGACACACACATGAAGGTACGAGCGATTTTACTCGTCTCTGTCTTGTTGTCAGGATGCCAGGTGTTTAAGCACGATGGTGTCCAGCAACATGCACAAAGCCTTTCTGCGGCTGGTCAAGGGGAAGCAGGTAAGTCAACAAGTCAAGCGCGCTGGTTAGATGATGGAACGTTCTATGCGCAGGACCAGGATCTGTGGACTTCCATAGGCGACGAGCTGAAGATGGGGATTCCGGAAAACACCCGGATTCGCGAAGAGAAACAAAAATATTTACGTAATAAGAGCTATCTCCACGATGTAACTTTACGGGCAGAACCGTATATGTACTGGATAGCCGGGCAAGTTAAGAAACGTAACATGCCAATGGAACTGGTATTAATACCCATAGTGGAGAGCGCTTTTAATCCGCATGCTACATCCAGCGCTAATGCGGCTGGTATCTGGCAGATAGTCCCGAAAACCGGACGTAATTATGGTTTAAAACAAACAGCAAGCTACGATGCGCGCCGTGATTTTATCGCCTCTACGACAGCAGCATTAGATATGATGTCGCGGCTGAACAAAATGTTTGACGGCGACTGGTTATTAACAGTCGCAGCTTATAATAGCGGTGAAGGCCGGGTGCTTAGCGCAATAAAAGCGAACCGTTTAAGTGGTAAACCGACTGATTTCTGGTCGCTACCCTTGCCGCAGCAAACCCGAGCCTATGTTCCTAAGATGCTGGCGTTAAGTGAGATTTTCAAAAACAGTAAAAGCTATGGTATGAAGTTACCGACTACTGATGAAAGTCGCGCACTGGCACGTGTTCATCTCAATAATCCGGTTGAGATAAACAAACTGGCTGATATGGCAGGGATCCCTGTTGATAAGCTCAGAACATTCAATGCCGGTGTAAAAGGTTCTACCCTTGGGATCAACGGTCCAAACTATGTAATGGTACCGCAAAAACATGCTGAGCAATTACGCGAATCGCTGGCCGCGAATGATGTTATTAGCGCTGCACAGCCTGCTGACTTAGCCAGCAAAAAAGCTATATTATTGAGCAGCAATAGCATCACTTATCGTGTACGTAAAGGTGACTCATTATCGAGCATTGCAAAACGTCATGGTGTAAAAATGCGGGATGTTATGCGCTGGAATAATGGTACAGGAGATCTGAAACCCGGTGATCAACTGACATTATTTGTCAAAGATAGTAATAATGCGGATTCGTGATCTATCTGATAAAAACCAAAGGTGCCTGTCGGCACCTTTTTTCTTAATATCTTACCATTCGAATGATAACCGCGACGCAAATACTTCTTATCTCAGCTAAGCGGTTGTCGGTATTACTCATGTATGTAGATATCTCGTTATTTATTCATAACTGAATTCAACCAGCAAAGGGTTATGGTCAGAGGCTTGTGTCACTAATATAGAGGCATCATTGACACCTAATCCCCGATAAAATACAAAGTCCAGTGGATGTCCAAATATACGGCTTCGTTGATCGTCAGCAAAATGCACTTCCTGTAAGGACATTTCATGTGCGAAATGATAAAGCGTATTTATACGTGGCCGACTCCAGGCATTAAAATCACCTGCCATAATCACCGGGCCACTGTGACGGGTGATCTGCTGACCGACTGATAATAGTTGTTTACTATAGACATTAACACCAAGACTAAAGTTAATCGCATGGATATTCACGACCATTAATAAACGCCTGTCCGGCAATGGATAAACGGTTATCAGCGCCGATTTCGCCAGGCGCAAAATCGGCTCCCGTTCACGAAAGGGGTAACAGTAAACAGGATTGACCAGAGCCATCGTCATCACACCCGATGGAGATTGAGGTAAATACAAAGCGGGAACTTGATCAGCTGCGCGGTAGTAGGTCGTAGCAAATTTAACCATCTCAGGCGTTGTTTGTGCTTCCTGTAACAACATCAGGTCGGTATCTTTGCCAAAACCTGTGAGAATAGACTGCCATTCAGCACGCTGCTGCTTAAAAATATTCCATACCAGGACACGAACGACTCCACGGGTACTTAATGTCGCAGCAACAGGAAGTATCTGATCAGTGCTGATAAAGGATGCCGGAGGCATAATTATCTTTTCAGGTTGTCCCGGTACATAGCGTATGGCATAAGTTTTCTTGTGCACTTTCAGAACTGAACCTCAGTAACATGAACTTAGCATGGCACTAGCCGTTTCATTTTTATATATTTTTTTACAATAATTTTCAATACGAGCGACGAAAATTATTTATCTGAGGTAAAGAGATATATGTGGGTAAAATCAATATGCAAAACAAGAAATATAGCCAAAGATGGAAGGTATTGCAGGCTGTTGAGAACCCATTGAGTGCTTGTTATTCTTTTCTGCATAGAAAAGAAAAATGCCATGCTAACAAGTAGCATGGCATTTTATTCTGGCGGAACGGACGGGACTCGAACCCGCGACCCCCTGCGTGACAGGCAGGTATTCTAACCAACTGAACTACCGCTCCAGCAACTCTTTCTGCTGTCACCGGCTTTTATACCGGTGTTCACTAATTTTAAAGCCTGGCAGCTCCCTGCTCTCGCATGGGGAGTCCCCACACTACCATCGGCGCTTCGGCGTTTCACTTCTGAGTTCGGCATGGGGTCAGGTGGGACCACCGCGCTGTCACCGCCAGGCTGATTCTTTCTAATCCTTCCTCGCTCTTCTTCCGGACCTCGCTGAAAATCTTTCTCTCTCTCTCCGCTCCACGCTTCCGATAAAACACCTTCGGCGTTGTAAGGTTAAGCCTCACGGGTCATTAGTATCAGTCAGCTCAACGTGTCACCACGCTTACACACCTGACCTATCAACGTCGTCGTCTTCAACGTCCCTTCAGGATATTTTCATATCAGGGATAACTCATCTCAGGGCAAGTTTCGGGCTTAGATGCTTTCAGCACTTATCTCTTCCGCATTTAGCTACCGGGCTGTGCCATTGGCATGACAACCCGTACACCAGTGATGCGTCCACTCCGGTCCTCTCGTACTGGGAGCAGCCCCCTCAGTTATCCAGCGCCCACGGCAGATAGGACCGAACTGTCTCACGACGTTCTAAACCCAGCTCGCGTACCACTTTAAATGGCGAACAGCCATACCCTTGGGGCCGCTTCAGCCCCAGGATGTGATGAGCCGACATCGAGGTGCCAAACACCGCCGTCGATATGAACTCTTGGGCGGTATCAGCCTGTTATCCCCGGAGTACCTTTTATCCGTTGAGCGATGGCCTTCCATTCAGAACCACCGGATCACTATGACCTGCTTTCGCACCTGCTCGCACCGTCACGCTCGCAGTCAGGCCAGCTTCTGCCATTGCACTATCCTCCTGATGTCCGACCAGGATTAGCTGACCTTCGTGCTCCTCCGTTACTCTTTGGGAGGAGACCGCCCCAGTCAAACTACCCGCCAGACACTGTCCGCAACCCCGCTCAGGGGCGCGTTAGAACATCAAACATTAAAGGGCGGTATTTCAACAGCGGCTCCATGCAGACTGGCGTCCACACTTCTTCGCCTCCCGCCTATCCTGCACATCAAGGCTCAAGGTTCAGTGTCAAGCTGTAGTAAAGGTTCACGGGGTCTTTCCGTCTTGCCGCGGGTACACTGCATCTTCACAGCGAGTTCAATTTCACTGAGTCCCGGGTGGAGACAGCCTGGCCATCATTACGCCATTCGTGCAGGTCGGAACTTACCCGACAAGGAATTTCGCTACCTTAGGGCCGTTATAGTTACGGCCGCCGTTTACCGGGGCTTCAGTCAGCTGCTTCTCCTTTCAGATTACAGCATCATTTAACCTTCCGGCACCGGGCAGGCGTCACACCGTATACTTCCACTTGCGTGTTTGCACAGTGCTGTGTTTTTAATAAACAGTTGCAGCCAGCTGGTCTCTGCGACTGACCTCAGCTCCACGCGTTAAGCGCTTCACCTTGCGTCAGCGTGCCTTCTCCCGAAGTTACGGCACCATTTTGCCTAGTTCCTTCACCCGGGTTCTCTCAAGCGCCTTGGTATGCTCTACCTGACCACCTGTGTCGGTTTCGGGTACGATTTCATGTTACCTGTCGCTTAGAGGCTTTTCCTGGAAGCAGGGCTTCTGTTACTTCGGCACCTCAGTGCCTCGTCATCACGCCTCAGTGTTATGGTGTTCCGGATTTGCCTGAAACACCCACCTGCACGCTTAAACCGGGACTTCCGTCACCCGGATAACATAGCCTTCTCCGTCCCCCCTTCGCAGTAACATAAAGTACGGGAATATTAACCCGTTTCCCATCAGCTACGCCTTTCGGCCTCACCTTAGGGGTCGACTCACCCTGCCCCGATTAACGTTGGACAGGAACCCTTGGTCTTCCGGCGTGCGGGTTTTTCACCCGCATTATCGTTACTTATGTCAGCATTCGCACTTCTGATACCTCCAGCATGCCTCTCAGCACACCTTCTTCAGCCTACAGAACGCTCCCCTACCCAGCAGCTTGCGCCACTGCCGCAGCTTCGGTGCATGGTTTAGCCCCGTTACATCTTCCGCGCAGGCCGACTCGACCAGTGAGCTATTACGCTTTCTTTTAATGATGGCTGCTTCTAAGCCAACATCCTGGCTGTCTAAGCCTTCCCACTTCGTTTCCCACTTAACCATGACTTCGGGACCTTAGCTGGCGGTCTGGGTTGTTTCCCTCTCCACGACGAACGTTAGCACCCGCCGTGTGTCTCCCGTGGTATCATTCTCCGGTATTCGCAGTTTGCATCGGGTTGGTAAGTCGGGATGACCCCCTTGCCGAAACAGTGCTCTACCCCGGAGATGAACCCACGAGGCGCTACCTAAATAGCTTTCGGGGAGAACCAGCTATCTCCCGGTTTGATTGGCCTTTCACCCCCAGCCACAGGTCATCCGCTGATTTTTCAACATCAGTCGGTTCGGTCCTCCAGTTAGTGTTACCCAACCTTCAACCTGCCCATGGCTAGATCACCGGGTTTCGGGTCTGTACCCTGCAACTAGTCGCCCAGTTAAGACTCGGTTTCCCTGCGGCTCCCCTATTCGGTTAACCTCGCTACAGAATACAAGTCGCTGACCCATTATACAAAAGGTACGCAGTCACCCCACCACTAAGCCCCCTCTGCTTCTTTTGGCGGCTGGGCGTCGCTCACGCCCCGCCTGCCCTGCCTTACAGCAAAGGATGCCTCGTGGAATCTCACCACTGGCTTAGTGGTGGGGCTTCCACTGCTTGTACGTACACGGTTTCAGGTTCTCTTTCACTCCCCTCGCCGGGGTTCTTTTCGCCTTTCCCTCACGGTACTGGTTCACTATCGGTCAGTCAGGAGTATTTAGCCTTGGAGGATGATTTTCCTTCTTCAGACAGGATTTCTCGTGTCCCGCCCTACTCTTCGAGTCCACAGCATGCGCGCTTTCGTGTACGGGGCTGTCACCCTCTTTTGCCGGACTTTCCAGACCGTTCCACTAACACCCATGCTGATTATGACTCCGGGCTCCTCCCCTTTCGCTCGCCGCTACTCGGGGAATCTCGGTTGATTTCTTTTCCTCGGGGTACTGAGATGTTTCAGTTCCCCGGTTCGCCTCGTTAACCTATGAATTCAGTTAACGATGATGTGATTACTCACACCGGGTTTCCCCATTCGGACATCGCCGGGTCACAGACCCATATCACCTCGCCGGCGCTTTTCGCAGATTTGCACGTCCTTCATCGCCTCTGACTGCCAGGGCATCCACCGTGTACGCTTAGTCACTTAACCTCACAACCCGAAGATGTCTCTTCCGGTCGCTTCGCTTTGAGAGACCCGGACACACTTCTTCGTGTGTCCTCTTTCAATTTTCAGCTTGATCCAGTTTGTTAAAGAGCAATATATTTCACAAATGACCTCCCGGCCATCTCTGAAATACAGTCCGGCTGTGCCTTTCACCCACAACCCGCAAGTGGCGTCCCCTGGGGGATTCGAACCCCCGTTACCGCCGTGAAAGGGCGATGTCCTGGGCCTCTAGACGAAGGGGACTCTCTGTCTCGTTCGCAAGACGCCTTGCTCAATCTCTCGTCAGACAATCTGTGTGAACACTTCAGAAATCCAGAACCCTCAGTTTAAGGAGGTGATCCAACCGCAGGTTCCCCTACGGTTACCTTGTTACGACTTCACCCCAGTCATGAATCACAAAGTGGCAGGCGCCCCCCTTTCGGTTAAACTACCTGCTTCTTTTGCAACCCACTCCCATGGTGTGACGGGCGGTGTGTACAAGGCCCGGGAACGTATTCACCGTGGCATTCTGATCCACGATTACTAGCGATTCCGTCTTCGTGGAGTCGGGTTGCAGACTCCAGTCCGGACTACGACGCACTTTATGAGTTCCGCTCACCCTCGCAGGCTCGCCTCCCTTTGTATGCGCCATTGTAGCACGTGTGTAGCCCTGGTCGTAAGGTATGATGACTTGACGTCATCCCCACCTTCCTCCAGCTTTTCACTGGCAGTCTCCCCTGAGTTCCCGGCCAAACCGCTGGCAACAGAGGATAAGGGTTGCGCTCGTTGCGGGACTTAACCCAACATTTCACAACACGAGCTGACGACAGCCATGCAGCACCTGTCTCACAGCTCCCGAAGGCACCCCTCCATCTCTGGAAGGTTCTGTGGATGTCAAGACCAGGTAAGGTTCTTCGCGTTGCATCGAATTAAACCACATGCTCCACCGCTTGTGCGCCCCCCGTCAATTCATTTGAGTTTTAACCTTGCGGCCGTACTCCCCAGGCGGTCGATTTATCGCGTTTGCTTCGAAAGCCACTCCTCAACGGGAACAACCTCCAAATCGACATCGTTTACAGCGTGGACTACCAGGGTATCTAATCCTGTTTGCTCCCCACGCTTTCGCACCTCAGCGTCAGTCTTCGTCCAGTAGCCGCCTTCGCCACCGGTATTCCTCCAGATCTCTACGCATTTCACCGCTACACCTGGAATTCCACCCCCCTCTACGAGACTCCAGCCTGTCAGTTTCAAATGCTGTTCCCGGGTTAAGCCCGGGGATTTCACATCTGACTTAACACACCGCCTGCGTGCCCTTTACGCCCAGTTATTCCGATTAACGCTCGCACCCTCCGTATTACCGCGGCTGCTGGCACGGAGTTTGCCGGTGCTTCTTCTGCGGATAACGTCAAAATGAAAGTGTATTAAACTTCCATCCTTCCTCACCGCTGAAAGTACTTTACAACCCGAAGGCCTTCTTCATACACGCGGCATGGCTGCATCAGGGTTTCCCCCATTGTGCAATATTCCCCACTGCTGCCTCCCGCAGGAGTCTGGACCGTGTCTCAGTTCCAGTGTGGCTGGTCATCCTCTCAGACCAGCTAGGGATCGTCGCCCAGGTGAGCCATTACCTCACCTGCAAGCTAATCCCGTCTGGGCACATCCGGTGGCGTGAGGCCATAAGGTCCCCCACTTTGGTCTTCCGACATTATGCGGTATTAGCTACCGTTTCCAGTAGTTATCCCCCTCCACCAGGCAGTTTCCCAGACTTTACTCACCCGTCCGCCACTCGTCAGCAAAGCAGCAAGCTGCTTCCTGTTACCGTTCGACTTGCATGTGTTAGGCCTGCCGCCAGCGTTCAATCTGAGCCATGATCAAACTCTTCAATTCAGGTCTGATCGCTCGTGAATTAAACTTCGTAAATGAATTACGTGTTCACTCAGAGACTTTTTAAATTTGCTTGACCGTCACCGACGGTCAGGCTCTGTCTTCCTGAGTGCCCACACAGATTGTCTGACTGATTGTTAAAGAGCGGTACTTCAATGAAGCGGGCGCATATAATACTCTCATGCGCTTCAGAGTCAAGTGTTTTTTTCACTTCCCCTGCCTGATTCCCGGTGGATTCGCTCCGTTATTCCGGGTCAGTGGGGGCGTATTATAAGGCGGGAACGAGGAATAACAAGCGAAAAAACAGAATTTCACTGCAAATGTTCACCTTTTACTCATAAGGCTTATTTTTTCTGCTTTTTGATCGTTTCAGGCAGTTCCGCCAGGCTATTAAGCACCCAATCAGCGGCATTTTCCGCTGCCGGGGTGAGCGCTTTGCCCGTCCGTACCAATACCTTAGTACCAATATTTGCAGCGGCAGCCGCTTGCATGTCTTCAAGTTTGTCACCGACCATATAGGAAGCAGACATATCAATATGCAGATAATCCCGTGCCGAGAGAAACATCCCGGGCAGGGGTTTACGGCAGTCGCAAACCTGGCGATATTCTTCTACAACACCCTGGGGATGATGAGGGCAATAGTAGATACCGTCCAGGTCAATACCACGATCAGCTAACGACCAGTCCATCCACTCGGTCAGTGTGTTAAACTGTGCTTCGCTAAATTTACCACGCGCAATACCGGACTGATTTGTCACCAGTACCAGCATATATCCCATTTCTTTTAGTTGTCGCATGGCATCAATGACGCCATCGATAAATGTAAAATTGTCAATTTCGTAAACGTAACCATGATCAATATTAATCGTACCGTCACGGTCAAGAAAAACTGCAGGCGCTAACTTTGCCACCGTTCTGCTCCAGATAAAGGTAAATAGTGCTAGTATCGCATGTCTGCACAGGTAAGAAAGTGCTCAATGCATCATACCAGATTGATTTAGACGTCTGGATGCCTTAACATCCATTTTATTAACAGGCATTACTGCTATCAGAGATAAAAAATGCCATCGCTAATGGTTAAACGATAATAAAATAGCTGATGATTAAACTTTCTAATGTTACCAAAGTATTCCATCAGGGGGATCATACTATCCAGGCACTGAGTGATGTGAGTCTGCATGTTCCTGACGGAAAAATTTATGGCGTCATCGGGGCTTCTGGTGCGGGAAAGAGTACCTTGATCCGCTGTGTCAATCTGCTGGAACGTCCTACGCAAGGGAGTGTTGTGGTAAACGGTCAGGAGCTGACGACGCTGTCCGGGAAGGAGCTTACCCATGCACGTCGGCAGATTGGTATGATTTTCCAGTACTTTAATTTGTTATCATCGCGTACTGTTTTCGGTAATGTCGCTTTACCGCTGGAACTGGGGAATACGCCGAAAGCGGAAATCAAGCGCCGGGTATCAGAACTTTTAGATCTCGTCGGCCTGCGCGATAAGTATGATATTTATCCGGCAAATCTCTCTGGGGGTCAGAAACAACGTGTCGCCATTGCCCGTGCCCTGGCCAGTAATCCCAAAGTATTGCTGTGTGATGAGGCCACCAGCGCGCTCGATCCTGCCACGACCCGTTCTATTCTTGAATTATTAAAAGATATCAACCGTCATCTTGGCCTGACCATTCTGCTGATTACACATGAGATGGATGTAGTGAAGCATATCTGTGATTGTGTTGCCGTGATTAGCAATGGCCAGTTAATTGAGCAGGATACGGTCAGCGTTCTCTTCTCTCATCCCAAAACACCGCTGGCACAACAGTTTATTCAGTCTACGCTGCATCTGGATATTCCTGACGATTATCAGGCCCGGCTTAAACCCGACGCGCAACCTGATAGCATCCCTTTGTTGCGTATGGAATTTACCGGTCAGTCCGTCGACGCGCCACTGCTTTCAGAAATCGCGCGTCGCTTCAATGTAAATAACAATATTATCAGTGCGCAGATGGATTACGCTGGCGGTGTTAAATTCGGCGTCATGCTGGCTGAAATGCAAGGCGCGCAGCAGGATACGGCAGCGGCCATCGCCTGGCTGCAGGGGAACCACGTTAAAATAGAGGTACTGGGATATGTCTGAAGCGATGATTTGGCTATTTTTGCGTGGTATATGGGAAACACTGGCAATGACTTTTGTCTCAGGTTTCTTCGGTTTTGTGCTTGGGCTCCCCATCGGCGTGCTGCTGTATATTACCCGTCCAGGACAAATTATTGCTAATGCAAAGCTGTATCGTACACTTTCAGCGCTGGTCAATATTTTCCGCTCAATTCCTTTTATTATTCTGCTGGTATGGATGATTCCGTTTACCCGAATCATCGTGGGAACATCTATCGGTTTACAGGCTGCCATCGTACCACTCACTGTCGGCGCTACGCCCTTTATCGCCCGGATGGTAGAAAACGCCTTAATGGAGATCCCAACCGGGCTGATTGAAGCATCCCGCGCTATGGGCGCGACACCATTGCAGATTGTACGAAAAATTCTGCTGCCGGAGGCACTGCCAGGGCTGGTCAATGCTGCTACCATCACGCTGATTACTTTGGTCGGTTATTCTGCTATGGGGGGCGCAGTCGGTGCCGGTGGTCTGGGACAAATTGGCTATCAATATGGTTATATTGGCTACAATGCCACTATCATGAATGCCGTACTGGTACTATTAGTGATTCTGGTTTATTTAATCCAGTTTACCGGTGAACGCATCGCCCGGGTGGTCACTCACAAATAGCACGCCTGATGATATACAACACACATTTTACATGAAGAGAATAATATGACCTTTAATTTTAAAACTATTGCAGCAATCGGTACGTTAATCGGTTCCCTTGCACTGATGGGATGCGGCCAGGACGAAAAAGACCCTAATCATATTAAGCTCGGGATCATCGTTGGTGCGGAACAACAAGTGGCTGAAGTGGCGAAAAAAGTGGCGAAAGATAAATACGGCCTTGATATCGAGCTGGTGACTTTCAATGATTATGTTCTGCCCAATGAAGCATTAAGTAAGGGTGATATTGATGCTAACGCCTTTCAACACAAACCCTACCTTGATCAGCAAATTAAAGATCGTGGCTACAAGCTGGTTGCCGTCGGCAATACTTTTGTTTATCCCATCGCGGGTTATTCCAGAAAAATCAAATCACTGGGTGAGTTACAGCCTGGTGCACAAATCGCGGTACCCAACGATCCCACTAACCTCGGTCGTTCTTTGCTGTTATTACAGCAAGTTGGTTTGATTAAGTTAAAAGAGGGGGTGGGTTTATTACCAACCTCGCTTGATATCATCGAAAATCCGAAGAGCCTGAAAATTGTCGAACTGGAAGCGCCACAGCTGCCCCGTTCTCTGGATGATGCACAAATCGCTCTGGCAATCATCAATACCACTTATGCCAGCCAGGTTGGTATGACTCCAGCAAAAGATGGTATCTTTGTTGAAGGAAAAGACTCGCCTTACGTCAACCTGATCGCAGCGCGTGAGGATAATAAAGACGCTGAAAATATTAAAAAATTAGTTCAGTCTTATCAGAGTGATGAAGTCTATCAAGCAGCAGATAAAATCTTTAATGGCGGTGCCATGAAAGGCTGGTAATCTTTTTTCTTCTTCATATTTATGTAAGGCGGGCGTTATGCCCGTCTTGTTATTTATACAAACGCCTGATTCAATAACGTCTTATGCTTTTATCATTGAGGAAATCCTATGCGTGCTTTACTGCTCTGTTTATTAGCACTCGTGTCAGGTGGGTGTACCATATCAGACAGATTTCCTGCTGAATCTGAGCCAGAGACCACCGCATCTCCGGTCAAAAAAAAACCGATCAAACCGCATACCCGCTCGTCTTTTTCTTCCGTGCGTATTTACACCAATGCATACGAGCTAACGGGTACTCTCTTTCGTGAGCTCGGTGATGTGACCGGTGAATCATGCCAGGTTTCAAATCAGGACTCGCCACCCAATATTTCAACAGCACGTAAACGCCTGCAAATCAATGCAGCAAAAATAAAGGCCAATGCGGTTCTGTTACATCGCTGTGATGTCACCAGTGGTACACCTGGCTGCTACCGTCAGGCCGTTTGCCTCGGTTCAGCACTGGATATTTCAGTACGATGAAAACCTGTCAGTTATCACAAATAGGCGTTATTCGCTCACCTTATAAAGAAAAGTTTGCCGTTCCCCGCCAGCCTGGATTGGTAAAGCATGGCACGGGTGAACTTCATCTGCTGGCACCCTATAACCAGCTCAATACGGTACGGGGGCTGGAAAATTTTAGCCATTTATGGATATTGTTTATCTTCCATCATACGATGACTCAGGGCTGGCACACCACAGTACGTCCACCACGTCTCGGCGGTAATACGCGCATGGGAGTATTCGCCACGCGTTCGACTTTTCGTCCTAATCCTGTCGGTATGTCACTGGTTGAGCTAAAAAGTATTCACCACCAGAAAGGACAAGTGATCCTGAAGCTCGGAAGCCTGGATCTGGTTGATGGTACACCCGTTATTGATATCAAACCTTATCTGCCTTTTGCTGAGGCGATACCCGATGCCAGCGCAGGTTATGCGCAACAAACACCGTCAGCCGTCATCGCCGTCAGTTTTACCCGTCATGTTGAAGCACAACTATTAGCGCTGGAAGAGCAGTATCCCTGTATCAGGACGTTTATTATCGAAGTGTTGTCTCAGGACCCACGCCCCGCCTATCGTAAAGCAGAAAAAGAAGGAAAAAATTATGCCGTCCGCCTGCTCGATTTTAATCTCCACTGGCGGGTTGTCGCATCCGGTTTTGAAGTCTTTTCTCTTGATCCGTGCTAATTTTGTGTTCTTCTCTTTTGCCATCTTTACCACACTGGTAAACTAGGCCATTTTTCGTTTCAGACTGCACTGCCAGTCTGCATCGTTCGCCCAAATGGAATCGTAATACATGCGTACTAGCCAATATTTGCTCTCCACCCTGAAGGAGACGCCCGCCGACGCCGAAGTGGTCAGTCATCAGTTGATGCTACGTGCCGGTATGATCCGCAAGCTGGCCTCTGGGTTATACACCTGGTTGCCAACCGGTTTGCGCGTGCTGAAGAAAGTCGAAAATATCGTGCGTGAAGAGATGAATAACGCCGGCGCGATTGAGGTGTCAATGCCCGTCGTGCAACCTGCCGATTTATGGCAGGAAAGTGGCCGCTGGGAGCAGTATGGCCCGGAATTATTACGCTTTGTTGATCGTGGCGATCGTCCGTTCGTGCTCGGCCCAACCCATGAAGAGGTGATCACCGATCTTATCCGTAACGAACTAAATTCTTACAAACAGTTACCGCTGAATTTTTTCCAGATCCAGACAAAGTTCCGTGATGAAGTACGTCCTCGTTTCGGTGTCATGCGCTCACGTGAGTTCCTGATGAAAGATGCCTACTCTTTCCACACTTCGCAGGAATCACTCCAGGCGACTTACGATAAAATGTATGAAGCCTATAGCAAAATCTTTACCCGCATGGGACTTGATTTCCGCGCAGTACAGGCGGATACCGGCTCAATTGGCGGTAATGCTTCCCATGAATTTCAGGTGCTGGCACAAAGCGGTGAAGATGATGTTATTTTCTCTGATCGCTCTGATTATGCGGCGAATATTGAATTTGCCGAAGCGGTTGCACCCAAAACACCTCGCGCCAATGCCACTCAGCCCATGACGCTGGTTGATACACCAGACGCTAAAACGATCGCTGAGCTGGTTGCACAATTCAACTTGCCCGTAGAAAAAACAGTCAAAACATTACTGGTCAGGGCGACAGAAGCGTGTGGCTATCCGTTGGTTGCCTTACTGGTTCGCGGTGATCATGAACTGAATGAAGTCAAAGCCGAAAAGCTGCCATACGTTGCCAGCCCACTGACGTTCGCCAGTGAAGAGGAGATCCGCGCGATTGTGCAGGCAGGGCCTGGTTCACTGGGGCCGGTGAATATGCCACTTCCTGTCATTATCGATCGTACTGTCGCTGTCATGAGCGATTTTGCGGCTGGCGCGAATATTGATGGTAAACATTACTTCGGCATTAACTGGGATCGTGATCTGCCGACGCCACAGATTGCTGATATCCGTAATGTTGTCGCCGGTGATCCCAGTCCGGATGGCCAGGGCACCCTGTTGATTAAACGTGGTATTGAGGTCGGTCATATCTTCCAGCTCGGCACCAAATACTCACAGGCACTGAACGCCGCTGTTCAGGGTGAGGATGGCCGTAATCAGATCCTGACGATGGGCTGTTATGGTATTGGCGTGACTCGTGTCGTCGCTGCCGCTATTGAGCAGAACCACGACTCACGTGGTATTATCTGGCCAGATGCCATCGCGCCATTCCAGGTTGCTATTCTGCCGATGAATATGCATAAGTCATATCGTGTACAACAACTGGCGGAAAAACTGTATCACGAGCTACGTGCGCAAGGCATTGAAGTGCTGCTGGATGACCGAAAAGAGCGTCCTGGCGTGATGTTCGCCGATATGGAACTGATTGGTATACCGCATACCATTGTGCTGGGCGATCGCAATCTTGATAACAATGATATTGAATACAAATATCGCCGTGATGGTGAAAAGAAGCTGATTAAAACCGACGATATTGTTGATTACCTGCTGACAGCCATCAAAAAATAATCTTACTTCGGCGACAACAGCGTCTATCGGCGCTGTTGTCGCTGACTGACAAAGCTTCTGTTTAACTGTCGTTTTTATTTTGCCACAGTATCTGTATGCCCTCGCCGTTCTGTGCTGCCCCTTCACGGGTGACAAACACATCCTCTGCTGCGGCAATCAGCGTTTCACCATAAAACAGCAGGGGTGTGGTATCCCGGAGCCAGGGAGCGATGGCCAGCTCCTGCCAGATTTTTTTTAGTTTGCGCCCGCCATCACGGCCCATAATATGCAGATGACCACGCGCCCGAAAACGTACTGTTATGACTTCATCGCGACGTGGCACACGTATTTTCCCGCCAGCCCGTAGCACCAGTTGACCCAGCCCTTCCGGGAGCAACAATGGCTGCTGATTATTACGCCAGGGAAGAATCATTTCGCTCAGATCAGGTCTGTATTTCACCCACCACAACCGCTGTTGATAACGCCGCACGGTATAGTCACTGAGACGTAAACAGGGGGTCGCATCTTCCCGCGCCAGTGCCACTTCATGCCAGATACGCGCTGGCATCTCACGAGATGGCATCATTGCATGATGGGTGGCCAGCCAGCGCCGTAATAGCGCGGCGCGGCGCGCGGGACTCATATTAATCAGTGGAGAGATCATTAACGATCCATCTTCAGCCATCAGCTGAGCGAGATCCTGCGCCAGTAATTCATTCAGCAGTTGTTCCTGCTCACCACACAGGCTGGCACTACGGGCAACGGCTTCGCTAAAATGAGGCCAGCGGCTGTTGAGTTGTGGGATAACATGCAGGCGAAGAAAATTACGATCATAAATATCGTTCTGATTACTCTCATCCTCAATCCAGTGGAGATGATGTTTCTGCGCCCAGTGCTGTAACGTTGCGCGTCGGGTATCCAGTAGCGGACGCAATAATTGTGTGGCCGCAAAATCAGAACAGACTGCCATAGCTGACAAGCCGGTCGGCCCACTACCGCGTTTGAGTGCCAGAAGAAAAGTTTCGCATTGATCATCAAGATGTTGTGCCGTCACCAGTACCTCCCCTGGCAGGAGTACCTGACGAAAAACCTGATAACGCGCCTTACGAGCCTGCGCCTCTGTTCCCAGTCCTTCATCCGCTAAGGTGACATATTCCACCGATAACGGTACTTGCCATTGCTGGCAGATCTGCTGGCAATGCGCCACCCAGCTATCGGCATTTTTACTCAGGCCATGATGCACATGCACCGCCCGTAGTTGTATTGCGGGCATCTGCTGACGCCAGCATACCAGTTGATGTAGCAGTACCGTCGAATCCAGTCCACCACTGAATGCGACCAGGAACTGTCGATAATGGCGTAATGTTTGTGTGATATCTAGCTGTTTCATAAGGCTATCTATTCCAGACAGGCATTACCGTTGATATAACTCCAGCGGTAAACCATCGGGATCATAAAAAAAAGTAAAGTGTTTACCGGTCAGTGGATCGATCCGGAGAGGTTCACAAATCACACCATGTGCGGCAAGACAGGCCATTGAGACGGCGATATCCTCAACACTAAAGGCCAGATGACGCAATCCGCAAGCTTCCGGATAACTGTGGCGGGCCGGTGGTGACGGGAAAGAAAACAGCTCAATCATATACTCACCATTTAACGCCAGATCGCCTTTCCAGGAATCACGTTCTGCACGATAGCATTCGCTAAGCAAGGTGAAACCGAGCAGATCACAATAAAAAGCTTTGCTGCGCGTATAGCTGGTAGCAATGATCGCGATATGGTGAATACCTTTTAATCTCAACATGATCAGGTTTCCTTCTGTTGATTTTCGGTATTCACCCTTATAGAAATGATTTGTTCTCTATGACTAAAACCTTCAGCGCTGAAAAATAGCGCCAGGTTAATAGCGGAAAGAATCAGACATAGCCATAATTCATTAACCGTTGATAACGGCGGTTTAGTAGCGCTTCCTGACTCAGAGAATCAAGATCAGCCAAATCAGACAGCAGTTGTGCTTTCAGACTGGCGGCCATCTCTTGTGGATGACGATGTGCGCCTCCCAGCGGTTCAGGAATAATCGCGTCAATCAGCTTCAGCTCTTTCAGTCGTGGTGCAGTGATCCCCATTGCTTCTGCGGCCAGCGAGGCTTTATCAGCACTTTTCCACAGAATGGAGGCACAACCTTCCGGCGAAATAACGGAATAGGTGCTGTACTGTAACATATTAACTTTATCACCGACCCCAATAGCCAGTGCGCCCCCCGATCCACCTTCACCAATCACGGTACAGATAATCGGCACACTCAGGTGGGACATTTCCCGCAGATTATGGGCAATCGCTTCAGACTGGCCACGCTCTTCTGCGCCTACCCCAGGATAAGCACCAGGCGTATCAATAAACGTAATAATCGGCATATTGAAACGCTCAGCCATTTCCATCAGGCGCAGTGCCTTACGGTATCCTTCCGGTGCCGGCATGCCGAAATTACGACGAATTTTTTCTTTTGTTTCACGCCCTTTCTGGTGACCAATAATCATGACCGGACGGCCATCAAGGCGGGCGATACCCCCGACAATTGCTTTATCATCCGCAAAAGCACGATCACCCGCCAGCTCATCAAACTCATCGAAGGCCAGCTGGATATAATCAAGGGTGTAGGGACGCCGGGGATGACGCGCCAGTTGCGCGATTTGCCACGCCCCAAGATCGGCGAATATTTTGCGTGTCAGCTCAACGCTCTTGTCACGCAGACGATGTACTTCTTCATCGATATTAATATCCAGTTTCTCATCCTGGCGGCTGACCGCGGTCAGGGAATCGATCTTCGCTTCCAGCTCGGCAATCGGCTGTTCAAAATCAAGGAAATTCAGACTCATAGTATTCCTGTGTTAGTCAAACTCCAGCTCTACCTGTTCCGGGCCAATAAGACCACGTAAATCGTTGAGTAAACGATCACCGGGAGAGACGCGCCACATGGTGCCAAAACGCAGCCGTGCCCGTGCGTCCGCCCTCTGGTAATAGAGGTTTACTGGAATAGTTCCTGAACGATACGGCTCCAGAGACTGACGGAGTCGGTTTAAAAGCTGGTCATCAATTTGCCTGTCTGTCAGTGAGATAGCAAGCCCGCGAGCATATTTTTCCCGAGCCTGGTCAATATCCATCACTTCGCGGGCCGTCATTTTAAGCCCGCCGCTGAAGTCATCGAAGCTGACTTGTCCACTGACGATAAGTATGCGATCTTTCTCCAGCAGCTGCTGATATTTCTCCAGCGCATCCGTGAATAGCATCACTTCCAGGCGCCCGGAACGGTCATCCAGCGTACAGATGCCGATACGATTGCCGCGTTTGGTCACGATTACTTTTGCGGCAATCACCAGTCCGGCAGCGGTGGTTACTTTACCACGTTCTGTCGGATGCATCTCTTTTAGTCTTATGCCTCCGGCATAGCGCGCAATTTCTTTCAGATACTGGTTAATAGGGTGTCCGGTCAGATAAAGCCCTAAGGTTTCACGTTCCCCCTCTAAGACGACCTGTTCCGGCCACGGTGGACAACTGGCATAAGATTGCTCAACTTGTTCCGGCGCTTCCGCCAGTACACCGAACATATCGGCCTGACCGGTTGCTTCTGCCCTGGCGTGTTGATCGGCGGCTTTTAAGGCGTCACCCAGCGAGTTCATCAACGCTGCTCGATGTGGCCCAAGACGATCAAACGCCCCGGACATAATCAGTTTTTCCAGTACCCGACGATTGAGTTTTTTAATATCGGTGCGGGCGCACAAATCAAATAATTCACGAAAATATCCGCCCTGACTGCGCGCTTCGATAATCGCCTCAATCGGCCCTTCACCAACACCTTTAATCGCACCAATACCATAAACGATTTCGCCGTCATCATTAACGTGAAAATGGTAGAGCCCGGAGTTAATATCAGGCGGCAGGATCTTTAACCCCATTCGCCAGCATTCGTCTACCAGTCCGACCACTTTTTCGGTATTGTCCATATCGGCAGTCATCACCGCGGCCATAAATTCGGCAGGATAGTGCGCTTTCAGCCACAATGTCTGGTAAGAGACCAGCGCATAAGCCGCAGAGTGCGATTTATTAAAACCATAACCGGCAAATTTCTCTACCAGGTCAAAAATTTTCATCGCCAGTTCGCCATCAATGCCGTTTTTCTTCGCGCCTTTCTCAAAAGTACCGCGCTGCTTAGCCATCTCTTCGGGTTTTTTCTTCCCCATCGCGCGGCGCAGCATATCTGCACCACCGAGCGTATAACCAGACAGCACCTGCGCTATCTGCATTACCTGTTCCTGGTAGAGAATAATGCCGTAAGTGGGCTCCAGTACGGGTTTCAGGCTCTCATGTTGCCACTGTACATCGGGATAGGAGATCGCTTCACGACCATGTTTGCGGTCGATAAAGTTATCCACCATTCCTGATTGTAACGGTCCGGGACGGAACAGTGCTACCAGCGCGATCATATCTTCGAAGCAGTCCGGTTGCAGGCGCTTAATCAGATCTTTCATCCCCCTCGACTCAAGCTGGAAAACCGCTGTCGTCTCAGAGCGCTGCAACATATCGAAGCTTTTCTTGTCATTGAGTGGAATGGTGGCAATATCCAGCGGCGCTTCACCCTGTTTTGCGCGACGAGCATTGATCATATCCAGCGCCCAGTTGATGATAGTCAGCGTGCGCAGACCAAGAAAATCGAATTTTACTAATCCGGCATATTCGACATCATTCTTGTCAAACTGGGTGACCGGATAGCGCCCCTCTTCATCGCAATATAACGGGGCAAAGTCCGTAATTTTAGTCGGCGCAATCACCACGCCCCCGGCGTGTTTCCCGGCGTTACGTGTCACCCCTTCGAGCTTACGCGCCATATCGATCAGTGCTTTGACCTCTTCGTCAGCGTCGTACAGCTCCGGCAGTTGTGGTTCTGCGTCAAAGGCTTTCTCCAGCGTCATGCCAGGATCAGGAGGCACTAATTTGGCAATACGATCCACAAAGCCATAAGGATGGCCGAGTACACGTCCGACATCACGGATCACCGCTTTTGCCGCCATTGTACCGAAGGTGATAATCTGCGATACCGCATCGCGGCCGTACATTTCGGCCACATGTTCAATCACCTGATCGCGTTTTTCCATACAGAAATCAACGTCAAAGTCAGGCATGGAAACACGCTCTGGATTCAGGAAACGTTCGAACAGCAGATCCAGCGCCAGCGGATCAAGGTCAGTAATTTTAAGCGCGTAAGCCACCAGTGAACCCGCACCGGAACCACGACCAGGGCCCACCGGCACACCATGATCCTTCGACCACTGAATAAATTCCATCACGATCAAGAAATAACCAGGAAACCCCATCTGGTTAATCACCTGCAATTCGACATCCAGACGCTGGTCATATTCCGGACGTCGCCGGGCACGCTCATCCGCATCGGGGAACAGAAATGCAAGACGCTCTTCCAGTCCTTCCTGCGATTTTTTTACTAAATACGCTTCTGTCGTCATCTCCCCGGTCGGGAATTGCGGCAAAAAATATTCTCCCAGCCGCACAGTGACATTGCAGCGTCTGGCTATTTCCACGCTGTTTTCTAAAGCTTCCGGGATATCAGAGAATAATTCACACATTTCATCTTCGCTGCGCATATATTGCTGCGGCGAATAGTTATGCGGGCGTTTCGGATCATCAAGCGTAAAACCGTCGTGGATGGCGACACGAATTTCGTGAGCGTCGAAATCATCACTCTCCAGAAAGCGCACATCATTGGTGGCAACAACAGGGATCCCGCGCGTGACGGCCAGCTGAACAGCCGCATGTAAATAGGATTCTTCATCGCTACGGCCGGTACGAATCAATTCGAGATAGTAGTGATCAGCAAAATGTTGCTCATAGAAAGCGAGACATTGCTCGACCAGCGACATATTGCCACGTATCAATCCAGTACCAACATCACCTTTATGGCCGCCAGAGAGCAGAATCAGCCCTTCCCGGTGCTCAATAAGCCAGTCACGGTCAATCCACGGCCCTTGAGCACCATAACCACGCTGGTAAGCCCGGGATATCAGGAGCGTCAGATTTTGATAGCCCTGGTTACTGGCGGCCAGAACCGTCAGTTCTGTCAGTTCATCACCCAACAGATCGCACTGTACATGCAAATCTGCGCCAATAATCGGTTTCATTCCTGCGTCATGGGCGGCACCATAGAACTTCACCAGTCCACACAGATTAGTAAAATCCGTGATCGCCAGCGCAGGCATGGCAAGAGAAGCCGCTTTTGCCACCAGTGACTTGACTTTCGCCAGCCCATCGATCATCGAATAGTCGCTGTGTACCCGAAGGTGAACGAAGCGTGGTTCAGCCATTTTACGATCCTGTGTGTTTAATGGGAGGCGTAGCTCAGTACCCGTTTCACCGGAGCAAAACTACGCCGATGATATTCAGTGGCACCGTGGATCATCAGTCTTTCCAGATGAAAGGCGGTTGGATAGCCCTTATGTTGCGCAAAACCGTATTGTGGGTATTGCCGATCCAGCACAACCATTTCCGCATCACGGGCAACTTTAGCCAGAATAGATGCCGCACTGATCTCTGCTACCCGGCTATCTCCTTTGACCACCGCCTGAGCAGGCACCGGCAGAGACGGGCAACGATTGCCATCGATCAACACAAACTCCGGTACTATCGTCAATCCAGCGACAGCACGCTGCATTGCCAGCATGGTGGCATGAAGGATATTCAGGGTATCGATTTCAGCGACTTCTGCCCGGCCAAGACTCCAGGCCAGTGCTTTTTCTTTGATTTCATCACTGAGTGCCTGGCGACGCTTTTCGCTTAGTTTTTTCGAGTCCTTCAGGCCGATAATCGGGCGAGCAGGATCGAGGATCACCGCAGCGGTGACCACGGCACCGACGAGCGGCCCCCGCCCTACTTCATCAACACCTGCAACCAGACGCGTATGCGGGTAGACAAATGGCATCATTTTGCTAACTCCAGTACAGCATTCGCCGCCTGCTGGTCAGCATTACAGCGAATTTGTTGATGCAGCGCACGGAAAGTCTCCTGTATGGCAGGACGGGAGTTATCCGCCAGCAGTGGCCGTAATGCATCGGCAAGCCGTTGTGGCTGACACTCATCCTGTAACAGTTCTTTCACCAGTTCCCGCCCGGACAGTAAATTGGGCAACGCAACATACTGGGTTTTCACCAGTCGTTTCGCCAGCCAGAAAGTCAACGGTTTCATACGATACCCCACGACCATCGGGCATTTCGCTAACATGCACTCAAGGGCTGCCGTTCCCGAAGCCAGCAGGGCAGCGTCACTGGCGCTCATCGCATCGCGCGCCTGACCATCCAGCAGGTGAAGCGTCAGATCTGGTGCCGTTTGTTGCTGAATCCGGATAAACTGTTCCCGCCGCCGGGCATTCGCCAGCGGCACCAGAACCTGCAAATTCGGCTCATCCTGGCGTAATATCTGTACTGTTTTGAGAAAATCAGCGCTCAGCATTTCAACTTCTGAACTACGGCTCCCAGGCAGCAATGCCAGACAGCGCGCATTCTGGTCAATTCCCAGGCGCTCACGCGCTGCATTTTTGTCCGGCTCCAGCGGCATCGAATCCGCCATCGTATGGCCAATAAAACGGCAAGGAACGTTGAATTTATCATAAAACGCTTTTTCAAAGGGCAGAAATGCCAGTACCAGATCCGTTGATCGGCCAATTTTGAAAACACGCTTTTGTCGCCACGCCCAGACGGATGGGCTGACATAATGAATGGTCTTAATACCCCGCTTTTTCAGCGCATCTTCCAGCGTAATATTAAAATCAGGTGCATCGATACCGACAAAAACATCGGGGCGTAACGCACTGAAACGACGAGTGAGATCAGCACGGATATGCAGCAACCGGGGTAAGCGTCCCAGCACTTCCACAATCCCCATGACCGCCAGTTCTTCCATTTCATACCAGGCTTCGCATCCTTCCGCCTGCATAAGGGGCCCGGCGACGCCGACAAAACGAGCATCAGGCACCTGTGCTTTCAAGGCGCGAATCAGACCCGCGCCAAGAATATCGCCGGAAGTTTCTCCGGCGACCAGGGCAATAGTCAAAGATGGATACGGCGTTGTCATTAACGAATCAGACCACGGGTAGAACGGGCAAAGAAATCAACAAAAGGCTGAACTTCCGCATGCTGCTCTGCCAGGCGCACAATTTCTGGCCGGGCTTCATCCAGCGTTTTACCACTGCGATAGAGCAATTTATAGGCGTTACGGATAGCGTTAATCGCCTCACGACTAAAGCCCCGACGTTTCAGCCCTTCAATATTGATACCAAATGGCGTCGCATGATTACCCTGGGCAATGATGTAGGGAGGAACATCCTGAGCAACGCCAGAACATCCGCCCACCATGACATGGGCACCAATCACACAGAACTGATGCACGGCGGTCATGCCACCAATGATAACAAAATCATTCAGTGAGACATGCCCGGCAAGCGTCGCGTTATTGGCCAGAATACAGCGATTGGCCACCTGGCAATCATGTGCGATATGTGCGTTGATCATCAGAAGGTTATCGCTGCCCACTTGCGTGACGCCGCCCCCCTGCACTGTGCCTCGATGAATAGTCACACTTTCACGGATACGATTGCGATCACCGATCACGACGCGTGTCGGCTCTCCGGCATATTTCAAATCCTGATTCACTTCACCGATAGAGGCGAATTGATAGATCTGATTATCGCGACCAATTTTAGTGTGTCCATTAACAACGATATGCGATTTAAGTACCGTGCCTTCACCAATTTCAACATTCGCACCAACAACGCAGAATGGACCTATATGGACATTGGCACCAATAACAGCACCTTGTTCCACCAGGGCTGTTGGATGAATAAAGGCCGTTTTATCAATCACGTATCAGGCCTCCCGGCTACGGGCGCACATCATCGTTGCTTCACAAACTACTTTACCATCAACCAGCGCGACTCCCTTAAAGCGAGTCAGCCCGCGACGGGTTTTCTCGAATGTGACTTCCATGATCATCTGATCACCGGGTACCACCGGACGTTTGAAGCGTGCTTCGTCAATGCCTGCGAAATAATAGAGTTCACCGGGCTCCAGCTTACCCACGCTTTTAAACGCCAGAATACCCGTCGCCTGCGCCATCGCTTCCAGAATCAGGACACCAGGGAAAATCGGTTTACCGGGGAAATGTCCCTGGAAAAAAGGTTCATTGACAGAAATATTTTTTACTGCACGCAGAAAATGACCTTCTTCAAAATCCAGCACTCTGTCTACCAGCAGAAACGGGTAACGGTGAGGCAGATATTCCAGAATCTCTTCAATATGCAGAGTATGAGTGTCAGTCGTCAAAATACTCTTCCTGTATAAATTTGCTATCAGACAATAATAACACGGCCTGTAGCAATCCTATGAATGCAACAGGCCGAAAATTTAATACGATCCACTAACGAATTAATCTTGTTGATTAATTTTACGCTCTATCGTTTTAAGGCGTTTGTTCATAGTATCAATATTCATCACCAGCGCAGCCGTTTTACGCCATATCTTATTAGGCTGCAGTGGAATACCTGACGAATAGACACCTGGCTCAGTAATCGGACGCATAACCATTCCCATTCCTGTTACCGTGACTTTATCACAGATTTCCATATGTCCATTGATAACACTGGCACCCCCGATCATACAATAACGACCGATTTTCAGGCTGCCAGCCATGATAACACCACCCGCAACCGCTGTATTGTCACCAATCACTACGTTATGTGCGATCTGGCACTGATTATCAATGATAACACCATTGCCAATCACCGTATCATCCAGGGCGCCACGATCAATCGTCGTACAGGCACCAATCTCAACATGATTACCAATCATCACCCGGCCTAACTGCGGTATTTTCACCCAGTTGCCACGATCATTAGCATAGCCAAAACCATCTGCGCCAATCACCGTACCCGACTGAATCAGGCACTCTTCACCTATTTCAACCTGATGATAAACAGTGACATTAGCCCACAGTCGCGTGCCTGCGCCAATGATCGTATTCTTGCCGATGAAACATCCGGCACCAATGATGACGTTATCGCCCAGCACCACATCGGACTCAATAACGGCATGAGCCCCAATCGCAACGTTTTTACCCAGACTGACGCCAGGATCAATCGCTGCCGACGGTGCAATATTCTGTGCTGGTTGTGGTGTGGTATCGAGAAGCTGTGCGATATGCGCATAAGCCAGATAAGGATCACGCACAACCAGTGCTGCACAGCGGGCAAAGGGTAAATCATTCTGCGTCATCACAATAGCAGAAGCGTGACAACCAGCCAGATGCTCACGATACTTAGCGCCTGTCATGAACGTAATATGACCTGCTTTTGCGCGCTGCATAGACGCTACACCGGTGATGACGATATCACCATCACCGTGTAATTCGGCTTCCAGGCGCTGCGCCAGATCGGCCAGTCGAATTGAAGGCATTACTTAGTTAACCTGTTTTAGCACATCAGCGGTAATATCTTTAATGCTACTGCTGTTAAATGCCACCGCATTAGAGTCGATGATCAGATCAATACTCTGACTGCTGGCAACGCTTTTCACTGCAGTCTGGATACGCGTCACTACTTTGCCACGTTCTTCATTAGAACGACGAGCTCGATCCTGCTCAAAAGATTGTGCTTTCTGAGCGAAAGTCTGACGCTGAGCAACAATATCTTTTTCCAGTTTGCTGCGTTCGCTGCCCGCTTTCATCGATTGTAAGCGCTGTATTCTGGATTGCAGGTCATTTTCCATACCCTGGAGCTCGCTTGCACGGCCCTTGAATTCATTTTCCAGCGTGTTGGAGACGCCCATTTTCTGAGCGACCTGTTGAAACAAACTGTTCATATTCACTAACGCGATTTTATCTGCCGCCTGAACAGAAGCAGCCATTGATAATCCCAGCCCCGCAGCTAATAACCATTTTTTCACAATTCACTCCTTCCATACTATGAGTACCGACAAGGTACCGTTATTGACGGTGAGTCAACAATAATCGTAATTTACCGTCTGAAATCAACGTTATACCGCACTTACATTCCGTTGTCGTCTACAATCACCAGGTTTTACCAATGTTAAACTGGAACTGTTCGGATTTGTCTCCATCATACTTCTTAAACGGTTTGGCATAAGAAAAGACTAACGGTCCTAACGGCGACATCCACTGAATAGCAACACCCGCTGATACCCGAATATCACTCGGGTCACCGTAATCAGGATAGCCTGCATATGCCGTCGAATCCCAGTGGGTATCCCACACTGTCCCGGTATCCATAAATAAGGAAGTACGAACCGAGTTGGCATACTTATCATCCAGCAACGGTGTGGGCGTGATCAGCTCCAGACTGGCAACCGCCATTGCATTACCACCGATGGCATCACTGGATTCACAAGGCGCCGATGCAGTACTCTTGCATTCGTTATTGTAATGACCGCTACTGTGGTGGTTTGAAGGGAAGTAGACCGCTTTCGGACCAATCGTATTGGACTGGAGCCCACGCACTGTACTCGACCCCCCGGCGTAAAAGTTTTCATAGAATGGCATCTCTTTACCACCTAAACCATTACCGTAACCAAAGCGGGTGCGCCCCAGGACAACCCATTTATGATCATCATCGATCGGTATGTAGCTCGCCGTATCCAGCGTTGCTTTATAATATTCGTTATCCGAACCTGGCAGTGTTACTTTGCCGTTCAGGCTGACACGTGCCCCCTGGGTCGGGAAGAAACCGCGATCAAGGTTATTGTATGTCCACCCATAATTGAACGTGAAGTCGTTCGCGCTGAAGCTATTACTGTTATGCGTTGTCGCCGGATATTGTCCGACTGAGTTCAGATAACGCCACATCGCGACCTGGGGTTTCATATCGGACAGCCCGTTATGGACATACCCCAGCCCGGCACGCAACATATTATTTTCGTTGATCGGGAAGCCCAGTGTGACATCTGTACCATAACTTTTATTGGTATAATCAGAGAGGTCAGCATCACTCGCATCGAAATCATTATAGAAGAGACGACCGCCGAGGCTGACACCATCAACGGTGAAATAGGGATTGGTTACCGATAATTCGGTATAAGTCTGATAGTCATTCTTAGTCCCGTTAATACCGACCGAGTATCCTGTACCCAGCCAGTTGTCCTGCTGCACTCCCGCCTGGAAACTGACGCCACTTTCCGTACCATAGCCGATACCAAAGTTGATACTCCCGGTATTACGCTCTTTGACTTTATAGATAATGTCTACCTGATCCGGGCTACCGGGTACACGCTGTGTATCGGTATCAACCGTTTCAAAATAACCCAGTCGATTCAGCCGCTCTTTACCTTGATCAACCAGATCGCTCCCTAACCATGCCCCTTCCATCTGGCGCATTTCACGGCGCAAAACCGCATCTTTCGAAGAGTCATTACCTTCAAAGCGTACTTTACGAACATAGTAACGGTTACCGGCATCAACATTGATATGTAATCTGACCGTCTTATCATTATCGTTGATTTCAGGCTGAGACTGGACGCGCGGGTAGGCATAACCGTAACGACCAAGAAGTTTCTTGATTTCATTCTCTATTCTGGTGACTTTAGTACCGCTGTACAGCTCACCGGCTTCCACTTTAGCTAATGACTCAATTTCTGTCGAATGGCCAGCCAGATTGCCAGTTATCTGCACACCCGTCAGCTTGTATTGCTCACCTTCTGTAATATTGATGGTGATATAAATACTTTTTTTATCCGGTGTCAGACTGACTTGTGTTGAGTCAATATTAAAACGTGCATAGCCATGATCCAGATAGAAACTGCGCAACGTTTCAAGGTCACCGGTCAGTTTCTGTTTCTGGTATTTACGATCTGCGACGAGGTTCCACCAGGGTACATCGTCACGTAACTGAAAGTCTGAGATTAATTTATCTGTGCTGAATGCGTGGTTTCCTACGATATTGATCTGTTGTATTTTCGCCGAAACCCCTTCCTGGAAAACCAGTTTCAGATCAACCCGATTACGTGGTAACGGCGTAACCACTGCTTTTACGCTGGCGCTATATTTACCCACACTATAGTAGAAATCTTCCAGGCCTTTCTCGATATCGGCAAGCGCTGTGCGATCCAGTGATTCCCCGACCCGCACCCCTGATGCTTCGAGATTTTGCTTGAGCATGTCATCTTTAACGGACTTATTACCGGAGAACGTCAAGCTGGCTATGGTGGGTCGTTCTTTCACCTGTACCAGTAAAGCATCATTATCACGTAGCACACGGACATCTTCGAAATTACCGGTAGCAAACAGCGCGCGAATAGTGTTACTGATATCATCATCAGTCACTGTATCACCAGGCCGTACCGGCATGCTGAGAAGAGCCGCACCAACAGCGACACGCTGCAAGCCTTCGAAATGAATATCTTTCACTACGAACCCTTCAGCACTGTATACGGTTGCGCTACTGAACAGCAGCGACGCTATAAATAACTTTTTTATCGCCATCGTTATTATGCATTCTTCCTAACACGTTCTCTCATATTCGAGAGAAATCATTGAAAAGTGCAAGCCCCATTAACAACACCAGCAATATTGAGCCAATGCGATAACTAAAGTCTTGAACTCGCTCAGATACCGGATAGCCCTTTAGCTTTTCAATCGCCAAAAACAACAAATGTCCTCCGTCCAGCACGGGAAGCGGAAACAGATTGATCACTCCGAGATTCACGCTAATCAGCGCCAGAAACATCAAATAGTAAACCAATCCCGACGCCGCTGACATTCCAGCCCCCTGGGCGATAGAAATCGGCCCACTAAGGTTATTCAGTTTAACATCACCGGTTATTAATTTCCCCAGCATTTTGACCGTTAACACCGTCAGTTGCCAGGTCTTGCCTGCCGCTTCAGTCATCGCAGCCAGTGGGCCATACTGACGCACTGTTTTATACTCATCAGGTAGTGGGATAACTTCAGGTATAACACCTGCAAAGCCTGCCACTTTGCCTTTTTCAGATCGCGAATCCGGAGTCAATATCACTTGTAACGGATGATCCTGCCGCAGGATATCCAGTACCAGCGGATGTCCTGGATTATTACGCACCAGATTAACCAATGTCATCCACTGTGTTAGTGGCTGCCCATTGACTTTAACGATCCTGTCCTTCACTTGCAAACCAGCACGTTGTGCCGCTGAGTCGTTTTGTATTTTGGCTAATACCGTATCCAGTCGCGCACTTTTGGGATAAATACCTAACGCCATCAACGGATCTTGCTTACCCGGATCGATTTCCCAGTGTTGTAAATCCAGGACTTTATCCTGACGCTGCTGACTACCAAAAGGCGCAACGGTCACCACGACATGTGGATTACCTATCTTCGACACCAGCGCCATACGCACAGTATCCCAGTCAGGTGTATCGATACCATCTATAGCTTTAAATTCACTCTCTTTACTGATTTGCGCCTGCGCAGCAATCGAATCCGGTTTGATATCACCTGCCACCGGGTATACCGACGGCACACCGAGGATAAACACAATCCAGTAAGCAAAAATAGCAAAAATAAAGTTGGCCATCGGCCCGGCAGCGATCACCGCCATACGTTGCGCAATGGTTTTAGTGCTGAAAGCATAACGGCGCATCTCCGGCTCTACCGGCTGATCACGCTCATTAAGCATTTTGACATAACCGCCGAGGGGGATCAGTGCAATGACAAATTCTGTTCCATGTCGGTCAACACGTCGCCATAACACTTTGCCAAAACCGATAGAGAAGCGTTCAATATAAATGCCACAGCGACGAGCCACCCAGAAATGACCATATTCATGTACGGTGATGAGTACACCTAATGCAATGATAAAAGCAATCAGATTCCAGAGAATGCCGGACATAACACCTTCCATCAAATTATTCTGAATACCAGCAATAGCAGGCATGCAAATACAGGCACTGCCGCTGTCAGACTATCAATGCGATCCAGCATTCCCCCATGACCCGGTATTAAATGACCACTGTCCTTAATGCCAGCTTCACGCTTAAACATACTCTCTGTCAAGTCGCCCAGTACAGACGCAAGTGTCGCAATCACGGAACAAATCAGTAATACCCTGGGCGCGACATCCAGATTGACCCATCGGCCATAACCCCATGAAATAATGGCGGCAGTTATCAGCCCACCGATAAAACCCTGCCAGGTTTTTCCGGGAGACACTTTCGGCATCAGCTTATGTTTACCAAAGAGTTTACCAAATATGTAAGCGCCAGAATCGGCACCCCATACCAGCACCATGACATACAGCAGCCATTGCGCACCACTGTACTGATTTTCTGGATAATGCCAGCCACGTAATACGATCATTCCCCAGAAAAATGGCACGATAGTCAGCAGGCCAGAGAGTAAACGTAACCCACGGGAATGTCGCCAGAAGACCGCAGAGGAAGGATAATAAATAACCAGCAGCAATGCTGCTATCCACCAGCCAAATGAGATCCATAACCACCCCGCCACCAGCGGTTGCCGGGCATCAGTAGCCGCACCTGGCATCAGGAAAAACAGCAATGCCAGCAGTAAACCGCAGAACAGTGATAATCCGGTACGTTGCGTTCTTTTCGTGAAGCCACTTAATGGCCCCCACTCCCATGCGGCCAACATACAGACTATCAACGTGGCGATAGCAAACCCCATCAGCGGCAACCAAAAAAGTACGGCAATCACCAGGGGGATCAGGACGAAAGCCGATATCAGGCGATACTTCAGCAAAAGTAACCCCCATCAAGCATAATTGTTTTCGGTTCCAGTACCACCAAAACGACGTTCTCTATTAATAAAGGCATGGAGCGCCCCTTCAAAATCCTGTTCAGTAAAATCGGGCCAAAGAACATCGGTAAAATAAAGTTCAGCATAAGCAATTTGCCAAATCAAAAAATTACTGATGCGATGCTCTCCCCCGGTCCTAATCACTAAATCTACAGGTGCCAGTTCATGCATACAAATCTGCTCACTCAGCATCTGTTCCGTAATCTGTTCAGGCCGGAGTAATCCATTATGAACCTGAGTCGCCAGCGTGCGGACACCCTGAATAATATCCCAGCGTCCGCCATAGTTTGCAGCGATATTCAGCGTCAGACCTGTATTATTCTCTGTCAGCGCTTCTGCTTTCCGAATACGATCCTGTAGCCGGGCATTAAAACGCCGCGTTTCACCCATAATCCGCAGGCGAATATTATGCCGATGCAGACTTTTGACTTCACTATCCAGCGCCCGTACAAACAGTTCCATCAAGGCGCTCACTTCCTGTTCCGGACGGCGCCAGTTTTCACTACTGAACGCATATAATGTTAATGCTTCAATACCATTATTTACCGCGAAGGAGACCGCCCGACGAACGGACTTTACTCCAGCCTTATGACCAAATGCACGGATCTTCCCCTGTTTTTTCGCCCAACGACCATTGCCATCCATAATAATGGCGATATGACGGCAGCCATGTGCGAGAGGTAATTCGCTGACAATTTGATTTGCAGACAACATACGCGTTTTCAGTCCGTAATAAGGATTAAACTCAATAACTCAACGCAAGCAACCCGTCAGCGCGATACAGGCACTTTTCCCCGTGTTGAAGCGCTAACACCCGCTATACGCCAGGTCTAACACGAAGAGTCGTGTTCTATCACGAGCCTCTATCTTTAACTTACAATGATAAGGTGGCGCAGACTATATCACCGATACTCAGTGCCCACAAATATCGCCGTCATCCTGCTGACGGCATCTGTATTGGCCCGGTTATCCGCCGCTTTTACACCATATTGCCTGGGCGCTTGCGCGCAATCACTACCCTATCGCCCGCTTTTTTATCTGTTGCTGCGCATGAATCCGGGCTTCCGCATCAATCTTTAGCACATCCTCAATACTGTGCGGTTCTGCCGAAGATTGTTGCTCCAGTACCGCAAGATTAACGGCCGCGATATCCGTAAAACGGATCTTACTGTCCAGAAAGGCGGCTACGGCGACCTCGTTGGCAGCATTTAATATCGTTGTCGCGGCCTGACCGCTATCAAACGCATCTATCGCCAACTTCAGACAGGGATAGCGCTCATAATCTGGCCTACTAAAGCTCAGGTTAGTCAACTGACAGAAGTCTAATGCCAGTACACCAGAGTGCAGACGATCAGGCCAGCCCATCGTATAAGCAATAGGCGTGCGCATATCGGCGATGCCCAGTTGTGCAATAACACTGCCATCAAGATAGCGTACCATCGAGTGGACCACCGACTGTGGATGGATTAATACTTCTATCTGTTGCGCTGAAGCGTTGAACAACCAGCGTGCTTCAATATACTCCAGCCCTTTATTCATCATTGTGGCAGAGTCGACAGATATTTTTCGTCCCATTGACCAGTTAGGATGCTGACAGGCCTGATCCGGTGTTATCGTTGTCAGTTCTGATAGCGGCGTTTCACGAAAAGGGCCACCGGAACCAGTCAGTAAAATGGATGATACTCCCTGTTCAGTGAGATCCGCATAGCCGAGATGGTGTTGAATATTGAGCGGCAGGCTCTGATATATCGCATTATGTTCACTGTCGACAGGCAACAAACGCGCTCCATATTGCCGGACAGCATCCATAAATAAATGGCCACAAGTGACCAGTGACTCTTTATTCGCCAGCAACACCGTTTTGCCTGCACAGATCGCCGCCATCGTCGGCACCAGCCCGGCAACACCAACGATAGCAGCCATAACCTGATCCACTTCGTCGAGGGCCGCCATCTTCGCTGCGTCTTGCTGACCACTCAAGACTTGAGTACGGCTTCCCGATTCCCGTAACCGAATACGTAATGCATCCGCACTATGTTGATCATCCATCACCGCGTAGCGTGGGGAAAACTCCAGACATTGCTCCGCCATACGATCAACATTTTTGCCAGCGACCAGGGCCATAACAGAAAAACGATCACGGTTATGACGCACGACATCCAGCGTACTGCAGCCAATTGAGCCGGTCGAACCCAGGACAGTTAATTGTTTCATGAGACATCCCGAAGAATTGAGACAAAATAAAAACGCCGCCGGTCAATCGCTCGCAATCTGACCAACGGCGTTGGGATCATACCCACTTATCAGAACTTCATGAGTTCTGCCTCTTTATCCGCCAGGGCTGCGTCCACTCTTTTAATCGCCGCATCGGTTATTTTTTGCACATCTTCCTGAGAGCGACGATCATCATCTTCGCTAATCTCTTTATCTTTAAGTAATGCTTTCACTTTGTCGTTGGCATCACGACGCACATTACGGACGGATACACGAGCCTGCTCTGCTTCTGCACGCACGATCTTCGTCAAATCCTTACGACGCTCTTCTGTCAGCGGTGGCAGTGGTACGCGAATATCACTGCCAGCAGAGTTGGGATTCAGACCGAGATCGGAAACCATTATCGCTTTCTCAACCGCCTGACTCATCGAGCGATCAAACACATTAATTTTCAGCGTCCGGGAGTCTTCTACAGTAATACTGGCCAGTTGACGCAACGGGGTGGGCGTACCGTAATACTCGACAACAATACCATCCAGCAGACTGGGGGAAGCACGACCCGTGCGTATTTTGCTGATTTGAGTTTTGAATGCTTCAACGCATTTCTCCATGCGTGCTTCTGCATCTTTTCTGATATCGCTAATCACGTTAGAAATCCTTGAAATTTTATCTCAGACAAACCCGACAGCGACTCATCATCGTCAGGTTTAATGAAAATTATCGGGGGGGACACCCCCATGAAGTCAAGCAGAATATTACCTGCATTTAGCACAATCGGGAATCACTCCGCTATTAATGTTCCCTCTTTTTCACCCATCATCACACGACGCAATGCCCCCGGTTTATTCATATTAAATACACGAATCGGCAATTTATGGTCACGCGCCAGGGTAAAAGCGGCTAAATCCATCACTTTTAACTCTTTCTCAAGAACCTCATCATAGCTGAGTTGCTCATATAACGTCGCGGAAGGATCTTTCATCGGATCGGCGGTAAAGACACCATCGACTTTCGTCGCTTTGAGCACAACATCGGCTTCAATTTCAATACCACGCAAACAGGCAGCGGAGTCAGTGGTAAAAAATGGATTACCGGTCCCTGCGGAAAGGATCACCACACGATTATTACGCAGCAAACTAATCGCTTCTGCCCAGCTATAGTTATCACAGACACCATTCAGCGGAATGGCTGACATCAGACGGGCATTCACATAAGCACGATGAAGGGCATCACGCATCGCCAGGCCATTCATCACTGTGGCCAGCATCCCCATATGGTCACCCACAACCCGGTTCATGCCAGCTTTTGCCAGCCCGGCGCCACGAAACAGATTACCACCACCAATCACTACGCCAACCTGAATCCCCAGCTCAACCAGTTCTTTAATTTCCTGGGCCATACGATCAAGTATGCTTGCATCAATACCGAAGCCTTCTGAACCCTGTAGCGCTTCGCCACTTAACTTAAGCAGAATACGTTTATAGACGGGTTTTGCATTGGTAGCCATATTTCTTTCCTGAGCCGGTCAATGAATGAGATAAATGAGGTTCTGGCGATATTGTATCTCGTTTTTCAGTACAATAATGATAATCCGTTATCGGAATTCACCAGATGAGTACAAAAAGAAGCCGCCATCAGGCGGCTTCTTGCGGAACATTAAGATTGCTTAGACATGGCTGCCACTTCGGCAGCGAAGTCAGATTCGACTTTATCAATGCCCTCACCGACTTCAAAGCGGATGAAGCCCGTAACATCGGCATTGTGCGCTTTCAGCAGCTGACCGACAGACTGGTCGGTATTCATGACAAAAGGCTGTCCGGTCAGAGAAACTTCGCCGGTAAACTTCTTCATGCGGCCAGCAACCATTTTCTCAGCAATCTCTTTCGGTTTACCAGACTGCATGGCGATATCCAGTTGCACCTTATATTCTTTGTCGACGACTTCAGGAGAAACATCTTCCGGGTGAATAAATTCTGGCTTACTGGCTGCGATATGCATTGCCAGCTGCTTAACCAGCTCCTGATCAGCCCCTTTCGCCGCAACCAGAACACCGATACGCGCACCGTGCTGATAGGCACCTAAAACATCACCTTCCAGAAGAGACACACGACGAATATTAATGTTTTCACCAATCTTCGCTACCAGTGCCACACGTTCTTCTTCAAACTGTGCTTTCAGTACATCAACATCGGTGATTTTTCCGGCAACCGCGGCATCCAGTACTTTATTAGCAAAGGCCTGGAAACCACTGTCTTTGGCAACAAAGTCAGTCTGGCAGTTAACTTCCAGAATAATGCCGTAGTTACCCTCGATTTTGGTAATAATGACACCATCTGCCGCCACGTTACCGGCTTTTTTCGCCGCTTTGATGGCACCGGATTTACGCATATTTTCGATTGCCAGCTCAATATCACCGTGCGCTTCGGTCAGCGCTTTTTTGCAATCCATCATGCCTGCGCCAGTACGTTCGCGCAGCTCTTTTACCAGGGATGCGGTAATTTCAGCCATTGTTTAATCCTCGGGAAAGCTAACCTGCCTGGCTCATCAACCAGACAAATTGAAAAGTGAAAAAGGGGCCACATACAGGCCCCTGTCTATATACGATACGTAATAAGGGCGAGACCTTATTATTCCGCCTCGACGACGAAACTTTCTTCTACTACCTGAGATACCTGATCCTGAGAGCGAGCCTCACGCACGGTGGCGGAGACAGCGCCCAGATACAGGCTAACAGCCCGGATAGCATCATCGTTACCAGGGATAACGAAATCCACACCGTCTGGATCAGAGTTAGTATCGACGATCGCAAATACCGGAATACCCAGGTTATTGGCTTCTTTAATGGCGATATGTTCATGATCGGCATCGATAATGAATAATGCATCCGGCAAACCGCCCATATCTTTGATACCGCCCAGGCTATTTTCCAGCTTAACCAGCTCACGGGCACGTAACAGCGCTTCTTTTTTGGTCAGTTTATCGAAAGTGCCATCCTGAGACTGAGTTTCCAGATCTTTCAGGCGTTTAATGGACTGACGAACGGTTTTCCAGTTAGTCAGCATACCGCCCAGCCAGCGGTGGTTGACAAAGAATTGATCGCAGCTCTCAGCCGCTTCTTTTACTGCTTCACTTGCCGCACGTTTGGTACCCACGAACAGAATTTTACCTTTACGGGCAGCAATTTTGTTCAGCTCAGCCAGTGCTTCGTTGAACATCGGTACGGTTTTTTCAAGATTAATGATATGAACTTTGTTACGCGCACCGAAGATATACGACTTCATTTTCGGGTTCCAGTAACGAGTCTGATGACCGAAGTGAACGCCCGCTTTTAGCATGTCGCGCATGGAAACAGTTGCCATGTTTAAAACCTCTATCGATAAAGTTGGGGTTATGCCTCCACGTATCCCATATTACCGACCCCTACAGGGCACCCCGGAATATGTGCCGATACGTGTGTGTTATTGACACAAGTGAGATTAATGCTTCCATCACCGTACAAAGACAATGGAAGTCCGGCGCGCTTTATACCACAAAAGAGGCCCAGAAACCAACTTTTGTTGATGCGAACAATCTGTCCGCGCCACACCAGAGGCAAAAGATCACGATGGAAAGTATCGTGTCCAGGGTTGCTGGACGAACAATAAAAGTAGACAATACGGGTTTATTATTTAATTTAGAGCTTAGCCCACCAGACGTTATTCACACGGCCACGCCGTATACGAACAGCATAACATACTGATTTTTCGTCTTATCCGTCAGGACAATAGCGCGGATAGTTCAGACTATTACTCTTTTTTATACCAGGTTGACATATTATTATGAAGATAGATCTTTCCATCGCAATAACAACATCGTTACTTTCGGCGAGCCTGATTATTGTTGCCAGTTATCTTAATATTCCTGCATGGGCTGGATTTCTGGGCTGTACAACCTATTTTGCCATTAATAAACATAGCTACCAGGCGCTTATTATTTGTGCACTCACGCTCACGTCAGGTATTCTTATGGCCTGTATTTCTTCCGCTGTCGCCGGGTATTATTCAGGATCATTGATTGCCCTGTTTATCGTGACAGGCGCTATTGCATTTATCATGTGCATCCAGGCACGACTGGCCTGGTTGTCATTTGTCCCGGCAGCGTTCATCGGCTCCTGCACCGTATTTGCCGGATCAGGACAATTAATCAGTGCATTAGAAGCGCTGTTTATCGGTCTTGTGACCGGTTATCTCATGAAATTATCAGGTTACAAATTACATCAGCTCACACAATCGACAAATTCACCCACGATCTCCAGCACGGAAAAAGGTGAAGCCTGATGCGCTCCTGACGCACCTCTTTTACCTGCGGGTGACGATTGATTTTACAGACGTTTCTCTGTGCTAGCTCATCGGTGAGCCCTGCGCACAGAGAAACTATCGCGTACCGGACTGATGCGACGCTGTCCGGTACGCTTTGATGACGATAGGTTTAATACAGACCGATAATTTTCCACCACGCCAGGCCAATACCAAAGAACACCGACTGATTGAGCAGGCTGACGATGAACCCGGTTTTCCACCATACTCCTGTCGGCACATAACCGGCACCAAATAAAATGGGGCCACGGGCATGGGTATATTGCGTCAGTGAGCAGTACAGACTGCTGGTAAAAGCAAGCATCAACGCCATCGGGGCGGCAGGGATATCCAGATTAATCCCCACACCGAGGAATACCGCATAGAGAGCTGCGATCTGCGCATTACCACTGGCAAAGAAATAGTGAGTATAGAAGTAAGCGGCATTCAGAATTAACAACACCAGAACCCAGTTGGTATCGTGCATAACATAACCGATAGAGTCACCAATCAGATCACCAAACCATTTTGTGAAGCCCAGTTTTTTAAGCTGATTCGCCATCATTAACAGTGCGGCGAACCAGATTAATGTATCCCATGCTCCTTTTTCACTTTTAACATCCTCCCAGCTCAGGACGCCAGAAAGCAGTAATACTGAAAGGCCAACAAACGATGCGGTAGTGGGATCGACGCCGAACTGAGTACCAAAAATCCATAGCACCAGTAATAAAACAACGGTGCCCAGCATCACCCATTCGCCACGCGACATCTTGTCCATTTTGGCCAGTTCAGTGATCGCGATTTTCGGCGCATCAGGCGTATGTTTGATTTCTGGTCGCGTGATCGCGTACACCAGCAACGGAACCAGGATAAATGACACTAAACAAGGAACCACCGCCGCTAAAAACCATCCTCCCCAGCTTAATACCACCCCCGCATTGGCGGCGAGCTTCACCGCCAGCAAATTACCGGTATAGGCGGTCATAAACATGGCGGCCGTGACGTCATTAACATTACCAATACAGGTGACGAGGAAAGTACCGATTTTACTGCGTGACTCATCTTCAGGATAAGATTGAAAACTGCGCGCCAGCGAGTCCGCGATGGGATAGATAACACCACCACAGCGCGCGGTATTACTCGGCATAGCTGGGGCAAGGATTAAATCCGCAAAAGCCAGGCCATAAGCTAATCCTAAAGTCCGCTTACCGAGGATGCGAATCATATATAATGCAATACGCCGCCCCAGCCCGGTTTTAATAAATCCACGAGCGATCATAAAGGCGACCACGATCAGCCAGATCAATGAACTATTGAGATCGCTCAGCGCCGTTGTAATCGCTCCCGAAGCACTGCTATCCCCTGCGGCATAAGTCAGAGCAAAAACCGTGATACCAATTAAGCCAACCGCACCAATCGGCAATACTTTGGCCACGATACTGGCAATAGTGGCAACAAAAATAATTGCCGAGTGCCATGCGGGCTGACTCAATCCTTCGGGACTAGGGCATTGCCATAACAATATTGCCATGATGATAATGACAATAAAAGGTATCCATCTGACACCACTTTTTTCTCCTGGCATAATAATCTATTCCTTAAATAAAAATATTTTACCTATCTGGTATGTTGCAAATAAAAAATTAAGATGTTAACTAAATCCAATCTATCGTTACTGATATATTCATTACTACATTGCCTTATAAAACATCCTGTATACTTAACATGATATAAACATTTATTGTTATATCAGAGTATTACCTTTAGTTTCTGTGATATGTTTTACATTAACAGCAATAAACGCCGATCTCTCTTCTCTTTATCCTCTTGCTATTAATTAGCAATGAAATTATTTATTTGTAATAATATTGAATGTCTGATCTGAACATAAAGTAGCCACGATTCAGGATATATTATGATCTCAGGCAGGGAGTGAAAACGGAGAGCGCCGGGATATCAGGCCAATGCCGGCTCTGTCATTGGCCTGTTTATCAGCGCGGTTGTAGAGTCAGTTTAGAGCGATTTCGCCAGTCGTTCGACAGCCGTCAACAGTCCTGCTTCCGATACGGTCGAGTAGGACAGGCGCAGAGTGCGGGTATCCGGCTGGTCATTATAAAACGCCTCACCTGGCACATAGACGACACCATTTGCCAGGGTTTTATTTAACCATGCCATGGTATCAAACGGATAACGAAAACGGACCCACAGGAACATACCGCCTTCAGGACGTGTAAACGTAATATGTTCACCAAGATGAGACTCCAGCGCATCGGCCAGCGCCATACATTTCTTACGGTAATCTTCGCGGATCAGTGCTATCTGATGATCCAGACGGTTCATGGCCAGGTACTGTGTCGTAATCACCTGCGACAACATATTGGTATGCAAATCAGCTGCCTGTTTGACGATAACCGCCTGTTGAGATAACCACTCTGGCATCACAATCCAGCCAATCCGCATCCCTGGCGCCAGAATTTTAGAGAAGGTCGAGGTATAGACCACCTGCTCTTCACAACCCAGTGCGACCGCATGCTGATATAGCGGACGATGAACAGCATCCGTGAATTTAATTTCACCATAGGGATCATCTTCAATGATGATAAAATGATGCTGTTTTGCCAGCTCAACCAACCGGCGACGACGTTGCTCGCTGAGATTTTTGCCGCCAGGATTACCGAAAGTGGGCACCAGATAAACCGCCTTAACAGGGTGATTTTCCAGTAACGTTGCCAGTTGTTCAACCTGCATCCCATTATCATCGGTATCGACGCTGAGAATATTCGCTTGCGCCAGCTGGAATACCTGTAATGCGGCCAGATAGGTCGGGCGCTCGACAACAATCATATCGCCCGGATCAAGCAGTGTCCGGGCAATAATATCCAGTGATTGTTGTGAACCTGAAGTAATATAAACACGGCTCGCCGGGCAAGCGATACCCCGCCTCTGACACAATTCACTGACTGCCTGACGCAGAGGAGGATACCCTTCCGTTAAGCCATACTGAAATGCATCATTAAAATGGCCGCTCATAACCTGCTGTACCGCCAGGTTCAGCCCCTCGTGGTCAAAAAGCTCGGGTGCCGGGATACCGCCACCGAGAGAAATAACCCCCGGTAATTTGCTGTGTTTCAGCAGTTCGCGAACTGCGGAAGGTTTTAATTCTCTGGCACGAACGGCAAGTCGCTGATCGGCGCTGTTATTTTTCCTTTCCATTTTATCCTGTCTTATTGTTATGTTTGCGGGTTTAGTACATCCTGATGAGCCGATCTTATTCCCCGAACAGCCCTTGCGGTGCTCTTCGGGGTCGCTGTTATTGGTCGTCGCTATCTCTCAGGACAATGAGCGGTTCAATATCGCTCTCTTTTTTAACGACCAGTGAATCATCACCACGCAGGCATGTTCCACCGTAACTGCCGCCAACAGTAAAAGTGCATACCTGAATGTATTTACCATCTACTTTTGGCAGGCACCAGAGTTGCTGATAGATATTCTTACGATCAACAAACTGGCCACTGGTTTTATCCAGCACCTCATCCTGTGGACTAATCAGATCAATATTACTTCCGCAACGCCCGGAAATCGGCTTCACGGCATAACCTGTTTGTGCCAGCTCTTCGTTAACCACAAAATCGGTATCCAGCAAATAGCGATGATGTGGAAATAGCGACCATAATACCGGTAAAATCGCTTTATTACCGGGGATAACGGTCCAGAATGGTTCAAATACCATGACCTCAGGGCGTAGCAGGACATCAATTAATCGCATCTCACCCTGGCGGTATCCGGTGCGAATCGGCACCGCAGCATACTCCTCGGCGCTGACTTCACGTACCTGTTCAATAATCGTCTCCCATGCCCAGGTTTTCCAGACACAATTGACCAGACGTCCTTCATTATCAATAAGCTGCCCGGTAGCATCCCATTGCAGCTCATCAAGACCAAAGAGGATTTTGCTGTCAAAACCAGCTTCAGTCAGCGAACGCTGAATAAAACGAGCATGATAGCTTTCCTCGGCATCCTTATCCTGCATGATATGAACAAAAAGTCGCGCACTACTGTGTTTCCAGGCATCCGCCAGATTACTGAGCAGATTTTCTCCCGGATTATAGCCGTTGCCATCATACCCCTGTTTCAGCCACTGTTCGAGGATCAGACCCGCTTCAGCATGGCAGGACGCGGAATCAGCATTATATTCATATACTTTCAGACCACGTTCATCCATGCAAAAATCCATCCGGCCGGTGATCATGTGATGACGTCGCCACGCCCATGACAGACGTAAACGTGGCCAGAGGATTTTTGGGATATCAAACAGTGCCAGAAGATTGTCATCTTTCATCACTTTATCGGTGGCATGCAGATACATCAGATGCAGCTCATTCGTGGCTTTGACCAGCTCCTGTTCGGCGCTTTCACTGATGGTGAAATACTGATAAGGGTCCTGATTAATGACTTGCCCATTGGCGGCAATATAGGTTTGCTGTAACGGATCTTTCTCATCAAGCCAGTCACCGCTAAACTGCCCCTTATCCGGCAGGCGCGCGCCTTTGATCGTCATGGCATCACCGGACATCACCGGTTGTGGGATGCTATATTGGGTATCGTCAGTCTGGATCATCCAGCCCAATATTTCAGTATCAGCAAATGTATCCTTGATAGTATAAAAACCGTCATTAACTTCCAGCGTTAATTCCCGTGTCCATTGCTGGCCCTGGGGAAGTAGCGTATGAATCACGTTTTGTTCAGCAATTCTCACTTTATTACCGATGAGCTGGGTAATTACCGCCACATGGCCTGTATGCCTGAACTCGCCGCCCTTATGCCAGATCAGCAAAGATCCCGCCATCGGCGGGCGACGGGAACCGTTGGCAAAAGCCTGAAGCGGTAAAATATTGTCATTCACCACTTCGCGCAAAAAGCGTATTGAGAAGATCTCATAGGCCATATCGACATCAGTAAAGACAACACCATAATTAAGAAACAGAAAACGGCGGGCAAACTCGACACACTGCCATTTGTGCCCCATATACTCATTACCGATGTAACTACGAAACGTCGCATCGTTGGCATGATCCTGCGTCTTTAAACTACTGTAATTCGATGAATAGATGGCTACGCCGCCCGGTGCATAACCTAGCAATGTACCAAAAGGGGCATCGCTGCTTGTAAAACCTTTACTCATTAGCCTGACCTCAAATTAATACAATCCGGGAGCCGGATGAAACAAAACAGCCGCTGATTTATCCTGCCGACAACAGTGACCTGATAAGCTTATCATCATACCACGCCTGCGATTTATCCAACGCATGATGCAGCTGCAGGTGATAGTGGTAATTGAGCGATAACAAAAACATATCAGGAATAAACCATCAGCACACTACCCCATCGGGAGGTGTGCTGTTTTCGGTTATTCTTATCAAGGCAAGGGCGGCAGTACCAGGGAAAGCGTGGTGGGTTAATCAGCTTTTATCGTCTCTTCACCCACCAGACCAATTTTGAGATAACCCGCCTGGTGCAGTGTATCCATCACCCGCATGACGGTCTCGTAATCCACGGTTTTATCTGCCCGGAAGAAGACGGTAGTCTCTTTTTTTCCTTCGGTCAGCGCATCAAGGGCGTTAATCATGCTCTCTTCGGTTACGGGATCGTTACCGATAAACAGGGTTTTATCCGCTTTCACCGACAGATAGACCGGCTTTTCCGGACGCGGCTGCGGCTGACTGGTCGAGGCGGGAAGATTGACTTTGACATCTACGGTCGCCAGCGGCGCAGCAACCATAAAGATAATCAGCAACACCAGCATGACGTCAATAAATGGCGTCACATTGATGTCGTGCATTTCATTACTATCATCAAGGTTTTCGTTAAAATGCATCGCCATAAAACATCAACCTATGCGTAATTTGTGCGCCGGACGAACCGAATGACGATGATGATGGCTATCAGCCAGATCCAGATCACGACTTTGTAGCAGTAATATCTGCGCCGCGACATCTCCCAGCAGCGCCTTGTAACCGGCAATCATGCGGGCAAAAATATTATAGATAACCACCGCTGGGATCGCGGCAAACAGGCCGATCGCGGTCGCCAGCAACGCTTCAGCGATACCCGGTGCGACAACAGCAAGGTTGGTCGTCTGGGTCTGAGCAATACCGATAAAGCTATTCATAATTCCCCACACGGTACCAAACAGCCCGACAAAGGGAGAAATCGCCCCAATCGTTGCCAGATAACCGTTTCCCCGCCCCATATGACGGCAGATAAACGCGACCCGGCGCTCAAGACGAAACGCTGTGCGCTCTTTAATTCCTTTGTTGCTCTCGACACCGACCGAACGTTCCCGCTCATCCTGCGCTTCACCAATCAGTGATGTGATCAAGCTATGCGTATGAAAATCGCTGGCGATATCGCTCGCCTGCTCAAGAGAGCGTGCCGCACTTAATTGCTGTTGTTCACGTTTGAGGCGACGCTGACTGGAGAGAATTTCGGCGCCTTTGCCAAAAAAAATAGCCCATGTCACGACCGAGGCCAGAACCAGGCCGATCATGACTATTTTTACAACAATATCAGCATGATGATACATACCCCAGACAGAAAGATCCGTCGGCATTAAATTATTCCCCACGCTAAAGTCTCCACTCCATCAATCATTCAATCCAGAGACATCATATCAAAACAACCCTGAATTGATAGTCGTTCTCATTACTATTTACATCAGGTAGTCAATAATGGCGATATTGTCAACGAGTTAGCGCGAAAAAAAGGTTAACCTGCCACAGAACAAAATTTTGCCCTGTCATCGGGATACCACGGTACGTAACCGCAGATTCATGTTAATTTATCCCTCTGTACAGAGGGATAAAATCAGGGTAATTCTATGAAAGATAAACATCTTGCCACCACACTGGTCAACGCCGGACGGGGTAAAAAATATACTCATGGTGCGGTTAATAGTGTCATTCAACGGGCATCCTCATTGGTTTTCGATACCGTGGCGGCGAAAACACAGGCGGCCCATAACCGGGCAAATGGTGCGCTGTTTTATGGCCGTCGCGGTACACTCACCCATTTCGCTCTGCAGGAAGCCATGTGTGAACTGGAAGGTGGCGCAGGCTGTGCGCTGTTCCCTTGTGGTGCGGCGGCGATTGCCAATACGATCCTCGCTTTTGTCACCGCAGGTGATCATATTCTGATGACCAGCAATGCCTACGAAACGAGCCAGGATTTTTGTCACCAGATCCTCACCCGCTTCGGGGTGACCACCCACTGGTTCGATCCGCTTATCGGTGCAGATATTGCCCGGCTGGTTCAGCCTGATACCCGCATCGTTTTTCTCGAATCCCCCGGTTCTCTGACCATGGAAGTTCATGACGTACCCGCGATCGTTGCGGCGGTGCGCCGCGTGGCACCGGAAGCTATCATTATTCTCGATAATACCTGGGCGGCGGGCGTACTGTTCAAAGCGCTGGACTTCGGTATCGATATCTCTATTCAGGCGGGGACGAAGTATCTGATCGGCCATTCGGATGCGATGATCGGCACCGCCGTCGCCAATGCCCGCTGCTGGGATCAACTGCGCGAAAATGCCTATCTGCTGGGACAGATGGTCGACGCTGATACCGCTTATATGACCAGCCGCGGCTTACGTACCCTGGCTGTTCGCCTGCGCCAGCACCATGAAAGCAGCCTGCAAATCGCCGAATGGCTGGCACAACATCCTCAGGTGGCACGGGTTAACCATCCGGCGCTGCCTGGCAGTAAAGGGCATGCCTTCTGGCAACGTGATTTTAGTGGCAGTAGCGGCCTGTTCTCTTTTATTCTCACTAAACGACTTACCGATGCTGAACTCTCCGCTTACCTGGATCATTTTCGCCTGTTTCATATGGCCTACTCCTGGGGGGGCTTCGAGTCGCTGATCCTCGCCAGCCAGCCAGAACAGATCGCCGCTATCCGCCCTGGTAGCGAGATCGATTTCAGCGGAACACTGATTCGACTCCATGTCGGTTTAGAAAATGTTGATGATTTACTGGCTGATTTAGCAGCAGGATTCTCTCGTATCGTGTAAAGTGGTCGTCAATCATCATGGTCGTGATATTGAAGTACGAGCCGTTCATGGCTCGTTAGCATACGATATTCAGGAAAGTACATGGTTGTCATTCAAGAGATCATTGCCGCGCTCTGGCATCATGATTTTGCCGCGCTGGCCAATCCACAGGTTATCGAATTTATCTATCTGATCATATTTGCCACGCTGGTGCTGGAAAATGGCCTGCTCCCGGCTTCTTTTCTCCCTGGAGACAGCCTGTTGCTGCTCACCGGTGCATTGATCGCTAAAGGGGTGATGCATCCGGCTATCGCTGTCGCGATACTGACTGTCGCCGCCAGTCTTGGCTGCTGGTTCAGTTATCTCCAGGGGCGCTGGCTCGGCAATACCGCGACGGTCAAAGGCTGGCTCGCCCATCTGCCGCCCAAATACCATCAGCGAGCCACCTGGCTGTTTGATCAGTATGGTCTGCTGGCGCTACTCGCCGGGCGCTTTCTGGCTTTCATTCGGACACTATTACCGACGATGGCCGGTATTTCCGGTCTGCCCAACCGTCGTTTCCAGGTTTTTAACTGGTTGAGTGCGTTACTGTGGGTCTGCACGATCACCGGGCTGGGGTATCTTCTCAACATGATCCCTTTTGTCAAACGCCATGAAGATCAGGTCATGACCTGTCTGATGATCCTGCCCGTTGTTTTGTTGTGCGCCGGTCTGCTGGCGACACTGGCGGTGGTTATCAGAAAAAAATTCTGTCGCTCGTCAAAATAGCCTCCTCGCGGGAGGTGTTAGTCACTGACACATCCCGCCCAGGTTCCGATCGGGGAAAGGCTTCTTAACGGCGACCTTTCTTCGCTACTGAAGCAGGCTGCTGCTGATGTGTCATCGGCGCGTGCCGGGTCAGTGCCGGGCGACTATGACGATGGTAACGTCGCGCTTCACGCAGTTCATCACGGGTCGGTGCGGGCACCAGACAATCCCGGCGTGAGCCTATCAGATGGGATTTTCCCATCGCTTCCAGCGCCTGACGGATCAGTGGCCAGTTGGCCGGATCGTGATAACGCAACAATGCCTTCTGCAAACGACGCTGTTTATCCCCTTTCGGCACTACCACCTCTTCACTGTGATAGTCAACCTTAACCAGCGGATTCTTAGCGGTATAATACATGGTGGTCGCATTAGCCAGCGGTGACGGGTAGAAGTTCTGTACCTGATCGAGCCGGAAACGGTGTTTCTTCAGCCACAATGCCAGATTGACCATATCTTCATCACGTGTACCGGGATGGGCAGAAATAAAGTACGGAATAAGATACTGCTCTTTTCCCGCCTGTTGCGAATAGCTATCGAATAACGCTTTGAAACGCTCATAGCTGCCCATGCCGGGTTTCATCATTTTCGATAACGGGCCGATCTCGGTATGTTCGGGGGCAATTTTCAGATACCCCCCCACATGGTATGTGACCAGCTCTTTGATATAACGGGGATCTTTGACCGCAATGTCATAACGCACACCGGAAGCAATAAGGATCTTTTTGATCCCGTCTAAGCTACGGGCACGACGATACAGATCGATGGTTGGCTGGTGATTGGTATCCATATGCGGGCAAATATCCGGGTACACACAGGACAGACGACGACAGGTTTGTTCCGCCCGTGGTGACTGGCAGCGCAGCATATACATATTCGCTGTAGGGCCACCAAGATCAGAGATAACCCCGGTAAAACCGGGGACGGTATCGCGAATCGCACTGATTTCATCAATGATCGAGTCTTCAGAACGACTCTGAATAATACGTCCTTCGTGCTCGGTAATCGAACAGAATGCGCAGCCGCCGAAACAGCCGCGCATAATATTTACCGAGAAGCGGATCATTTCATAAGCCGGGATCCGTGCATCGCCATAAGCGGGATGGGGAACGCGCTGATAGGGGAGCGCAAACACGCTGTCCATCTCTTCTGTCGATAAAGGGATCGCGGGCGGATTAATCCAGACATAACGCTCGCTATGTTTTTGCATTAACGCGCGTGCGCAACCAGGGTTGGTTTCATGATGCAAAATGCGTGAGGCATGGGCATACAACACTTTGTCACCTTTGACTTTCTCGAAAGATGGCAACAGGACATAGGTCTTTTCCCACGGTTTTGGACGCGGCGGCTGGACGGTCACGGGTTGGGCCTTTTGTGACTGAGCGCCCCCCTTTTTATTGTCCGCACAGGGTAAGTCTTCACCATAAGGGTGCAGGATCGGGTCAATTTTCCCTGGTGTATCCAGTCGTGTGGAATCAATGCCCTGCCAGCCAGGTAGCGCCTCTTTAACCATGATTGCCGTATTACGCACATCACGGATCTGGCTAATGTTTTCCCCGGCAGCCAGACGATGCGCCACTTCGACCAGTGGTCGCTCGCCATTGCCAAATATCAGCATATCCGCCTTCGAATCCACCAGCACAGAACGACGCACGGTATCGGACCAGTAATCATAATGCGCGGTACGACGCAGGCTGGCCTCAATTCCCCCGAGAATGACCGGCACCGTTTTCCACGCCTCTTTACAACGCTGGGTATAGACCAGTGTCGCCCGATCAGGCCGTTTACCCGCAATATTGCCTGGGGTATAGGCATCATCATGACGCAGTTTACGATCAGCGGTGTAACGATTGATCATCGAATCCATGTTACCGGCAGTGACGCCAAAGAAAAGATTCGGTTTGCCGAGACGCATAAAATCATGCTTATTGTTCCAGTCAGGTTGCGCAATAATCCCGACACGATACCCCTGTGATTCAAGCATCCGGCCACAAATCGCCATCCCAAAACTGGGATGGTCAACATAGGCGTCACCGGTCACGATGATAATATCGCAGCTATCCCAGCCAAGTTGATCCATTTCGTCACGCGACATCGGCAGGAATGGCGCGGGGCCCAAACAAGCAGCCCAGTATTTTGGCCAGGAGAAAAGATCTCGTTCTGGCTGGATGAGGGATATTGCGCTCATATGACTTCCGGAGAAATGATAAAAAATAACCAAAGGTCGGCGATTATAAGCCGGATCGATAAGATAAATGAAGCCTGTTCTTTCTGCCGCTCATCATGATATGACAAGGCAGTCAGGTTTATGTTGCCGGATTGACCAGTAACTGACCAATCGACCCACGATCAGCCAATTCCAGGGTCTGGCTGAGGAACTGAAAAGGATAGTTGGGCCAAGAGGGTTGCGTATAATACACCAGCAACTCCACCTGTCCATCGACCCAGACAGTATCTTTCCAGCCGCGATCTTCGGGGAAAGGCAGGGAACCATTGACGTTACGTAACTGGAACATCACGCCTTCGATATGGAACGATTGGGGTAATTCAGCATGCACAATCCAGCGTTCCCACGTTCCCTGTAACGCCGTAATATCAATACGTTGAGGGTTCCACAACTGACCATTAATTCCCGGACTCTCACCCAGCGAAATATCACGCGAACTCACTGGCGCACCGACCGGCGGCGTTGATGGCAACAGACGCACCGGGAGATTATCGCTGGCCATAGGTAATAATCCCGCAGGACGTAACGTGAGCAATAATGTCGATATCAGCGTGCCTGATGGCTTAAAAAAGCCGCGAATACGATCGACAAAACCTGCCGATTCGCCACAGGTGATCGACACTTCTTCACCACTACTCATATCGACTAAAATCTCTCGCCGCTCCCCCGGTGCCAGCGCTAGCTGCCTCAATGAAACCGGCACCGGTAAAAACCCCAGATCACCTGCAATCACATAGATCTGACGGTTATCACTCATCCGTAGCTGATAGCGACGGGAATGAGAAGCGTTCAGTAAACGCAGGCGTATCCAGCCACGCGGCACTTCGGCATAAGGACTTTGTGCGCCGTTCACCAGTAAGGTATCCCCGACAAAACCGCCGCTACCCGGCTCCCGGTATTCCGGTGCACCGAAATTATTCAGCCGTTTATCCTGGATAATCAGTGGTAAATCATCAACACCATAGTGATTAGGAAGTGGTAAACTTTTGCTGATTTTATCTTCAATCAGACACATTCCGACCAGGCCATTATAGACCTGTCTGGCCATGTGGTTTGGCGTATTCGCCTGATACCACAGGGTTGCAGCATTCTGGCGAATCGGCAGCACCGGTGCCCAGTCCGTATTGGGTGCCATCACCCGTGTCGCCCCGCCGATCAGTGGGCCGGGAACCTGTAAACCACGGATCGTCATCGCCACATTTTCTGTCAGACGGTTGCTGTAGATCAGCTTGATATCGTCACCATTTGACACGCGGATCGTCGGCCCGGGATAGTGGTTATTGACCCCCCATACCGTGGCGCGGGTGCCGAGAGAAAACGACCAGTGGGTGCGCTGTAAAGTTAAAAACAGCGGCTGACCACGGCGCGACTCCAGCAACGGCGGCACCGGTAACACCGGTTGCTGACTGGCGGCAGAGACCTTCAGCGGCACCGCTCCCGCGCACAGTGCTACGCCTGTGGCCCGAATAAACTGACGCCGACTGAATGACATAGTAACTCCATGAAATACTGATATAAATCAACAAAAATCATGTCCTGCAGGCCCCAGGCTCAGAGGATGGCGCCCCTTGATCGGTTATCCCTTTGCCGCACTCTCGCGCCGGGAGACTTCACTGTCCAGTTCCGCAATCTTCGCCACCATCAGTTCGCGACAGTGCGCGGCCAACGCCCGGACATCCTCTTTGCCATACGAACGGGTATCCACCGGCGGTAACATTTCAACAATCACCAAACCATTATTTAAACGGTTAAGTTTAATTTTATTGTTGGTACTGGACACACAAATCGGGATAATCGGCACCCCCGCCGCAATCGCGGCATGAAAAGCGCCGGTTTTAAATGGCTGTAAGCCCCGGCCACGGCTTCGTGTCCCTTCCGGAAACATCCAGAATGAGATCCGCCGTGTTTTAAACGCCTCCACCACCTGAGTGATTGTATCATAGGCTTTGGCCCGGTTATTACGGTCAATCAACAGATTGCCTGTCAGCCAGTAGAGCTGACCGAAGAAGGGGATCCATACCAGGCTTTTTTTACCGACGGTCACGGTCGGTGACTGTACAATTGCCGAGGCGGTCACCATATCATAATTATTCTGATGGTTGGCAATGTAGATAGCGTTGCCATACTCTTCAGCATCAGCGGGCTTGCGTGTTTCGACTCGTAAGCCGAATACCGGGGCCAGTCGGCCAAACATATGGCCAAAAGTGGCAACATGTTTCGGGTTGCGGGGGGTGAACAAACAGTAAATACAACCCAGCAGACACACCAGGATACAATAAATAACAACAACAATGAGCCGCAAAATAAATAGCATAGCAACCTCGAAAACCAGAACCTGTTAGCCTGTTCCTGCCCGCACCGGGCAGGAAACACTCATCTTATTCGTTACTCTTTGCTATCACCCGCAGGCACAGGACGCGGTGAATCAACATCCACACGATCAATTTTTTGCAGCCCGCGCATTAAAGCACCACGCCGTCCCCGCTCACCGCACACTTTTTGTAGCTCCTGGGGGGAGAGTTTTATCTTACGTTTGCCGACATAAACCGTCAGTGTGCTCTGTGCGGGTAGCACAAATAGATGCGCCAGCCCATCTTGTCCGGCTGCGGCCTCGGCCGCTGAAATATTGATAATCTTATTTCCTTTCCCTTTCGATAACTGCGGTAAATCGCTGACCGGGAACATCAGCATATGGCCGGTCTGGGTTATCGCTAACAACATATCGCTTTCATCTTCGATAATCACCGGGGCCATGACACGGGCCTTATCCGGCAAGGTGAGCACGGTTTTTCCGGCACGATTGCGTGTGATCAGATCATTAAAGGTACAGACAAAACCATACCCCGCATCAGACGCCATCAACAGTTTGCAGTTATCATTTTCCATCAGCATATGTTCAATGCTGGCCCCAGGCGGTAATGTCAGCTTACCGGTCAGCGGTTCTCCCTGTCCCCGTGCTGATGGCAGGGTGAGGGGATCGATAGCGTAACTACGACCGGTGGTATCAATAAACACGACGGGCTGGTTACTTTTGCCTTTCACCGAGGCTTTCCAGCTATCTCCCGCTTTATAGTTTAATCCCTGGGCGTCAATATCGTGACCTTTAGCACTCCGTACCCAGCCCATTTGCGATAGCACGATGGTCACGGGTTCAGAGGGCAACATGTCATGCTCACTCATCGCTTTCGCTTCTTCACGCTCACACAGCGGGGAACGCCGTACATCGCCGAACGTATCGGCATCGGCCTGCAACTCCTTTTTCAGCAGGTTATTCATTTTACGCTCAGACGCGAGGATTGCCTGTAGCTGATCACGCTCTTTTTCCAGTGTGCTCTGCTCACCACGGATTTTCATCTCTTCCAGTCTGGCGAGGTGGCGCAGTTTCAGTTCAAGAATCGCCTCGGCCTGGGTTTCGCTAATGGCAAAACGCGACATCAGCGCCGGTTTCGGCTCATCCTGCTGGCGAATAATGTCAATCACTTCATCAATATTGAGGAATGCAATCAGGAAGCCATCGAGAATATGTAGACGTTTAAGCACCTTCTCCAGACGATAGTCGAGGCGACGACGCACCGTATCGCGGCGAAAGGTCAGCCACTCTGTCAGGATCGCATGCAGATTTTTCACCGCCGGGCGATTATCGAGACCGATCATATTCATGTTGATACGGTAACTTTTTTCCAGATCGGTGGTGGCGAACAGATGGTTCATCACCGGCGTCATATCCACCCGGTTAGAGCGGGGTACGATCACCAGTCGGGTCGGGTTTTCGTGATCCGACTCATCGCGTAGATCATCGACCATCGGCAATTTCTTATTGCGCATTTGTGTCGCGATTTGTTCCAGTATGCGCGCTCCGGAAACCTGATGTGGCAACGCGCTAATCACCACTGCCCCTTCTTCTTTTTTCCACACGGCACGCATACGTATCGAACCACGACCAGTGTGGTAAATTTTACAGATCTCAGCACGGGGAGTAATAATTTCCGCTTCGGTCGGAAAATCCGGGCCTTGAATGATATCCAGCAGTTCATCAAGCGTGGTCTGCGGTTTATCAATCAGGGTGATCGCGGCCTGCGCCACTTCACGTAAATTATGAGAGGGGATATCGGTTGCCATCCCTACCGCGATGCCCGTTGTTCCATTGAGCAGAATATTGGGCAAACGGGCCGGTAACATTTTCGGCTCCTGCAGAGTGCCATCAAAGTTCGGCACCCAGTCAACCGTACCTTGTCCCAGCTCACTGAGCAATAGCTCCGCATATTTTGAGAGCCGGGATTCGGTATAACGCATGGCCGCGAAGGATTTTGGATCATCGGGTGCCCCCCAGTTCCCTTGCCCATCCACTAAGGGATAACGATAAGAGAAAGGTTGTGCCATCAGCACCATCGCCTCATAACAGGCGCTATCGCCATGTGGATGATATTTACCCAACACATCACCCACAGTACGGGCGGACTTTTTGAATTTTGCGCTGGCATTCAACCCCAGCTCAGACATTGCATAAATGATGCGGCGCTGAACAGGCTTCAGACCATCGCCAATAAACGGTAATGCTCTGTCCATAATGACGTACATGGAGTAGTTCAGATAAGCATTTTCCGTAAATTCATGCAGCGCGAGGCGCTCGGCCATATCACTCATTAATTGTCAATCCTCAATCTCGGCATATCGTCCAGACGGACGGCAAAACTAGCGCCGATAATACCCTATCTCACCGCCTGAGTCACAAAACATGATACCGGGTGATATTGTCAGTCAAATCCCGCCAGCTCGTGGCAGACAGATTCAAAATATTCCGATCTGGGGCAAAAAATAACAAACCGCAGAGGACTATTTTTGCTTAACTGAATCGCTGCTCAGTCAGTTTGGTGACAGATGACATCAGGAAATCGCAACAGACACAAAACCGGTAAGGATTTCTGATATTGCCCAAGGCCAAAATGACAAGCAAAATAGCGCTAATGAGATCACCTCTCAGGCCCTGCATATCTATAAAAAGGAGTTCATCATGTTGACTGTCATTGCAGAAATTCGCACACGCCCAGGCCAGCATCACCGCCAGGCGGTGCTCGATCAATTCGCTAAAATCGTCCCGCTGGTTTTACAGGAAGCCGGATGCCACGGCTATATGCCGATGGTTGATTATGCGGCTGGCGTCAGTTTTCAAAGCACATCACCAGACTCTATTGTGATGGTTGAGCAGTGGGAGAGCGTGGCACATCTCGAAGCCCATCTGCAAACCCCGCATATGAAAGCGTACAATGAAGCAACCAAAGACCATGTGCTGGATATGAATATTCGCATCCTGCACGCGGGCGTATAAAACAGCAGCCTCCAACGCGATTTGCCGCTGGAGGTGTTGTGATCGATTACATACCCCGATCCCGATCTAACCAGTCACCACTCACTATCCGGGTCGCATGGTTGATCGGACCCTGATAAACGTACATCCATGCGTTGCCATAAGGGGTAGCGATCAAATGACGATCGTATTCACCGTTCTGAATACGCAGGGCATCCAGTTCAGCCAGGGTCGATGCGTCAATACGATAAACTTCACCACAGAGAATACCTTTCCCTGGCATCGCCCCCGGATAGAATCCCAGGTTATAGAGCTGATAGCCGTTGATCTGATGATCACCCAGCCATTGTGCATTGGTCATCCAGTGACTGTTGCCTTGTTTGCGTCGCAAACTACCATAGACAAATATTCGCATTGCTAAAACTCAAACTGATAGAGCAAGTCAAGTGCCTGATCGACGCCAGATATCGCCTCGAGATAGAGTTGTGGCATCAGACGATAACGTAATGTCAGTGTTGCCAGCGAGTCAAAAATACCGACGCCATATTTGACCTGCAAACCCGGTAACACATAGCCGCTGACCACCACCTGGGAAGTATCACCGGCGCCTTCAGTATCCAGTACCAGATTGCTGATACCAAATGTTTCGCCAATTTTACCCATAATCTGACCACTTTGTGCAACCCCCAGTCCCACCAGGATCGAGGTCATTGCGGCACTATCGTTCTGTTCACTGCCCAATCCCTGTCCACGTAGCAGGTAAGATAACGCCTGCTGCTGAGACATGGCCGGATCAGAGAAGATCTCCGCTTTCGGCTGGTCGGCAGTACCCGTGACGCGCACACCGGCAATCACGCCATCCTCTGTGACATCCGGATTACGAATGGCCTCAATATTAAGCATCGGCTGTTCAGGCGAACCGGAGAACAGCAGTTCACCTTTGCGTACCAGTAAATCCTGACCATAGGCATGAAAACGTCCTTGCGGAATGGTGATCTGCCCATTGAGTCCCAGCCCCTGCTTATCCTGCGAGACTTGCAGATCGCCAGTCAGGCGGGCTTTTAAACCAAAGGCACTCAGACGGGCATCGTTGCCAATATGAATCATCAGATTACTGTTAATCGGCATACTGCTGTGTTGTGGATGAATCGGTTTGAGATTTTTATCCAGCATCACCTCATCGCCCGAGATCGCCACCGCACTTTCCGGTACTTGATCCACAACGATGCGCGCCCACGGGATATCAACACGACCATCCAGGGTGAGCAAATTCGGGGTGGCGGTCACCCTGATATCGGGTGAGATATCCAGCCGTGCCATCGGTGGCACCGTGATCCTCACCTGATGACCGCTGGCCGCTATCTGCGCCCGCCAGTTATCGATCTGCGTCCAGTCGGCATCGCCACTGAGCGCAATATCGCCCTGGCGAGTATTCACCGTCCCCTGTAGCGTAGAACGCGCACCGTTGAAATTGATGGCTAACTGGCTGGGCTGCATATCGAATGGCATAAAGTTAGCGTCTATATCGGCATCACTCAGCAACATCTGACCGTAGAGCTGCGGAGATCTGACACTCCCCGCGAGGCGTAAATGGGCATTGAGTTCCCCCTGGGCCTCTCCTCTGGCAAGCAGCGGTTTGATCATGGCCAGCGCGATATGGTCAATATTGATATGACCCGCAAGATGACGGCGTCCTTGTGGATCGTTAATCTGGATTTGCCCATCCAGTTGACTGTGGTTCGTCAGGCGCATCAGCCACTCCAGCTGTGCACGATTATTCTGCAACAAAGCCGTGACATTCAGGGTATCGAAGGCGAAAGGTAGCGCTATTTCATTGATCGTCTGGCTGATTTTAACATCCCGCCCGCTTAACGTGACCTTTCCCTGCGGCAGCGATGATTGCGTGGTGTCCCAGCGAATATCGGTATGACCACTCAATACCCCACTGGCATGAGTTTCTGGTGGTAAAAAGGGTGCCAGCATCGCTAAATTGAGATAATTGAGCCGGGCGACCACATGGCCGGAACGCCCGGCTTCGATAGTTTGTGGTGCACAAAGCTCCGCTTGAGGGTGACGCCAGCAATGTGGGCCAATACGCATTTCCTGTGCAGCATAGCGGTAATCCAGCGCCACATTGTGTACCAGCGCAACCGGCCCGACCGGAGTCTGTAAACGTGTATCGCTCAGCGTTCCCTGCCAGCTTGCGCTCTGGCGATCAAATGCTCCCGTCAACGCCAGTTGCCCGGAAAGCGGATCGCCCTCTGCTTTTAGCGTCAGATGATGCTGTTTCTCATTGCCTTTCATCGCCAGCTGTAACTGTTTGATCGTCATGCCCGGCTGGTTCAGCCGATCAAGGCGTAGATTCAGGTTACCGGTAACCGGGGCGCTGGGTTGCACCTCGCCAGCGATACTGATGTGGGCAATCGTTAATTCCTGCCAGCGCAAGCTATTGGCACTGAGATCGGCCAGCCACTGGGGGGCATCCACCGTGCCGCGCGCTTTTAATTCACCTTTCACTGTCCCACTGAGTCCCGTCCATGTCTGATCCAGTCTGGGGGCATCGATAACCGCATCCAGATTCAGATTTTTTTCCCCCAGTTCTCCTTTTACGGCGAGGCGATTTTTCCCCACTACCAGAGACAAACCCGGTGTTGTCCACTGCATATAGCTGTTACCCTGCAACGAACCACTGACATCCAGGTTATTTCCTCTGATGTTGCCACTCATTTTCAGTTCCGGCACCGCGACCTGCCAGCTTCCACCATACAGGCTGCCGTGTGATTTAAGCTGACCGTTCAGTTTCACAGGCCCGTCAGGTATCATTTTCGTGGTATTAATGCCGTTAAATGTCAGTTCACCCTGCCAGCTTAGCGCCTGCTGCCAGTCGAGCAACCCTTGCAGCTCAGTTTTCCCTTGCAAAGCTGTGATCGTCAGCTTATCCAGGTTCAGCTGCTGTTGATTGCCGTTGGCATGAAGCGCCACACCCGCGGGTGGCAGCGATGCTCCGCATATTGCGCTACTGAATGCGATGGTGTAATCCGTTATTTTGCCACTGATATTCAGTTGCAGATTATCGGCCTCGATCTGTTTTTCGCCACTCAGCGGCCAGTACAGATGGGGACTATTGAGGGCGATATTCAGCGGTAGCCCGGCTTCTGCTAGCACTATTTCACCATCCAGCTTCGCCGCCAGCGGCCCGGCTAACGCCATCCCGAACTGCATCTTGTTGCGCAGTTCTCCGTTGAGGTTCAATGTGGCGCGCTCATTTTCCAGCGCACCGATGTTCAGGATACTGTTCAGTGTCAGCTTTACCGGCCATGCACCGTGAAGTTGCATATCGCCTGAGGCACGTAATTTACCCTGATCGGAATCGATATTCAGAGTATCGAGGGTTATCTCATCTTCACGGCTACGGACTTTTAGCAATAAATTCCCGATCGTGATCGGGAAGTTTCCGTTCAGCCGTAACCGCTCGCCATGAAAGGCTTCGATCGTCAGATTCAGGGGTAAATGGCCATCGTTGATTTTCGCTAACAGTGGCTGAGAGAAGAGAGCAGAAATCGGCTCTGCAGGGGATGGCGGGCGAGCGGATACCGACGTCACTGACGGATTGTCTGCGGCCTTTTTCGTCTCGGGTAACACTATCGTCATGCCCTGTAGCCAGCTGGGCATCAGGGTCAGGTTTTTCTCCTGCCAGTGAATCGCCGTAGAGAAATTCTGTATCGCAATGGCCGTATCATCAACCGCGATATGCATATTCTGCAAAGCGATATGTTTCAGTTCCAGAGGATAAGGCAGCGCGAGGTTAAGCGGCTTTTCCTTGTTGGTCACCGGTTTTGCTGGCGGCATATTATGCGTGTCGATCACGATAGCGAGATCGCGTAGTGAGAGATCATCGACACACAAACGGCGATCCCACAGACAGCGGAGTTTTACCGCCAGATGTAACTGGCCGACGCTCACCGTCACCCCTGGCTGGGCAAAATGTACTTCATTGAGGGTTAGGTCACGCCAGCCACCACTGACACGACCAATATCCAGCCCCGGTGTCCAGCGATCCGCCGCCCTGAGCAACAGATGCAGGCCACTGGTCGTGGTCAGCAACGCACCTACCGCTACTATCAGGAGCAGTAAAAAAATGACGATGCCAGCACTGACTTTTTTCCAGCGACTCATAATTCAGGTCCCAGCGCGAGATAAAGCTGCACACCGTGTTTGTCTTTGTCGGCGATCGGGCGTGCGATATCGAGCTTAACAGGGCCGACAGGTGACTGCCAGCGTACCCCCAGACCCGCTCCGGTTTTGAAATGGCTGCGACGAATATCATTGACGGCTTCACCGCTATCCATGAACAGCGCTCCCCACCATTTGCCACTCACATTGTATTGATACTCCAGCGATCCGGTCATCAGCTTTGATGCGCCTGTCAGTTCATTGTCGTTATCTTCAGGCGAGATGGATTTATAAGCATATCCCCGGATACTGCGATCGCCGCCCGCGAAGAAGCGCAAATCGGGTGGCACCCGGCTGAAACTGTCACTATCCATCCAGCCAAGATTACCGCGCAGCACAAAACGATGACGATCACGCAGTGTGCGGATCCATACCTCCTGGGCCTGCAGGATCAGTAAATTGATATCTGATCCCCAGGCGGTACTGGCATAATCTATTGAGTAACGTTGAGAATCGCCCCATACTGGCATCAGCCCGCCCCGAGCTCGTGTGCGGTTGACCGATATGCCTGGGTAGATAAGCATGGTGGTATTGGTAATACTCGCTTGCGTAAAGTGATCAAGACGCCAGCGTAAATTGATCGCACGTTGCCAGCCACTCGACATTTGCCAGTAACGGGAAATGCCCACGGTGGCGGAGTCTGCGTTGGTATCATGCAGATCAGTGCGCTTAAATCCGCCCTGCACCAGATAGTATTGTTCCAGTGGATTTTTTAATAGTGGCATCTTATAGCTGAAATCCGCTTCTGGCTCTACGGTGGAGAGGCTAACGCTGGTGCTCAGGCTATGTCCCATCGCATTGATCCACGGTTTTTTCCACGTCATTTTTAACTGCGGTCCGACATCGGTCGAATAACCGATACCAGTTTCGACGCTGTTCTGTTTCCGTGGCACTACCACGCCATGCAGGGGTAACACCTTACTTTGCCGTGAGTCTGTGAAATCGGGCGCGACGACTACGGAACTGAACCATCCCGTTGCGGTCAGACGGCGGTTGAGCTCTGCCAGATCATCTGATGTGTAGTCATCTCCCGAATGGAATGGCACCAGATTTTGTAGATATTGATCGTCAATCTGTGAACCGCTAAATGAAACCTGACCGAAACGATAACGTTCACCACTGTTATAATCGATATCCCAAAAAGCCTGATGACGATCGAGAGAAACGCCAAGCTGGCTCTTGGTGAATTCACTATCAAAATAGCCTTTATGCAGCGCAAGCTGATTAAGGGAACGTTTAAAACGGTCATAATCGCCATGATTAAGCACCGTGCCGATTGCCGGGCGCTGTTTTAATAAATCGAGATAATCCTGATCGGTGCGGGCACTGCCATGCAAAAGAACCGTTGTGCCGCCAATACGCACCGGCTCGCCGGGCGTGACCTTAACACGCAACAAATGGTGCCCTTTTTTGGCCGATGGCTGTAAATCAAAGTCGATAGTCGGTTGATAGTAACCCAGCGCTCTCAACCCTTCACGAATGGCGTCATCAACCCGCGCACGAAAACGTCGGTCAGCGGTCACTTCATCACTTTTGATCGTAGAGAGCTGATCAAGGACATTTTTTTCCAGATCTCCCGATAAGCCATCGACCTGTAAACGCACACTGGCAGCACTGACCGCACCGCTGATAAGCAACAGACTTATGGCACATAACCGGCTGATTTGTAGCACGCTTTCTCCTGAAATCTTCGTTACTCCGCAGAAACGAACGCTTTGTTCACGGTCTGACAAAAAAACCAATTATCGAGAGTCAAAAGATAATATTAACACGACTTAAGGCCTGGCCAATCAGGAGAAAGCAGGAATGCTCTGGCGATTTTACAGTCAGTTACGCTATACTAATCGGCGTTATTATTTGTTCAGCATTTGCGAACCGTTTTTTTATCTGTTTTATATGAAAGTCATTAACTTCCCTTCCGAGGATCCGGCTAATTTAGCTGGATAAACTATGTTAAATAGCATTTTATTCATTTTTGGTCTGATTGCCGCCAGTGCATTTTTTTCGATATCAGAAATTTCTCTGGCTGCTTCACGTAAAATTAAGCTCAAATTATTAGCTGACGATGGTAATGTGAACGCGCAACATGTTCTCAAAATGCAGGAGAACCCCGGCACCTTCTTTACTGTAGTACAAATTGGGCTTAATGCGGTGGCGATCCTGGGCGGTATCGTCGGCGACGCTGCGTTCTCACCGGTTTTCAATAGCCTGTTGAGCCGCTATATGCCCCATGAAATTTCCGAACAACTGAGCTTTATTCTCTCTTTTACGCTGGTCACCAGTCTGTTTATTCTGTTTGCTGACCTGGCTCCGAAACGCATCGCGATGACTGAACCGGAAACCGTGGTTTTACGAATCATCAACCCGATGCGCTTCTGTCTGCTGGTTTTCCGCCCGATAGTGTGGTTATTCAATGGGCTGGCGAACCATCTCTTTCGCTTCTTCAATATTCCGATGGTGCGTAAAGAAGATATTACGTCTGATGATATCTACGCGGTTGTCGAAGCCGGTGCCCTGGCAGGCGTGCTGCGTAAACAGGAACATGAACTGATCGAGAACGTATTCGAACTGGAATCCCGCACCGTACCCTCATCCATGACGCCGCGCGAAAGTGTTATCTGGTTTGACTTACATGAAGATGAACAAACGCTGAAGGAAAAAATTGCCGCCCATTCGCACTCCAAATTTCTGGTCTGTAATGAAGATATCGACCATATTATTGGCTACGTTGACTCAAAGGATTTACTCAACCGGGTTCTGGCTAATCAAAGCCTGGTACTGACCGGGGGTGTCCAGATCCGTAATACGCTGATTGTGCCTGATACCCTGACCTTGTCAGATGCTCTGGAGAGCTTTAAAGCGGCGGGAGAAGATTTTGCCGTGATCATGAACGAATATGCGTTAGTGGTGGGAATTATCACCCTTAATGACGTCATGACAACCCTGATGGGCGATCTGGTCGGCCAGGGGCTGGAAGAACAAATTGTCGCGCGAGATGGTGATTCATGGCTGGTGGATGGGGGAACACCGATTGATGATGTCATGCGGGTACTGGATATTGATGAATTTCCGCAATCTGACAGCTATGAAACAATTGGCGGTTTTATGATGTTTATGCTGCGTAAGATCCCCAAACGTACTGACGCGGTAAAATTCTCCGGTTATAAGTTTGAAGTGGTCGATATCGATAATTACCGCATCGACCAGTTACTGGTAACCCGGATCGACGATAAAACCGCGGCCTCTCCGGTCAAACACGATGAAGAGATAGCGGGCGAACAGGAGTCGGTACAATAATCGCTGACGGCTCCTGAGGGAGCCGTTTTTCCGCGCTCATCCCTTTAACACGCCCCTGCCTGCAGCCGATCAGTCAACAGAGACCCGAAAGCCGGGATTCAGGAAAGATTCGCGTGGCGTATAGTCCAGCTCTGCTCCCTGCCAGTCGCGAATATGTGCCCCTGCCGCCAGGGCGATAGCATGACCCGCTGCTGTATCCCAGATATTGGTCGGCCCGAAGCGGGGATAGATCTGAGCGGCTCCTTCTGCTACCAGACAAAATTTCAGTGATGAACCGATCGATGTTGTCTGATGTTCACCGATTTCTGCCAGATACGCCTGCAACTGGCGATCATTCGCGTGGGAATGACTGATAACAATACGCGGCGGCTGACTATCCCGAACCTGAATAGGTTGACGAACCCCCTTTTCTTCTTTGTATGCCCGCCCCGCGGCGGCGCAATACAACACCTGGAAGACAGGAACATAAATCACACCAAGAACCGGTTTTCCCTGCTCAATCAGTGCAATATTGACAGTAAATTCACCATTACGTTTAATAAACTCTTTCGTACCATCCAGCGGATCGACCAGCCAGTAACGTTGCCAGTGCTGACGCACAGGCCACTTCTCCGGTGCCTCTTCAGAGAGCACAGGAATATCCGGTGTCAGCGTCTGCAAGCCATGAAGTATCACCTCATGAGCCGCAACATCTGCCGCCGTTACCGGAGAGTCGTCTGCTTTAAGGGTCATATTAACCGGTTTTTCGCCGTTATAAACCGCCATAATGGCGTGACCGGCAGTACGTGCAATCTGACTTATTTGGCCTAACATGTTTCCTCCCTATGACTATCCCCTTTCAGCCATGCGGATAGCAGAACAATAACGCCATTACTTTCTTTTCTTATGGTTAGCCAGTACCACCGGCAGATGCAACTCAACCCAGTCGGCTAATGCAGCAACTTTTTCACTCACCTGTTCGCCGAGCGGGGTCAGACTGTATTCGACATGCGGCGGCACGACCGGCCGGGAAAAGCGATTAATAAAACCATCCTCTTCCAGCGCCTGCAATGACTGGGCCAGCATCTTTTCACTGACGCCACCCATCTTACGTCGTAACTCACTGAAGCGGTGCGTACCTGTACGTAGTGCCATCAAAATTAATATTCCCCAGCGGCTGGTCACATGTTTCAGGACATCGCGCGATGGGCAGGCTTCAGCGAACAGATTACCACGACATATCTGTTCACTCAGCGTTAGGCTATTCTTTTTCATACTTACCTTTTTGTACGTACTTACTAAAAGTTAGTAACAATGCTAATTTAGCATCATTGTCACTCAATACGAAGGAGAATCTGATGATCGCAATTACCGGTGCCACTGGCCAGCTGGGCCAACTGGTGATACAAAATCTGTTAAAAACTGTACCGGCCAGCCAGATTGTGGCCATTGTCCGTAACCCGGAAAAAGCGCAAGGGCTGCGCCAGCAGGGGATTACTATACGCCAGGCGGATTATACTGATCAGCCCGCACTGGAGAAGGCGCTACAGGGCATCGATAAGCTGCTGTTTATCTCTGCCAGCGAGCCCGGTCAGCGCATACAGCAACACCGCAATGTTATCAATGCGGCTAAAACTGCCGGTGTGAAATTTATCGCTTATACCAGCCTGCTACATGCAGATAAAGCCCTGCTTGGCCTCTGTGATGAACATATTGTCACTGAGCAAATGCTGGCTGACGCCGGTATTCCATACACACTCCTGCGCAATGGCTGGTACATTGAAAATTATCTTGCCAGTGTGCCAGCGGCGCTCGAGCATGGCGTCTTTATCGGTGCGGCGGGTGAGGGAAAAATTGCCGCCGCGCCGCGCGCTGATTATGCCCAGGCAGCGGCCAGGGTGATGACTGAAACCGGTCATGCCGGAAAAGTCTATGAGCTGGCCGCCGATAAAAGCTGGACACTGAGTGAACTGGTGGCGGAGCTAAGTCAGCAAAGTGGTAAAAACGTCACCTATCAGAATCTCAGCGAAGCTGATTTCGTGGATGCACTGAAAAGTGCTGGCCTGCCAGCGGGACTGGCAGAGATGCTGGCAAATTCAGATATCGGTGCGTCGAAAGGCGGTTTATTCGACGATAGCCATGCCCTTAGTGCGCTGATGGGTCACCCCACGACATCCCTGACGGAGAGTATCCGCACCATTCTGTAATCTCTGATCGCGATTTGTACCGCGTTCTCAGTTGATCACACAACGCAGGTGACCGGTTACAGATAAAAAAACAGGGCTAACAGCTTGTCACACCCGGCTGTTAGCCCTCGTTTTTACTTTCCTTCGCGCTTTTTATTGCCCGTCAGTAGCCATCCTGCTGCCAGCAAAATAAACCACAATGGCGTCACAATGAGCGACTGGCAGGTATCTTTTTCCAGCGTTAACAGCACCAGAACGAAGGCAAAAAACGCCAGACAAACCCAGGACATGAATCGACCATATGGCATTTTATAGGCCGACTGCTGATGTAGTTGCGGGCGTTTTTTGCGATAGACCAGATACGAGCACAGAATAATGCTCCAGACAAACATAAACAGAATCGCCGATACCGTGGTGATCATAGTAAACGCAGAAATAACGCTGGGATTAACAATCAACATCACCACGCCCCCCAGCAGACACATACAGGAGAAGGTCAGACCTTTTGCCGGTATGGCGCGTTTTGAAAGTTTGGCAAACATCGCGGGGGCCTGACCATCCTGCGCCAGACCAAACAGCATACGACTGGTCGAGAAGACACCACTGTTAGCCGAAGAGGCAGCGGAAGTCAGCACCACAAAGTTAATCAGGCTGGCGGCAGAAGGGAGCCCTGCCAGCACAAACAGAGCGACAAAGGGACTGCGTGCGGGGTCCACCGCGCTCCACGGAGTTACCGACATAATCACGATCAAAGCAAAAACGTAAAACATGATGATACGGAGCGGGATAGAGTTAATCGCCCGTGGCAGCGATTTTTCTGGGTCTTTAGTTTCTGCTGCCGTCGTCCCCACCAGTTCAATCCCAACGAAAGCAAAAATCGCTATCTGGAAACCGGCAAAGAATCCACTGATGCCTTTCGGGAACCAGCCGCCTTCATTCCACAGATGGGCAAAAGAAGCTTCTATACCGTCAGGGGATGTAAAATGCATCAGTACCATCACCAGACCTACCACGATCAGTACAATAATCGCGATAACTTTAATCATCGCAAACCAGAATTCCATCTCACCAAACATTTTCACCGTGACCAGATTCAGACCCAGCAGTAGCAGGATCACGGTCAGCGAGGCCACCCAGTCAGAAAGCCCGGGAAACCAGAAATGCGCATAGGCGGTGATCGCAACGACATCGGCCATTCCGGTAACGACCCAGCAGAACCAGTAAGTCCAGCCGGTAAAATAGCCCGCCCATGGCCCAAGCAGGTCAGCGGCAAAATCACTGAATGATTTATACTCCAGATTTGACAGCAGCAGCTCACCCATCGCCCGCATCACAAAAAACAGCATAAAGCCAATTATCATATAAACAAAAATGATCGATGGCCCGGCGAGACTGATCGTTTTTCCTGACCCCATAAATAGCCCGGTGCCGATAGCGCCACCAATAGCAATCAGCTGAATATGTCGGTTGGTAAGATTTCTCTGCAGCGACTGCTCGCCTGTCGCCGGCGTTTCGGCATCGACTTTGCTATTATCTACCATGTCATTTTTTCCTGTCTGTGTTGTTCAGGTTCTGATGGCTCATCATTCGGCATCATTCCGCAAAATATTGCCCGATATCAGATAAGAATCGAAAAGATGAATACGATGATTTTGCTACAACAAAAATTTTTATAGTTTCATTAAGAACCTGGTCCATCAGGATTATTTTGTATCCCTCGACAATACACGATGGCTGCGTACACCATTCAGATTGCCGGATTCATTCCCTGAACTGATCGACGGAAATAAAAATCAGGCTCACTGATTCCGTCGTCAGCATATAGGCAATCTAAATGGTTGTGAATCGATTTACTGCCGTCAGTCACAGCCGTTGAAGCGCTTTCCCCAACAAGGGGGGAAGCGCGACGCAATCAGATAATATCCAGGAGTTCAACTTCAAAAATCAGCGTGCTAAACGGAGGAATAGAAGCCCCTGCCCCACGTTCACCATAAGCCAGATGGTGCGGGATCGTCAGTTCCCATTTCGAGCCAACAGGCATTAGCGTCAGTGCCTCGATCCAGCCACCAATCACCCCCGTAACCGGAAATTCTGCTGGCTCACCGCGTGCCACCGAACTATCAAACACCGTACCGTCTATCAGTTTACCTGTATAGTGTACCCGAACCCGATCAGAACGCGCCGGGATCGCCCCCTGTCCCTGAGTCAGCACACGAAATTGCAAACCCGATTCAGTGCTGTTTACGCCTTCTCGTTCACGGTTTTCATCCAGATATTTCTGACCTTCTGCCGCCATCGCCTGTGAGCGTTCACGCCGTGCGGCATCAGCACGCTGATGCATTTCACGTAATGCACGATGAATCGTTTCCACGGGCACTTGCGGTTGCTGGCCTGCCAGCGCATCAGCGATACCGGCAGTCAGCGCATCCACTTGTAGCCCCTCAAGACCGGATTCGCTCAGTTGTTGTCCTACCTGCAGGCCAATACCATAACTTGCCTGTGCTTCAAGTATGTCAAATGTCGGGATTGCCATTTATTATTCCTTTTTTCAGGGAGATCGATACTGAAAACAAAGGCGAAGCATATCAGCCATTGCCGATCGGGTAAAACTTTGTCGTCGGGAATAATGACAAATCAGCGCGAAACGGAAACAATAGTCATGTCAGCGCAATCGGGTGAGAAAATATTTTTATTTCGACAACCCCTTTAGCACCTGGCATACCAGGCTCTGCCAGTCCGGATACGGACAGCGTGAGAAACCGCAGCGTACCGCCAGCAGGTAAGATTTTTGCCACGGCCCTGGGCCAGAATGGCAAGCAAATTAGCCCTGATGGGCCAGACTACTCTGATACTCCAGGGAGCGAAAATAACGATATGCCTAGCAAGAAAAAAATCATACCGCAGTCGATTGATATTCAGACAATAGTGAAAACGATCTGGCACGCAACGGATCATGTTCGCATAATGGCTTTTCTGCCACTGATGCATCGGCGGGGGATAATGGCATGTATTATATTAATTATTATCGGTATTTTACTTCCAGGAGAGGAGCCTGTACCACCGGTTCAGCACCTGCAGGAAATCGATGTCGCGCCATCCTCTTCACTCTCTCAGCAGGCCATGTCATTACCACCGGTGACCTCCTCTTTGATAATCAATGATGATGATCAAATCGCCCCGCTGGTTCCGGAACCTGTACAGGAAGAAATCGTGGAACGAAATCACACTGCTACCCCGATCCAACAACAACCGGTGATCGCGAGGGGAGAGAGACAACAATGGTATATTTATCATATAGAAGCGGGCAAAACACTCGCCCAGCTATTTCGTGATCATAACCTTCCCCCTGCCGACGTCTATGCGATGGCTCAAATAGAAGGTGCGGATAAACCGTTAAGCACATTACGCACCGGACAACCAGTACAGATCCGACATAATGCGAGTGGCGTGGTCACCGGACTGGCGATTGATACCGACAAGGGACAACAGGTGCTGTTTACTCGTCAGCCAGATGGTCGTTTTATTCGTACACGCTAACGCATTCACGGTAGGAGCAAACCGGTAGCGATAACGCAAAAAATAAAACGCTGGCTTAATGCCAGCGTTTTGATATCAACCGGGTAATAAATTACTCAGCGACAATATTGACTACCAGTTCCGCGAAGACTTCGCTATGAACCTGGAAGTGTACGACGTGTTCACCGGTGGTGCGTAGAACACCATTCGGCAAGCGTACTTCACTTTTAGCAATTTCGACACCAGCAGCAGTGATTGCATCTGCAATATCGCGCGTGCCGATAGAACCGAACAGTTTACCTTCATCACCTGATTTAGAGGTGATGATCACGCTTGCCAGTGCATTGATGGCTTCAGCACGTGCATTAGCAGCTGCCAGGGTGGCGGCCAGTTTTGCTTCCAGCTCAGCACGACGCGCTTCAAAGTACTCAATATTCTTTTTAGTAGCCGGAACCGCTTTACCTTGTGGTACCAGATAGTTACGAGCATAACCTGCTTTAACATTAACCTGATCACCCAGGCTACCGAGGTTTGCTACTTTATCAAGCAGAATAACTTGCATTACCTTATCCTCTTAAAGTCGTATTAATGGACTGCGACCGATTACTGATGGCGATCAGTGTACGGCAGCAGGGACAAGTAACGCGCACGTTTAATAGCGCGTGCCAGTTGACGCTGATATTTTGCACGGGTACCGGTAATACGGCTCGGGACAATTTTACCACTTTCAGTAATATAGTTTTTCAGCGTAGCGATGTCTTTATAGTCGATCTCTTGAACGCCTTCCGCGGTGAAACGGCAGAACTTACGACGACGGAAATAACGTGCCATATGGCTAGTCTCCAGAATCTATCAATTCAATCTGCTCGGCATGCAGAACCAGTTTGCTTAAGCCATTTTTCGCCTGATGACAAGAAATGAAACCACAAATGGTTATATGGCTGCCGACCGTTATACTGTGAGTAATGGTCTGGTTTCGCTGTCCGCTAATAATAACGGGCATCTGACACCATGCCTGCCGGTAAAAACCGGCTTCCTCCTGTACAGAATGGTGCTCAAGCACAAACTGACAGTGAGGGATCCCTGATGGACTCATCTGACGCAGTGGCGCCCTGCATACAATGCCGGACAACACCAGACGATTGGTCATCAGGATTACTCTTCAGAATCCCCAGCTTCAGAATCATCTGCGGCTTCGTTAGCAAAATCTTCGCGACGTTCACGACGCTCATCTTTCGCTTTTACCATCGGAGATGCTTCGGTAACCGCGTGTTTAGTACGCATTACCATGCTACGGATAACGGCGTCGTTAAAGCGGAAGTTAGTTTCCAGCTCATCGATCACTTCCTGCGGTGCTTCCACGTTCATCAGAACATAGTGTGCCTTGTGCAGTTTGTTGATCGGATAAGCCAGCTGACGGCGCCCCCAGTCTTCCAGACGATGGATCGTACCCCCGGCCGCAGTAATAGTACCGGTGTAACGTTCAATCATACCTGGAACCTGTTCGCTCTGGTCAGGATGAACCATAAAAACGATTTCGTAATGACGCATCAAATTGCTCCTTACGGATTATTCAGCCTCCTGTCTGGGTCAGCCGCAGCCCACAGAGGCAAGGAACGTGTTAAAGGACGGCCGAAAAATTGACGCGCCATTTTACTTTCGTCATCTGGAGAAGACAAGCAGATGATATAAATAATTTTTCTGCTCACTAAATAACTTCGCAAAATAATAGATCACTTTGAGGGAACTCAGCCCGGATTTTGCGATCTGATCAATCGCCAGACATCACAAATCACAAACCGGACTGAGCGATGCCGATCATAGCAGCTATTTCTCCTGAAGAACGACGTTTTATGCGTAAAGAAGCACAGCAGACTCGCGATAAAAACGATGCACGGCGGCTAATCGCTATGCTTATGTTGCATCAGGGAATGACTGTTACCGATGTCGCCCGACTGCTCTGTGCCGCCCGTTCATCTGTGGGCCGCTGGATAAACGGGTTCACGTTATAGGGTACTGAAGGCCTCAGAAGCCTCAGACCCGGACGAGAGCAGCACTGGCCTGTTACCGATATCTTACGGGTTCTGCCATTGCTGATTCAGCGTACCCCGAAAGATTATGGCTGGTTACGTTCACGGTGGAGTACAGAATTGCTGGCCCGTATCGTCAACCAGGTTTTTAATATAACGCTTCATCGTTCAACGCTGCACCGCTACCTGAAACAGGCGGGAATAGTCTGGAGAAGAGCAGCGCCCACGCTGAAAATCAGAGACCCGCATTATGATGAAAAACAGTCCGCTATAGAGCAGGCTCTGGCTCAGGATCAGGCAGAAAATCCGGTGTTTTATCAGGATGAAGTTGATATTGACCTGAACCCAAAAATCGGCGCTGACTGGATGCTCAGAGGACAACAGAAACAAGTTGCCACGCCGGGACAGAATCAGAAGCATTACCTGGCCGGGGCGCTGCATGCAGATACAGGAAAAGTTCATTACGTCAGTGGCAGCAATAAGAACTCTGATTTATTTATCCGTTTGCTGGAAACACTCCGCCGCACATACCGTCGGGCAAAGACCATCACGGTGATAGCAGATAACTACGTTATTCATAAAAGCCGGAAAGTGGAGCACTGGCTGGATGCTAACGAAGCTGACCGTCGAAACAGCGCTCAATGTAATGCGGAGTTAACTGAGCACCTCGGGTATGATAAAAACACCAGAAAATCAGGCACAAATACCCGCAATGGCTACTCGTCTAAAACCCTGCTTTGCGACGATGGCCAGATTGAAATCAGTACGCCACGTGACCGCGAAAATACCTTTGAACCTCAGCTTATTAAGAAGAACCAGACCCGTATCACACAGATGGACAGCCAGATTTTGTCCCTGTATGCCAGAGGCATGACCATACGTGAAATCGTTGATACATTTAAGGAAATGTATGATGCGGATGTGTCACCCACTCTGATATCTAAAGTCACTGATGCGGTGAAAGAACAGGTTATCGAATGGCAAAACCGCCCGCTGGATGCCCTGTATCCCATTGTTTACCTTGACTGTATTTTCATAAAAGTCCGTCATAATGGCAGCGTGATTAACAAAGCCGTGTTCCTCGCGCTGGGTATTAATACCTCAGGTCATAAGGAACTGCCGGGTATGTGGCTGGCCGAAAACGAAGGGGCAAAATTCTGGCTCAGTGTCCTGACAGAGCTGAAAAACCGGGGTCCTGATTGCCTGTGTGGACGGCCTGAAGGGCTTTCCGGATGCCATCAACAGTGTTTACCCGCAGACCCATGTCCAGTTGTGCATCATTCACATGGTACGCAACAGTCTGAAATACGTATCGTGGAAGGACTACAAAGCCGTTACCGGTGGCCTGAAAGCGGTGTATCAGGCCGCCACAGAGGAAGCGGCACTGATGGCACTGGATAAGTTTGCCAGCGAATGGGATGAGAAATACCCACAAATCAGTAAGAGCTGGCGTGCGCACTGGGAAAATCTCAATACGTTCTTCGGTTATCCGCCCGATATCCTTTGTTTATCATGTGTATTGTCTCAGATGTTAACTTCAGACAACAATAGTTAAGGCTCAGTGAGCCCGACGTCAAAACCCAGCCTTAAAATTCCACGGATTCTGGATTTTACGTATTGCGATTCTCTTACCAGGCATACCCCTCTCTCCAGAATGATGGGGGAGAGATATGGATTAAAAATCAATGCATTAAGAATAATTCTGGCGAGATAAACGCCCTTCCGGCCGGATGAATGCCGATTCTGACAAAATGAACAGTAATTATGGTCATGGTGCAAAATCGTGATATTTTTCGCCGGAATACACGTTCAGTGATTCAGCCGGAAACTATCGGGGATAATTTCCGATCGCCCTGTTCACAGCCGCAAATGCTTTTCTCACCTCACTTTCGCTGTCCACCAGAGCCGTTCGCGCCTGGATTGCGCTGCGCTGGCTGTCCAGAACGTTGATAAAATCCGTCATTCCGCCTTTATAACGGGCATCGGTGATGGACAGCGCTTCTTCAGCGCTTTTTACCTGCTGTTGCTGCTGATGCAGTTTTTGCTGCGCCGCAGTATACCGGTTCAGGGCATCATCGATTTCCTGCCACGCTTTCAGCACGGTTTTATGAAAGTCCACGGCCGCCTGCTGCTGTTCCACCTCACGCAACACCACCACCGATTTCCGTTTGCCATAATCGAACAACGGCAGGTCGAGGCTGGGGCCAATGGACCAGGTTCGGGTACCCCATTGACCAAAATCACTCCCCTTCCAGGTGTCATAGCCAAAGCGCCCGCCCAGCGTGATGCTGGGATACAATTCCGCTTTAGCTACACCAATCCGCGCGGTGGCGGCATGAAGTTTTGCTTCGGCAGAACGGATATCCGGACGGTTGATTGCCACCTGCGAGGGCAGCCCGGCGTTCAGTGCCGGCAGTGCGGTCTGACCGGCGCTGTTATATTGCGGGCCCAGTTCTTTCTGAAGTTCCCCTGGTCGTTCACCCAGCAGCAGCAGGATCTGGTTGATGGTCTGTCCCTCCTGCCGACGCAGATCAACCTGTTTTGCCCGGGTGGCAGCCAGTTCGGCCTGCTGACGCTCCAGCGCGCTGTAATCCAGCGAGCCCCCCTGTGTCTGCGCCCTGATTAAGGCCAGCCGCTCATCCATCGACCGCTCATCTTCCTTTGCCAGCGCAATTTGCTGCTGAATATCCCGCAGTGTGTAATAGTTCGTCACCACATCGCTGATGATGCTCAGTTGCGCCTGCGCCAGCAGGGCTTTCTGCGCTTCGGTGTCGGCACCGGCGGCTTCCACGGCCCGGCGAACATGACCCCATAAATCAATTTCCCAGGAAAAATCCACGCCTGCCTGATACCAGGAGTACGGCTGCCCGAACATGTCAAGCAACGAGTCTGCATTCGTACCCGAATAGACTTCACTGATAAGCCGTGTGCTGCTCCCCTTCTCACCGATCTTTTCCCGGCTGACTTTTCCCGAAAGGGTGACTTCCGGCAACTGCGCCGCCGAAGTCTGAGAGCCCTGCGCGCGGGCGGCGGCAAAATTCAGCGCTGCGGTTTTCAAATCCGGGCTGGCGCTCAGCGCCTTCGTGACCAGTTGATTAAGAATGGGGTCGTGGTAACTTTCCCACCAGCGGATATTGATCTGTGCATCGCTTCCCGGCAACTGATGCAGCGACGCATCGCCACTGCGCCATGCCGACCAGTCCGAAGGATGGTCAACCTGTGGTTTTTGATAATCCGGGCCAACAGTACAACCGCTCAGCGCCAGCATAAGCGCCAGTGCTGGCATAGCAAGCAAAGAGGGGTGCGAAGCAGAGGTAAAACAAGATGTCATATCAGAAACCTGCTGTCAGTAAAGACGGTTGCGGAAAAGCCAGGCCGCCAGCGGTAGCGTAATGGCCGCCATAATCAATAGTGGAATAAAATCAAACGCGATATCGGAGAATACGGCGCCTTCCAGATAAACCCGGCGCACCAGGTCAATGGCGAAACGCAGTGGGTTGGCATAGGTCAGCGTATTCAGAAAATCCGGCATCGTCTGGACCGGTGTGAGTAGTCCGGAAAGCAACATCAGCGGCATGATCAGCAGGAAGGTATACAGCATGGCCTGCTGCATATTAACGGACACCGCCGACAACGACAGTCCCAGGCCAACCGCCGCAATATTGAAACCCAACAACCCCAGGTACAACAGCCACAGCGAACCGTTCATCGGGATACGGAACCAGAACAGAATAATCAGCAGAATAATGGTGGACTGCACCAGCCCGACCACGATGGAGGGCAGAGCCTTACCGATCAGGATCTGCATCGGGGTATAAGGGGTGACCAGCAGTTGATCGAAGGTGCCCTGCTCCCGCTCCCGTGCCACCGACAAAGAAGCCAGCAGCAGCGTCTGCATCATGCTCAGCGAGGCAATCAGCGTCGGCATCATACTCCAGCGGGACTCCAGATTCGGGTTATACCAGGCCCGGGTTTCCAGGGAGACGGCGGCTGAAGTACCGCGATTCTGCTGGTTAAAATCAGACACCACTGCGCTCACATAGCTCGCGGCAGCGCCGGCCGTAGAAGAGTTCCGGCCATCAAGGATCACCTGCAGCGGGGATGCCTCCCCCCCGTTCAGTTTCACCGCAAAATCCGGCGGAAAAGTGATAACCAGCAACGCCCTGCCGCTGGTTATGGTGTCGGCAATTTCAGACGCGGAGGTCAGGGTGGCAGTCCGGTGGAAGACACCGGTGCCGTCCAGATGAGAAATCAGCAGCGTGGATGGCTGACTTCTGCTCTGATCGAGCACGGCGTAATCAACGTTGTTGACATCATAATTAGCCGCATAGCCAAACAACAGTGCCTGAAGAAACGCCGGCGCAAATAAAATCACCCGGTTGGCCGGCTCCTTGAGGATAGTCAGCACCTCTTTACGGATAAGAAACCCTACACGCCGGAGCCAGATAATACATGTTTCCATAACTACACCTTCAGCCTCTTGCGTAACGACAGGCGCGCGGCATTCACCAGCACCAGCGCGTACAGCAACATGATGGAACATTCGCGAAAATATTGCGGCCAGTCATTGCCACCGAGGAAAAGCGTTTTGATCAGCGACATAAAATGCGTTGCCGGCAGCACCTGACTGATAACCTGTATCGCCAGCGGAAGGTTGCGGGTATCGAATACAAAACCGGACAACATCATCGCCGGCATGAAACTGGCGAGCAGCGCCATCTGGCTGGCCTGGAACTGGCTCTGCGCCATGCCTGAAATCATCAGCCCCATCGCCAGCGAAACCAGCAGGTAGAGCAACGAGGCGCCGATAATGGCCAGCAACGAACCGCGCATAGGCACTTCAAACAAAAATCGGGCGGCCAGCAGGCAGATCAGCAAATCGATAAACCCGAGGATCATATATGGCGCCAGCTTTGCCAGCACCAGCTCCAGCGGCCGGACGGGCGTCACGAAAATTGCCTCCAGCGTACCGCGCTCTTTTTCACGGGCAATCAGCAACCCGGTCAGAAACGCCCCGATAAGCGTCAGGATCAGAACAATCAGCCCCGGAACCAGAAACCAGGTGCTGTTCCCCGATTCGTTAAACCACATACGCTGTTCAATAGTGACGCTCCCGGTACCGCTCGTGTCGCTGGCCGCTCTGTCCGCCTGGATCGCGGCATCCGAAGCCAGCGCCCCTGAAACATAGCCCTGTGTGGAAGAGGCCACGCTCGTGGAGGCACCGTTGAGGATCAGCTGTATTTTCGCCGTCCCCTGATTAACCTGCTGAGCATAATCCGGCGGAATACGCACGATGGCATCAGCCTCATCACGGCGCAGGGCCTGTCGGGCCGACGCCATGTCAGGATATCGCGTCGGCGTAAGATACCGGCTGCCCGCCAGCCCGGACAGCACATCATCAGCCTGCGGCGAATGCTGCTCCATCACCACGGCGACACGGGTGTTTGACAGATCAAATGACAGCCCGTAACCAAAGAGCAGGATCAACACCACCGGAAGCAACAGCCCCACGCCAAGATTACTCCTGTCCCGCAGCAGCTGACGGGTTTCCTTGCGGATCAGCGAGACAAGGCGCACCACAAAAGAGGACTGGCTCATGACTGCCCCCTGGTGCCTGCCGCCCGGGCCTGCTCAACGATGGCGATAAACGCACTGTTCATATCAGCAGCGTATTCCGTCCCGGCCTGCGCGCGCACATCACGAGGCGTGCCAAGCGCCAGCATCTTTCCCGCATCCTGAATGGCTATCCGGTCACAGTATTCCGCTTCTTCCATAAAATGCGTGGTGATGATAATGGTGATACCCTTGTTGGCCAGCTCGCCGATGGTGTACCAGAAGGCGCGTCTCGCCAGCGGATCAATACCACTGGTGGGTTCATCCAGAAACACAATCTCCGGCTCATGTAACAGCGCCGCCGCCATCGCCAGACGCTGTTTAAATCCACCGGGAAGCTCGTCGCTTTTTGCTCCCGCCGTCAGCTCAAACTGGTCAATCACCGTCCGGATCTGCGTTCTGAGTTTCTTTCCGTATAACCCATACGCCCCACCAAAAAAGGTCAGATTGTCCTCCACCGTGAGGTTACCGTAGAGGGCGAATTTCTGCGAAACGTAACCAATACGCGTCCGCGCCTGTGCCCTGGCCGTTCTGAGATTAAGACCAGCCACCTCAAGCTGGCCGCTGGTCGCAGGAAGCAATCCACACAGCATGCGAAAGGTGGTGGTTTTACCCGCCCCATTAGGTCCGAGCAGGCCGAAGATCTCACCACGCCTGACGTCAAATGAGGTACTGGCGACGGCCGTAAAATCGCCAAACTGCCTCACCAGGTCGCGTACCACTATCACGGGATCGCCCGTCACCGTATCATGCCGCTGAGCTGAAACCATATCCGTCCTGACCATCCCGGCAGCAGCGGAATGGTCGCGCTGCTGCGCCTGGTGCAGGGTTAACATAAAAGCATCTTCCAGATCCGGCTCGCGGGCCTGCATCCGGGTACCGTCCGGTAGATCGCCGGCGTCGATCGGCGTGACGTCGGGACGACAGATAAAACGCACCGTATCGCCTTTCGGTACTGCATCGGCAACCCGCTCCGTTTTTTCCAGCAGCGCAGCCTGCAAGGTTCGCGCCTTCATACCCGGCGGCGGAGCGACTTCCCAGGTCAGATTGCGCGCCTTTTCAGTCAGTTCGGCCGGAGCCCCCTGCGCCAGAATTTTTCCCTGATACATGATATTGACCTGAGAACAGCGTTCCGCCTCATCCATATAGGCGGTACTGATGATGACGCTGAGCGCCTCCTCCTTCACCAGCTGGTCGATAATTTGCCATAAATCCCGGCGGGAAAGCGGATCCACACCGACGCTGGGCTCATCAAGCAGCAGCAGATCCGGGGAACGCACCAGCGTGCAGGCCAGCCCCAGCTTTTGTTTCATCCCGCCGGACAATTTCCCGGCGGGGCGGGAGGAAAAACGGGCCAGATCGGTTATTGCCAGCAGGCGGGCAAAACGCTCCCGACGCGTCTCCTGTGGCACACCGTGCAAATCGGCATACAGTTCGAGATTTTCCTGAATGCTCAGATCCTCATACAGGCCAAACCGCTGCGGCATATAGCTGATCCGGTTCTGAACGGCCTGCGGATGAGCAATGACATCCGTCCCCAGTACGGTCAGCGTGCCCGATGTGGGCACATACAGCCCCGCGATTAGCCGCAAAAACGTGGTTTTCCCGGCGCCATCAGGTCCCACCAGTGCTGTCAGCTCACCGGCACGGATGCGCAGATTCAGACCGTCCACCGCCCTGACAGACGGTACTTTTTTACTGCTGCCGGCAAAGGTCATCAACAGCTCGCCGGCAACCACCGCATCCTCATAGCCCTGCATGACGGCTGGTCTCATTCTGCGTCGTGTCCGTCGCAATTTTGACGGTGGCGGGCTGGCCCATCCGCAGGGTGTTTTTCGGGTCATTCACCAGTACCCGTACCTCATAGACCAGCTTAGTGCGCAGATCTTCGGTCTGTACTGATTTTGGTGTGAACTCCGCCACGGAAGAGATATAGCCGATCTGACCAGTGACAGGCCTGTCCGGCCAGGTGTCGCTGAAGACCTGTGCTGTCATCCCGGTTCTGACCCGCCCCAGATCGCTTTCACTCAGCCAGACCCTGACCCACTTTGGATCATCCAGGGCCAGCGTGAAGGCAGGTTTCTGCGGACCGGCCATATCGCCAGGCTCCAGCAAACGGGCCCGCACAACGGCATCCACAGGCGCTTTCAGCGTGCCCTGGGAAATACGGTAGTGCAGTAAATCCAGATCCGCCCGTAGCGCGTCAGTCTGTGCAACAGCGGCCTGGCGCTGTTCACTGCGCACCCCTTTCAGCAGCAAATCAAGATTAGCCTGCCTTTCCCTGGCATTTGACGCCGCCACCCGCTGGTTGCTTCTGGCTGCGTCAGTCTCCTGTTTGCTGACACCTTTTCCCCCGGTACTGGCTGCAATATTCTGCAGTCGTTTTAAATCCTGCTCCGCCTTTGCCAGTTGCGCCCGGGCGGATGCCAGCTGTGCCCGCGCCTGGGCAATTTCTTCCGGACGGGAGCCGGCCTGTTGTTCCTGAACGGTCTGCTCCTGGGCAGCCAGTTTTGCCGCTGCTTGCCGCGCCTGAATCTCCAGCGATTCTATATCAAGGTTACCGAGAATCTGACCGGCATGCACCCGATCCCCTTCCTGGACATCCAGTTTCCTGATCCTGCCGGACTCTTCAAAAGCCAGTGACACCTGGCGGATATCCACATTCCCGTGCAGCGTCACTTCACCGACATTCCCTGATGAACTCCTGCTCAGCCAGAATGTTGCCGCCCCCCCCACTAAAACGATAATCACTACGGCGGCGATTAATGATTTTTTCATCGCAACATATCCCTTAAAGGTCATCAACAGTATCATTCAGTCAAAATGTAAATTACAATTTAATTTAAACTTAATCTAAAGAAGAAGAAAAGTGTATCCTTCAGGGATAATTTTTTACGGAGGCACAATGAACAGACCACGCCGCAAAGACGGGGAAGCAACACGTCAGAAAATTCTCGGGACTGCTGGCGAACTGATTGCCCGGAACGGCTATGCCGGAACCAGCAATAAGGCCATTGCACAAGCAGCAGGGGTTGATATGGCTGCCATTAATTATCATTTTGGCGGACGGGAGGGGCTTTATCTCTCCGTGCTTTCTGAAGCACACCGGCATTTTGTTGATGGTGCTGAACTACAGGCACTTGCGGAAAGTCAGCAGGCACCTGTCGACAAGTTCAGCGCTTTCATCGATATGCTGGTCATGAAACTGAAAGGCATGGCGGGATGGTACAGCCAGGTCTTTTTTCGGGAGCTGTTTTCACCTTCTGTCGAACTGAATGCGTTTGTTGAATTTGAAGGGTCGAAAAAAATCGCCTCAATCAGACAGATTATGAGTGAAGTGTCAGGTCTATCCGAAAATGATCCGCGACTGTTGCTCTGCACACTGAATGTGGTGGCTCCCTGCCTGATGCTCATCGTTTCAGCAGGAAGAGTACCGGGACCCGTCAGTACAATTTATGCTATGGAAAAAGAACGCCTGGCAGAACATTTTAAGCGTTTTGCGCTGGGTGGGCTGAATGCTGTCGTCGATGTTGATTTGCCTCGCACTACGGGGCTGAAGCAACCAGCAGACCGCGATTGATTTCAAAGGAGATGTCGTACATGAAACACAATGTTCGAATCGCTGCCCTGATCATGATCACCACCAGATCGCATGCACGGAAGAACCCCCATCCAGACTGTACTGTCGACTGCTACAGGAGACATGCCGACGAGAACACAGATGATTGTGCAATGTACAACCAATCCGGCTGAAATGAGCGGGACACCGAATTGCCTCAATGTCTCGAAGACAGACATACAATTGCGCTTGTTGCAACCCGGCTATCTCGATATGAAATCTCTGGAATTCTGAATTCATTGATCAGATTTATTAGTCTCATACACTCTTTAGGGAAAATGCCATATGTTCAATCTAAAAACCCTTGATTTTATCATATGGCAGGCAAATTATTTGATTTCAGGTAAATGCTCAAGATTTTTCATGCCGTAGAAAATTGTGTTTTGTAATCAAAAGATAATATAACTTTCTCTTCTGCGATTGTCTAAAGAGAATCAACTGGATAAATTTATTTCTACTCTTCTACCTTGGATCGAGGATAGCCTTGAGCAGCATCCCATTAAAATAAAAGATGTAGCAGAAAAATCGGGCTATAGTTAGCGGCATCTGCAACGTCTTTTTCGCAATGTAACTGGACTTAAGTTGGGAGGATACATCAAACAACGGTGTATTAGCAACACTGCAATAGCGCTCAAACTCACAAAGCAGCCTGTCTTTAATATTACAATGCGCTACGGTTTTGATTCACAAACGAGTTTAAACAGAAGTTTTAAATCTCATTTCGGGTTACCCCTGGGGCCGGGCGTTCAGAAAAAAATGGGATTTTACAATAATAACTCCACCAATTAATCTATCTGTTCCAGTACTATTAAAATATTTGATCACGGAAATACCATCACGTTGTGTCTATGTAAAAAATACACCCATTTTATCAATACAGAGCATCCTGACAATCAATTTATTATGGAGGAGGTAGCATTATCTACCCTGAGACGGCTTATTGCTAAAACCCCTTTAAAAACAAACAGGCTTTATATTCTGAAAATTATTTTCATATTAATTCAGGTGAAAGGCCTGGCCTCAGTTGTGAGTTTTTGATTCCTGAATACATTGACCAAAACAACATTAAAACTCATTCACTTCAGGAAAAAACATTAAAAACGGGAAAATACCTGACCTTTACCTGGTCGGAAAAAGTGGCTAACTTACATAACGAAATAAAATTTATTTACTATAATACATTACCTTCCCCTTCATGTATAAGGAGACCAGACAATGATATCATAATCATCTCGCCATTTAACAGTAGCGAAACTAGAAAAAAATATTCATGTTGTTAAGCAATATTTAATACCCATTTACTAAAGAGAGGCCTTCGTTAATACCAGTACACACGAAAGGTGGTCATACCTTACAGTAATTGTATATTTGTTCTGAGATATGGCCTGTACAGAATGGAATACAAACAATATGCTCCTGGACAGGTTGTCGAGGACACGTGGGAACAAGAGAAAATATTGCTCATTCGGATCAGGTTGTTAGTGCAAACGGCACTTTTTCCTGAAAGTACATGTACGGAAATGAACTGGTGATAACATGATAATTATCGCAATCTTGTTATTGCATAAAAATTTTCCAGCTACTGAATCGTAAGCGAAGAAAAAACCAGGGGATATAGGAAGAAACCTTTAATAAGAGCTATTAGTATGATTTAAAATGAATATTTAAGAGAAAACATCAATATAAAACCGGGTAACAAGAGGCCGTCACATCATATGAACAACTGTATTACCAACAACCTACGGATATCTGAGTTACATGCGGAAAATCAGCTCCATGTGTTTAAACGTATTCTTTCATCACTGATTTTCTTTTCAGTCTGTGATTTTTGTAATAAAATAAATAGGTTAACAATATGAAATCTGGCATAATCTTAGAGTAAACAGAAGGAGGACATGATGATCTATCTATGGACTTTTCTTACAATTAGTATATTGTCAGTGAGTGGCTACGTCTGGCAGGTCATGGGGGTTATCGCAGCTGCCAGCTCTTTTATTGGAATGGTCATTCTGGCAATATTAATATACTATACCACCTTATAGTTGACTGACGGAAATGAAATAATCACTGGTTTTTTCCTTTTCCTGTCACCAGCCTGTGGCTTGATTTTCCGGTTTATGGTGGGATATGGTAAACGGTAAAGTGAGTGCTGCAGCCTGGTAACGCATTCAGCCACTGCTTGTCTCCTTTATTATTTCAATATTCATTGAGTTAAGTGATGCTTCATCTGATTTTTACGGTTTGCATCCCCTTTGCTCCTCCCGGCAGGATTTAATGTTCATATTTGCGTTATTGAATAAATCATCTCTGGAGCAGTTTTCCCCGTTTAGATGGTTATCTGCCCGGAGCCTGTCATTACAGGTTCTGGGCAGAAACTTCAGTTAATGCGGTATTTCATTAACTTGTTTTACATCAGTTTTATTAATTTGTTGCTCCACACCATTAGCATCCTTATAACCCAGCAGACCAGTTTCTGTCTCTTTTGGCTTACCATCACTGACGATGGTTCGCCCGTCATTAGTATGTATCGCGTAGCTGGTACGAGTACAACCCGTTATCGCTGATAATACAATAACCACAGCTAACGGAAACAGAAATTTTTTATTCATAACTAATCCTTATTTAATTATCCAGCTCACTCATATTAGTAATCTGATCACGATTTATCTGCTCGGTTTTCCCTGTCTGGGCATCCTTGTAAGAAACGAGTCCTGTATCGTTATCAATACTTGGTTTTCCGTTGGTTACGATAGTACGCCCATCAGTAGTCTTTATAGCCTGATTAGAAGAACAGCCTGTTATGGCGAAAACAGTAAATGAAGCTAAAAGAACGGCCAGCGTTACTTTTTTCATAAAAACTCCTTGTACCAGTCTGCCATCATGCAGCATATTTAGTGTAGCTTGTTTTCTGGCCTTCAAAGACCTAAGTTAAAAAAAAAATTAATCTAATTCATTCAATCCGTCCGGACTTAATCAACAACGGAAATTATTTGAACTGGCCCCTATATTTCCAGACACCTTTTATCACTTAATCCATTATTGTTGACTGCCGACGAATCCCCAGACCAAGCAAAAAAGAACCAGGACGAGGACGATTCTACCTAAATAACTTCGCAAAATAATAGATCACTTTGAGGGAACTCAGCCCGGATTTTGCGATCTGATCAATCGCCAGACATCACAAATCACAAACCGGACTGAGCGATGCCGATCATAGCAGCTATTTCTCCTGAAGAACGACGTTTTATGCGTAAAGAAGCACAGCAGACTCGCGATAAAAACGATGCACGGCGGATAATCGCTATGCTTATGTTGCATCAGGGAATGACTGTTACCGATGTCGCCCGGCTGCTCTGTGCCGCCCGTTCATCTGTGGGCCGCTGGATAAACGGGTTCACGTTATAGGGTACTGAAGGCCTCAGAAGCCTCAGACCCGGACGAGAGCAGCACTGGCCTGTTACCGATATCTTACGGGTTCTGCCATTGCTGATTCAGCGTACCCCGAAAGATTATGGCTGGTTACGTTCACGGTGGAGTACAGAATTGCTGGCCCGTATCGTCAACTAGGTTTTTAATATAACGCTTCATCGTTCAACGCTGCACCGCTACCTGAAACAGGCGGGAATAGTCTGGAGAAGAGCAGCGCCCACGCTGAAAATCAGAGACCCGCATTATGATGAAAAACAGTCCGCTATAGAGCAGGCTCTGGCTCAGGATCAGGCAGAAAATCCGGTGTTTTATCAGGATGAAGTTGATATTGACCTGAACCCAAAAATCGGCGCTGACTGGATGCTCAGAGGACAACAGAAACGAGTTGCCACGCCGGGACAGAATCAGAAGCATTACCTGGCCGGGGCGCTGCATGCAGATACAGGAAAAGTTCATTACGTCAGTGGCAGCAATAAGAACTCTGATTTATTTATCCGTTTGCTGGAAACACTCCGCCGCACATACCGTCGGGCAAAGACCATCACGGTGATAGCAGATAACTACGTTATTCATAAAAGCCGGAAAGTGGAGCACTGGCTGGACGGGAATAAAAAATTCAGGGTGTTGTTCCTGCCGGTATATTCACCGTGGCTGAATCCAGTAGAACGGTTGTGGCTGTCCTTACATGAAACAGTCACACGGAATCATTCGTGCCGGTACATGTGGCAGCTACTGAAACAGGTGAAGCAGTTTATGAAAGTTGCCTCCCCATTTCCCGGTAACTGCCCGGGGCTGGCGAAAGTGGAGCGTTAATATGAGAAGTTATTTAGGCTTGATGCCGATACGATAAAAGAAGATAACAACTCGCTGATAAAGAAGGAAAATAACATTTCCCTTCTTTAAGAGCCTGGCCAGCCAGGCTTATTTACCTGTCATTATCAGGTGCTCAACAGCAGATAATTTGCCGATGCCCGAGCCTGTTTTTTTAATTCTGCCCATAATAGGCATCAGGCCCATGTTTCCGCATAAAATGCTTATTCATCAACCAATAATCAATTGGATTCAGCTGGGGGTTAATACCCTGGGCGATCCATGCCATCCTGGCGACCTCCTCCATCACGACCGCATTGTGTACCGCTTCATGCGCATCTTTTCCCCAGGCAAACGGGCCATGTTGATATACGATAACGCCCGGCGTATACATCGGGTTATTATCGCCGAGTGTTTCAATAATGACTTTTCCGGTATTGAGTTCATAAGCCGCCTGAACCTCCTGTTCACTCAATCCTCTGGTGCATGGAATATCGCCCAGAAAATAGTCGGCATGTGTCGTGCCCAGGGCAGGAATAGCAAGCCCGGCCTGCGCCCAGGCCGTCGCATGAGTCGAGTGAGTATGAACCACGCCCCCTAGCGCCGGATAGTGCTGATACAGCGCCAGGTGAGTCGCCGTGTCAGAAGAGGGGCGGTAGTGTCCTGCCACGACATGCCCTTCCAGATCCACCACCACCATGTCATCGACTTTCATCGTTTCATAAGCAACACCACTGGGCTTAATCACTACCAGCCCTTTCTCACGATCAATGGCGCTGACGTTACCCCAGGTGAAAGTCACCAGACCATGACGTGGTAAATCCATATTGGCGTCAAATACCTGCTGCTTTAATTTTTGCATGATTGCGCCTCCATCAGACCAGCACGAGACATGCACCCTTTCACCCAGTCTCGTGCTTTTGCCACCTCGGATATCGGATCTTCTGCCGTTTCACTCCACATTTCTATCAGGTATGGCCCACAATAACCGCTCTGTTTAAGCGTCGCAAAACAGCGTTCAAATTCGACAACCCCCTCGCCAAAGGGCACATTTTTAAAGACGCCAGGTCGGGTATCTTTCACATGTACCGCCACGATATGTCCAATGCCAGCCTGTAATTCCATCGGCACATCGTTATCCCATGCCGACAGATTACCGATATCGGGATATATCTGGAACCACGGGTTATTCAGATAATGGACATAACCCAGCGCTTTACTGATCGAGTTCATTAAAGGGTAATCCATGACTTCCATCGCTAATGTCACCTGAGCACGGCTCGCCAGCGCAACACTTTCCTGCAAACCCTGACGAAAACGACGCCGTGTCTCATTGTTGGCTTGCTGATAGTAAACATCATAGCCTGCAAGCTGAATCACCCGAATACCGGTATCCTGAGCAAACTGAATCGCCTTACGCATGATCGTGAGTCCCTGAGCACGCACCGCGTCATCTTCGCTGCCCAGCGGAAAGCGGCGATGGGCGCTCAGGCACATTGATGGAACACGAACATGGGTTTCAGCCACGGCATTGACCAGCGCCAGGCGTTGTTCACCGCTCCAGTCAAGTCGCGCCAGGCGTGCATCGGTTTCATCAATCGAAATTTCGACAAAGTCAAATTCCAGTGTTTTGGCCAGATTCAGCCGTGCCAGCCAGTCTTCCCCGGCTGGGAGTGCCTTTTCATAGATACCCAGCGGAACTGATTTTGACAACATACCCGCTCCTTATCCCCATAACCGGACAATAGCCTGTTTAAATTGACGCGCAGCGTCGACCGGAGATGCCGCATCACGGATACTACGTCCGGCAATAAATACATGGATCGGAATCCCCGCAAACAGCGGCAGGTCATCCAGCGCCAGTCCACCGGTGACAGTCACCTTAAAGCCCATATCCGCCAGGCGTTTAATCGCGTCGATATCCGCATCGCTCCATGCCACGCCAGCAGCTTGTGCGTCACGACTGCGGTGATAAACCACCTGCTGAATACCTGCATCATGCCACTGCCGGGCCTGTTCCCATGTCCAGTACCCTGTCAGCTCAATCTGCACATCGCCATTAAACTCTTTTGCAACGTCCAGCGCGCCTTTGGCAGTATTGATATCGGCACAACAAATGACAGTCACCCAGTCAGCATGAGCTTCGAAACACATCCGTGAGAGGATTTTTCCCGCATCGGCAATTTTGGCATCTGCCAGTACAATTTTGTCCGGATATAGTGCTTTTAAATCGCGAACGGCACGAACGCCTTCGCCAACACAAAGAATTGTGCCAACTTCAATAATATCGACTTCTTCCGCAATCAGGCGAGTTGTTCCGTAGGCATCAGCCAGCGTTTGGTTATCCAGTGCAACCTGCAACATAGGTAATGACATGTTTATCTTCCTTATTAAGCAACTGCCGCAGTGGCGTTATCAATTAAATCCAGCACTTCCTGCTCGCTACGGCAGGCACGTAAACGATCAAAGTTCGCTTCGTCTTCAAACAGGTTAACTATCTGCATAATGCCGACTTCCTGATGGGTCGTGGCATCCACGGCGGCCATAGTAATCAGGATATCCACGGGGTCATTATCCTCATGATGAAACACCAGGGGTTTTTGTAACGTAACCAGCGCAAAACCGGTTCTTTTGACGCCCTCTTCCGGGCGGCCATGGGGCATCGCCAGACCCGGTGCAATGACAAAATAGGGGCCATGCTGAGCAACACCATCCAGAATGGCCTGATAATAACGTGGCTCGACCACATCGGCGGCCACCAGCAGGTCAACACCAATTTTTACCGCTTCCTGCCAGCTATCTGCTGCCATCTGGAGACGGATGGAATTGTTCTGCACCAGTGAATCACGTAATTTCATGATGCGTCCTTATTTGATATCGTCGGGAAAGTGCTCTTTGATGATCGCCAGCAATTTGGGGCCAAAATCTGCGGGCGATAACATATTGCGCACACCAACGACATATTTATTACCGGATACACTAATCTCACCCGCAATATGGGTAGAAGCGATAATGATATCCGCACCGTTCAGTTCACTTTTGTATTCACCCACAGCACAACTGCTCACAGCGTGGTCAACATTTGACTGTGTTAAAAACTGATCCACTTTCATTTTCATGATCATGGAACTGCCTTGCCCATTGCCACAAACTGCCAGAATACGTACTGTCATAATCAAAACTCCTTATCAAGTTGTATTTCTGCATCCTCTTCGGCTCGTAACGTCCGGCCAGCAAAGAACATGTAGACCAGTGCGATAAGTAAAACGATCGCCATAAACGCCATGCCGACGCTGGCAAATCCCTGCATGATCGGCGGTGCCAGAATTGACCAGTCAGCCATTCCCATCCATGCACTCATATGGGTAAGTTTCACTGCCCACACGCAACCAAAGATTTCAATCATCCCCATCATCAGACAGATTTTGAGCGCTGCCCGCCAGCCGCCAAAGTGATTGGCAAAGACGCCGATTGTCGCGTTTGAGAAAAACATCGGGATGAACCCTGGAATGATGAGGATGGCAGAACCACAGCCCACCAGAATGGCAACAGCAATGAGCTGACCTATCGTGCCCCAGATAAAGCCCCACACGACCGCGTTCGGAGCAAAGCTATAAATTGCGGCGCAATCAATCGCCAGTACAGCCCCGGGAATTAAGCGTTGAGAAATACCATTAAACGCTTCAGAGAGTTCAGCAACGAACATCCGCACCCCCTGGGTAATAATAAAAATGGCGACCGCAAATGAGAAACCGGTCTGCAGGATATAGATAGCCCAGTTTGTTTCTCCGGCCATCTGCTGCACAACGTCAATGCCAAAAGAGAGTAAAATCGCGCCAAAAAAGACCGTCATCACAATGGCGGTGGAGACGATATTGTCATGAAAAATATTCAACCAGCCAGGCAAATTGAGATCTTCAACACTCTCCTCTTTTTTCCCCAGATATGGGGCTATCTTATAGGCGATCCAGGAGGCAAATTGCTGCTGGTGACCGATGGAAAAACCACAACCATCAGTCACCATCTGCGTGGGTTTGTACATCATATTGGAGGTAATGCCCCAGTAGAGAGAAACCAGGATGGCGGTACTGATAACCGTAGTCCACATCGGGTACTGATAAATATAAAAGAAGACGGCAATTAACCCTGCCTGCTGGAACATGATATGCCCGGTCAACATGATCGTGCGAATACCTGTAATACGCCGCAACAGGACATAACAGATATTTAACGTCAGTGCTAACAGCACCGCATAACCGACCCAGCTATAGGCCTCGCCCATCCGTTCAATGGTGGCCATCATCGAAGCATAGGTATCGGAAATGGCGCCATTGATACCATAAACTTCGGACATCTTCGCGACCACAGGCTTAAACGTGCCGACCAGAATGCCAGAACCGGCCTGTAGTAACATAAAACCAATGATGGTTTTGATCGTGCCTTTAATGATCACGCTGACACTTTTACGCAACAGGATATAACCCAGACAGGTCACAATACCCAGTAACAACGGTGCATTGGTCATCACCTGTTTAAAGAATACCGTAAAAATATGGTAGAGAATCTCCATAACACGCCCCCGAAAGTGAAGATATGAGGAACAACCTCATGTCATTGCTGCCACTCTATTAATCAAAATCAATCACAACAAGATTAATTTTGATTATTTGTGATACGCCACGCAATTTATTTATCTGTACGCTGCAACGTCCGCTACCCCACGAGTAAAAATTAAAAATATCACTTTAAATTCAATTTATTATATAAAAATGAACATAAATAAAATATTCATTTCATCGATGCGCCATCAGGATTCACGCTTATCAAAATGACAAAAACAGACTTGCATGGCGATGATGTCAGTGACAATATAAATCAAATTATGATTATTTTTGATTATTAACAAGGAGTATCAAAATGAGTAAAGTGAGTTCTATTACCCGTGAATCATGGATCCTGAATACTTTTCCGGAGTGGGGAAGCTGGCTGAATGAAGAGATTGAGCAAGAGGTGGTCGCACCAGGCACGTTTGCTATGTGGTGGCTAGGCTGTACCGGGATCTGGTTAAAGTCAGAAGGAGGAGCCAATCTGTGTGTCGATTTCTGGTGCGGGACAGGTAAACAGAGTCACCGTAATCCCCTCATGAAAACAGGTCATCAGATGCAGCGTATGGCAGGCGTAAAAAAATTACAACCTAACCTGCGCACCACCCCCTTCGTCCTCGACCCCTTCGCTATTCGCCAGCTTGATGCGGTACTGGCAACACATGATCATAATGATCATATTGATGTCAATGTTGCCGCCGCCGTATTACAAAACTGTGCAGATGATGTGCCGTTTATCGGCCCACAAACCTGTGTTGACATGTGGGTAGGCTGGGGGGTGCCGCCAGAGCGCTGTAAAGTGGTCAAACCGGGTGATGTTATTAAAATAAAAGACGTTGAAATTCATGTCCTTGATGCCTTTGATCGCACCGTATTAATCACTTTGCCAGAGGAACAAAAAGCAGCCGGTGTTCTGCCTGACGGTATGGATTCACGCGCGGTTAATTATTTGTTCAAAACACCTGCTGGTACGCTTTATCATAGTGGTGACTCTCATTACTCGAACTACTACGCCAGTCATGGCAACCGCTACCAGATTGACGTCGCGCTGGGGTCTTATGGCGAAAACCCGCGTGGTATCACTGACAAAATGACCAGTGCAGATATTCTGCGTATGGCCGAATCACTGAATGCCAAAGTGGTCATTCCGTTCCATCATGATATCTGGTCAAACTTTCAGGCCGATCCCCAGGAGATCCGGTTACTATGGGAAATGAAAAAAGATCGTCTGAAGTATGGCTTTAAGCCTTTCATCTGGCAGGTTGGTGGCAAATTCACCTGGCCTTTAGATAAAGACAACCTTGAGTACCACTATCCGCGTGGATTCGACGACTGTTTCACGATAGAACCCGATTTACCCTTCAAATCTTTCCTGTAAAAAATTTCCGGCGACTGACATCTTGTCTTGCCGCCGGAAGCTATCCCTGTTGCTATTTTCATATTATTTCAAATATCATCATTGCTTATCATTTTTAAGCGAGTTTGCTCATGGCTGAAGCACAAAGACATCAAATTTTACTCGACTGGCTGGCGCAAACAGGATTTGTCACCGTCGAGCAGATTATTTCGCGACTGGGTGTCTCTCCGGCAACCGCCCGGCGTGATATCAATAAACTTGACGAAAACGGCAAGCTGAAAAAAGTACGCAATGGCGCTGAAGCAGTCAATGAGCAACGCCCGCGCTGGTCACCGATGAATATTCACCAGGCACAAAACCATGATGAGAAAATACGCATTGCCCATGCGGCTTCGCAACTGGTAAGCCCTGGCGAAAGTATTGTGATCAATTGTGGATCGACCGCGTTTCTGCTAGGGCAAGAGTTATGTGGAAAAGCCGTCCAAATCATTACCAATTACCTGCCACTGGCGAATTATTTGATCGATCAGGAACACGACAGCGTCATCATCATGGGGGGACAATATAATCGTAGCCATGCGATTACCCTGAGTCCACAGGGCAGTGAGAACAGCCTGTATGCCGGGCACTGGATGTTTACCAGTGGTAAGGGGCTCACGGCAGAAGGACTCTATAAAACAGATATGCTTACCGCGATGGCTGAACAAAAGATGCTGAATGTTGTCGGTAAACTGGTTGTGCTGGTTGATAGCAGCAAAGTCGGCGAGCGTGCTGGTATGCTCTTCAGCCAAGCCAGCCAGATTGACCTGGTTATTACTGGTAAGAAAGCGGATGAGCAGATCCTCAGACAACTTGAAGCCCAGGGTGTACAAGTGATTGGCGTCTAAAGTGTTTTTTGCAGAAAAGCCACCGTTGCGGCCAGCGCCTCCGGGGTGATACGGTGACGAACGCCCTTCTGATAAATACAACTCAGCAAAGAGGCCAGACCGTTCTCTTTTAGTGCCGATTCGAGCCGCTGTGTCTGTGTCACTGGCACCACATCATCCTGATCACCATGCCACAGCAAGAGAGGCCGGCTAGCCAGTGCCTCAAGCCGATGGCTGATCTCCCATTGCGCCAGTTGTTCAGTATTGGTGAAATGTGAAGGGTATAACGTTTGTGAAAGATCAGTAAAATAACCGGACCCCATCAGCGATACTGCACTTTTCAAATCCGGATGATGGGCCATGATCCCCAGTGCCGTCATGCCGCCCATAGATGCGCCTGCCACCGCCAGCCGATTATCCTGTAGCCATCCTTGTGCGATAATCGCTTTACGCAACGCGGGAAACTCAGCCATGTTTTGTAGTAAAATCGGCCAGAAACGCTGCATTCTCAGGTTCTCATCACCATCAAAACGGCTGCCATGATCGACAGCATCAGGCATAATCACCCGTAATCCTGCTTGTGCCAGTGCGACAGCAAAATAGCTATACACCAGCTTTGACGATGTAAAACCATGATAAAAAACGACGCATGGCAGCGGATTATCCATCGCCTGTTGAGGGCAGGCATGTAACACTTCACTTCCCGCGAGCTGGCATGTCTCAACGGTAATCATTTCTTATCTCCTTTTATTCACCCCTGTTATTCCGTGATATTAAGGCAATCAGAGCAGCATGTCACAACGCGATCGGTAAAGCGACGGTCTGATGGTGAATCGGGAGACAAGAAAACAGAGAAACCATTATCGGCAATATTGAGAGCTGTATTACATTTTCATCTTATTTTTGGATAAAAAACGCGCTAAAGATAACATTTTAGAAACATTCTGGAGAAATATTATTCTGTCTATGGCTACACTGTGGTTATCAGGAGACAGGACAAATTAAGGCGCAGGTGGCCTTGTGACTCTGTAAATCATTCTGTGTAACTGCCACCGTATTACCGTATTAAAGGTGCCCGCTCAGGCGATCACCAAACTCAATAATAGAGGCTGACTGGATTGCCAGATAAATCACTTTCCGTACCGAGTCGTCCGTCGGGAATACCTTTCGTTTCTTTATCGCCTGACGGATCACACTGTTCAGCGATTCAATGGCATTGGTCGTGTAGATGGCTTTGCGGATATCGGGCGGATAACCGAAGAACGTATTGAGATTTTCCCAGTGCGCACGCCAGCTCTTACTGATTTGTAGGTATTTCTCATCCCATTCGCTGGCAAACTTATCCAGTGCCATCAGTGCCGCTTCCTCTGTGGCGGCCTGATACACCGCTTTCAGGCCACCGGTAACGGCTTTGTAGTCCTTCCACGACACATATTTCAGACTGTTGCGTACCATGTGAATGATGCACAACTGGACATGGGTCTGCGGGTAAACACTGTTGATGGCATCCGGAAAGCCCTTCAGGCCGTCCACATAGGCAATCAGGATATCCTGAAGTCCCCGGTTTTTCAGCTCTGTCAGGACACTGAGCCAGAATTTTGCCCCTTCGTTTTCAGCCAGCCACATACCCGGCAGTTCCTTATGACCTGAGGTATTAATACCCAGCGCGAGGAACACGGCTTTGTTAATCACGCTGCCATTATGACGGACTTTTATGAAAATACAGTCAAGGTAAACAATGGGATACAAGGCATCCAGCGGGCGGTTTTGCTATTCGATAACCTGTTCTTTCACCGCATCAGTGACTTTAGATATCAGAGTGGGTGACATATCCGCATCATACATTTCCTTAAATGTATCAACGATTTCACGTGTGGTCATGCCTCTGGCATACCGGGACAAAATCTGGCTGTCCATCTGTGTGATACGGGTCTGGTTCTTCTTAATAAGCTGAGGTTCAAAGGTATTTTCGCGGTCACGTGGCGTACTGATTTCAATCTGGCCGTCGTCGCAAAGCAGGGTTTTAGATGAGTAGCCATTGCGGGTATTTGTGCCTGATTTTCTGGTATTTTTATCATACCCGAGGTGCTCAGTTAACTCCGCATTGCATTGAGCGCTGTTTCGACGGTCAGCTTCGTTAGCATCCGGGTAAACTGACTGAGGTCAGCTTCAGTTTTCAGGTTTTTGGCCAGTTCAGTTGCCAGTGTTCTGAGTTTTTTTCGTCCATAATTTACCTGCCTCTGTTGTTGCAGTGAAGATATCAAAAACAGGCAGATACACAATTTAAATTACAGGCTCCGCCTTGTCGTTTCTGGCAATAATAAAAGCCTATCCCACCAGGCGTTATTGGCGCAGCCAGTTTGGACACGAACAGCGCGGAGAAACCGCAGCGTACACGGAGTACGTGAGGATTTCGAGCACTGCTCAGGGCCAAAATGGCAAGTAAAATAGCCTAATGGGATAGGCTCTAAGGCATAACGGTTTTTCGCCATGAGGATGCCATAAGCGATACCACACTTCAGCGCATTGCGTCCATTGACGTTCTTCTGAATATCATACTGAATCGACCCAGGGACTATGCGAAATGGAAGTGATTATGAAACGATATCTGACTTTATCGTACCAGCGACTGAGCGCGGCGACGGTAGCGGCTTACGCCAAACCGGCAGAATGTGCTTACGCCGATTGCGTGACCGGATTGAATGAAATAGGCTTTCTTTTCATCAATAATATTACTGGCAGTCAGCAAGATGCTGAACATGCGATCGCGATGAAAGCTGGTGAGCAAGGTGCCTCGTGGTATCGCATCATCCGGATGCGTGAGAATCTGCAGCCCGATAACTGGTGGGTACAAGCGATACTCTACGCCTGACATCCTCGTCTCTGATGAGGATGTCAGGTCACGGGTGTTACAAATTGATCACTGACTGAGCCACTATCCGCCCTTCATTAACCACGTTGGCGCACCGCCTCATACAAACAAACACCGGTGGCGACAGAGACATTCAACGAAGAGACACAACCGGCCATCGGAATAGAAATCAGCTCATCGCAGTGCTCTCGCGTCAGACGACGCATACCCTCGCCTTCCGCTCCCATCACCAGTGCCAGTGCGCCCGTCATATTGCTCTGATACAGGGTATGATCGGCCTCACCTGCGGTGCCGACAATCCAGATATTTTCCCCCTGCAGAAAACGCAAAGTCCGCGCAAGATTGGTGACCCGAATCAGCGGAATGCTCTCTGCCGCGCCACAGGCTACCTTTTTCGCTGTCGCGTTAAGCGGGGCTGAACGGTCACGGGGAACAATCACCGCATGTACTCCCGCGGCATCAGCACTACGCAGGCAGGCTCCGAGATTATGCGGATCGGTGACACCATCAAGGATCAGCAAAAATGGTCGCTCATGCAGCGCCAGCAGATCCGCAAGATCGTTCTCCTGGTACTGACGCCCCGGTTTCACATCGGCGATAATCCCCTGGTGTACCGCACCTTCACTTTTCTGATCCAGAAACTGACGGTTAGCAACATGGATCACCACGCCCTGTTTTTCAAGGGAATGGATCAGCGGCAATAAGCGCTTATCCTCACGGTCTTTCAGTATATAAATCTGCTTAAAGCGCTCAGGTGCGCGTTCAAGCAATGCCTGTACCGCATGGATACCGTAAATCATTTCACTCATTGATAGACTCGTTACTGATTAATATTGCTGTATTAAAGGATACCTGCTTACTGAGCCGCCTTTTTTTTCGCTGCTCGTTTGGCCTTCACTGCTGCTGCGATTTTCTGCGTCTTTTCTGATGGCCTTCTGGCACGCTTCGTTTTCTTCTCTTTTGTCGCTTTGGTTGAATTTTTATTAGTGCGTGACGCGCTATCAGACGCAACATGGGTCTTTTTTTCTGCCCGACGACGGCCAGAAGATTTACCGCTATTGCCCGCCACGCGCCCTTTTTCGCGTGCCGTCTTACCCCGATTCCGTGGGCCACGTTCACTGGCGATCAGCGAAAAATCAATTTTGCGCTCATCCATATTGACGGCTTCGACACGAACCTGTACCCGATCACCAAGGCGATAGGTATGACCCCCTGACTCACCAATCAGACGCTGCCCGGCGGCATCGAAACGATAATAGTCGTTATCCAGCGAGGATACATGTACCAGCCCGTCGATAAACAGATCGTTAAGGCGGACAAAGAAACCAAATCCGGTCACACTGCATATCACGCCGGAAAAGATATTACCGACCTGATCCTGCATAAAGTCACATTTCAGCCAGTCACTTACTTCGCGGGTGGCTTCATCGGCACGACGTTCCGTCATCGAACAGTGTGTGCCTAACTGCAGCATCTCCTCCATGCTATAGTGCCAGCCGCCGGTGACGGTACTGTTACCCTCGAGTCCCTGCTCTTTGGCCAGCAAAAACTTAATCGTGCGGTGTAATAGCAGATCCGGATAACGGCGGATCGGTGAGGTATAGTGTGCGTAGGAGGGTAAGGCCAGACCAAAGTGACCACGATTTTCCGGATCATACACCGCCTGCTTCATCGAGCGTAGCAGCATCGTCTGCAACATTTCCGCATCCGGACGTTCCGCCACCGATGACAGTAACGCGGCATAATCCCGTGGTTCCGGGTCGTTTCCCCCCGGCAGTGCCAGCCCCAGTTCAGCCAGAACAGAACGGAAGGTCATAATGGCTTCTGTACTCGGTTTATCATGAACACGAAACAGCGCCGGTTGCTGCGCTTTTTCGACAAAACGCGCGCTGGCGATATTGGCCAGAATCATGCATTCTTCGATGATTTTATGCGCATCATTGCGCTGCATCTGCTCAATCCGCTCAATGCGTCGTTCGGCATTGAAAATAAATTTTGCCTCTTCGCTTTCAAACGAGATCCCGCCACGCAGGTCACGGGCACTGTCCAGCACCTGATAAAGGCGATGTAACTCTTCAAGCGGTGTCACCAGCGGCGCATACTCTTCCCGCAGTTGCTGATCGCCCTGTAAGATATGCCACACTTTGTTATAAGTCAGACGCGCGTGTGAACGCATGACCGCTTGATAGAATTTATATCCGGTCAGCCGTCCCTTCGCAGATACCGTCATCTCACACACCAGGCACAGGCGATCAACGTCGGGATTCAGTGAGCACAAACCATTGGAGAGTATTTCCGGCAGCATCGGTATCACCTGTGACGGAAAATAAACCGATGTTCCACGACGACAGGCTTCAGCATCCAGTGGCGTACCCGGACGCACATAGGCGCTGACATCGGCAATCGCTACCCATAACCGCCAGCCCCCGCCCCGTTTTTTCTGACAATAGACAGCATCATCAAAGTCGCGCGCATCTTCACCATCAATAGTGACCAGCGGTAAATCACGCAGATCGACACGCCCGACTTTCGCTTCTTCTGGTACCTGCTCCTGTAACCCAGCGATTTGCCGTTCTACGGCCTCCGGCCAGATATAAGGGATCTCATGGGTGCGTAACGCCATATCAACCGCCATACCGGTCCCCATATCATCGCCCAGCACTTCGACGATTTTACCGACCGCTTTCGCGCGACGGGTTGGACGCTGGATCAGTTCCACCACCACCACAAATCCCATGCGCGCGCCGAGGGTCGCTTCCGGCGGAATGAGGATATCAAAGCTTAAACGGTTATCATCGGGGACGACAAAACCAACCCCCGCATCGGTGAAGTAGCGCCCCACAATCTGGCTGGTTTTCGGTACCAGAACACGAACAATACGCGCCTCACGACGTCCTTTGCGATCAGGCGCGGGGGATTGCGCCAGAACCTGATCACCATGCATACAGTTTTTCATCTGCTCAGAGGAGAGATAAAAATCATCTTTACTGCCTTCGACGCGCAGAAAACCATAACCGTCACGATGACCAATCACGGTACCTTTCAGTAAATCCAGCCGCTCCGGCAGCGCATAACACTGGCGACGCGTGAAAACCAGTTGTCCGTCACGCTCCATCGCCCGCAGACGGCGGCGCAGCCCTTCCAGCTGCTCTTCCCCTTCAATATGCAGTTCTGCCGCCAGTTCTTCCCGGCTGGCAGGTTTTTCTCGTTTCGCTAAATGCGCCAGGATAAATTCGCGCCCAGGAATGGGAAACGCATATTTTTCTGCTTCGCGATCGTGGAAAGGATCTTGTGACATATCGGTTTCTCCGTTGTCATCGTTAATGAAGTTAAGATCACTCCATTAATAATAATTTATAAAGCGGTTGATTCTCTTCAACCAAATCTGCCAGCGTACAATTATCTAATTCGCTGAGAAAATTCTGTACGGCAGCCGCGAGCACCGTTTTTAAACGGCAGGCAGGCGTAATATGACAAAAATCACTGCTGCAATTCACTAATGATAGCGGTTCCAGCTTGCGCACGACATCGCCGAGGCGAATCATGCTGGCGGGTTTCGCCAGACGGATGCCGCCATTTTTTCCTCTTACCGTTATCACGTAACCGGCATGGCTTAACTGATTAATTATTTTTACCATATGATGACGAGAAACGCCGTAAACTGCCGTCACTTCAGAAATACTGGTCATTTTTCCATCGGGTAAGGTGGCCATATAGATCAATGCACGCAATCCGTAATCGGTAAAACTCGTTAACTGCACAGGCACCTCGGGATATTAAAGAAAACCAGATCGCATTGATATACCCGTTATCGATGCTCACTTACCACCCTGAAGCAATCTGCATGATCGCAGTGGCGGACATTATCATAATGGATGATAAATCATATCCGCACACAGGTCGTTAATGTATTGAAAATCAGGCAAGCTGGCAGCAAAACAAAGGGCGCCTGATAGCGCCCGAGAAATAAAGATTAAGCATCGAACGGATCGCGTAAAATTATCGTTTCAGTACGATCGGGTCCGGTAGAAATAATATCCACCGGAACCCCGGTTAACGCTTCAATCCGTGCGATATAGTTGATAGCGGCCTGTGGCAAGCCACTACGCTCTTTTACGCCGAAAGTAGACTCAGACCAGCCAGGCAGGGTTTCATAAATCGGCTCAATTCCCTGCCAGTCGTCTGCGGCCAGCGGAGTTGTGGTCACTTCACGACCATCGGGCATACGATAGGCCACACAAATCTTCACTTCCGGCAGACCGTCCAACACATCGAGCTTGGTCAGACAGAAACTCGACAAGGAGTTAATTTGTACCGCCCGGCGGATAGCCACGATATCCAGCCAGCCAGTGCGACGGCGGCGGCCGGTAGTGGCACCATATTCATTGCCCTTCTGACACAGAAACTCACCGGTTTGATCGAATAATTCGGTCGGGAAAGGCCCGGCACCCACCCGTGTCGAGTAGGCTTTGATGATCCCCAGCACATAATCGACATAACGTGGGCCAAGACCGGACCCCGTCGCCACGCCACCGGCGGTGGTATTCGAGGAAGTGACATACGGATAGGTGCCATGATCGATATCCAGCAACGTCCCCTGAGCGCCTTCGAACATCACCCGATCACCACGCTGGCGCGCTTGATCAAGCAAATCAGCCACATCGACAACCATCGACGTCAGAATATCGGCAATCGCCATCACGCTATCCAGCACTTGCTGATAATCAACCGCTTCTGCCTGATAGAAATTCACCAGCTGGAAATTGTGATACTCCATCACCTCTTTCAGTTTGTCAGCGAAAGTGGCTTTATCAAACAGATCACCCACACGCAAACCACGACGAGCCGCTTTATCTTCATAAGCCGGGCCAATGCCACGTCCGGTGGTACCAATCGCTTTGGCACCGCGTGCTTTTTCACGTGCCGCGTCGAGGGCAACATGATAATCGAGAATAAGCGGGCAGGACTCGGATAACAGCAGGCGCTCACGCACCGGGACGCCCTGCTCTTCCAGCTCTTTCATCTCTTTCATTAACGCCGACGGCGACAGCACAACGCCATTGGCAATAACACTGGTGACGTTTTCGCGCAGAATACCTGAGGGAATAAGATGGAGAACGGTTTTTTTACCGTTAATAACAAGGGTATGGCCTGCATTGTGCCCACCCTGGTAGCGCACAGCATATTTAGCGCGTTCAGTCAGGAGATCGACGATCTTCCCTTTACCTTCGTCACCCCATTGGGTGCCCAGTACGACGACGTTGTTGCCCATTTTTGAAAATCACCGTTTGCTTAAAAATGGATTCTAGCATCGCTTTTTCAGAGTTACAGCACTTTATTGCGCTAAGCGGCGTAAACAGAGATCGGCATAGCCTGATCTGAGAGAAAAAAGCAATAAAATCACTAAAATAGCGCTATAAATCGCGTTTTTTCACACTTTACAACAGATTGTGCTTGTTGCCTGCCACATTCCACTTATGAGAAGCTAAAAACAGCGACGGCGGCGCACCTGCCGCTTAACCGATCAGCACCACAAACAGAAGGGAAGCATGATGCCACGTAATCTCGTCCCCGGTTTCTGTATTGTTCAGCAGGCAGGTCAGCTCCATTTCCAGGCCAGCATGTTGTTTCGTGATGCCAACTCACCCGCCGCACGCCTGTTTATGCACCATAACGCCGACACGCCGTGGCTGATACCCGGTCAGGTGATGATTGTTACTGACCCCAACACCCCTCTTACCCCGTCGCTGTTACAGTGCCTGCAGCAGACGAAACGCCAGATCAACCAGCGCTTTATCGGTTTCACCCCGGATGAGGCGGGTTTTCTGCATCGCCACTATGGCACTATCGCCGCCCTCACCGCCGCCGGTGACAAAATTTTCTCCACCACTGGCGATGCTGGAGAACGCTATTTCAGCGCGATTAAGAGTACCCTCGGCAAAATTGAGACCGCTTATCAGACGCAGTACCGCGCCCAGGGGACGCTTAACAACGAACGGTTTTTTGCTGAGCGTCGCCGGCTGCCTGAGGAGCTGAAAACGATGGTCAATAAACCACTGCTGAAATCACTCTCGCGCCAGGCGCTGGATCTCTCCAGTCGTTCGATTGTCCATCAGTAGTCAAGGGCCGGTATCGGTGGTATTCCTGGCTATCAACACTATCTCGGCGCAGCGACGAAAGTGGCCCGGTTTTTAAAAGCCGGGGGATATATTGGCATGGCGTTTTCTTTTGCGGGCACTACTAATGATGTCATTCATACCTGCACTACTGGTCGCGAAAGTGAATGCGGACGGGTGGCTTTTAAAAAATATGTAAAATTTACTGCTGGCACCGCTGCTGGAATAGCCAGTGGTGGTGCTGGCGCATCGGCTGGCGGGTGATGTATTCAATGTGTTTATTTCGTCTCAAACATAATATTCGCGCTCAATAAAAGTACCAATGATCCTGTCATGCGTTTCAAAAGATTTTGAGTACCCCAGGGTCTTACGATTCAGTCGCTTTAATCGGTTACGCAAATTCAGGTTTTCCCGTTCAATCCGCTGTGTATAAAGCTTACCCCTGATATGTTTTTCATCCGGCAGCAGATCATAAGCACTGAAGTTATCGGTACACCAGAAGGCGACATGAAAACCTGACAATAATTTCAGTAACCTGCGCAGTGTCTTTTTGCTTCTGCGTCCAAAAGTATGAGCAATAATTCGTTTGAGGCGAGGCTCCCATGCATACCACAGCCAGCGTTGCTGCTTTTTACTGCCGACAAAAGACCACAACTCATCCACTTCACAGATAAGCTGGATTTGCTGATTATCCAGCGGAAACGTGGTTACACATCGTGGGGCGAGTTTTTTAAAGTGCGGACAACGGCATTAATGCTGATATGCAGAGTCCTTGCGGTATCGCGGATACCGGCATTATTCATGGCAAGGTCAACAATTTGTTCTTTCATGCCGGGCAGGCAGGCACGGTAAGCGTAATCGACCTGGAAAGTACGGCAGCATGACTGACAGCGATAGCGCTGAAATCCAGCTTTACCCAGACCATGCTTTTTAACGGGTTCAGTTTGTTGACAAAACGGGCATGTTACATCAATTTTAGCCATCTGGCGCACCTGTTAAAAAGAGTGATTATACAACATGATAAACACGTTGAATACATGACCGATACCTGCACCACCAGCCGCGAAAATAAATGCAGGCAACAGACGAATATAAAAATTTTAGCCATTAATAACAACCGGTCATGGCGCACCATAAAAAAACCACCGCCCGATCAGCGGTGGTTTTGCCTTAATAAGAAAAGACAATCAGTGGGCGGTCGTCGCTGGCGTCTTCATATAGCGGAAGAAATCACTATCCGGACTGAGAACCATCACATCCTGATTATTCTGGAAGCTATTTTCATAAGCTCGCAGGCTACGAATAAAGGTATAGAATCCCGGATCCTGGCTAAAGGTATCCGCAAAGAGCTTCGCGGCATAGGCATCACCTTCACCCCGGATAATCCGTCCCTCACGTTCCGCTTCAGCCAGTGTTTTCGCCACTTCATAGTCCGCCGCCGCACGCAGCTTCTCGGCTTCCTCCTGACCCTGTGAACGATGGCGACGAGCAACAGCCTCACGCTCCGCACGCATATGATTAAAAATGGCTTTTGACACTTCCGTCGGCAGATTGATCTGCTTGATACGGACATCAACCACTTCAATACCTAACGCGGCCATACTGTTTGAATTGATCGGTGATACTTTGCCATTCGTCTCCGCCGAGACACGCTCTGCCGCTTTAGTAATAGCATCATCGGCCGCTGGCGTACTGACTTCATCTTCCGTACCTGCAGAGCCGGAGTTAAGTGCTTTACGCACTTCCAGCGTCAGACGACCCCGGGAATCTGTAACGATATCTTTCACATCCAGACGGCCAATTTCTGAACGCAGACGATCAGAAAATTTACGTTTAAGCAACACTTCAGCCTGGGAAATATCACCACCACCGGTGGCCAGATAGTAACGACTAAAGTCACTGATCCGCCATTTGATATAAGAATCAACAATCAGATCTTTTTTCTCTTTGGTAAAAAAGCGATCTGCCTGATTATCCATCGTCTGAATACGCGCATCCAGCATTTTGACTGATTCTATCAGTGGGATCTTAAAATGTAATCCCGGCGCATACACCAGAGGTTTATTGTCGCTATCGCGCAGCACTTTACTAAAACGCAATATCATGCCGCGCTCACCTTCCCTGACCACAAAAACCGACATATATAGCGCCAGCAACACGATGACAATTATCGCGATAACAGATTTACGCATTGTTATTCCCCCTGGCGCTGATAGTCATTACGCTGGGCGTTTGCCCGGCGTTGATCCATGATATTACCGTTCGTCGTGGCCGGTGTATCACTGGTCTGGCTGGCACCGGTTGCCGATGGCAGGTGCAGTTCATCGCGATTATCACTATGAGTGTCCTTTGTCGCAGGAAGCGAAGTGTTGCCTTTCAGCATTTGCTCCAGCGGTAATACCATCAGGTTGCCACCCTTGTTGTCACTCACCAGCACTTTACGGGTATGACCCAATACTTTCTCCATCGTTTCGATATACAGACGTTCACGGGTAATTTCTGGTGCGGCTTTATATTCCGGTAAAATACGGGCAAAACGCGCAACTTCACCTTCTGCCCCCAGCATCGTCTGGATTTTATAGGCACGCGCCTCTTCGAGAATCCGCTGAGCCTGGCCATTCGCGCGCGGTTGTACTTCGTTGACATAAGCTTCTGCTTCACGAATATACTGCTGTTCGTTCTCACGGGCGGTAATCACATCATCGAATGCGGGTTTCACCTCTTCCGGCGGACGTGCGTCCTGGAAGTTAACATCCAGTATAGTCACCCCCATGTTGTAAGGACGGATCGTCTCTTCCAGCTCACGCTGAGTATCATTACGAATGACGGTACGACCTTCCGTTAAGATACGATCCATCGTGTATTTGCCGATCACGCCTCGCAGGGCGCTATCCGTCGCCTGTCTCAGGCTATCGTCAGGATTCGTGACATTAAACAGATACTGTTCAGGATCGGTCACGCGATACTGGACATTCATCTCCACACGGACCACGTTTTCATTAGATGTCAGCATGACACCTGACGCGGCCTGTTCACGCACTGACTCGACATTAACGGCCTGAACACTATCGATAAAGGAAGGCTTCCAGTTAAGGCCCGGATCCACCAGATGGCTGAATTTTCCAAAGCGGGTCACAACACCGCGCTCCGCTTCCTTGATGGTATAAAAACCACTGGCTGCCCAGATAAGAACTGCCGCAGCGATAGCGATACTGACGATACGTTCATTCACGCCTTGCGTACCTTTACCATTGCCACTATGACCCGATCCTTTTTTACCACCACTCAGCCCACTGAGTTTTTTACTTAAATTACGGAAAATGTCGTCCAGATCAGGAGGCCCCTGCTCCCGACTTCCTTTATTACCATTTCCCTCAGGGTTGCCGCCAGGTTTGCTGCTCCCCCACGGGTCGCGGTCTTGTCCGTTATTTCCGGGCTGATTCCACGCCATGTATATACTCCATAATTGTTTTTGCTATCCCCATACGGGTTAATATCTGCAGGAAAACTGTGAAGTTAAATCAGATAATCAACTAATACGGGTTCGTGTTTACAGAGACGACGCCAGTCGACTATCGGCATACGCACTTGCAATCCTATGCTACCGTCATCTTCCTGCCACTCTTTTTCTATTGCCTGAAGCTGATAGAAGCGACTTCTCAGACGCCCTTCCTGAGGTGGTAAACATAGCCGGTATTGCACCACTTCACCGGAAAGCCGTTCGGTCAACGCCTGAAAAAGGAGTGCTATTCCCGCGCCGGTCTGTGCAGAAAGCCATACCCGAATCGGTTTATTCTCTTCATCCCGATCGATACGCGGAACAAAATCATCCAGCATGTCGATTTTATTCATCACCTGTAACACCGGGATCGCATCCGCCTCAATTTCTGCCAGAACCGTATTGACCGCATCAATGTTATCCTGCCGACGAACATCCGCAGCATCAATGACATGCAGTAGCAATGTCGCCTGACGTGTCTCCTGCAAAGTGGCTTTAAATGCCGCCACCAGATCGTGGGGTAAATGGCGAATAAAGCCAACTGTATCCGCGAGGATCGTCTCCCCCACATCCATCACATCAATACGGCGCAATGTCGGGTCGAGAGTAGCGAATAATTGATCTGCGGCGTAGACCTCAGCGTCCGTTATCTGATTAAACAAGGTGGACTTTCCGGCATTGGTATACCCCACCAGAGACACGGTTGGCACATCAGCTTTAGCACGTGACTGCCGCCCCTGCTCACGCTGTTTTTCTACCTTCTCCAGCCGCGACAGGATCTGCATAATACGGTTACGCAGCAATCGACGGTCAGTCTCCAGCTGCGTTTCACCAGGCCCACGTAAACCAATGCCGCCTTTCTGCCTTTCAAGGTGCGTCCAGCCACGTACCAGACGGGTCGACAGATGACGCAACTGTGCCAGTTCGACCTGTAATTTCCCTTCGTGAGTACGCGCACGCTGGGCAAAAATATCTAAAATCAGCCCGGTGCGATCAATCACCCGACATTCGCATAAACGCTCCAGATTACGCTCCTGAACCGGAGTCAGCGCATGGTCGAACAAAACGACCGATGCCTGCGTCGCCTTGACAGCTTCTGCAATTTCAACCGCCTTCCCTTCACCGACAAAATATTTTGGCTGCGGTGCTTTACGGCTACCAGTAATCACCTGTATTGCTTCGACACCAGCAGAGGAAACCAGAGAGGTAAACTCCTGAAGATCCTCCGTATCTTTGTCTTGCGAAAAATAGATGTGTACCAGTACCGCCTGCTCACCGGAATCATAACGGTCAAACAAGCATCAACCCCTTATAAAACATCAGCGGGGAACGCAGAAAACCTGGTTCCCCGGTATAAAAGAACAGCACCTGCCTTATTCGCCGTCTTCGCTATCTTGCGATAATGCGGAAGTTTCCTGCGCATTACCGCTGTTGTGGTAACTATTATTCGTTGCTGTACCCGTCGCGGCATTATTACTATGATGCGACACCGGACGAGCAGGAACAACCGTCGAGATTGCGTGTTTGTAGACCATCTGACTGACAGTGTTTTTCAATAAAATCACGAATTGATCAAAAGACTCAATTTGTCCTTGCAGCTTAATACCATTCACCAAATAAATAGAAACCGGAACACGTTCCCGACGCAAAGCGTTCAGGAACGGATCTTGTAAAGATTGCCCCTTAGCCATTCTCTCTTTTCCTTATATGTATGCTTATGTTGTACTCAGAACATTAAAAATTACGCACGATACCGTTTGATTGTACACGTTCAATCCTGGCTCACGCCAACGACCTGTAATATTTTGTTCCGTGCCTGCTCAGGTTGCTCACTATTCAACCAGTGAATACCTTGCCAGCCACGTAACCAGGTCATCTGACGCTTCGCTAACTGTCTCGTGGCGCAAACACCGCGATAAACCATTTCATCGTATGAGATCTCGTCAGCAAGATATGACCACATCTGACGATATCCGACACAACGAATGGAAGGCATATCCGTATGCAAATCTCCCCGGGCAAAAAGCGCCCGTACTTCTGCTTCAAAACCCGAAGCTAACATCTGATGAAAACGCTGTTCGATGCGTTGATGGAGCAATTCACGGCTCGCCGGAGTAATAGCGAACTGGTGCACCTGGTACGGCAGAGCATCTCCTGACGTTTGTGTCAGCTCTGTTAAAGTTTTACCCGAAATAAAAAAAACTTCCAGTGCTCTGGAAAGTCTCTGAGGATCATTTGGATGAATACGCGCCGCTGCAACCGGATCTATCGCCTGAAGTTGCTGATGCAATACGTGCCATCCCCGCTCTGCCGCCTGTTGTTCAATGATTGCCCTGACCTGTGGATCGGCAGAAGGTAAAGGGGATAATCCTTCCAGCAACGCTTTGAAATACAACATGGTTCCCCCCACCAGCAACGGAATACGCCCAGCTGCGGCGATATCGGCCATTTCTGCCAGGGCATCACGACGAAAATCAGCGGCGGAATACGCCTGCGCCGGATCACGAATATCCAGCAACCGATGTGGTGCCATCGTTAACTCTGTGGCATCGGGCTTGGCAGTACCAATATCCATTCCGCGATAAATCAGTGCTGAATCGACACTGATCAACTCGACCGGTAAAACTTTATGCAACGCAATCGCTAATGCGGTCTTACCTGAGGCGGTTGGCCCCATTAAAAATATTGCCTTCGGCAGGCTCGTCCGGGTGCTATCACTCATCTTTTTTTAGCGCATCTATTGCCGGATGGAGGGTAACAGGTTGTAACAGGTTTGCCGGTGGTGCCTTGACCAGCCACGGACGCAAACGCTCTATGTCAGCCAGAACCGTAATCGCCTGTGCGACACTCCACTGCACATGTTCAACCGTCAGATGGCGCGCTATCCATTGCGCGATATTATCGACATCAAACACCTCTTGCTGACTCAGGTAGCCTAACAGTTCAGGAATAAAGATTTGTAAGTTTTGCTGTCTTAAAGGTAAAGGTACACCGCGAACCGCCAGATATTGTGCTTCAGGCTGAATATCAATTCCCAGTGCGACTAAGGACGTTTGCGCTTTGCTGAGCGCATCACGCTCCTTCGCAGACACTTTTAAGCGTAGTGGAATCAGCAATGGCTGAGCACAAACGGGCTCCGTCTCTGGCGTCAACTGCGCCAGACATCGCTGCTGTTCAGCCACCGATAACGCCAGCAGTGCCAGCTGGCCATCACATTCCAGCAGGGCGTAATCGTTGTCAACGATCGTCAGCACACGACCAAAACCGGGATGGTAATTAGCCTGCTTTTCCTCCACTGCCTTCAGCGGGGCGGATGACGTGCGACTTTCCGGCGTTGTCAGCAGCTGGCGATACAGTGCTCCTTGCTGTTTTTGATAACCCGGTTGTGCCTGCGGCCAGAGAGGAGCACGGGCAGAATCCGACGGCGACTTATCATGATGATCAAACGAGGCGATCGATGTATCCGTGCGTTTTGAGGGGGAAAACTGATTGCTGCCCGCCGCCGGGCGATTTTCCGGGATCGATAACGCGGTTGCAGCGACGTCCTTCTCCTGTAACGGTGTATTATGCTGCTGAAAAACGCTTAGCACCCCCTGATAGATAAAATCATGCACCAGACGTGACTGATGAAAGCGAACTTCATGCTTCGCCGGATGAACATTGACATCAACCTGATGCGGATCGACCTTGAGGAAAAGCACAAATGCCGGTTGTCGATCAGCACCGTTATGACCGGCACACGCCTGACGGATCGCGTGATGAATTAAGCGATCGCGCATCATGCGTCCATTAACATAGCAATATTGTATTTCCGCCAGCGCTGGCGTGGTGTGTAACGGATCAACCACCCAGCCATTGAGTGCCAGATCACTATGCTGCCATGTAATGGCCAGTGCATGGTCGATGAATGCGATACCACAAATCGCCGCCAGCCGTTTCTCACAGGCACCCTCTGCTGATACAGCGCGATACTGACGCACCATTTTTCCGTTATGACTGAGATTAATGGCAACATCAAAACGCGCCAGCGCAATCCGCCGCACAACCTCATCAATATGAGCGAACTCTGTTTTGTCGGTACGCATGAATTTACGCCGTGCTGGCGTATTGTAAAACAGATCGAGCACTTCCAGGGTAGTGCCTGGTGGGTGTGCCGCTGGTTTAACCGTCACCGCCTGATCACGTCCTTCTGCATACGCCTGCCAGGCCTCCTGCTGCTCTGCTGTTCGCGAGGTCAGCGTCAGTCTGGCCACCGAACTGATACTCGCCAGTGCTTCTCCGCGAAAACCCAGACTGATAATCGCTTCCAGATCGTCAAGTGAAGCAATTTTACTGGTGGCATGACGCGCCAGCGCCAGTGCCAGCTCCTCTTTTTTAATACCACAGCCATTGTCACGAATGCGAATCAGTTTGCTGCCTCCACGTTCGATATCAATATCGATCCGCGTTGCCCCGGCATCAAGGCTATTTTCAACCAGTTCTTTCACTACCGACGCCGGACGCTCCACCACCTCACCTGCGGCAATCTGATTAGCAAGCTGTGGCGGTAGTACCTGAATCGGCATGTCTGACTCCTTAATTTGATCGTCTCTTATCCGCGCATCACAGATATTGATTAACCATGCGGTGCTGATTGTAAAGGATGTTGTATAAAATAGTGACGCAAACCGTTATAAATTGCCTCAGCGATCTGCTGCTGATGATTATCGCCGTTTAACTGACGTGCTTCACGGGCATTACTGACAAAACCCACTTCCACCAGAATGGAGGGAATATCAGGCGAACGCAATACCCCAAGGCTGGCATGTTGTGGCTGGCTTCGGCGTAGCGAACCGACCTGCCGCAACTGGCTCAATACATCGATCGCTACATCGTAACCGACTCGCTGGGCATGACCGAACTGTAAATCCAGCACAGCCTGACTGAGATAGGGATCGGTTTGGCTATTGGCCAGCGCATCCCCTGCGCCTCCCAGCAACTCAGACTGTTTCTCATGTTGTTCGAGCCAGTCCGCCATCTCACTGCGCGCTCGGTTATTGGAGAGTACCCATACTGACGCACCGGTAACATAGCGTTCAGGTACCGCATCGGCATGAATTGAAACCATAAAATTAGCATGCTGCTTACGTGCGACATCTGAACGCCCCATGACCGAAACAAAATAGTTACCATCACGGGTTAACACTGGTTTAAATAACGGATCGGCATTGAGCAGATCACGTAATTTACGGGCGATAGCGAGGGTAATATTCTTCTCCAGTATGCCATTTGGCCCGACAGCGCCCGAATCCTGGCCACCGTGCCCGGCATCAATAGCAATAATAATTTTCTTATTTTCCGTCACAGTACGGTTTTCCGGCGGTGCTATCTGCGGATTGGCGTTGGGCTTCAGCATCGCGGTGGGTTGATTCCGTGGAGAAGGCAGCAAAGTTTGCGCCGACGGAGCTGGTAACGCCGGTTTTTCGATTTCCTTCGTCATCAGTCGCGAAGAAGGTGCCAGCGATGGCGATGGCGATGGCGATGGCGATGGCGATGGCGATGGCGATGGCGATGGCGATGGCGATGGCGATGGCGATGGCGATGGCGATGGCGATGGCGAAGAGAATAAATCATCGGCCTTAATCGTCAACACCACGATATTATTGTTTCCATTACGCTGTTTTGCTGCCTGTAGCGTACTCCCGGCCGTCAAATCAACTAACAGACGAAGCGACTGAGGCTCCTGGGCCACACCGGCACGAATGCTCTTCACCAGATTTTTACCACTAAATAGCAATGGCAATCCCTGAAGCGAACCATTCTGCCTGATATCCAGCACCACCAGACGGCCACGTTGTAAACTGACTGAATAGACAGGATCACCATCAAAAATCAGCATGATATATGCTTGCCTGTTGCTATTCGTCACCCGGATATCGGATAACTGCGCCGCGACCGCCGGGAAGCTAAACAGCATAAATAGTGCGACCAACCCACTGATAATGCGATGCTTCATTCCACCGTCCTTCAGTCCAGGCATGTTAATAAAAAGGCGCCTAATGGCGAAAACGCGGTTACGCTCGCCTCACGTCCAGTGGTCTGATAAGTAAGATGGATTTCGATATCCGGTTGCGGTAAGACGCCAGCTCCCCGCTGCGGCCACTCCACCAGACAGATCGCATCATTGGCGAAATAGTCACGGATGCCCATAAATTCAAGCTCCTCGGGATCGGCCAGACGATAAAGATCAAAGTGGTATACCATCCGACGGGTAAGCGTATAAGGTTCCACCAGCGTATAAGTGGGGCTTTTGACATTACCACGATAACCAAGGGCCTGTAAAAAGCCACGGCTGAAAGTGGTTTTACCTGCTCCTAAGTCACCATACAAATAGATGACAGCCATGCCGGAGCAAGCGCGTGCGATACGGGCAGCAAAATCTAACGTTGCTTGTTCATCGGATAAGTTAATTATGTGGCTAATCATGTTTATTGTTTATCATGTCCGTGTTAACAATGGGCCTGAACAGGGAAAAGAGATCCCTCTCCCGCATTCGACTGCAATCATAACAGGCAATCTATTAATCCGCATTGTCTGTAACAATCATCCTCTGCCTACCGTTTTCTCCGCTCACGCTACTATCCTGGTGTCACGCCCGATTCGATGCAGAAATAACAATCAGCGCCACCTTTATTGGTAAGCACATACTCACATAGGCCCGACAATGACGAGCAATACTGCACAGAGCAAATGTGGTATAGTCGCGAGGTTTCCCGTCATCGTTAACGTTCATCATGCTGCCATCTTCTGATCTCACTACGCTCGCACAAAAAATCAGGCAATGGGGCCAGGAACTGGGGTTTCAGCAGGTCGGTATCAGCGATACCGATCTCAGTGCCAGCGAAGCCGAACTCCAGCGCTGGCTGGACCAGCAATACCACGGTGACATGGCATGGATGGCGCGTTACGGTATGCTGCGTGCCCGGCCTCATGAGTTCCATCCCGGTGCATTACGTATTATTAGCGTAAGAATGAACTATCTTCCAGCCAACGCCGCTTTCGCGCGCACACTGAAAGATCCTTCCTGCGGTTATATCAGCCGTTATGCGCTTGGACGCGACTATCATAAGCTATTACGCCATCGTTTGAAAAAACTGGGAGAGCGAATCCAGCAACACTGTTCGCAGCTCAATTTCAGACCGTTTGTTGATTCTGCCCCAATACTGGAACGTCCTCTGGCTGAAAAAGCAGGACTTGGCTGGACAGGTAAGCACTCACTTATTCTCAACCGTCATGCTGGCTCCTTCTTTTTTCTCGGTGAGCTGCTGGTGAATATTCCCCTGCCGGTCGATCAGCCGCAAGCAGCAAGTTGTGGACGTTGTGTCGCCTGTATGACCATCTGCCCTACCCAGGCGATTGTCGAACCTTATGTTGTCGATGCCCGTCGCTGCATCTCTTATCTGACTATCGAACTGGAAGGGGCGATCCCGGAAGCATTGCGTTCCCTTATCGGCAACCGTATTTATGGTTGTGACGACTGTCAGCTGATTTGCCCGTGGAACCGCTTCTCACAGTTAAGCAATGAACCGGACTTCTCCCCCCGCCAGGCACTCCACGCCGCCACGCTGGTCGAACTCTTCGCCTGGAGTGAAGCCTATTTTCTGAAAATGACGGAAGGGTCAGCGATTCGCCGGATAGGTTACCTGCGATGGCGACGTAATATTGCTGTCGCCCTCGGCAATGCCAGCTGGAATACCGCTCATCTTGCCGCCCTGGAGAGCCGCCTCGGTGAACACCCACTGCTTGATGAACATATTAACTGGGCGATAGCACAACAAATCCAAAAGCGTCATGCCAGCACCATTGAGGTTCAGCCAGCCAGAACACAACGGTTGATACGAACGATTGAAAAAGGATTGCCTGAAAGCGCCTGAGTTATTCACAGGATGTGGATAAAAACAAAAACATTTTGTGTTTCAACAAGCAGACATTCGTCAAGAGATAGAGTTAACAATTTTAATTGAATTTTATTCAATTATTTTCAACAAGATAAAAACAAGTCGTTGATATGATAAAATACGCTACTCTGCCCTATGCCGGGCTTAACCTGTGGATAAGTCTGTTTACAGTTTTCTCTGCTGGCGATGCCAGCACAGCAATAAAGCCGCCATCCGCTGTGGATAAACTGAATCAATGACAGCGCGGCAGACGAGAACCTGACAACCTGGATTATGACTCATCCGTCAATGGCGAGTCACATAGTCTAACGGAACAGGCAGTTAGAACTTACCGGCCAGGCTCATACACTATTTTGTTATTATACTTGAAAAAATCCTCTGATTGTATTTTAACCATGGCCTCTCTATACTATCAGTAGACTTTTTTTAGACTGAATTTAGTCTTATCAATCGAGGTAAAATATGCGCTACTCAGAACAGATAAAACCTATTAGCTATTTAAAGGCTAATGCTGCCGAAGTGATGGCTAAACTAACAGAATCAGGCTCGCCAATGATTATTACCCAAAATGGCGAAGCAAAAGCAGTTATTCAAGACATTGCATCCTATGAAAAAACACAGGAAACCTTAGCGTTACTTAAAATACTGACATTAGGTCAACAACAAGTTGAAGCTGGCAAAGTCAGTGATATGAAAAGTGTTGTACAACGTCTAAAAAGCAAAAGGAAATAAGCAGAATGGCATCATACAAAGTAGTAATGACCAAAGATGCCGAAGCAGACCTGGAGGAGATCTACAACTATATCACTGACCATGACAGCAGTTATAATGCTGACTATGTACTGGATGAATTGCTAAAGGTAACTGATACACTGACCAACTTCCCCATGAAAGGTAGTATACCGAAAGAGCTACAAAGTTTAGGTATTCAGGAATATCGACAAATCTTCTTTAAACCTTATCGCGTTATCTATCGAGCAATAGGCAAACAAGTTGTTATCTTCATCATTGCAGATGGTAGACGAGATATGCAAACCTTACTAAGTCGCAGACTCTTAGGATAATCATCGTTAATCATGGGCTTAAATATATGTCTAACACTAACGCCAATTTTGAGATAACTGGGATCCTGTCAGGGCAAGAAGTCCGTAAACGTAAAACGCCCCAGGAGAAAATCACCATTATCCAGCACTCGGACGAGAGCAGCGCTGGCTGGCCGGGAATAAAAAATTCAGGGTGCTGTTCCTGCCAGTATATTCAACGTAGCTGAATCCAATAGAACGATTGTGGCTGTCATTACATGAAACGGTCACACAGAATCATTCGTGCCGATACATGTGACCAATGATTTATCATTAACAGTAAAGGGGCTCTAGATCATTAATATAGAACTCTTTGCATTTGTCTGGCGCGGAAAGATCGAATTTTATGTTTCCCTTTCTGCCAACTTGGATAGTAACCTCTTTTTTATCTTCAAAGAAATAATCAATACCGCCAATTTCATCATACTCATTAACAAAAACATAAAGGCCTAATGCCTCTAGATCGTTGCTGGGAAGGATATCATTCTTCTGGTATACTTTATCTGGAAAACAACGTAGGTACTGAGCAGTTGGGCGATTATAAAATTTACATCGTAATGATTGAGGTAATTCATTGTCAAATTGCACAGTCAGGCTGCTTTTTGTTATCCAGACACTCAAATTTATATGCGGGGCAAACATAATCTCAGATAGACTATATTGAAAATAGTCGGGGGCGGCCATCAAATATCCTTCCAACCGTGATTGCTGATTCGATTGATCGGGTAACGAAATAAAACTAATCAGTGGTGGCCCCCATAGTTCGTCAGTTAAGGCTTAAATTTGATAAAGCATGATGCAATGATCAAATATTTTATAAAATAGTCTGCTTGATTTGTCGTAGGGTATTTCAAACTCGACATTTCCTTGTGGTGTATAACGTTTGCCATTACCTTGCTCGATGCCCTGTTGATAATCTTGAGTGGCGATTAAGATACCATTCTCGGCATACCAGCGTGCTTCTCCATGACGTTTATTATCAACAATAGGAATTTCTTGATAAATATTGCCATTAGGATAAAAACCCTGAATAACCCCATCTTTTATTGGGGAAACTTTTCGGAGTTTTCCATTTCAGTGATAATATTTATGTTCGCTAATTGCCATACCATTACTATAAACACACTCACCCGCGAGAATACCAGACTCATAATAATAAATCTCAGAGCCATCAAGTTGATCATTATTGAATGAACACTTACAGTAAACATTTCCATTGGGATAATAGCCTGTCTCATCACCGTCTTTAACCCCATCTTTGAAGTGGCTCACTATACACAAGCTGGCATTTTTATAATAGCAGCGCTCTCCATGTTCAATGCCATTAGCATAATTATTCTCCATTGACCAACTATCATCTAAGGCCTTTACCTTTGTTAGCCCATGTCTTTTACCATTCACATAGTTGACCTCAGCAATTCTTTCGTATGATTCATCAAATAAAACGATACCTGTAATGGGTAAACCAGAACTATCTGTACAGTATGATAGATCGTCTATCAGGTTGACTTCACATGCTTTGTAAAACATCATTCTTTAAAGATCCTGTTACAGCACAACAACAATAATGATTCTTTTAAGCAAAAGTAGTTTCGATATCAGGCATGTAAACCATCTTTTTCACACGTTAGAAATCGGTTTCATACATTTTAAACTGTGCTATTTTAGCTAAATCATCGGGTGATAAATCTTGTAATTTTTTAAGTGTATTTCTATCGTAATCCGTATCATAATGATAAAGCCCATTTTTATCCGATACAATGAACGGTCCATTAAATAATCCCTTATAACGCAATACTTTAAAGGTTTTACCGTCTAATGCTACCGGATGTGAGCGATAGTAAACAAGATTATCATCGAAGACGAAACCATATCCTGTTAATCGTGCTGATTTTACATCAAGAGGTAAAATTTTACCCAGTAAGTAGACATGATTTTTGTCTTTAGCAAAACCATACCCATTAGTAGCTCTGAAAGATTTGACATCAACATTATCGAGTCTAATTAATTTTTTATCTTTGGTAACATCGGAAATATGATCAAGATAAACATAGTTTTTATCTTTCCAATAAATTGGTTCGCCTGCTCCACATTTAGTAAATGTCGCGCCATCAATTCCTTCAATGCGTTGATAGTCCCCTCCATAACAACCTAAATAAACATAATTTTTATCAGCAAACAGATCTGACATCATGCAGACTTCTCTTAATGTGACAGGATCTGCACCTGCTAGTTCAATATAATCATCGCCTCTCCTTTCGTAGACTTTATTATTGAACGTATAAAAATATCCTAACAATGGCAAAGGATTATCTTGAGTAGCCTGGCTAATTTTATACGGGAGAATAATTTCTTCCTGCTCTTTACTATAACGATTCAAGGCATTCTTTATGGGCTTGTAATAGTAATCTTTTTTTCTTAATGCCTTATTTACAGGTGGAAAAAAATCTTCATCCATAAAACTAAAAAACAGAGCAATATGCTCATCAATAATCGTTTGAGAAACTTCAAACTCATCAACTTTATGCAAAGTATTTTTATTTAAATGATAAGCAGAGTAAAAATCCCCCGTCCACGGACTGATAAATAAAGCAGTATCATTACTCTCAATATCTTTATAACTAGCAAGCTGAGACAGCATAGATAGCATTATTTTTTCATAACTGGGAAAAATTTCCTGATCAAATACAACAGCAATAAATACGCGTTGTTTTTCTGCATCATAATTGAAAAGAACAACATCACTACCGGGATCACTATTTTTTAAATCATACAGTAAACTGGCATAAAAATAGGCGACACTTTTTAATGTGTTAATACTTTTTGGTGTGTGGAAATTATCGCACTCCTGCGATTGACCAGATAATAAGTATTTTTCAACGTCAGTATTTTTTTGTTTACTGCGTAAATATTTATCTAATGCTGTGGCGGTTATTTTTGCATTAATAATACATCCCCAGGGTTCAGACATACACAGCACTCCTTTTTTACATATAAAAATATTTACTTATTTAGACGAAACAGTGTTTTCTGCTTAAAATAAAACATAGATTAAACAAAGTGTCAATTAGCAAAATGTCAATGTGAGCTCTAATTATTTTTAATTACAAAGTAAATATATTAATAATACATATATTTAACTCACCAGGGTGTGTCACGTAACTTTTTTTTGTACAACACAGCACTATTAAACGGGTGAAAAACCGCTACAGAAAGTGCGTTTATCAGCCAATATTGCCTTTTTAGAGATAATTTTTACTTTCAATCCTGACCTTCAAATAGGTTAAGAGCCTATCCCATTAGGCGTTATTGGCGCAGCCAGTTTGGACACGGACAGCGCGGAGAAACCGCAGCGTACACGGAGTACGTGAGGATTTCGAGCACTGCCCAGGGACAAAATGGCCAGTAAAATAGCCTAATGGGATAGGCTCTAAGGGACACACCCTACTATTCCAGACAGCGCTTTAGTCAAAAAACTCATTCCATTTTTGAACTAAATTCTCCTGGAGGACTCTGGATTATTCTGGAAAGTAAAATCGTGAAATCACTTGCAAAATCGAAGCGTTGCAGACTTTAACGGACGGGACTGTGCTGGATGTTATACTGGAGCGGGAAACGAGACTCGAACTCGCGACCCCGACCTTGGCAAGGTCGTGCTCTACCAACTGAGCTATTCCCGCTCGGGAGTGGTACTTTTTACATTATGGAGCGGGAAACGAGACTCGAACTCGCGACCCCGACCTTGGCAAGGTCGTGCTCTACCAACTGAGCTATTCCCGCCCGGGAGTGGTGCTTTTTACGTTATGGAGCGGGAAACGAGACTCGAACTCGCGACCCCGACCTTGGCAAGGTCGTGCTCTACCAACTGAGCTATTCCCGCATACTTCTTTTTAACGCTCTATTCGCCTGATATTACGGCGCCGTGTCCGGCATTTCTGCTGTGCCACGGGAGGCGCATTATACGAGAATTCAGGTCTCCTGCAACCCCCTCTGGGGACACTTTTTTATATTTTCGATCCGAGTGGCTACTTTATCACCAGCGATAACATGACAACATAGCCACTGATTTTATCCCGGAGTGACAATTACAGTTTGATAAAACATTCACGATAGTAAGCCAGTTCAGCGACCGATTCACGAATATCATCCAGCGCCTGATGCGTGCCCTGCTTTTTAAAGCCGCTGAGAATTTCCGGTTTCCAGCGACGAGCCAGCTCTTTTAAGGTACTGACATCCAGATAGCGATAATGGAAATAGGCTTCCAGTTCAGGCATATATTTATACAGGAAGCGGCGATCCTGACCAATGCTGTTACCGCAGATCGGCGATTTCCCTGCTGGCGCCCACTGTCGCAAAAAAGCCAGCGTCGCCAGCTCTGCCTGGCGCTCATCCTGGGTGCTGGCCTGCACACGCTTCACCAGTCCACTACGAGTATGGGTACGCACATTCCATTCATCCATCAATGCAAGCTGAGCCTCAGACTGATGAACCGCAATAACCGGCCCTTCTGCCAGAATATTCAATTGGGCATCGGTGACCAGCGTCGCTATTTCAATAATCCGATCGTGCTGCGGATCGAGGCCCGTCATTTCCAGATCGATCCATATCAGATTGTTTTCATCTACACTCATGCTATTTCCCCCTCTTGCATGACTATATTGATTTAAAATAGCGTGTATCATAGAACTTTTGCCTGTTAAGGGCGACCAGGAGCATGTTCTGTTGCGTAAAAATAAACTCTCCAAAGGCCAGCAGCGCCGCGTCAAAGCGAACCATCAGCGCCGTCTGAAAACCCCTGCGCAGCAAACTGATGACGATGACAACCTGTTTGCTGAAGCGGGGGAAGGCGTTGTTATCAGTCGTTTTGGGATGCATGCCGATATCGAATCCCCGGATGGTCGCATTCATCGCTGCCATATCCGGCGGACCATCTCCTCGCTGGTGACGGGTGATCGTGTTGTCTGGCGTGCTGGTAAAGAGATCGATGATGGTGTTGATGTCAAAGGCATTGTTGAAGCGGTACACCCACGAAGCTCCGAGCTCACCCGCCCAGACTTTTACGATGGCGTGAAACCGATCGCCGCCAATATTAACCAGATTGTGATTGTCTCCGCCATCGTGCCTGAGCTGTCACTTAACATGATTGATCGTTATCTGGTCGCCTGCGAAACCTTGCATATTGAACCCTTGATCGTGTGCAATAAAGTCGATCTGCTGGATGAGGAAGATCTTACTTTCGTGAGCCAGCAAATGGCGATTTACCGTAACATTGGTTATCGGGTCTTAATGGTCTCCAGCCGTATTGCGGACACGCTTTCGTCACTTGAGCAAGCGCTGACCGGACGAATCAGTATCTTTGCCGGGCAATCAGGGGTGGGGAAATCCAGTCTGCTTAATGTGCTGCTTGGCTTACAGGAAGATCAGATCCTGACCAATCAGGTTTCAGATAACTCCGGGCTGGGGCAGCATACCACCACAGCGGCGCGTCTTTACCATTTTCCCCATGGTGGCGATGTGATTGACTCGCCTGGCGTGCGGGAATTTGGCCTGTGGCATCTGAATGCGGAACAAATCACACAAGGTTTTGTCGAATTTGATGATTATACGGGTCAGTGCCGCTACCGCGACTGTAAACACGGCAGCGATCCCGGCTGTGCACTACGCGAAGCCGTAGAAAACGGCGATATCGCGGAGAGCCGCTTCGAAAATTATCATCGTATTCTGGAAAGCATGGCGCAGGTAAAAACACGAAAAAGCTTTTTACCATCCGATAACTGACATTTATGCTGAGCACCGTTAAAATCGTCTCCCTCTTTATTTCGTTCCCGCGCTGTGACGGGAGCCCGAGTCGATCAATAACGGCCTGGAGGCTACTTTGTTAAACGATCTTAAAATTTCACTGCAACATATTCTGCCAGCATTATGGCTTACTCGTCTGGCGGGCTGGGGGGCCAATAAGCGTGCAGGCTGGTTGACAAAATTAGTTATCGACTTGTTTGTAAAATACTACAAAGTCGATATGGCAGAGGCACAAAAGCCGGATACCGCCAGCTATCGTACTTTTAATGATTTCTTCACCCGCCCGTTGCGCGAAAATGCCCGTCCAATCGATACCGATCCCAACGTATTAGTGATGCCAGCTGATGGTGTTATCAGTCAGTCAGGCGCGATTGAAAACGACAAAATTTTGCAGGCCAAAGGCCATAATTATACGCTGGAAGCTCTGCTGGCCGGCAACTATCAGATGGCGGATCTGTTCCGTAACGGCAGCTTCGTCACCACCTACCTGTCACCACGTGACTATCATCGTGTCCATATGCCCTGCAACGGTATCCTGCGCGAGATGATCTACGTGCCGGGTGATCTGTTTTCGGTCAGTCCGCTGACTGCACAAAACATTGCCAATCTTTTTGCCCGTAATGAGCGCGTTATCTGTCGCTTTGATACCGAATTTGGCCCTATGGTGCAAATTTTAGTCGGCGCAACGATTGTCGGCAGTATTTCGACCGTCTGGTCAGGGACGGTAACACCGCCGCGTGAAGGGATTATCAAGCGCTGGAGCTGGCCGGATGGGAGTGACAAAGACGCTATCGCTCTCCTGAAAGGCCAGGAAATGGGGATGTTTAAACTCGGCTCAACCGTTATCAACCTCTTTGCCCCTGGAAAAATCCGGCTGGTGGATGAACTGAAAACCCACCCTGTCACCCGAGTGGGTCAGCCACTCGCGATCATCACCGGAACCGCGAGCAGCCCATCCGCTGAGGCCAGCTAACCGCCTGCCTGCCGCTACCCTTACCAGCGCGGTAAGGGTAGCGGTAGTCGGCTCAGGCGCGATCTACCGTAAAGGCCATCACTTCGCCAATACTCTCCGCCCCCAGGGCCAGCATAATTAAACGGTCAACCCCCAGGGCGACGCCCGAGCAATCGGGTAAGCCGTGATCCAGCGCCGCCAGCAGGTGAGTATCAATCGGTTGCTGAGGTAAGCCACGCGCCTCACGCTTACGATTATCCTGTTCAAAACGCTGTTGTTGTTCACGCATATCGCTCAATTCGTGGAAGCCATTCGCCAGTTCCATCCCTTTGAAATAGACCTCAAAACGCTCTGCCACGCGATGATCTTCACTGCTGATTTGTGCCAGAGACGCCTGGCTTGCCGGAAAATGATACACAAAAGTCGGGCACTCTTTACCAATATGGGGTTCGATGCCGACAGAAAACAATAACTGCAATAAAGTGTCACGATCCTCTTCTGTGTCAGCGATATTGCTCAGATCAAGCTTCGCGGCGGCTTCACGTAACTGCGCTTTATCTGCCGACAACGGATCAAGCTCAAGATGGCGCTGAAAGGCCTGTTGATAAGAGAGCATTTCAGCGGGCTGACACTCCAGTACCTGTTGCAGAAAATCATCCACTTCATTGATCAGACGGTACATATCATAGCTTGGGCGATACCACTCCAGCATCGTAAATTCCGGATTGTGGTGTCGCCCCATCTCTTCATTGCGGAAACTACGACAGAGCTGAAAAATCGGGCCACAACCAGCAGCCAGCAAACGCTTCATATGATATTCCGGACTGGTCATCAGATAGAGATCCACCCCCTGCGAATAACTCGGGCCGACAAACCGGGTCTGAAACGGAACCATATGTATATCCGTCACTGTCGCCTGACTCATACAAGGGGTTTCCACCTCCAGTACACCACGATCATTAAAAAATCGGCGAATATCCGCCATTATCGCTGCACGTTTTAATAAGCTGGCAATAGATGCGCTCGGCTGCCAGGTTGCCGTTTCGCTCATAGCGACTTTCTCCGCTTTCCCCTAAGGGCTCGAAGTCTACTCGCAACTGTTGGGGGACACAAATTTTGTCCTGTTGATCTTATCAGTAACATCATCCACAACAATAATCAGATAAAAATCATCACGACGACCAATACAAACTGTTAAAACAATCGTACACGTCAACTTTCCATATTTTTCTTGAGGTTATAATCCATCATCGTTTAAGGGACTACTACCCGTACTACTTATTTTGATAGTAAAACTTATAAAAAAAGGAGGAATGTCGTGCAAACTTTTCAAGCCGATATTGCCGTCATCGGTGCTGGCGGTGCGGGGATCCGTGCTGCCATTGCTGCTGCGCAGGCAAACCCTGGCGCGAAAATCGCGCTGATTTCAAAAGTTTATCCAATGCGTAGCCATACTGTAGCAGCAGAAGGTGGCTCCGCCGCTGTCGCCCAACAGCATGACAGTTTTGAATACCATTTCCATGACACCGTCGCTGGCGGAGACTGGCTGTGTGAACAGGATGTGGTTGACTATTTCGTCCACCATTGTCCTACCGAAATGACGCAGCTTGAACTCTGGGGATGTCCCTGGAGCCGTCGGCCAGACGGTAGCGTCAATGTCCGGCGCTTCGGCGGAATGAAAATCGAACGCACCTGGTTTGCCGCTGATAAAACCGGCTTCCATATGCTCCATACGCTGTTCCAGACTTCCCTGCAATTCCCACAAATCCAGCGCTTTGATGAACATTTTGTCCTCGACATTCTGGTCGATGAGGGACAGGTGCACGGGCTGGTGGCGATGAATATGATGGAAGGCTCACTGGTGCAAATCCGTGCTAATGCGGTGGTTCTGGCGACCGGTGGTGCCGGGCGCGTCTATCGTTACAATACCAACGGTGGCATTGTGACCGGCGATGGCATGGGAATGGCACTCCGTCATGGCATACCGCTGCGCGATATGGAGTTTGTGCAATACCATCCGACGGGTCTGCCTGGTTCCGGAATACTGATGACCGAAGGCTGCCGTGGTGAAGGTGGTATTCTGGTGAATAAAAATGGCTACCGTTATCTGCAGGATTACGGTATGGGGCCAGAAACCCCGCTGGGCGAACCGAAAAACAAATACATGGAGCTGGGGCCGAGGGATAAAGTTTCTCAGGCATTCTGGCATGAATGGCGTAAAGGCAACACCATTGCCACCGCGCGCGGGGATGTCGTCTATCTTGATTTGCGCCATCTGGGTGAGAAGAAGATCCATGAGCGTCTGCCATTTATCTGTGAACTGGCAAAAGCCTATGTCGGCGTCGATCCGGTCAAAGAACCGATCCCGGTACGCCCTACCGCCCACTATACGATGGGAGGGATCGAAACCGATCAACAATGCGAAACGCGGATCAAAGGTCTGTTTGCAGTGGGTGAGTGCTCCTCTGTCGGTCTGCACGGAGCAAATCGTCTTGGCTCTAACTCACTGGCTGAACTGGTGGTATTTGGTCGTCTTGCCGGTGAACAGGCGATGGAGCGCGCCTCTCAGGCCAAAGTAGCCAGTGATAGCGTGCTGAATGCACAAGCCGCTGATGTTGAAAAACGGCTGCAAGCGCTCGTTAATCAGGAAGGCAACGAAAACTGGGCCACTATACGCGATGAAATGGGGCTATCGATGGAAGAGGGCTGTGGTATCTACCGTACGCCTGAACTGATGCAAAAGACTATCGACAAGCTGGCAGAACTGCAGGAACGTTTTAAACGTGTGCGTATTACCGATACCTCCAGCGTTTTCAATACCGACCTGCTCTATACCATCGAACTGGGTCATGGACTGAACATCGCCGAATGCATGGCGCACTCTGCCATGGCGCGCAAAGAGTCGCGTGGTGCACATCAGCGCCTGGATGAGGGGTGTACTGAGCGTGACGATATTAATTTTCTCAAACATACCCTCGCTTTCCGCGATGCCGACAACGCGACACGTCTGGAGTACAGTGAGGTGAAAATTACGACGCTGCCACCAGCAAAACGGGTATACGGTGCTGAAGCAGAAGCAGCCGATAAAAAGGAGGCGGCAAATGGCTGAGATGAATAACCGCAAAATCGAAGTCATGCGTTACAATCCGGAAACGGATAGCGCACCCCATAGTGTTTGTTATGACGTTCCTTATGATGAGCAAACCTCATTACTCGACGCGCTGGGCTATATCAAAGATAATCTCGCGCCGGATCTCAGCTATCGCTGGTCCTGTCGCATGGCGATTTGTGGCTCCTGTGGCATGATGGTCAACCGGGTGCCCAAACTGGCCTGTAAAACGTTCCTCCGCGACTATCCGCAGGGAATAAAAGTCGAAGCGTTGGCTAACTTCCCGATTGAACGCGATCTGGTGGTCGATATGACGCACTTTATCGAAAGTCTGGAAGCGATAAAGCCCTATATTATCGGCAATCCACGCACACCAGAGCAGGGCACCAATCTGCAAACTCCGGCACAGATGGCCAAATATCATCAATTTTCTGGCTGTATCAACTGCGGTCTATGCTATGCCGCCTGCCCTCAGTTTGGCCTCAACCCGGAATTTATTGGCCCTGCCGCGATTACACTTGCTCATCGCTACAATGAGGACAACCGCGATTACGGTAAAAAAGAACGTATGGCCCAGCTCAACGGCAATAACGGTGTCTGGAGCTGTACTTTCGTCGGCTACTGTTCAGAAGTCTGCCCGAAACATGTCGATCCGGCCGCCGCCATTCAGCAGGGTAAGGTAGAAAGTGCAAAAGACTTTCTTATCGCCACCCTGAAACCACGCTAAGGAGTGCATGATGATATCTAAACGTAAACCCTATGTGCGGCCAATGCCTTCTGACTGGTGGAAAAAACTGCCGTTTTATCGCTTCTATATGCTGCGTGAGAGTACGGCTATCCCGACAATATGGTTCAGCATTGTCTTGCTTTTTGGCATTTTCTCACTAAAACAGGGGGCAGAAAGCTGGGCGAGTTATGTCACTTTCCTGCAAAACCCACTGGTGGTTATTCTCAACATTATTACCCTGGCTGCCACGCTGTTACACAGTAAAACCTGGTTTGAACTGGCACCGAAAGCCGCCAATATTATTGTCAAAGGGGAGAAAGTGCCGCCAGCGCTCATGATTAAAGGGCTCTGGCTGATTACCGCCCTGGCGACCATCGTCATTTTGCTTGTTGCCCTGTTCTGGTAAGGAGGCTGATATGATTAATCCCAATCCTAAACGTTCTGACGAGCCCCCTTTCTGGGGACTGTTTGGTGCCGGTGGTATGTGGAGTGCGGTTATTACTCCGGTTATGATACTGCTGGTCGCTATCCTGCTGCCATTCGGTCTGGCACCGGCTGACGCTTTCAGTTACGAGCGAGTGCTGAGTTTTGCCCAGAGTTTCATCGGTCGTGCTTTTCTCTTCCTGGCGGTTGTCCTGCCATTATGGTGCGGGCTTCATCGTCTCCACCATACCATGCATGATTTGAACATTCATGTTCGCAATGGTAAATGGATTTTTTACGGCCTGGCAGCGATTCTGAGCATCATTACCCTGATTGGCGTATTGTTTATTTAACACGAGCCATAACAGGTTATAAACAAAAAACCACCGCGATCAACGGTGGTTTATTTACTGGCGGGGCAGAAGGTTTTCTTACTTCACGCGGGAGACATATTCGCCAGAGCGCGTATCCACTTTGATGATTTCGCCAATCTGCACAAACAGCGGAACTTTCACCACTGCACCGGTAGACAGCGTTGCCGGTTTTCCTCCGGTGCCCGCCGTATCACCTTTCAGACCAGGATCGGTTTCCACTACTTCCAGCTCGACAAAGTTAGGCGGCGTCACCGAAATAGGCTGGCCGTTCCATAAGGTAACGACACATTCTGCCTGATCCAGCAGCCATTTCGCATTATCACCGACCGCTTTGGTATCTGCGGCTAACTGCTCAAATGTGGTGTTGTTCATGAAGTGGAAAAACTCACCATCGTTGTACAGGTAAGTCAGGTTCATATCCATCACATCAGCGCCTTCTGCCGAGTCAGTGGATTTAAAAGTTTTCTCAACCCGTGACCCTGTCAGCAAGCGGCGCAATTTAACACGCGCAAACGCCTGGCCTTTGCCCGGTTTTACGAATTCACTGGATTCAACCGCATAAGGTTCACCATCGAGCATGATTTTAAGACCTGCGCGAAAATCGTTGCTATAGTACGTTGCCATAAGGCCCTCTGAATTTATTAATTGGTCGCTAAGCTATAAAATGGCGCATATTGTAACCCTAAACACCCCACGCAGAGAAGATTGGTTAACACAACTCGCCGATGTTGTGACCGATCCCGATGAGCTGCTGCATCTTTTAAATATAGACACAGATAAAAAGCTGCAGGCGGGAAAAGCAGCAAAACAGTTATTCCCCCTGCGTGTACCACGCGCTTTTATCGCACGTATGGAACCCGGAAACCCCAACGATCCGCTGCTTCGTCAGGTGCTGACCGCACAGGAAGAGTTGATTTCCGTCGCCGGTTTTTCGACCGATCCGTTAGCAGAACAACATAACGTGATACCGGGGCTATTACACAAATACCATAATCGTGCATTACTGCTGGTAAAAGGGGGATGTGCGGTAAATTGTCGTTACTGTTTTCGCCGTCACTTTCCTTATGCTGAAAACCAGGGGAATAAACGTAACTGGCAGGTCGCACTGGAGTATATTGCCGCCCACCCGCAGCTGGATGAGATCATTTTTTCAGGTGGCGATCCGCTGATGGCAAAAGATCACGAGCTGGACTGGCTGCTGACACAACTGGAAGCGATAACCCATATTAAACGCCTACGTATCCACAGTCGTTTGCCTGTCGTGATCCCGGCGCGGGTAACTGATACCCTGATCTCACGCTTCGCAGGATCATCGTTACAGATATTACTGGTCACCCATATCAACCATGCGAGCGAAATCAATAGCGAGCTGCGCACGGCTATGAGACAACTGCGTACTGCGGGTGTGACATTACTTAATCAGAGCGTATTACTGCGCGGCGTTAATGACAACGCCAAAACCCTGGCTGACCTGAGCAATGCCCTGTTTGATGCTGGCATTATGCCCTATTACCTGCATGTACTCGACAAAGTACAGGGCGCGGCCCATTTTCTGGTCAGTGATGACGAAGCCCGGGCTATCATGCAGGAACTGCTAACCCTGGTTTCAGGTTATCTGGTTCCGGTACTGGCACGCGAAATCGGCGGGGAAGCCAGTAAGACACCACTGGATTTAGGCTTACCACAATCTGTCTGAACCCGAATTTCCTCTTGTCACTGACAGGCGGGGAACAAAGTGCACAGAATCACAAAAGATAAAGTTGGGCTCACTATCCACTTTCTCCTTAGAACCTATCCCACCAGGCGTTATTGACGCAGCCAGTTTGGACACGGACAGCGCCCCTCAGTGTCAGGATAGTTGTCACCCCCTCTGAAAAATCAGTCTGAGGGCATGGAGTGACAAATGAAACGTATTTCCCCTGAACGTAAAGCAGCGATACTGGCTAAATTATTGCCCCCCTACAACATGACGGTTTCCACTGTTGCACAAATGGAAGGAATATCCGAAGCTACCCTCTGTAACTGGCGTAATCAGGCCAAATCAGAGGGGAAGCCCGTGCCCGGCGCAGAGAAAACAACCGACCAGTGGTCAGCAGAAGCACGCTTCGCCGTGATAGTCGAAACCGCCACACTCAGTGAGGCTGAAGTGGCAGAATACTGCCGTAAAAATGGCCTTTATCCGGAACAGATTATTCAGTGGAAGCAGGCTTTTTTACAGGCGTCTGCGCCGGAAGATAAAGCGGCCCTGAAGCAGAGCCAGAAAGAGATTAAACAACTGAAGAGAGAGCTGGTGCGTAAGGAGAAAGCTCTGGCGGAGGCGGCAGCGATACTGGTACTGCGAAAAAAGCTCAGGGATTACTACGGGGAAACGGACGGGGACGACTGACGCCTGCGGATGAGCGCCAGCAGCTCATCCGGTGGATTAATGAGACTGTCGCGGCCGGAGCCCGGCGCAGGGTTGTCTGCCGTGAAGTGAACCTGAGCCTTCGCACCTGGCAGCGCTGGCAAAAGCATCATGAAGATGGCCGTCTGACAGCCGTCAGACCGGTACCGGTTAACCGCCTGAGTCCTGAGGAAGAGCAGCAGATACGGGAGATATGTCATCAGCCTGAATATGCCAGTCTGCCGCCGTCGCAAATCGTGCCGCGTCTGGCAGACAAAGGCATTTATCTGGCGAGTGAATCGACCTTTTACCGCATACTGCGTCGTTCCGGTGAGGTTCACCGGCGGGGACGTCAGGCCCGGCGGCAGAAGGTGGCTGCCCCGACGACCTTTACGGCGACAGGACCCTGCCAGGTGTGGACATGGGACATCATCTGGCTGCCCTCTGTGGTGAGTGGCCGCTGGTATTATCTGTATCTGATAACCGACCTGTACAGCCGGAAAATTACGGGTTACGAAGTGCATGAGACAGAAAGCGGTGAACAGGCAGCCGCCCTGATGCAGCGCAGTGTGATGCGGGAAGGCTGCTGGCGACAGCCGCTGGTCCTGCACGCCGATAACGGTCCGGCGATGAAATCGCAGACGCTGCAGGTGAAACTGCATGAGCTGAATATCACGCCATCCCACAGTCGGCCACGGGTGAGCAATGATAATGCGTATGTGGAATCGCTGTTCCGGACGCTGAAGTATGTGCCGCAGTGGCCATCATCGGGGTTCAGGACGCTGGAGGATGCCCGTACCTGGGTGGAGAAATTTACCCGGTGGTATAACGAAGAGCACCGTCACAGTGGAATACGCTATGTCACGCCAGCAGAACGGCATCGTGGTGAAGACAGGGCCCTGCTGAAACAGCGTGATGAACTGTATCGTCAGGCACAGAAAGCGCATCCGGAGCGCGGGTCAGGGAAGACAAGAAACTGGCAGCCGGAGGGCCCGGTAACATTAAATCCGGAACGGGAAAAACAGGCAGTTTAAATTAAACAGGGGTGACAACTGTCTTGACACTTACCGGCGCGGAGAAACCGCAGCGTACACGGAGTACGTGAGGATTTCGAGCACTGCCCAGGGCCAAAATGGCACGTAAAATAGCCTAATGGGATAGGCTCTTAATGATATCGTGAGGGAGAATATGAATAGTTAACGACAAGTGCGACAGTACGTATGGAACCGCATGTAGACAAGAAAAAATAACATAACAAAGATCACCACACCATTAATGATTAACCATCCGTGTGCAATATTCATAAAGAAACCCACTGACAATGAGGCAACCAGGTTTAACATATAGGTAAATAATGAATTTATGCCTTGAATTTTATACTTTATTTTTTGATTAGCTATCTGATTGATTAGAAAGGTCCCCCCAGTAAACATAAAACTCCATCCAATGCCGACTGCACTCAAAGCGAAGATATACCCGACGTATTCATCATAATAAAATGGGATTATGGATCCTACAACAAAGAAAATAGCACCACACTGAATAATATGCACTGTCTTCAATCTCGAAATAAGTAGTGGTAAAAAAAGAGCAGGGGCATACATTGAGAAAAAATGGCATTGAAGCACAAATGCGCTTTCCTGAATAACATAATATGCATGATGCATGGCCAGAGGTGTTGCATTCATCACTAATGTCATGATGGAAAAACCTAAAGCACAACTCAATGTTCCAGTAATGAACTGAGAAGATGATAAAACAGACTTAATTTCAACCTCTGGAATACTATCATTATTTTTTTCACTGACTACTATAGTTCCTGGTAGAGAAATAAATAATTGCGATATCCACGCCAGGATAAATACCATCCCGGAAATTAGAAAAGTCCCAAGAAAAATATGGTCAGGGAACATAGATTGTCCCTTTGTTGCAATCATTGGTCCGATTACTCCGCCAATGATCCCGCCACCAATAATTAAAGATGTACATTTTTTTTTGCCAGATTCAGTATCAAAAACTTCTGCACCAGCAAAACGATAGTATTGGTTAAAGACCGTAGCCCCTCCCAAAATAAAGGTAGAGAATGTAAATAAGCTAAATAGTTGATAATAGATAGCTATAATTGCAAGAATAGAACCCAATAATCCAATACTGCTTCCTATAGTAAAGGCTGTACGTCGCCCGTAGGCGCTCATTAGAAAAGAGGCATAATATACCATGATAGCAGCGCCCATTACCGTCGCAGTAATAGGTAATGTGACAAGATATGGAACGGGAGACAACCTGTTCGCCACCAGGGTTGATGTAAGCGTTAGCAACGAAATAATAGATCCTGTCAGTCCCTGTCCAATAATCAGAGCAAGCGCTGTAATATATTTTCTATTCATTAAAAAAACACTCTTTTAGAGCTTATCCCACTAAATAGTTGCGCGGAATAGTGCTCCACTTTAGGTCAGCCCTTGCAAGGTAAGGCGTTAGGGCTTTTTTTCTGCCTGACCGTGCTACATCGGGCCTACAATATATTTTCTTTATGCAACAGCTCATACGTCAGTAAACGGCAGGTGTAGCGGTATTAGGCGCAGCCATTTAGGCGTTATTGGCGCAGCCAGTTTGGACACGGACAGCGCGCAGAAACCGCAGCGTACACGGAGTACGTGAGGATTTCGAGCACTGCCCAGGGTCAAAATAGCAAGTAAAATAGCCTAATGGGCCAGGCTCTAAATCTCCAATAAAATTCAAAGCAAATAATTCTATATTGCCAGGTTTATCTATCCAGTATACATGTGTATCTCTATTCAGAATAGAAACGATGCTCATGCGTACTAAAGGATACCTCCTTGAGATAAGCATCGGGGAGGTGTCCATATAAGTTATTTAGTATCGACAGATATACGCTTTTGATTGCCACTCATCGCGCCAGCCCAATAGCGCAATATCCGACAATATAATCATCAGCGTCTCTGTGATATCAACGGGAAAGCAGTAAATTCGGAACGGGGCAAGAGGACAGAAAAGGGTGGCTGACAAAAGAAAAACCCCCGGACAGCGCTATCCAGGGGTTTTTATAGCATGGCATATGGGGCGTGATTACATCATGCCGCCCATACCTCCCATGCCACCCATACCACCGGCAGCAGCACCTAAATCAGGTACGTCACTCTTCGGCAGGTCGGTCACCATGCATTCGGTCGTTACCATCAATCCGGCAACCGATGCAGCATACTGCAATGCTGAACGGGTGACTTTGGTGGGATCGAGGATACCAAACTCAAGCATATCGCCATATTGTTCGGTTGCAGCATTGTAACCGTAGTTACCTTTACCCGCTTTCACATTGTTGGTGATGACAGAAGGCTCTTCACCGGCATTGGAAACAATCTGACGCAGGGGGGCTTCCATTGCGCGTAACGCAACTTTAATACCCACATTCTGATCGTCATTCTCACCGGTCAGGTTAGACAGTTTAGCGGCAGCACGAACCAGCGCTACACCACCACCAGCAACCACACCCTCTTCTACCGCTGCGCGCGTTGCATGCAAAGCGTCATCAACACGAGCTTTTTTCTCTTTCATGGCGACTTCAGTTGCGGCACCAACTTTGATCACTGCAACACCGCCTGCCAGTTTCGCGACACGTTCCTGCAGTTTTTCACGATCGTAGTCAGAGGTGGCATCATCGATCTGCTTACGGATTTGAGCAACACGGCCCTGAATCGCGCTTTCTTTACCCACACCATCAATAATAGTGGTGGTATCTTTGTTAATAATGACACGTTTTGCCTGACCGAGATCTTCCAGTGTCGCTTTTTCCAGCTCCATACCGATCTCTTCAGAAATAACCGTACCACCAGTCAGAATAGCGATATCCTGCAACATCGCTTTACGACGATCACCAAAGCCCGGTGCTTTCACCGCTGCTACTTTCACGATGCCACGCATGGTGTTAACCACCAGGGTTGCCAGTGCTTCGCCTTCGACATCTTCAGCGATGATAACCAGCGGTTTACCGGCTTTTGCAACCGCTTCCAGCACAGGCAGCATTTCGCGAATATTAGAAACTTTCTTATCAACCAGCAGAATGTACGGGCTTTCCAGCTCAACAACACCGGTCTCAGGTTTATTAATGAAGTAGGGAGAGAGGTAGCCACGGTCGAACTGCATACCTTCTACGACATCCAGTTCATCTTCCAGGCCAGTACCATCTTCGACAGTAATAACCCCTTCTTTACCGACTTTATCCATGGCCTGAGCGATCAGTTTACCGACGGTTTCGTCGGAGTTAGCCGAAATCGTCCCTACCTGAGCAATAGACTTAGAGTCTGAGCAAGGTACAGACAGAACTTTCAGCTCTTCCACGGCGGCGGCCACGGCTTTATCGATGCCGCGTTTCAGATCCATGGGGTTCATTCCAGCAGCAACGGCTTTCAGCCCTTCTGCGATAATAGCCTGAGCCAGAACGGTTGCGGTGGTAGTACCATCACCAGCGGCGTCGTTAGCCTTAGACGCCACTTCTTTTACCATCTGGGCGCCCATATTCTCGAACTTGTCTTCCAGCTCGATTTCACGAGCAACGGAAACACCATCTTTGGTGATGGTCGGAGCACCGAAAGATTTATCCAGCACCACATTACGACCTTTCGGGCCAAGGGTGACTTTTACTGCGTCTGCCAGTACATTGACGCCACGCAGCATTTTCACACGAGCGTCATTACCGAATTTTACGTCTTTAGCTGCCATGTTATCTGTTCCTCGAATTCGTTCAGTTTCTGCGTGCGCAAATAATTACGCTTCAACAATTGCCAGAATGTCGCTTTCAGGCATGATAAGCACTTCTTCGTTGTCAATTTTCTCAGGCTTCACGCCGTACCCATCGTTGAAGATAACGATATCGCCGACTTTCACATCCAGTGACTGCACAGTTCCATTTTCCAGGATACGGCCTTTACCGACAGCGATGACTTCGCCACGCGTTGATTTGGTCGCTGCAGAACCCGTCAGCACAATGCCGCCTGCAGATTTAGTTTCCACTTCTTTACGTTTGACGATCACACGATCATGTAATGGACGAATACTCATTGATAGCTCTCCTTTGAGAAAGTCATTATCAGCTATGGATTATACCGACCCGTACTGGGTTTTCCGGCTAGTGCCAGATAGATGGGGATGGGTTTCCACGCTTCAAGGGGAAAGCGAAAAAAAATTTTCTTTTCCATGGTAAGTGCCTGGCCCGGCAATCGCTCAGTGGCGCAGATTACGACATAAATAAACACGATTATGGTGGCTTTGTTGAATAATAGGGAATCATGCTGTTTTATCACGCCTGTTTCGGTCAGAAATGCTGGTCTCTACTGCGAGAAGCTTCCGACCCTGATCTTAACCTACTGATTTTACGTCGAGGAAGACCGATGTTTTTGTAGGCACTCAGCATAATATCTATTTATTCAACAAAGCCGATTATGGTATTATCGGCTTCCTCAGACCATCCGGATAAAGCGTATCCATCACTCAGAACAATAAATGGATTTCCATGGCTATTTTTTTGCTATTTCTGGCGTTAATCGCTGGTAACGTCGTGACCCGTACAGGCGTATTCCCCTTTTTTATCAGTCACCGGGGATAACATGAGTGGACTGAAGCAGGAATTAAATCTGGCCCAGGGGGTAGGGCTGCTGGCCACCTCACTGCTCGGTACCGGCGTCTTTGCGGTTCCCGCACTGGCGGCGCTGGTCGCTGGCAATAACAGTCTGTGGGCCTGGCCGATACTGATTCTGTTAGTCTTTCCGATCGCGATTATCTTCGCTGTACTTGGCCGCCACTTCCCCAGTGCCGGGGGTGTCGCGCACTTTGTCAGTATCGCGTTTGGTTCCCATATAGGGCGGGTCACCGGCTGGTTATTTCTGTCGGTGATTCCAGTTGGCTTACCGGCGGCATTGCATATTGCTACCGGCTTCGCCCAGGCACTCTTTGGCTGGCATGATAGCCAGCTACTGCTGGCACAGCTGGCCACCCTGGCGCTGAGCTGGTGGGTCGGGTCACGGGGAGCCAGCACCAGCGCTAACCTGCAAACACTGATTGCGGTTCTTATCATCGCACTTATCGTGACCATCGGCGGGTATAGTGATATCGGTCTGCGGGATATTGCCTTTCCACCCCCCGATCATATTGATTATCCAAAACTTTTCACTGCCCTTTCGGTCATGTTCTGGTGTTTTGTCGGGCTTGAAGCGTTCGCGCATCTGGCAGCGGAATTTAAACATCCGGAACGTGATTTTCCCCGCGCGTTAATACTCGGCTTATTACTGGCAGGTTCGGTCTACTGGGCCTGTACTGTACTGGTGTTACACTTTCACGCTTACGCTGACAACATGGCCGCCGCCGCGTCACTGCCTGATATTGTAGTGCGCTTATTTGGCGTCCAGGCGTTATGGGTCGCCTGTGTCATTGGTTATCTTGCCTGTTTCGCCAGCCTGAACATCTATATCCAGAGCTTTGCCCGTCTGGTGTGGTCGCAGGCGCAGCACAAACCACAAAGCTATTTCGCCCGCCTGTCGCCACAACAGACGCCTCGTCACGCACTCAATGCGATAATCGCATGCTGCGTTATCAGTACGCTCAGCATTTACTGGCTGAATATCAACCTTGATGCGCTCATCGTCTATGCCAATGGCATTTTCATAATGATTTATCTGTTATGCATGCTGGCAGGCTGTCGATTACTGAAGGGGCACGCCCGGTTGCTGGCGGTTATTGGCGCTCTTCTGTGTCTGCTACTGCTGGTGATGACCGGCTGGAAAATCCTGTATGCCTTACTGATTCTGACCGGGCTGGGATTATGGCTGCCGAAACATCCTGTGCAGGAGAGTGAGGAGTCCCCATCAGCCTGAAAATAGCGGACAGCGAAGGTGCTGTCCGGTTGATGCGTTCGTTAAGTTATCGATCATCTGTATGATTTAAGCGATCACGATCTTCGTCTTTACGCTGATATTCGCCATCAAAAATATCACCTTCACCGCCACTAAAATCACTGGCCGGCATCCAGCGAAAACGCAAATAAGGCATCAGTTTCAGCGTGATATGCTTTTGTACCGGCGGTAGCAGAAGCAGTAAGCCCAGTAAGTCAGTAAAAAAGCCTGGCAACAGCAATAGCATACCGGCAATCACCAGGGAGACGCTTTTGATCATTTCAGCGGCCGGACTTTCACCTGCAGCCATTTTCTTCTGCATCAGCAACAGGTTTTTAAAACCCTGATTACGCACCAGCACGATACCGATGACAGAGCTCAGGATCACCAGCAGCAGGGTCAACAGCACCCCCAACTCATGGGCAACCAGAACGAAGATCGATAGCTCGATATAAAAATATAAAAACACCACAACAAACGGAATCCAGCGCACCCGTATCTCCTTTATGAACAGTCACCGCAATGGGTAATCTGATTAAAACACAGTGTTGACAATACGTTAATCTTAGACCAAAACACTCTCTTACACGCGATCGCCCTGTTTATTTTTCTCCACTCACAACAATACCTTGATCTACCTCACATATTAACAATTCCCCACCCATTTGCTGAAAAAAATGTGATTCATATTCACGATATTTGCTGTCATCAAAATATAATTCCAAAAAATAAGCATATAATCAAAATAATATGCTGATATATAAGCGATTAATGCTTACAAAATGCTGAATTTTGATAAATTCATGGGTAGATTGCAAAAGAGGTTTTTTATGCTAAATAACATTCGCATTGAAGAGGATCTGTTGGGTACCAGGGAAGTTCCGGCTCACGCCTACTATGGTATTCACACCCTGAGAGCGATTGAAAACTTTTACATCAGTAACAGTAAAATCAGTGAGATACCAGAATTTGTCCGTGGCATGGTGATGGTGAAAAAGGCAGCGGCGATGGCCAACAAAGCGCTGCAAACCCTGCCGGAAAATGTGGCAGATGCGATTATTGCGGCCTGTGATGAAATACTGAATAACGGCAAATGTATGGATCAGTTTCCCGTTGATGTCTTCCAGGGGGGCGCGGGCACCTCCGTGAACATGAATACCAATGAAGTGCTGGCCAACATTGGCCTTGAACTGATGGGACACCAGAAAGGCGAATATCAGTACCTGAATCCCAACGACCATGTGAATAAATGCCAGTCCACCAATGATGCCTATCCCACCGGTTTTCGTCTTGCCGTTTATAGCTCAATCCTGAAACTCACCGATGCTATTCAACAACTTAGCGAAGGCTTCCAGCACAAGGCCGTTGAATTTAAAGATATTCTGAAAATGGGGCGCACCCAGTTGCAGGATGCAGTACCCATGACTCTTGGCCAGGAATTTCGCGCATTTAATGTGCTGCTCAAAGAAGAAAGCAAAAATATTCTGCGTACCGCGGAATTACTGTTAGAGGTCAATCTTGGCGCTACTGCCATCGGGACACGGCTGAATACCCCTGAGGGTTATCAACTGCTCGCGGTCAGAAAACTGGCGGAAATCAGTCATCTGCCAGTGATCCCCGCCGAAGATCTGATCGAGGCCACTTCCGATTGCGGTGCCTATGTGATGGTACACAGCGCACTGAAACGGCTGGCAGTCAAACTTTCCAAAATCTGTAATGATCTGCGTTTGCTTTCATCCGGCCCACGCGCTGGCCTCAACGAAATTAATCTGCCGGAACTCCAGGCGGGCTCCTCAATTATGCCAGCGAAAGTGAATCCAGTGGTCCCGGAAGTGGTGAATCAGGTCTGTTTCAAAGTGATCGGCAATGACACCACCGTGACGATGGCGGCAGAAGCGGGTCAGTTACAACTGAATGTCATGGAGCCGGTAATTGGTCAGGCGATGTTTGAATCGATCCATATTCTGACTAACGCCTGCTACAATCTGCTGGAAAAATGTATTCAGGGTATTACGGCCAATAAAGCGGTGTGTGAAGGTTATGTTTACCACTCGATCGGCATTGTCACTTATCTCAATCCATTTATCGGCCACCATAATGGTGACATCATCGGTAAAATTTGTGCCGAAACCGGTAAAAGTGTCCGCGATGTGGTACTCGAACGAGGATTACTGACCGCCAGCGAACTGGATGAGATATTTTCCGCTCATAATCTGATGCATCCCAGCTATAAAGGAAAACGTTATAGCGATAACAGCGAAAAATAATTAACGCATGATCACTAAAAAGGCATGTCTGCGGGCATGCTTTTTTGGCGATAAATCTTCATCCTCTGCAAACTGAATTATCATACCGAGATATATTCCACGTGATGCACGATGAATACATCAATAATGATTGACAATACCAATAACCAGCACGGTATAGATAACGCGATGCCAATATATCCCGATAACCAAAAGCAAAAATAAAAACATAAGCCACTAATAATAGCTTAGAGCCTATCTCACCAGGCGTTATTGGCGCAGCCAGTTTGGACACGGACAGCGCGCAGAAACCGCAGCGTACACGGAGTACGTGAGGATTTCGAGCACTACCCAGGGCCAAAATGGCCAGTAAAATAGCCTAATGGGATAGGCTCATAGTCGGCTAATGTGGGGAAGCGTGCTGATTATCGCCAGCTATAGCTCCAGGCAGTATACATGATACCCCACGGATTAAAGAAAGACGGGCTTCAATCTTTATGATCGCTAAAGTAAAAATTATATTTCCTTCTTGCTGATGAAATGTTAAGAGTCAATAATTTACCCTCATAAAGACAGCGAGTTTGTCAGAAATTTCAAATCAATAGCAAATTTTACACAAGGGGGATATATGTTTGGTGCAGAGCTGGTCATTGTCTTGCTGGCTATCTATCTGGGCGCCAGGCTGGGCGGGATCGGCATTGGTTTTGCGGGAGGACTGGGCGTCCTCGTACTGACACTGCTTTTTCACATTAAGCCGGGCGCGATCCCATTTGATGTGATTGAGATCATTATGTCAGTTATCGCCGCGATCGCTGCCATGCAGGTCGCCGGGGGCATGGATTATCTGGTCAGTCTTGCTGAGCGGCTCATCAGACACCAGCCGAAATACATCACCTTTATCGCTCCCCTCGTGACCTGGCTTATGACGGTGCTAGCCGGAACCGGTCATACCGCCTTCTCCACCTTGCCGGTCATCGCTGAAGTGGCAAAAGAGCAAGGTATTCGCCCCTCTCGCCCACTGTCGATCGCGGTTGTCGCCTCCCAGGTGGCGATTACCGCCTCTCCTATTTCTGCCGCCGTTATCTTTTTCGCCGGGCTGCTCGAACCGCTGGGCATCAGCTATCTGACACTACTGGCTATCTGCATTCCTGCTACGCTGATTGCGATACTGCTCGCCGCTGTTGCCTGTAACTTCCTGGGCTGCGAACTCAAAGACGACCCGGTCTATCAGGAACGTCTGGCCAAAGGAGAGATCAAGCAATCTGGCAGCCGGGTTTATCAGCTAAAACCCTATGCCAAACGCTCGGTGTGGCTATTCCTGTGCGCGATTCTGGCCATCATGCTCTATGCGGGGGCGATCAGTGATACCATCAACCTCATCGAAAACCCGATCCTGTCACGCAATGAAGCCATCGTGGTATTCATGCTCACTATTGCCACGCTGATTAGTATCACCTGTAAAATCGATATGAACGAAGTGCTGGATGCCAGCACGTTTAAATCCGGGATGAGTGCCTGCGTCTGCGTACTCGGCGTTGCCTGGCTTGGCGATACCTTCATCAAAGCGCATATCGACCAAATTCAGACTATTGCTGGCGACTGGCTACATAGCTACCCGTGGTTATTAACCATCGTACTATTTTTTGCCGCGACGTTACTCTATTCTCAGGCGGTGACCACCAAAGCACTGATGCCTGCGGCGCTGATACTCGGTGTCAGTCCCCTCACCGCCATTGCTTCGTTTTCTGCGGTCTCGGCCCTGTTTGTGCTGCCCACCTATCCGACATTACTGGCGGCGGTGGAAATGGATGACACCGGCTCGACACGCATTGGCAAATATGTTTTTAATCATGCTTTCCTGATCCCCGGTATTCTCACTATTGCGCTCTCAGTGATTTTTAGTTTCATCATTGGTGGTATCATAGTGTAAACCCATTGTCATTCGAGCCAGCTCCTGGCTCGTTGCATTCATTTCGCTGCCTCAGCGCGCTGACTGCTGACCGTGTTACCTGTGGAGATAATGATTACCCCTTATGGCTCATCGCATCATTACGCTGATTCTGCTGCTATTACTGGCTCATAGCAGCGCTTTTGCTGGCCTGTTTGACACCGCTGAACGCAGCCGCTTTGTTGCTGTCGATCAGGCTTTTCGCTTTGATTTCAAACAGAATCAACATCAGCTTAATCTCTCCTGGCATATCAAAGAGGGATACTACCTTTATCGCCAGAAGATCACGATGACCGCTACGGACGCCAGTATCAGCGACCTGTCGCTCCCACCCGGCACATTACATCAGGACGAAATGTTTGGAGACAGCGAAATTTATCGCCAGCAACTGAATCTGCCAGTAACACTCAATTGGGCAGCGAAAGGGGCAACACTAACGGTCACTTATCAGGGCTGTGCGGAAAACGGTTTATGTTATCCACCCGAAAGTAAAATTATCCCGCTGACTCCTCCTGATACGACGACCGATAGCCCCCCTTTTTCCGCGCTATGGGCGTTATTGATGGGCATCGGTGTTGCTTTTACCCCCTGCGTATTCCCTCTCTATCCCTTGATCTCAGGTATCGTCCTTGGGAGCGCACAACGCCCCTCTGCGACACGGGCGTTACTGCTGGCACTGACTTATGTTCAGGGGATGGCGCTCACCTATACCTTGCTTGGTTTGATCGTTGCCGCCGCCGGTTTACAGTTTCAGGCGGCACTACAAAACCCTTATCTGCTGATAGCCTTCTCGGCGCTCTTTATTTTACTGGCACTGTCGATGTTTGGCCTGTTCACACTGCAGATACCTTCATCATTACAAACGCGCCTGACGCTACTCAGCAACCAGCATCACGGTGGATCTTTCAGCGGCGTGTTTGTGATGGGGGCGATTGCCGGACTTATCTGCACCCCCTGCACCACCGCACCGCTGAGTGCGATTCTGCTCTATATTGCCCGTAGCAGTAATCTGTGGCTGGGCGGTAGCGTGTTATACCTGTATGCGCTGGGGATGGGGTTGCCACTCATTCTGGTGACTGTCTTTGGCCAGCGTCTGTTACCGAAGAGTGGGGTCTGGATGAACCACGTTAAAACAGGATTTGGCTTTGCTATCCTCGCGCTACCGGTTTTTTTACTGGAGCGTATTGTCGGCGAAGCGTGGAGTTTACGCCTGTGGTCGCTGCTCGGGGTTGCATTCTTTAGCTGGGCTTTTATTATTTCGCTCAGCGTCTCACGGCCGTGGATACGCATAATACAAATCGTCACCTTTACGGCAGCGGTCGTGAGTGCACAACCCTTGCAGAACTGGGCCTTCAGCACACCAGCGACCCCACAACCGTCGCATCAGGCTTTCACTTCTGTCAGTTCCGTGACAGAGCTGAATCAGGCGCTCGCCCAGGCGCAGGGAAAACCGGTCATGCTCGATATATACGCTGACTGGTGTGTGGCCTGTAAAGAGCTGGAAAAATACACTTTTAGTGCGCCACAAGTGCAACTTGCGCTTCGGGATATCGTGGTACTACAGGCAGATGTCACCAGAAATAGCGCGGAAAATATCGCACTGCTCAGGCATTTAAAGATACTCGGTTTGCCGACCATTCTGTTCTTTGATAAACAACATCAGGAACAGCCTGAGCAGCGCGTCACTGGCTTTATGGACGCAGCAACATTTCAGGCTCATTTAGGTGCCTGGCAACCCTGAACAATGGCATTTGCCACCATCGTCTGTAAAACAGTGCTGGCGAACGGATATGCGCTTTATGCTATAACTGTCGTAAAGTTAAGCGATCAGTCAGTAAAGTAAGAAATTTTGTTGACGCCACGGATGGATTACGGTTTAATGCGCCCCGTTGCCCGGATAGCTCAGTCGGTAGAGCAGAGGATTGAAAATCCTCGTGTCCTTGGTTCGATTCCGAGTCCGGGCACCACTTATTTGCATCAAAGCACGCTGGTTAAGAGATGAGATCCTTAACGGGCGGTTAATGCAGGGGCAGGTCATACGGAATCCTCCGGTGTTTTCAAGAGTGTTTGCACTGGTTGATATATCCAGAACTTGTCCCTCAAGTCAGGGAACCTGCTGTAACAGGTTCCCTGTTCTCGATCACCGTTTATAATCGCAGTCAACTACACTTGTGTCAACAGGTGTAAATTCCTTTCTGCTGTAATATCAGTGTAGAGACATAACTCTTCTTCCAGAGTTTTGCCAACGACATCCATTTTTAACTCCACATATTCCATCGTCGTACTGACGCTCCTGTGCCCCAGCAAGTCTTTCACCAGTTGTAAGTTGCGTTCTGGTGATTTCATCAGTTCCGTTGCCAGCGTATGGCGAAAACGATGTGGCGATACGGCAAAACCACACTCTTTCGATAAGCGCCGGAAAAAAGAGCGGATTTTCTGATATGATTTATCAGCATCCCAGGGAACATAACGGTTAAGCCGGATCCGATCCACATCAAACAGATAATCTGTATTCCCTGCACCCAGCTCAGTGGATTTCGCTATCAGATATGCCAGACGTAGTTTCAATACACTGACAACCGGAATTCGCCATTCACGATATGTTTTACTGCCCTCAAGACACAAAGTCAGATAACCCTCACGAAGATTGATGTCACCCAGCCGGATATGCAGCAACTGATTTAATCGCATTCCTGTATATCTCAGCGTATCCAGTACCGTAATCCAGTACCAGGCAGGCAACAGGGCATTATTCCAGATATGCTGCTCCTGATGTCTTCTCTCATCGTCCTCAAACTGCTGCATTATCAGATAAATACGTGTTAATTGTTCACGCGATAGTGTTTTCTTCCGCCTAACGGTGCGCTGAACGGTGCAATTATGGAAAGGATTTTTCTCCTGTGGGATATACCGTTGAGATATCCAGAAATTATACAACGCCCGCATATGCGCGACTTTATTATTCCAGGTCTGGGCTGAACGGCACTTCTCCTGTAACAACTCCCTTCGCCACATCAGAATATCCTTGTGGGTAATATCTTTTGGGAATTTATCACCGCAAAATTTACGAAATACCCGGACAACTTTTCTGTAGCTCTCATTTGTCGCCGGTTTGAGGTTATGGGCAAAAAAATATTCTTCAAGTAACTCATCCCAGGTTATTTCATTATGCATCTTAGTTTCCTTATAAATACAAAATTGATCCTGTAGAGATTCCTGTGGTTTCTTTACTTAAGAAAAGAAAAGATATTTGCTGTCCTCCGGTGATATGTCTCTGGTCAGACGGCCAGCTCTGATAAGATACCCATTTATCTTGCTAAACTTTCCATTTTTTTCTTCTGAAATATACAGTTTTGCCCGAATAAAACGCTTTCCCTTACTGACCCGATGTAACTGGAGCTTTTCGAACGAAGACTGCAACAGCTCTCTGTCATACTCACTGGCGGTCTCTTTGATGAAGAGATAGAAAATATCCGGCACTAAGAGATAATAAAATCCGGCAACAAAATGAAGCCGTGAGTTATGCTGATTGATACTAATATTTCCGGAAGCCATACCTTCCGTCAGCCAGCTAAGAAACTGTTCACCTGGCTGACGGGTATCAGCAGAAGTATCACTTTGATTCACTGTAGTAAAATCAATAGCGATCTCTTTCCCGGTAATCTCCACTTCATCCGTTGTCTCAGTGAAAGCGCTGTCTGCTTTATCAATCACTTCGGCATCAGAAAAAAGATTCAGCAATATATCTGTATCCACATGTAGTGGGTGGTTGTTATTAGTTTTTTCCTGTGGCTCTGCCATTTTTTCTTCATTCAGTAGTGACTGAAGAATACCGATATTTTCGGTACTATTCAGAGACGTCACCAGATCTACTGCTGTAGAGTCTGTCTTAATCAGTGACTCATCATTCTTCGGAACTACTGAGCCCTGCAGTGTCTCCGTCATGGGGGAATCGACTTTTTCTGCTGCCTGTTCGAGAAGAGTTCGGATAAGAGGCATCTCAGGCGAACCATTCCTGAACGCATCAGCAAGAGTAAACAGCGCATCCGGAATGGCAGAGAGCCAGCTTATGGCTTCTGCGGGTATCAGTTGACTGGCAACCAGAGTGGCAAGAGAAGAAGCCTCCTGTGCAGCTGGAGGGGCTGAACGAAACCGGAACCGATAAGGGCCATCAGGGATAGAAATACCTGGTTGCCAGCGAATACCATCAATAGTTTCTCCCTCCAGACTGGCTAACAATGGCAGGTGATAGCACAATGCAGACCAGAAAATAACCGCCTGCCAGATCCCCCCCTGAGACGCCTGTTCTTCTGGTGCCGCACCGGGCGGAAACATATATCCCCGAGCCAGTCTGACTGTGTAAGCGGTAAAAAGCAGAGATAAATCACCCAACCCACCGGTACAGGCCCAGCGTCCCTCCGTTGCTGCAGGCACATTCTGGATGCGTTTAAGTAAAATATATACCGGGGTTAAATAAAGCCTCTGATAGACCTCCGCTGGCAGAGAATTATTCTGCCGGATTTTCTGCAACGCATCCTGACGTAATGGAGAACTTACCAGTTCTTCCGCGTTGCCGGGCGGAAAATAACCTGTTGGTATGGCAGCATAAGGTGCGGCGGGTAACGCTGAATTACCTGATGTACGGGAAAGAAGCGTTCTGATTTTATCGGATAACTTTTTCATTCAGCACTTGCCTTGTCGTTAGCTATCCACTGTTCATCATTTTTCTGCTCGTGGTCAGCTTTCAGGTACTGCATCAACTCATTCAGTACCAGAGATTTACGGGCACGGGTCACGGCCACATACAGCAGATTTATTTCGTCCTGCCGTTCTTCGGTAGAGAGCAGCGGATCGGTGATGTCACAAAAATCTTCATTCAGTACGACAACTTCCCACTCCAGCCCTTTACTGCGGTGTGCAGTGGAAACCGTAACCTGCGCATCCTTTTCATGCGTTACAACATGCCGACGCATGATGGCCAGCTTTTGCGGCAACGGAAAATACTCATCAAGCAACCGGATAGCCTGATTCATCTCCACATCCTGTGTCGCCTTCGCGATAGAGCAATATTCCTCAAAGTCCCGGTAATCCAAGCGGAGACGGGGAGACTGCATCCGTTCGGGCATATCGGCAAACGCATTGACCACAAGCTGATTACCCTGCCATGTGATGATGGCGTTTTGTTCTGGTGTGGTTTTCCAGCTCATTCGATTCTCCGGGAGAGGCGGTTAAAGCACTCACTCTGTCATCCGGGGAAGCTTCTGGCTATGAAAAACCAGTTACCCATGATATGAAATTAAAAATGCTCTCCTGATCTAAAATTCACCTGGTTTTACGTTAGTGATCGTGTCCACATTAGGTTAAATCTCAATATTAAGATAAATGCTTCCAGGTATTTTATATGGCAAACTGGTTCTATGCTTACGGTACATATTAATGAGCAGGATTTATGCAGAATAATATAACTGATGGACTGGCAACTGTGGCTTCACATCCATTGATAGTGCAGGTGATTAATCAGGGAACGGGGATCTGGGGAAACGTAGTTACTGGATTAATTACTGCCGTGGCCGCGATTGGGGCAGTGATGCTGACGCACCGGTTTACCCTGAATAGGGAAAAAAATGCCTCAGACAATAAAATACAGAGGGAACGATATTTTATTGCGACTGAACTGGTATGTCTTCTTGAGCGGTTTGCTCAAGGATGCGTGGATCCAGCTCATGAGTCTGGATATGTAGACCCCCAATATAGGGGGATACCTGAGTTTAGTTATGAAAGAATAACCGGGGACTGGCGTTCACTTCCCCCGGAACTTATGTATCAGTTGAGGCAACTACCTGTTCTGCATCAGGAAGCCCTGCAGTCAATTTATGCAGCTTATGATAACGATAATCCTTCTGACTGTGATAGCTATCTGTCAGAACTTAAAAGTCAATCATCCCGACTTGGTCTTAAGGCAATCCGTCTTTCGCGTGAACTCAGACAGATCTGTTCCATGCCACATGACGATCTTTCCAACCATTCATGGTCTACCTGGAGGAGGCTTTCAAGTGCAAACGCGCGAATTATTAATGATACGTTACACAGTGCCCGCAGGCATTATAAATTCAATGCTGTAATGTATCCGCAAAAGCCTACTACTGGGTTAGTAGACTCACCTCAATCAGGATAATATATTCAAATAAATATTGACTTGATAACCGCATATCCTACTGAAATCTGTCTACATTCCATTGGTTAACTTTGATTTATTCAACAAATAAAAACGCTCCCTGACGGGAGCGTTATGGCGTAATTATGCAACCTTACTTCTCAGTGAATGCAGGCGGACAGGCCAGTTACCCAGATAATGCCCCGGCGTTAGCAATACACGACGTCGTTGGTCATACAAGGAGTTACCAATGACAACCTCGCCAGCAACGCCACAGAGCGACAACTGGATATAAGCCATTCCTGCCGCTATCGGATCAATATCTGTCGCTGAAAACCACAGATAACGATGCGCCGCATAACCGGCCTGATTCAGAACGTCAGCAAAAGCCAGTATCATACAACCAGCCCCGCAGGCAGGTTCGCAGAGAGTGATAAAAGGCTTTTCGTTAAATACCGCCTTCACATCCCCCAGTTGTAGTTGTGCCATCATTCTGGCCACATTCCACGGAGTGAAAAACTGGTTGTGATACTTATCTCCCAGTTCCAGCAACATAAAAATATTGCCCAGAAAATCACAGAGTCCACTCTGCAACCCATTAATCACATGAGCCAATAATTGTGCCATACGGGCAATATCCGGCTTTTCATAACCACCGATTATTCGCAGATATTTGCTTTCCCGTTTTTCACTGAAACACAGCCTGTTCTCCAGGGCAATAACGCTGCAACTGATAAAATCTTCAAATACTTTGTGACGATGATGATATGGTGCCGTCTGATTAAAAAGTGAGATAAATGCTTTTTTATGGTCAGTCAGAGTTGTCATATGTATTCTCCATAAAAAAGGGGAACACATACTCCCGCCAGGAGAACAGTGTCCCCCTGCGGGTAAAAAACTGCAGTCAGTAATGACTGCAGTGCGGTGAATGAATAAAACTATCCCCGAACCTCGTTATAACTCGCTGTCTGGAATTCAGGAGATTGCGGTTCGTTGCTGACCAGATACAGTGTCGGAGTTGATGGTCGTGTTTCTGACGGTAATCCCCGATAACCATCCACATGTTCTCCGAGATCATAACAGTTATAACCACTGAGACCACTAACTGGCTCGCTCCAGGTATGCCGTACTTCACATTCAAAAAGTGCAGAGATACCTGCGATGACTTCACCTGATAACGGATACCACGGGGAATCCAGCCGCAGGATGACTCCATTCGGAGTATGGCGACACAAATCCACATTGTGACCAGCTGGCCATTCAGTACCATAAATACGGCTGTAAAAACTCACTGTTGTGGATACCCCAGCCAGTAGCCCACCAGAACCATTAAGCTCTGTGGCCAGCCGTGACGGAATAATCATTAACAGATCACAAGGCTGTGCCTTTTCCGGATATTGTTGCAAACGCTTCCAGCATTCCGCGATATCAGGCTCTTCATCCAAACTGGCCAGACCGAACCAGTCGACATATTGCCTTTTTATCAGCGTCGCCATGATGCTCTGCGATTCGCGAGGAATGTTTTCCCACTTTAGCGCAGCAAGACCAGACTGATGATATAACCGATCAATCCGACGGACGATCTCCGTATCCAGTACTGTGTCTTTCAGTAACAACTCTAACCATTGATCAAATGCGAGATTAACAGCCGTTGACTGACCGACACCATGACGAACCAGTTCCTGACATGGCGGATACGATGCAGTTCGCACTGGTTTCAGTATCCCCACATATCCTGCCAGAAACAACTGGATACTCTGTTGTATGGCATGGCGATAACGTGGTGTATCTGCACCATTTATCCATTGCAGCAAGACATCAATACAGACAGATTTACCGGTAATTTCAAAACGATTCTGGCACCATTCAGACATAAGTTGATACTCCTCTTTTCAGTAAACAAAGAGGGCATCGTCCCGTGAGGAACAATGCCCTCACGGGAGGGTGACGATTGGGTTACTGTCGTCATCCGGTAGATTAATTACGCCGTTTCAGCCTGAAGGCTGAGTGGCGCGAGCAAATATTCCGACGCTTCCCGGGCCTGTCGGCAGGCGCTGAACAGCGCCTTTTTGTCGGACTTCAGTTTTGACAACCAGCCGTCAACATAACTTTCATGCTGCAAATCACCGGTTATCCCGAGATGTACGCACAGAAAGGCACTGCCGATTTCGGCTATCAACTCCTCGAAGGCATACACCGGATCGCCAAATTGCTTTGACGTCTGTGTTATCCCTTCACGGTTCAGTCGCTTCGCATGACCACTGGCATGCACCAGCTCGTGAAGCACCGTGGACCAGTAGTTCCCCTCAGTATCAAACTGCGACGTCAGGGGCAGCACTATCTGGTCGGTGGCGGCGCGGTAATATGCCCGGTTCTGCGGCCTGGGTGAAAACTGCACGCCGGTGGCGTTCACCACAGACAGGACCTGCTGCAGCTGTGCCGGACTGACGCCAGCGAAATCCTCCTGTGGTCGGATGACAGCAGCAGTGCCACGCACCTGGTCGGGAAGATCAGCACACTGTTCAACATTGAACAGCGGAAACTGACGCAACATTGGCACCGTTTCCATCTGCGGCTTACCGTCAGCATCAAACAACTTGTTGCCATTGCTGTCTTCAGCCTGCTTTGTCCAGTCGCGATATATCACCGCAAGCGTGGCGGTTTCGCCCTTGCGGACCTGGCCACCGGCCTCCTTTGCCTGGTTATATGTCAGCCAGCGATCGCTGGTAAAACCGCACTCTTCAGCCGCCTGCCACAGTAGCAAAACATTCACACCACTGTAGCTCCGACCGGTAAGTGCGTTGACCGGCATCAGGGTGTTTATCCCCTGCTGCGCATTTCTCCACGGCCGTCGCCAGGGAGGCAGACCGTTTTCCAGCGCAACAATGATCCGGTCAGTGACCAGACGGTAAATATCGCAGCGTCCAGTAAGGGAATTCGTCGCGACCGTTCCTGCGTGGCAACGTTTGCCGAAGGAGGTCTTGCGTGCCACCGGCTTTTTACAGACCGTGGCGGTGGTTTTACGGTTATTCGTTTTCATGGAGCACTCCTTGAAACTGGCGTGCCCCTCCCCTGCGGGCGTGAGGTACGCCGCAGGCGGGTGGAATTTAAATCAGGCGCTCAGCAACAGCACCCCGTCAGGTGAAACACATTCTGTCCGGCGTTGCAGATGATGAGCGGCCACCAAAAACCGGTGATGATCCGTAAACCTGGCATGACGGCACGCAACAAGACAGGCATCTGCAAGCAGTTGTAATGCAGTTATACGCCAGAATTTCAGCTCACTGCTACAATTGCAGGCAGCAAAATATCCGCTGGCTGTGACATGCAGTCTGTTGGTTAAATCCCGATAAACCGCTACTGGCACATAACGCCGTTCGCCACTGTATACCGCAATATCGCCTCTGGTAAGCATCAGGGTCAGTTGATGATTCTGCGTTAACATATCCCATATATGCCCTTCCGTCAGAGCAAGAGATTTAGTGAAAACAGTGTTGTCAACCAGTGCTGGAGCCAGGGTGGCCCAGCCTTGATCCTTGTCAGGATGACATCTATCGGCAAATGCCTGATATTCGCCATCCTGAACAGACAAAGACACTGTTACATCACTGTTCAGTATCACAGGTTTGTCGTTCTTTAAGGACTCGGTCAGAACATCTTTCAGATCTTTTCCGTAAAAACGCAACATATTCGCTCTCCTGAAAGACAGGAACCTCCGACAGGAGGTGTCCCTGTCGGGTTGGTGTTATTCAGACGGCGTTACAACACTACTCAAATATTAAAACGAACAGGCAATTACCAGCTTGCAAACAGGAAAATGCGTTCACGTTCCATATCCAGAGTGCGGATGCAATATTCTGCCCACAAGGCTATCAACTGCAATTCTGTGCGAAACGATTCTCCATAGTTTGGATCATCGTTATATGCTGAGAACCAGCCATTGCGGATATCATCACGCAGTAATATAAGAAGATCAGGGGACAGAAATATCGGTTCCTGATCAGGAACACCACTCTTATAATCCGGCATATTGACACAGACCCAGTAAAGTAGAGCGTCTAAACCACTTAACGTCACCATTTCACCGGAACTGGAGCCTAAAATGAGCTCTAGCCATATCTCCATCGGATCAGCATTCGTCTGCTCAATGGTATATGCTGGTAAAAAATGTGCAGTCATAGATAAATCCTCTTTAATAATTAATAAAAAAGGGGATTTATTTCCCATCAGGGGGATAAATCCCCGTCAGGGTCAAAGTAAAAAGCTGTAGCTCAACTGCTGACAGAAAAGCCTTCCGTCGAGAAAAACTCTCCCTCAGGAGAAAATGTTATGGGGTAACTGTCTGTAACACGGGGAAATAGTAAGCCAGATAGTTCTGGACATTGCGTTTCTCCTGTAAAAAAAAGAGAAACACCAGCCCAATTTCTGACAGTCTGATAAGTTTATAGAACCTTCATCGCCGCGTCATAGTGCGCTTGTATTGACGATATCTGCTCTCAAAGGTGCGCAGATGTGATTTTTATGCAACCACCCGAAGGCGCTTCTCTCAGGCTGCTGAAACATTAGTGGTCGCGTTAGCGACAGATTAGCTTGTCAATATTAGCAATAAATCGTTACTGATTTCAAGTCGCAGTCGCTATTGTGTGCGACTGCGACAAACATCTTCATACCGCATATATTGATGGCAAATCAGGTTTGTTACTATTATGAACATAAACACGTCCTGTACATGATGGTTCACCTATTGTTCTCCAGTTCCATTCCGGGTCAACGGCACCACCGTCAACCAGTTGCTGAAGCCGGATGATATTATTATTTACTGCTTTTAACCAATCCGCTGAATTTTTCAGCTCAAACTCTCCAGCAAGAGCAAGATAACGATTGATAGAGCTACGGCAATTAATAAGCATAATATTTAACAGATTTTTAAATACCCCTGACCTTGCAATCACTCTGATTTCATCCATATAATCATCAAGTCGGCCACCACAATAATCATTCCAGTTATCGTAAAGATCCAGTTTTTGCGAATAATTCTGATATTCATAAATCGGCTCAATATCAAATACAGATTTAAGTAACGCTACACTACCATTCTCTCTCAGCTTATCTTTAGCACCCTTTATAAGGGGTAGTTCATAATATAATAGCTGTAAATATGCACATCTGATATTCAACTCGTGAAGTGTCAATTCCGTTTTAACACCATAAAAGTCACTCAGGAAAGAATAATAATGAGTTATCTTATAAACTGTCATTCTCCTAAATCTCCTCTGAAATACACTTGTTTCACATATCTACCACGGCCGTCCCCATGCCCTAAATCCATTGAAACTAATGCCTCTGCTTCCGTTCGGCTCATGCCATTTTTGACGTGAAAGTTAACAGCATCACGAGAATAAGCATAACGCAAACTATGAGGCGCATTTTTACCAACCATACCTGCTTCACGAACGACATTTCGATAACGTTCAATAGCAGTATGTAAAGATGGTTTATCAATTAACTTCCCATTGTGTTCACTACAATATTTTATTGCCGCATCTACAACAGATAAAACTTTTTCCCGATTAAAAACGGTTGTTTCCCGTGGTCGACCGCCTTTTGTGCCGAAAACAATCCGCACTCGCTCGTTACCGTTAATTAAAGACTGCTTCCATGTTTTTAATGATTTTGCTGACTGAACAGTTTCTTCGGTTCTTAGCCCTAAATAACGAGATAACTGAATAGCCAGTGCCACACCCTCATCCTTTTTCAATGAATGATTTATGACCAACATCAGCTTCTCATCCGTAATTGGCGATTTTGTCCCATCACGATTAGCACCTGAAATACCCAGAACCTGATTGCTCAACCTTTCATGATTGGGATCTGCCAGCTTACTCCTGCCACCTGCCGTCATGATTGAACGTATCGCTGACATTTCATTTTGTAATGTACGTAATGATATGTTTTCAGCCTGACGACTATGAATATATTTCTCGATATGCGATATCTTGATATTTTTTACATCCCTGATTTGAATATTTAATTTTAGCAACCGATCAGAAAAACGCTCTGCTATTTTTGAACGATCTGCAATAGTTTTGAAACTGCCCCGCCCCTGACGCGCCAGGGTAATAAGTTGCTTACTGAGTTGCTTACTGAATCTGGACACAACATTATCTCCATAAGGAATACACACTTCCCGGTTTTCTCAAAAACAGGGAAATCTGTATTCCATGTTTTCAACCCCAATGACATGGTGATTTTTGCGCTTCCTGCGTCTCAGTTGATATCTGTGCGTTGGGGCGGCGAAATGTTGAGTTCTTGCGAGGCACCACAGGTCTCTGACCTGTTCGCTGCTGATGCAGAGCTGACATTCGTCAAGCTGCCTCCAACACTACTTCCGTAGTGTCGCCATCGATATCGAGCCGATTTTCTCCTTATTAGATTGAGACGTTCAGACGGGTCATCCGTCATGTAAACGTTGTTGTGAAGACGTTTTCACCGTGAATAACACGGACTACGCATGTGTCAGATGGTATGAAAACGATGAAAACCACGCTGTGCGTGCGTTTGAGTGGTATGCGCTGCGCGCGTCACTTGGTGTTCGCTTCGCTTGCACACAAGTGACGCCGCGCAGTTTCGTGCTCATAATGCAACGCCGTAAGAGGCCAAATGTACCAAATGGCCTTATCCGGTCGATGCAAAAGTCGTACGAAACTCAGGGCGTATCACTGAATAAACAGATTGTTGAGACGACTTCCACAGACGCTGTTCGTCTGACTGGAAGTTGCCAGCTCGTTGCGCACCAGCCAAACTGGTGTGTCATTGAGCAAAGAGAAAGGAACCCTCATCGCCACGTCGTAGTACGCTTATATTGACGATATCTGCTCTCAAAGGTGCGCAGATGTACCACATTCGATATGCTCTCCCTTCCAGGCTACAGGAGAATTCTTTTGCAGTCACCCGAAGGCGTTCCTCACAGACTGCACGGAACATTGGTGGTCGCTTCCGCGACATTACAACGCTATCGATATTAGCAATCTAAGTTTAGTCGGTCAAATTATTCCTTTGATTTACATCGTGATAAAGCAAGTTCTGTTAAAGCAATTATACGGTCATATTTAAACAAGATATCGAAAAATATCAGCGAGATAATGATTAAAACAATATACCCACTTGCCAATCCCATAAGCCAATTATAAACTCCTGCTTGTTTCGATATGGCTATAGCCATAGATATGATACCTGGCAAAATCCCCAGTTTATCAACAGGGCCAATTAAAAGTGCAATTCTTTTACTCAAAAATTCTCTTTCATGCTTTACTTCCATTAACCCCAATTCAAGAGTATCTTTTCCCAATAATATAAATTCCGGGAGAAAGTCATTATCTATCATAGATTCACTCTTTATATTTTGCTCTACTGATGAACTCAATGGCATTGTAAAGAAATATTTTATCGCTTTACGCTCATCATAAACCTTAACCGCAGGCATAAGAAACAATAACACATAAGAGGCAAATATCAATACAATAGCGATAGTTGCTAAAAAGTCGTAATCAGGTTTAAATGCCGCATAAAGCCCAATAAAAATAAATGAAAAAACAACCATAACTATAAGAGAAACAAACAATATCTTATCAAGTTTACTTGCTTTATTAGATTTTATTTTTTCTTTATATTTTAATTCATGATTGTTTAATAGTTTTATATAATCAATCATACCATTGTCATTTTCGCTCATAACATTTCCCGATAATAATAATTAATAATATGTAAAAATTACAATATATTAAGCATGCATCATGCAATGACGGAATATAATCTATATTCCGTCATCAGTTTTATCGCTTTGTCCCCTCGGCCACATCTTTAATATTCTTCATTAACTGCTGAAGACTGTCACTTGCCAGTCTTTTTTGTGAGGATGAACTATAGGTAATATAAAGTCGGCTCCCGACTCCATTCTTCTCAACCTCTATAGTAAGATGATCATCCTGATCTCCCCAGTCCGATCCCATTTTATAATAGCTTCCTGGCATCGACTCCCACTCCTGACCATTATCAGTCATAGCGCTAGCAACCCATACACCATTAGTATCTTTTTTTCTGATCGCATCTACTTCATCATTGGAAACAAATTGATAATGCCGTTTTAGTCTCGCAGCAGCAGTATCCACATCAACAGGTAAATCATATTTATTAGATGATGACTCTTTTTTCGAAGTCTTTGGCAAAGACAGATAAGGCATTCCATTATCATTAGAACTACTATTACCTCGTAACGTATTCATGATATTAGAGGCACCATCACTTACTTTTCTATTAGCTGATGAAATTTCTTCCATAGAGCAAGCTGACACAAGCATTGAGGCAGTACAGACAATCAATATTTTATTACTGAACATCTTTCTCTCCTTAAATTCACTCTTTAAGCAAATAGAGTCATTAATTTTACCTTTTTGCATCCTTCACGAAACTGGCATATTATGTGATATATAGTTAGCCCACAACAAAAAATACCAGCCGTTCCATTGACAGTCCATCTTTTTAGGAAAAATCAACAAAAACTCAAGCAAAAAAAGCGTATAAGATGTATGTTGGGTATACAGGAGGGGATGTTTATGCATAAAACGCAACATGAAAAAGCATGGCAACGAGGTGTGTATGCTGCAACGTTTTGGAAAAAAATAAAAAAAATCGCATCTGCTGGAGATCAACGATGTGTTGCTTTCACTAAACAACACGGTTTGCCGGTGTGGGTTGGTCACATACCGTTAACCATTATCTTACTATTATTGTTCGCTGGTGCCGTGATCGGAGGGATGATTTTCTCTTCCTGCATTGTAATTGTTTGTTTATTATATTTTTTTGGTAAAACTAAAACTGATGTTCCACTGTGGGAAACTAAAGATGATAATGATGATCCATTTGCTGAAAGAACCTACGAGCAATTAAATGCTATTGATGATGGTGCCCCTTATGGAGAGTCATATGGTACATGGTCGGATAGCGACTAAGTTTCAGTAAGTCGCTATCCAGCTCATGATACTCATCTAATTAACTTATTTACCTTTCATCATAGATGAAACAGCTTGTTCTGCGGCTTTACCTCCTGCTTGTGTAACTTTGTCCGTTCCAGCTTTAATACTGTTACTAATTACCCCCCCTAAATGAATACCAGCCCAACTCAATGCTCCCATCCACACAGCAGGTAATACAAAAAACATCGTCCCCATAACAAAATCCATAATCAGATCATCGGAACTGTTCTGTAATCCCATCATATTAAACCGACTGTGGGTATCCGAACTGTACAGCGCGGTCAGTAACCAACTGTCCAGCCAGCGAGCCAGTTCCCACCAGAACGTCATAAAATTCAGGGCGAATATTACAAAGGTAAGAGTAATCACAGATTTAAACTCATACGCCGCAAATGCCAAAATTAACGGCAGTATGATATAAATCGCCATCAGCAGAATACCCTGAACCATGGGTAATGACTGGCGCAGCGCATCAAATGCCGGATATGCGGCCAGACTTCCCAAAGCCATTCCGCCAAAGGCTGCTACACGTGCTACAGTATTATCCAGAGTTAAATCAGCATTTCCGCCGTAACCGGCATAGACCTCTCCGCTTTGTGAAACCGTCAGACTCCTCGGACTTACCAGGCGACGCAGTACCGCTTCTTCATAAGAAGTTCCCCCAGCGCCAATCATTTTCATCGCTGCCGATATCCGTAACCACATATCTGGATTGGCCTGTGCTTTTACCCGGGCTTTCAACCCGGTATCTGCACTTTCCCACCACTCACTACAGGTTGGGTATCCGCCGTTTCCGGTATTGGGTCGACCACTATCACGATTATCTGACCAGGGGAACGTCGACCGGGGTAGCTTTGACTGCAAATCGGGATAATAATTTTTTAAAAACAGAGTGCTGCCAATCCACTCAATATCCCGCAGCATATCTTTATCAGTACTCCGTCCCGCATCTGCCCGCTTCCATTCATATAACGCCAGTGAGTAGCAGTCGTTAGTGAAGTCCTGCAGTTCCTGTGCCAGCGCCTTATTAGCAATACGGGTATGCTGCACCTCAAAGCGAACCTGTCTTAGATCTGGTCGACAAGGGATCGTAGCTACTGAAGCCTGGGTTATCCCTTTCGATAATTTGTGAACCAGAATCCACCATACTGGCACTGCGGCTGTTTGATTATCCAGACTGGAAACTATCCCCGAATAACCACTTTCCGCAGGCGCTTTCGGTGTCCAGGTTCCACAAACCTTAGCTCTTGATGTGTCATGCTGTAACGTGCTGAGGCTTACGTTAACGAGAGGAACACAACAGGCCAGCATCACAAAAAAAGCGCCATACAACGCATTTTCGATCCGAGGCAAAGACAACATCCCTTTATTTCCTTCATCTTCGCCTTCTTCACGAACTTTTAACCAGATGCTGACAATTTTAAAAGCCAATGGTAGTGCAAACAATCCGGTACTGAGCATAATATTCCACAGTCCATTGTTTATTACCCAGCCCAGTAGTGTCAGAAAATATTCAAAATAACTGTTTGTTGTCATGGTTAATTTCTCTGATTAAACAAAGCGTATTCGCATAGCAAAACAAACATCAGACTGATAATAGATATCCGTCGCAGCGGCTGCCGATACTCATCCCGGAAACCAGGCGCTTTATGAATTTTCCATATGCCCCATCCTAAAGCTATATAAAGAATCAGACGCCATATCAGCCATCCAAAACGAGTCGCATATATCCAGGCATTCAATGCCGCAGTATCAGCAGAATATTCCATAGCTGTACCAGCAATAATTAATGCTGTGAATATAAAAATAGACATACCGACCAAAGTAAGACTGGCGCGAACAAAAATACGCTTTCCATTCATCTGATACATATCTGATCCTTATTTGCTATCTTCTGGCATTGGCATCTGACTGAAATGTTTATCAGTACTATCATCGGACTGGATTTGTGGATTTGTTGTAACGCGCTGATTATCCCGTTCGATAATAGTCAGCACCGAGTTTTGTGCCAGCTCGCGTTTCAAATCCATTTCATTCTTCAATGCTATAATTTCGCGATCGAGTGCATCAATACGGCGTTCTCCTTCCTGCAATGCAGCCTCATGAGACGCGGCATTAGGCTCAGACATACCTGTTATCAACATCCGTCTCATTAATAATGCTGTTTCTACTGTGTCAGACATGGCCAACTCTCCAGCTAATCGAGCCGTTAATGCCGTATTATCCGGATCACGTTGCAACGCCCTGATAACATTCGCTGTTATTGGCATCCCGCCTGTTTTCAGCTTTGCCAGTTCAGTAGCTGTAGGTTTCACAGTACCGTTAACCAGTTTTACTAGTTGTTCTGTATTAACTTTTGTCGCTTCCTCAAACAATGGAGCAAATCCTGTCCCAGCCACAAATAAACCCGGCTGATCATCTTCTTTACCATTGATACATTTCGAGGCATTGCCGCAGGTTCGTAATGATTTATCACCCAATACTTTCACTACGGCCTTCGCTGCCTCTTCAGAATTGCTAAATTTACTGCAAACACCGCCGTTACAATTACTTTTGCTAACAGATTGTGTACTGATTACCGGCAAATCATTCATCATATTAAACCCCGCAGTTACCAGATCGTATATAGGTTTAATTGCAGGTTGACCAGTGCCTCCACGCTGTTTCCCACCAATCCAGTTACTACCTTTATTACCGGAAGCCTTGCGCCCTGCCTCATTAATACGTACAGCATCTGTATCACCGCTATTAACAATAGACTTGTACTCTTCCAGCATGGCCTGCTGAGTCCATTTGCTGGTATTACTGAAATCCATCATTCTCTTCGCCATGTTCTGGCAATTTAACTGCGCTTTGTCGAACGAGACGTTCGCCTGCAATACACCGTTAGTCAGCATGTCATACAATCCGGGATTGGCTCGCTGGATCAGCATTGCTGGCATACTGGCAACCGCCCCCGTTGCTCCCTGAATAACTTCTCCCATCAAGTTTTTAAAACCGTCTGTGACGCCATTTAACTGATTGCCCACTGTGGTTTTAAGATCAAAATTCCCACACATCAGATCACTGCTCCACTCGGTATTTAGCCCCAGTTTTTTCATATTATTGCGTGTTGCCGGTTGCGATATCACCGACCCGCCGCCCAGGGTATAAAACAATTTATCGGAGACTGCGCCATCAACGGATTTTCCATAACCCAAAGCACTGTTATTAACCTGCGGCAGTGAAATATCCGCTAATACTGTTCCTGCTATTCCGATCAGGAAGAATACGGCGCTAGCTACCCATTTAGATTTTTCGATATGCATGTTTTACCTCGTCAAAAGTCAATACTTCTAAGGAATGTCTGTCCCATACGCTTACAGCAGCTATAAGGCCTCCATAGTGCAAAAGCTTCGTTGTTATCACTGCTGGTACTATGCTCGCCGTCCGGAAATACGGCACAACTTTGCGTCATCTGCGGCGCCAGGCGCTGCCACTTATGATTTTTAGTGCCGGTGTTTTCCATAACTTCCCCAGGTGGCCAGTAACCATTACGATGCGTTCCCCTCAGCACCTGATATACATGTGGCTGACCTGTGCGGGTAATAATGTCTGCCACGCGCTGTGCCACCACTGCTGACGCTTTGTCATCATCAGTCTGGCTAACAAACCCAGAACGCGGATAAACATTACCCCACATGTTTCCGTACATCTGATTACCTATTTCCCGGCGACCAGGTATCAGTGCTTCGGGATACAGTGATTCCGGAATACCTGTTCGCCATGCAATCGAATCCAGGGTACTGAGAAAATACGGCATCAGGGGGATGGCAGCGCTGTCACAGGAATATCCCGCGATACTGCCGCCGATAAGAGACGTGGACGGATGCCCGATTGCATCTGCGTATTTAAAGCGAATACTGGATTTACGCTGTCCCTGATACTTCATATCCGCCGGATTAGCGCCACCAACAGACACGCCGGATAGTGTTCCTGTAGCGATATTTTCCAGTCCACTTGCCGTCTGGCTGACTAACGCCATCTCTATCCAGGGATTTCCACCCGGTGCCACGTAGGTCGATACCACTACTTCCGGAATGAAATGAGTGACTTTTACTGACGTTTTTACACTGCAGCCAAATGCTGTACAGAATAACCAGTAGCAGATGCCACTTACCCGCCAGTTAATACAGTCCTGCGTTACTGCGCTGGCCGTTATTTGTGCCGTATTCAATACCGCGAGCGCGACAGGTATTGACGCAGTGGCCAGAACAGTCGCGACAGCGGCGGAACAAAGTGTTTTCCTGATCCGGGATGGAGGGTGTTTCATCTTCCACCTCCTGCCTGTAGCCACAGCGCCTGAGCCTTCGCTACATCAGTTGTGCCATAAATCACATCGCGATCATTAAAAACAACAGCGGGAACTTTGTGGATACCAAGCTCCCAGGCATGTACCAGCTGGTGATAGGCCGTCACCAGCTGCTGCTGTTTTTGTTGCCACCCGGGGGAAGAAATCACCTGTTTCACCTGCTCAGTTGCCTGGTCTGGATCAACCGGAAGCTGACCAAATATTTTCGTCTGCAGGTGCTCAGGCTCATCCAGCAATACCATTGCGATATCTGGAGAAAGATTTACAGGTAAGTGCTGGCGAGTGGTATAGACTACCGTGCCAGCCATAACCGATACCGGTAATAACACCGGCAATATAAATATGATAAAAGCTTGCCATTTCATGAGAACAACTCCGTCAGATATATCGCCTGACAGCGTGCTCGTCAGTCATGTGAAAAGCTGCAAAAAACTAAAAATGCAATATCAGAAATTAATCGCGGGTTTTATGAGAAGATTTTGTACAGGTAAACCCCGTCCTGAATGACGGGGCTTTCATTAGTGAACAATCAAACTATTAAGCCACAACACCAGATAAACCAGATCCGCCGCATCCGCCACGGTGATATACCATCGTGGATGGTCATACTCTTCTTCCGTTGGCCAGCTTCCCCGCCCATTCACTGTGATCAGAATATTCACCTGCTGACAGATCCGCCCCGTTACAGTAACTGCTACACAACTGTGTAACCCCACCCGATGTGGATGACATGTCACCGTTAATGGCACTATCAGATGCTGTTTGATATGTTTTCCCAGTCGCTGAAGATTTGCTTTTGTTATCGCAGATATCACCGGTTCACCCTGTGGCAGTAGTGTGAATACATTACTGTTCAGGTGAGCATTGTTGCTGGCAACGTGAGGAGTTAAATACTTTAACGTTATCATACTGTCGTGATCTCCTCGTTAGCCAGTCCGCGCAACTTGTCCAGCTTACGGGCAATCAGCTTCGCTGCTTCCAGTTCGCTACATTGATGCTCACGCATCAATGCCCGACGTTCGGCCTTTTCCTCTTTTTCTGTCATCCCCAGTGCAAGATATAAACTGGGAGGAACAGCACGAAATAACGCTTCAATACGCTTCGCCAGTACGACCCCTTCGGTATAGCAACCTGATTGCTTACGCGCTGAAATCAGAACCGCTTCCTGTTCAGGCGTTAACGCCCGAAACCGGCTGATATCTTTGACTTCTTCCGGTGGCATGGTCAAACAGACCCACCACTCCGCCATATTCAGCATCTTTTCCGCGATATCCGGAAAATCCTTCAGGTTCTGTGTGGCCAGCCATAACCAGGCACCTAACTTTCGCCACATTTTAACCACTTTTGTCATATACGGTGACAATAGCGGATTGACTGTCACGATATGCGCTTCATCCACCGCGAAAACAATGTCGCGGCCAAGATACTGATCACGCTCTGCAATATTGTTAATCATATTGGTCATTGAGACCATAGTCAGCGCCATCTGCGCTTCATAGCCTTCACGCGCCAGATGTCCTAAATCCACCAGAGTAATATCTGCCTCCGGCCACAGTTCGCCCTCACGATTGAACAGCTCTGCTTCAAAACTACCTGCCTGGGTAAACATGCCCAGTGATTCCGCCATCTCAGAGGCTTTTGCCTGCCGTGAAGCACTGCGAACATTCTGACCGTCATCATTTGCGAGGCTATACAATGCGCTCTGTAAATCAGCAGGTAACATCTGTCGGCCTTCTTTGTATGTCGCATGAGCGGCCATTAACAACGCTTCGCGAATCATCGCTCTGTCAGCACGCTTCATCTCAGCTTCTTCTTTCGGATCACCGCCTGTTATCATCATGCGGGCTGAAATCTCCATTTCACCGAGAATATCCCGTTTATCTTCGTCTTCCTGGTCACTGTCAGCATCAATATCGGGAAGCTCACTTTCATCAACGGAATGGACTGCCAGTCCTTCTTCAACCAGTTTATGCGCATCAGCAAACGGCGGCAGACTTACACCACTGCCTGGTTTGATACTTATTTTGTTAACAGACAGACCGAGGCTTGCAAAATAATCAGCCTGCAGACCAAAACTGTTTCCCGCTTCTGCAATAAACAAGCGGGGTCGATGAACTGCCATCAACTGTGAAAAGGCATAGCACAACGTAGCCGACTTACCCGCCCCCGTCGGCCCAAATAACAGCAGATGCGCGTTCTGGGTTCGGTCATATTTGTTTAGCGGATCGAATGTCAGAATATCGCCACCGCGATTAAAAAAGCTAAACCCTGGATTCCCTGTGCCGGTTTCCCGTCCGGTAACCGGCAACAGTCCTGCAAGGTGTTGCACCCAGGTCAGTCGGGTGTACCAGTGTTTTTTATCGCTGTCCGGGTTAAAGCACATCGGCAATGCCCGTAGCCAGCTATTTAATGGTGCCACCTCAAATTCCGGACGAATTGGCTGCAAACCAGCGCCTAACAAGACAGTCGTCAGTTCAAGACGTTTACGCTGCAGATTATCCAGATTGTCACCATGTAGCAGGAAGGTCATACCAGCACGATATAGCTTATGCCTGTTTCCCAGGCACTCTTTCACTGTTTTTACATCCTGACGGACACGAACAGATTCGGTATTCTCCCCGACAGCATTTTTCGACAGGCGATTAAATTGCTCTTCCAGCCGATCCTGTGGCTGAATGACAATCGTCATGCACAACAGGGTGCCTTCTGGAAACATATCCATCAGTGCATTAATTTTTTTCTCACCGCGAGTCTGTTCGCCAGTGATGGTGCCAGGTTCCGGAGGGGTACGCAATCTTTCAACTGGCAGCGCACAGTGCGGTTTATTGTCTATCCACCACACACCATTTTCCAGATCGGACACCGGTGGGGTAAACCATAACGTTTCAGCGAAATCATTGCTGACGGGCAATATACCATCCGGAATATCTCGCTGATCAGCATAGGCCGCCTGACGGTACAGTATGGATTTATCCACCCAGTCAGGAGAGGGATTAAACAAACGCAGCAGCCAGTTATGTACCTGCAGGCCATTCTGCCGGGTACAGCGAATACCCGCCCCCCCCAGGGCACTGACCACCCGATCGCTGACCTGATTCAGCATCGCTACAGGTGGCATAGGATCACGGGAAGCCTTGCCCAGCCAGCGATAAATCACCATCCGGGTACGGCGTTGCTGACCACGCCACGGTTGCCCGGTGACCAGTGCATCGGTAAACAGCCCTTCTGGCCGGGAAATGTTGCGAATATGACGGCTCATTTCAGCTAGCCAGGCCTCAGTATATTCGGTTTGCCGGGCATGGGGTTTTACATAGCCACGTAAGTGGTTCAGATAAGCCTCAGTATCATCCTCATCCTGGCAGAAAAACTGTACCACCCACGGATTCTCATCATGCTCGTCAAAACTATCCTGGAGCGCGTCTTCTACCGTATCACGGATCTGCTCCAGACGTTCGTCTGTGCGCCCTTCCGTGGCCACTGGCGTGACGTCATAAATCGCACCGACTGAAATACCGTCTTCAAGCAGAAGGCACTGTTCTTCATCAAGGAATTCTACCCACGGCAGATAATCAATGATGGATGGATTGGCGTGATAAATTTTTGCCTCATCCTGCCGGGTCATTTGTCCTGGGCGCATCAGTGGCTCACGACCATTAACAGCGAAAGAGGAAGCACACGCTTCGGCTGATACCTCCACCGGACTATTCTGATGAGTCGCTTTTTTACGATTAAAAAGAGAGAACATCACAGTGCCTCCGTACGCTCGCCAGGCATCGCATACTGTGTCTGGCTGTAGAAGGGAAACACTGTACTATATCCCGGCACAGGCATATTACCACCCGCCAGGTGAGGATACAGGTACATCACCATATCCGGGTTAGGCAAGCGGGAAAATTGCTGCGAAATTTCACTCTCCTGCGTCCGGCTGTAATTCTGATCATCCTGAATGACCTTTTGCCGCTCATCGTCAGTGAGCGGACGCCGCAATGTTTCCCTTGCTGCCGCCGACTGGCGGGCGCTGTTGCCTTCACCTTCAGCGCCATTCCACAGTTCCAGCATGGTATGCTCACCAGTGGGCAGGATTTCTTCTTTTGTTGTTGAACAGCCACTGAGTAATAAAGTCACTATCCAGAGAGCTGAAATCAGCCGGTTACCATTATTCTGAATCATTCTGTTTGGCTCCTTAATCCAGACCATCATTGTCACTGGCATCAGCGGGTAACACGAAGTCATAGCGTACCCGGCGACCATTATCTTCATAATCGATAGCAAGCTGGCGTGTGATATGTACCGCCAGCTTCGCGCCTGGTGGTACATAAATCGCATCGAAGGTCTGACCATAACGTTGTTTCACCCACTCCGTGGTCTCGCTCATCCCGCCGGAAAGGGCTTTTCCCATTGCCGCTTCACCAGCACTGCCGGTCAGGGTGGAGGAGATGCCGTTAACATTATTTTGTGTGGTGTACTGTCCTTCACTGAAAGCTTCTCCGGCCGCACTGGCTGCAGAGAGCGCAAAGAGAGTAGGCAGATAGGTTGACGCATTAGACTTGCGGGTACCGCTGATACAGGGGATACCGTCATTATCCGAAATCCAGCCGATGCCTCCGTCAGTACCGGTTTTATTCTGCGTATTGCCGTTACCGGTATTTTTTCCGCTAGCGTCCGGCTGAGGTACGGTACGAACTGTGCCGTCAGCAAAGACAAAGGTAATACTGTTCACCTGACCCCGCACGCAGGAGAGTGTCCAGTCGCCGCTGGCGCTGCCGGAGACAATCGCCCCTTCCACATCAGGCAAATCAATACCATTTGCCGTCAGATTATCTTTGCCAATAAGCACCTTAAAGGGGTACGGATCTGTCACGGTACCATTAACCGGAATACGCCCCAGTAGTGCCGTCATTGCCCGGCTCCCCACCAGTGTTGAGTTTTCCGGCAAGGTATAGACTGGTTCGGCTGTTTCCTGTGCGCCCTTTTCGCTGGAATACCCCTTAGCCTGCTGCTCATAGGCTGCTTTCTGTCGGGTCAGCGGATTATTGTCCAGAAACGAGGTGGGAAACTGCAGTGAAGCCTTACCACTGGCAACATCGCGCGGATCGCTAATCTGTTGATCCTCTGGCGATACCCATATCAGCCCATCATTGCCCGGTGTCGCTGTACCATGAAGACTACTGCCGAGACCATCCAGGCCGATCCCGGGCGGAATATCACTATTGTTCGCCGTCTCACTGCCTGGATGCTTTAGCTGCTCAGTCAATTCCTGTACTTTCTCTAGCAAGCTTTTCTGCTCACTTTGTAGCTGTTGCTGGCGTTTGTCATACTCCTGGCGTAATTCATCAACGGCTTCATTAACCTGACCGGATACATTGGTTCCGCGCTTACGCAATAGCTCGTTCTCTTTCAGTAAATCTGTGTTCTGTTTATCCAGCACTTTCTGACGATCACGAACGTCGTTCAGCCTGCCAATCAGTGTGCGCAAGGTATCTTGCGATGTATCACCTTCCACACCGAGGACCTTAAGCTCATCCGGTGAGAGATTGTTCAATACTGTTGATACTTCTGCCGATGTACTCTCTGAGGCATTCTTTGATGGTGACTCCCCCTTACAACTTTTCAGTCCCACCACCAGACCGGCAACCACCACGGCTGGCACAATAAATTTCACTACAGCATTAGACTTAATCTGCATGATCCGTCTCCTTTTTGCTGATGCGGGTTACTTTACGCACAGGTTCAGTCACAAAAGCTGTTTCCGGTCGGGCGCCGGTCACCAGATAAACCGTCGTGGTATCCTCCGGTGACCCTTCCGGACCCAGCCAGCGATGCTGAAATGTCGCCGCAACAAACTGTCCCTGCAGAAGACGGGGATCAAGAACAATCCTGTGACGGGTAGTATTTTGCAGGCGGATGGCTACCACTGCACGATTTGCTACCCCCCAGGCAGCCAGCGGTATAGCTGTTACCGCTTCAGATGGGTACAGTGTGGTAATACGCCCGGACAGATGTGGATTGACCGGGCGGATACCTGGCACGGCTTCGACGGTGCGTAGTGGTGCATACAGGCTTTGTGCGGCATAACGAGTCAGTAATACCGGAACAGGCGCGCTGTACTTCTCCTTTTTACGTCTAGCCTGCATATCGTCATCACGATTTCCTGACGGAATACGATGACTTTCCGCCTGACGATAAACGTCGGTCGTACTACTGATCGTGTTCACTTCACCACTGTAGATCAGACGTACAGGCTCAGAAGAGCCTTTTTCACCGGCGGTGATATCCAGAAGAATAACTTCACCACTTTCCACATCCTGCAGTTGCACTCGTGTCTGTGGAAACGTGCTATCGGCTTTCAGATAGACAGCACCGCCTGTACTCTGTACACGCAGCTTATTATTGAGTGCCGGAGGAAAACCTACCCGGACATTTTTATCGACAAAGACGACTCGTTCCTGTCCCACCTGTAACGGGATTTGCAACGGGACACGCTCCCATTTCATTAACTCGTCGGCCTGTGCTGGCTCGCTGGCCAGAGAGAGCAGGAATAACGCCATCAACCCGACACAGATATCATTACGGATTCCCATCACTGAAATACTCCTGATTTCGCGGCAATATCTGTCGATAATGCGGCCTCCAGACGCTGCGGCATACCGTCATAACAGTCCAGCGCCAGACCAAACGGATTACGTTCCGCATCGCCCTCCCAGCGCACCACCTTCAGTGGATAACGAACCAGTGCACGTTTTACCGGTTCGGTATGAAAATACTCATCCGCAACCAGATCGAGACGCACCACCCAGTTATCTCTGCCATTGACGCTGACACTCTTCGGCTGATATCCCCGGCCGGGAATTTCATACACCACACGAACACGATCAATCAGTTCACCCGCATTACTCCTTTTCCCGGCCTCAGCATTCAGGTATGCCTGGCAGGCGGGAGTCAGATAAGCTGACAATGCGTGAATTTTTGCCGGATAATCCACCTCACCGTTTTTCGGCCAGGCATTGATCTGCTGAAAAATATAGAAAGCAAAGGCATATACCGATGAAGGCGGAATCTCCCACCACGGGCGGGTACTGCCCGTGCGCAAATCGGGGGGATTGTGAATAGTCAGATTGCGTGGTGCCAGCATCCAGCCAGCACAGGCTATTAACAAAAAAAACGCCAGCACGCCACAGGCGGCACGCAACGTCTGAATATGCTGATCCCTGTCTTTTACTGCATGACGAAAATGGCTCATATTTCTCTCCCGGTTCGTTTCAGTGACCATCCCCTGGCATCAATGATCAGCGTCGTATTACCCAGATTATGATGACGCTTAAACATTTCCAGTTGCTGCCAGATATAGTTTTCTGGCTTACCACGTTTAATACGACGCATCCATCGACCACCGAACCCGATAACCAGTAGTGGTGTCACTAACATGCCGGTTGGTACGATGACCCAGCCAGCTAACGGGATAAATGGCAATGATAGGAGCAACCCGGTGCCCACACCGAACAGAGCGGCAAGCCCCATTTCAGGAGTAGTAAAGCCGCGAAAGACCACCGGCTCACTGTTCAGACGATCAGGTAAAAAGCGAATGGTCGGCATGGTCACCTCAGAGAATGATGTTGGTTGACTTGGTCAGCAGCCAGATGACGGCAACCAGCAGTACCACCCCCACCACGACGATGGAACCAAATTTAAACCAGGTAGATTTCCCATCTCTGACTTCGACGAAAGTATTGATCGCAGCGTTTGCCACATTAATGAACGCAATAGCGGCTATCACCAGTCCGCCAATAACGACACCATCCTGTAAATAACCTTTGATCTGCCCCATCAGGCCACTACCACCGTTTGAGGAGGGAGGCTCAATGGTAGGCAGACCAGCCAGTACAGCTTGACAGTTCAGCCCCCAAAACAACATCAGCGTACCGATACGAGTCAGCATACGGTTAACATCACGACGCAGACGGGTGATCACCGACATAAAGTGATACATAACTTTTCTCCAGAAATTGATTAATTCAAACTACTTGATTTAGCTGGCAAACATCCAGATGCTCATAACCAGCAAAAGCACAGCTCGAATAGCGAAACGGCTTAATGCTGCATCTCTGACATTCTTGTTACTCCACCCATTCCACACATCAGACAGTGCCCATGCTACCCATAAAAAAAGGAAGGCCAGCAGCGCACCAATGCAGACGAGGTAGAGGATACTGGCATCGATATTGCCTGATGCCACGTCAAAAGCAGCGGATTGTGCAGAGGACATTGCCATCAGGGGCACTCCCGACGATAATTTCCGCTAACAGATGAAGCCCGTGGCTGGGCGCGGGAGGGCTCCAGATAACGGTCAATACCGGTACGAATAGTGTTCAGATCAGATGTGGCCTGACGGTAGTCAAAAAAGAAACGCCCTTGCTCAGCAGGATCGGCCTGAGCCGCTGCCACATGGGCACGTTCAAACGCGGCCTGTACTTGATCCAACTGACGCTGGGCAGAGGCCAGCTCATCTTTTTCTGCGGCTTGTACCGTCGTGGATAATATAGCCAGCAACAACAGGCCAGTGATGCCAGGTAGGCTGACATATCGCCAGGCTTGACGGGGATGGTTCATATACACCTCATTACGTGTTGAAAGGTGCATATAGGATGATCTGAGTTGATTCGCGAGTCAGCGATAAACTCTTTTTGCTTTTCTGCAAATTTTTGTCTGGAGAGTTAACATCCTCATATAATGCTTAAAATCAGATGAGACGATTGGAATGAATACAGAAATAATTATTGTCACTGTAAAAATAGCTCTGGCATTGTTTTTGGTGATAGGCTCGATGGGATATCTTTTCTTCACGATCAATGATATTGATTCATCCCGCAGAGAAATAAAATATGAGGCCATACTGAAAAAAGCCATAAAAAGCAACCAACTAAAAAATGAAGATATTTATCTTCTGGCAACAAGATGGAGTGTCAGAAAAAATAAAATAGCAAAAATCCTCACTTACATACTGAATGATTTTATTAATGAAGAGAAATGTAGCGCTGAAAGCTCCACAAAAATAAGAGATCTCATTGAATGGCATAACGCTCATGATCCCTATTCAGACTTACCTGAAAATATTCAGTTACACCTCAAGCACTTGCAACAACAGACCCCAGACAATCACCCAACTCTGCTGTCTCTGGCCAAATCACTTAGTGATATATATGTATCAAATCAGAAAGAAAAAAAGAAAGATAGAATGCTTGCATGGGGAGGATTAATTATTGGTATCGCAGGGATTATCTGTGGTTTTTTGTTCTAACGCACTACCAAAACATCTGACGCGCAGTGAAAGTCTGTTCGTGGCTTGTCTGCTGACGAAGACGCACAAAAGCAAGTTTTGTCCGCCTTCGTCCAGCGCTGATAACTAAATATATTTCTTAAATGAGGCCGTAGTGACCGTGATGGCAGTCCCCAGCAACAGGGCGGCTGGTAACAGTAACAGATTGGGGTACACCGCCGTCGGCCAGGACAGATACAGCATCATGGGCACTACTATCGCCGGTTTCACTATTTTTTTAGCATGATGATAAACAAACGAACTTTCATAACCAGCACCGTAGCGCCGCAAATCCCTGCGTCCCAGACCTTCTACCAGTGCTACCACTACTACCATTAAAAACAGTGGTACTGACAGCAGCAATATTGTCACCCGAACCAGCGTAATGACAGTGATCCACACCGTCGCCTGCAAATATTCATGAAGATAACCAGCAAGCCATCCACTCCAGCTACTCAGATTACGTGTCAGCTCATTATCACTGCCCATCTGCAATTCATACTGTTGACTCAACCATGTAGTGAATCCACTATCGATAAACAGCCACTGATACGCAGTTGTTATCCAACGGATAACCGTCACTGAAGGCTCAGACAGCAACAGGCTATGGGTGAATTCTGTTGATAACCAGCCTAATTCCGTATTCATGACCGCCTCACTGTGCGCCGCCCCCTCTTCCGGCCAGAAGAACGCCATCCCCGTGTACTCAATCAGCAGGCTTAGCATTAGCGATCCCAGCAGCATCCCCATCAGCGACCAGGGCCAGTCCCAGAACAGGTTGTAAAGTAAACCACGCGGCTTTTCCTGTCGGGACTGAGCGGGAATATCACGTTGTGATTCAGCCATGCTCACCTCCTACAGGCACTATTGTCGGCGCATCATGCCACCATGCTTCACCGCTGTGATAATTACGCCGCATCTGCTGGGCGATTTTTGCAATGCTCTCCGGCATCAGCTCATCATCCGCTTCGCCAGCGGGTAGCGGCATACGGATTTTCCACAGCTGCCCCCCTTCCAGCAGGGCGAACGCCTGCCCTTTCGGCAATGTCACTACATCAGCGGGCTCCAGTAATGGTACTTTGACGGTACCAACACGATCCTGAGTACTGGAAGTAAAATCCTGACTGGCACTGATATCGGCATCCTGATGACCAGAGACCAGCGTTTTAGTGTAAATCTCCACCTGTGGCAGCTGGGTCGTCAACAGTTCGGCAGTACGGTTCTCCCTGACACGTAACATAATCAGGTTATTGAAGTTACCCTGCACCTGCGCTGTTTTAGCGGCATTGCCAATCCGCGCTTCAATATCTGATGAAGTCTGGGTATAAGCGGTAACCTGCATCCCCGCACCACCACCTTTATTGATCAGCGGAATAAATTCATCACCCATCAGCTCATTAAATTCATCACAGTGCAGATTAATCGGGCTCTTATTCTCCCCCTCACCGGGCAATCCGGAATGGATGCCGTACTTGTAGATATGCCCAGCCACGCTGACCAGATCAGCAAACATCGAGTTACCCACTGCACTGGCCACTTCACTGTCACTGAGCGCATCAAGCCCGATATATACCACTGCCTTTTTCCGGATTATCTGCTCCCAGTCGAAAATTGGCCGTGAATCCTCCATATCCAGGTAATCAGGTGCCAGCAGTTCTGCGGTTTTTCCAGTCGTTAACTTTTCCAGCAACGGTAACAAAGACGCTACAATTTTGTCAAAATAGGTACGATCATAGCGCACTGCACTGCGTAAACCGTCCAGAATCGGATCATATAATTGCTTCCCCGTTTCTGAACTAAGCGCCACCTCAATAGACCAGATACGCAGCGCGTCCGGTTGCCCTTGCATATTGCGGGGAATATCATCATCACGTAATACCTGCGCATTATTCTGAATTTGTGTCTGCAGCGAGGGAAGTTGTTCATCGATAATCTTTTCTGCATAACGAATATACAGATCCGCAATATTGTTTACATAGCGCATAATCAGCGTGTAATCTGGCCGCTCACCCAACGCCACTAACGCTCTGGCAATAATATTGACAAACCGCCAGGCAAACTCACGAAACGCCGCGCTGTTCCCTTCCCCCGACAGTTGCCCCGCTACACGGGACGCCACTTCTGATACCCGGCCAAAACGGCCAACGGCATTATAGCGGGCGGAGATTTCAGGCCAGCCAAGATGGAAAATATACAGCGCATCTTCCCGACCAGCGCGATGTGCTTCCGCCCAGACACGTTTCATCAGATCGGCATCCCCCTTCGGATCAAAAACAATCGTCACTTCACCGCGACGGATATCCTGAGTCACCAGCAGCTCTGCGAGGCGGGTTTTCCCCACGCGGGTAGTGCCATAAACGATGGTATGCCCGACACGTTCCAGCAGTGCCAGCCAGACATCTTGTTCCTCGGGTTCAATACCATGTAGTACTGGATTACCGCCAACTGGCGGCAACGGGCGCACCGGATTCAGTGGGGAATCGGTTCGTAACAGTTTCCCCAGACCAGGCATTGAATGCTCTGTGTGCATTTCCAGCCAGCGAGCCGCCTGATATAACTGGCCTGGCTGAAGATATTTCGCCACCTCCGGGCGTAGCGTATCCTGCAGTCGCTGGGTATGTTTTTGTGTCCAGCGAAATCCACGTCCCAGGAACAGACGCTGATGACTGATCGGTATCTGTCCGGCACTCATCACATAGCGGGGAAGCCGGGACAAGTTGTGGCGATAACGAATAATTTTCATTCCCTGCCGGGCACGGATAATGGACAGTACCGCAAAACCGGATGCCATCACATAGCTGACAGAAGGTGCCAGTGCCACAGCCCAGGGGGCCTGGACACAAATATATGCAGCAACGCCAGCCACAACGGCAGTATTCAGCTCAACTGCCGGACGCAGAAGGGCTTCAATCACATAGCGATTACTCATAGCGATTTTCTCTGAAAATATGAATACCCTGACAGCCAGCATGGTCTGCCGGCAAGCAGATCCAACAAGCGCTGACCACTGATGATATAAAGACGCGAAGAGGCTGCGCTGATTGCACGACTCATGTTACCGGTTCTGCCTGTGTGGATAAAAAAACCACAACAAGATTGCTGAGCAAGAAGCCGATCAAAGTCGCGAATATGGGCAGGTGTGATGGCCCGACTGTAACGTTTGGCCTGAAGCAAACAACATTGACCATCAATAATAACCCGTCCATCAATGCCCCCGTCACCGCTGTAAGACGCATTACGAACCACCGTCAGCCCCTGCCGTTCCAGCGCTAGCAACAACAGTTCTTCAAACACATATGGATTTATTTTGCGCAAATACTGTATTCGCTGACCATTTCCAGGGAGAGTACCCAGTTTTTCCAGTATTTGTGCCGCCATAGTTTGATAACGACGGTGGCGATGAACACTGACTTTTTCTCGCTGACGAAAGCCCAAACGCAGTATTACTACGATAAACAGTCCCGCCAGAAGCAGCGCCAGCGCGGTATCAGATTGCCATGTGTTCATCATGGCCGTACCTGCCGGGACAATCCGGTCTCGGTAATCAGAACCGGGTAATACCGTAGCTGCAGACGACGCGCCAGTTCAGAACCCGATGCCGGTGCCATCGGGAGTTCAGGAGCTAAATCACGCAGCGACTGAACTGCGGACGCACTGCCGACATTGACAATCAGACCGGCGGCATGCCGGGCTATCAGCGCCGGTGCATTCTCTGCCAGCCACGATCGTGACAGTGCGTCATCCCCTATCAGAAAAAGCGCACCAATACCTGGCAATGACAGCGGACGATCTGCGACTTCACCTGGTGTCATTTCTGGCGTACTGACCGGAAACATCGCATCTATTGCAGCTACTGGCGGCGGTGTAATTCTTGCCGATTCTTCAGGTTGTTTGTTAATACCTGCAAAATAAGGGCTGGCATCTTCTCCTCCCAGATCAGCAATAACATTCAGCCTGGTGTGCCCGGTCAGGGGAAGCAGGAGGCATATCATTAAAAACAGGTTATTCATCAGGGCTCCTCCCTGGGTTCAGTCCAGATAAAATCAGGCTCAGGGGTAATAGTCGCTACCCTCTGTGATAATGAGGAAGGCAGAAGCAAGCGTGGCTGGTCGGGCGTGGTACTGAGACGGGTAAGATGGCGTGTCACTACCGCCTTATAGTGAGCCGCCGCCTTTCCACCAGATGGATGATGATAACAACCCGCTGCATCCAGCCAGCTACCCGGCTTACGATCCCAGCATTCGCGTAAAAGAGTCGCTGCGACATTAAGATTGATATACGGATCAAACGCCCCCCATGTCGAAGAGAAATGGTGTCCATTCCAGCCAAGATTCACCTGGGCCAGACCAACATCAATACGCTTAAGAGGATAACGTGACATAAATACCTGCAGCGCCTGCCAGGCTTGCAGGCGACTGGCATAGCGATATCCTTTACCTGCCACATTAATCGTCCACGGCCAGGGGCGAGTTCTCTCTGGCAGATTTGTCTGCTGCCTGACTACCGCAGCAATCGTTTGTGGTGTCATGGCGGTTTCTGTCAGCGAGACAGAATAAAGAACTTCCGGTGGTATACCGTGCGTTACAGCCACCCGGATATACCCTTCAGGTATTATTTCCTTTGCAACCAGGACACGACCACTTCCCGACAGTATCAGGACGATTAGGATCAGAATGCGACGATATGCCATCCTTTTTCTCCCTGTTGCAGCAATACCGGCATTATTCCGCCACCAAAGCGCCGCCAGCGGCCACCATCATGATTTAGCGTAATCTGGCGGGAACGAACTTTTTCTACCGGGATATGGTGAGCTCGCGCCCACTGGCGTAACGTATCATCGTTCCCTTCGCTATCGACCAGGTAAATATCAACCTGACGATTATCACTAAGCAACGCAGACAGCCGCGCCTCACAGGTCAGGCAATCTTTAGACTTAATAAACAACGCCAGACGTCCGCCAGTATCCCTGACGACACCAGCAGTACTTCCCAGCTTCACTGACAATATCCCAGGATACAGCCGTCGCCATGCAGTATTGATTTCCCGCTGAAACTCGAGTTCTTTTTGCGTGCGGGTAAACTCTTCTTTCACCCATTGTTCCGCATACTGACGACGTTCTGCTGGCGTTCGGGCTTCAATTCCCAGTACCGAAAGCGGATCTAATCCTGGAGACTGGGTGCCACGGGGTCCCTTCATCAGTTGCTGATACCGCTGGTAATCCTCAGCATTAAGCCCCCATGCGGTCGCTGTTTGTTGCTGTAACTGCATCTGACTTTGAGTCATTTGCGAATTTTCAATAACGGAAGTCTCTGTGGCGGCAAGCGCCTGCGAACTCAGTACGCTCAGCATGAGCAATGATAATTTCAGCATGAGTTACTCCACCTTAAGGACTATCAAACGGCCATTGGCCCGAAACGTTGCTTCATTATGGCCAGCATGAACCAGTGTCCAGCCAGAGACGGTTTCACCTTTTCCGATAAGCGTAATCTGCGACAGATTGTGGTAATCTCGGGGAGCAACAGCTGCCCATAATTCAACACCGCGCTTTTCCACCCCCGTCAGTACAAATGGCGTATTACGTACTACTTGTGTCGTCAGGTGGGATTTAACGGAAAGCGGTTTTTTCACTTCCGTTAATTTTTTTTCGGGGGACGGAGTTGCTGCAGCCGGTAATGTTTTCAGGGCATTTAACTGTTCAGTCAGGGCATTCAGTTGTGCTTCTGTCTTCTGCTGTGCCTGTTGCATCTGTATGGACGATGCCTGCAAAATAGCCAATTCCGGCGAAGATCCGCTTCGGGTTTCAGTATCATTTTGCAGTATATCCATGCGTTGTTGGTTACTGGCGAGTCCAGCTTCCAGGGTCGATATTTGTGACTGGAGGGTGGATAACATCACCGTAGTTGCAACGGTATTATTTTTCGATTCCAGATAAGAAAGGCGCATCTCCAGACGAGTTATACCGCTGGTCAATGCGTACAACACAAAACCTTCAGCTACCATTACCAGACAAAAGAAGATAATGGCCATAAACCACCCTGACCACCGATGCTTCTGGTTCCAGGAAGAGATAGCCTTCGTGACGTTATTCAGGTTCATTTTTTTAGAAACCCTCCCTTCACGGTGGGTAACTGATAGCCATCCCGCAAGCTATGACAAACTACGCGCCGGACATCATCCACTTCCAGTTGCCAGGCCTGACCCGCTATCACCTGTAAAGCAATTCGCAAACGCACAGGCCCCAGTTGATACTGCACCGCTGGCAATGGCTGGCGATACAGCATGTCGTTCGCAATCCCGGTAGCACAAAGGGAATAACCTGATTGTTTCAGAGCATAACGCAAAGCGTCCGCAACCGTCGGATGCAGGGACGCAGGGATACGAATATCAATAATCTGAGACAGTGGATCGTGCTGAGCAATCAGCGGATCGGTGCTTACCAGCAGATAACGGTCATAACGCACCACCTCTGGCGACCGGACATATTCATCAGGCATAACGGCCTGAACATTACGGGTAATCGCTACAGAAGGCACAGCATCAGTACGCTGCTGTAGTTTCTGAGGCGAAGAAGCACAACTGGCGAGCAAAAGTTGCGATAACGCGATAATAAGGGACTTATAACGGGTATGAAATTTCATCCGGAGTTTCCTTTACAGTGACAAAACATACCTCACTGTGCGAAATCCTCCGCATTCGCTCAATTAACAACTGATTTTCCACAGATGAAAAAAAACGCCGACCAGCAGGTCAGCGTTCTGTTTGTCATATTACACCAGTCAGAACCGGGGATTCACACCTTCACCAGTATTCGGCAATATCATTGATCACCTGTGCTGTCATCGCCGCGTCTGTGACGGCAGAATGCGCCTGCCCGACCCAACTCAGTCCGGCCTGACTGACAGCACGAGAAAGAGAAATTGTACCGTAACGGTTAGTCGGGCCGTAATATTTCGCAGAAAGCCACATAGCACAATACACCGTCAGATTATCCAGCCAGCTGGCAGGGTCGTTGTGTGCTATCGCTGTCTGTTTCAGAATGCGCAAATCAAAATCGGCATTAAAAATGATCAAAGGGTGTTGGCCGATGTTGTGTTGAAGCTGTCGGGTAATATCGGGCCATAACGGCTCATCCGTTAGCGAATCGGCACTGATACCATGAACAGCAAATGCAGACGGATCAATACAGACTTTGCTGCCATATGCATTTTTATAGATTTTGACGGGTTCCGCGCCAGGAGCAGGCTTCATTCTGAACTCATCACGGAGTCTTCCTTTCGTAAAACATTTGTTCTGCGCCAGAGCTGCTGCTCTGCGAGTTTCTAAATCATCATGACACATTCTGGCCACCTGTTTATATCATGCTATCACATTGTTATTAGGCGTATTTCGGGATTCTGGTCTAAATGACCGGGCGGAATTACTTTGATAGAAGAAAAACCTCCCTGAAAATTTCAGGGAGGTAGGGTAGAAATAACTCAGAAAGAATTCTCAGCATATTCCGGCTGAACTGAATTATTCTGTGGTGGCACAGAATCCGCTTTTTCAGCCTTATACACCATTTCCTGGCCTATTTTTATCCAGCTTACTTTTATTAAGCGCGCTTTCAGACTGACACGCTGTTCACCGGCATGATCGCCTTTATTTAGCGTAAATATATCGGTGGATGGATTACTTAAGCTAAAGCCAATCAGGACTTTTTTATCCTCATCAACTGCTTTCTGGCAACGGCTAATCAGGCTGGTTGACTCTTTGCCAGCAACAGAAATATCAAAACGAACATACGATGGATTATCCGTCGGACCACTCAGAGCGTTTATTACACAACTGAGAAATGAGCCATTCTGAAGGTTAACCTGGCGAATATTGCTGAGATATCCCAGACCGTTAATAGTCAGGTTAAAGTACTCAGTTTTGCCGGAAGTCGTGTTATTTGCAGACATGATATTTTCTCCATGGAGTTAAAAATAAGATATGACGGAGAAAATCACGACCCTGACGGGAGTGATTTTCCCGTCAGGGGGTCAGAATTAGCTAAATTCCGACTGTCTGGTAAGTCATTAAGAAACCTTATCGCCGCGTCATAATGCGCTTATACTGGCGACATCTGCTGTCAAAGGTGGGCAGATTTTCACAGTCACCCGAAGGCGTTTCTCACAGACTGCTGAAACATTGGTGGTCGTAAGAACGACAATTAAACCTGATTATCATTAAACTGTATGGCATGAATGTCAATCTGAAAATATCACAGAAAAAAGGCACCGTTGCCGGTGCCATTATGGTCAGTACCAAAACCTGTATGTGTATCTCATCATTCTCCGGGGATTAAGGACATTATCCCGACGCGGTTTTCACGGAGTGCATGCGTCTTGCTGGCCAGTCGGAACGTACCATTCACTGCTCACTGCCTGCTGAGTCTGGCTGTCATATGACCCCGTTAAGTCCAATGACAACCCCGTGACTAATGGAGTACCTTTGCATCAAAGCAGCTTTACAATACCAGAATATCTTCATCGGATGTATTGCAAAACTATTACTGTGTATCAGAAAATTCAGTTTCCGTTTTTACAGCCCGTTTTTTATTGCGTGGAACTTTTCGACCTTTACTATTGCTTTTCCCCGCAACAATACCGTTACATTCTGGATAACGGATACATCCCCAGAAATCACCATTTTTCCCCTTACGCCTGCGGGTCAGCCCTTTACAAACAGGACAGGGAGGCGTCACTGGGGCTGTAATATTCACTTTATCACTTCGTCCTTTGTCTACCAGATGACGAGTCCACTGAAACTGCCGTTCCATAAAGGTATCCAGAGACATTTTCCCCTGCGCGATATCGTCCAGCGCCTGCTCCCACAGCGCGGTCATACCAGGACTGGTCAGTGTTTCAGGTAAGGCTGCAATCAGTTCCCTGGCCAGTTGAGTGGCATGGATATGTTTGCCTTTTTTCTCCAGATAATGACGGGAGAAAAGCGTTTCCAGCACCCCTGCCCGGGTCGCTTCGGTTCCCAGTCCCGCATTATCGCGCAGTACTTTTTTCAGTTTCGGATCGCTGATAAAACTGGCAGCATTTTTCATCGCAGCAATCAGCGTACCTTCTGTAAATGAAGATGGTGGACTGGTTTTTTTATCTTCCACTGCAGCGCCATTCACCATACAACAGTCACCTTTATTTAATGGTGGTAATGCCATGTCGACATCATTATCTTCAGATTGTTCTTCCTGACAATCCTTCTGAAATAACAGCTTCCAGCCAGTAACAATATTGATTTTACCTTTAGCCCTGAACAACTGTCCGCCAATATTAAAAGAGGCATCAGTGACATCAGACTCCTGCAATGGAAAAAACTGAGCAAAATAATACTGCCGAATCAGTTGATAAACCCGCAGCTCATTTTCACTGAGACGCGAGATATCAAATGCCTGGCGTGTCGGAATAATGGCATGATGTGCCGTAATTTTTTTATCATTCCACACGCGGGAAACAAAATTACTGTCTAATTGTGCCAGCACTGCAGCGACCGACGGATCAGATTTAGCGACCGCCGCCAGTACTGTCGGAATTTCCTTCTGCATGGATACCGGAAGATACCCGCAATCGGTTCGTGGATAAGTTGTTGCTTTATGGGTTTCATATAATGACTGAGCGATAGACAGTGTTTCATTCGCCCCCAGTCCGAATTTACGGGAACAAACCTGTTGTAACGTTCCCAGATCGAAGCAAAGGGGAGCGGGTGTTTTTTCACGCTTCTGATTCACGTCCAGCACTGTTGCACTTTTTTGTTGCTGACAAAGTAACGCCACCGCCTTTGCTGCCTGCTGATTCACACAGCGTTTTTCATCATCGCAGTACTGCGCTACTGCTTGCCAATACGCCCTGAAACGCACACCATCTTTCTCCAGCAAAGCCTGTACCTGCCACCAGGGAACCGGAGTAAAACTGGCAATTTCATTATCACGATTAACCACAATCGCCAAAGTCGGTGTCTGAACCCGACCAATAGACAATACTTCAAAAACACCCGACTTCTGTGCAATCAGGGTATAGAGCCGGGTCAGATTCATCCCAATCAGCCAGTCGGCCCGGCTGCGCCCCAGCCCGGCATCATATAATTTCGCTGTTTTTTCCCCGGGAAGAATACTATCCAGTGCCTCGCGAACACTGGCTTCGTCCAGTGCGGATAACCATAACCGACGCACTGCACCACGATAGCCACAATATACCAGTAACTCGCGGGCAATCACCTCACCTTCGCGATCAGCATCGGTAGCAATAATGACTTCACTGGCCTGCTTTAACAACTTACTGATAACGGTAAACTGATCCCGGGTCTGGGATTTAACCACCATTTTCCAGTTATCAGGTAGAACCGGCAGCACATCAGCCCGCCAGGGTTTGCCAAACTGCTCGCCATAAGCGTCCGGACTGGCCTGCTCCAGCAGGTGACCAACTGCCCAGGTGACGGTAATATCTCCACTACTGATAAATCCCTGCCCTCGCTGACTGATACCCAGTACCCGCGCAATATCTTTCGCCTGAGACGGCTTCTCACATAGATAAAGTTGCATGGCATTACTCCTTATCATTCTGGCGGTCAGATAAGGGTGCCGAAAAAGATGAGCGTTTTTTACCAGAGAAAATATCAGGATCAGGTTCACCCAAACGCGCCAGCGCTTCCTGCCCACGGGCTGTCAGATTAACAATATCGTTTCTGTTTACCGCCACGGTGTAATAAGGCTGAATCACACCATAAACCTGTCTGACAGCATGACCGCCAATATTGAGGTACTGATCACGCTGAGCGCGTGAGATTAACCCGTAATGAAAAGCATGAAACGCTTTCATTGCCAGCTGGTCGTAACCGACCAGCAACCAGACACACCGATATCCGAGAGGAGAACGACTGTAAATACTGATATTAAGGGGACAGACTGACGCAACATCAGAAAGCGTTATTCCTTTAGGAACAGCCGATAAAATGACTTCCAGATCATTAACTATCTTACTAATTTTATCAGACGCGAGATTAATTATGGTTTCCAGTTTTACCAGTACCATATCTGCATACGGATTATCTGACGCTGAATCCCGGGAAGCTATTCCGGCACGCTGAATGGCTTTTGGCATACTGATAATTTCAGGTCGCTTTTTCTCACCAGAATTACTGTCACTTCGCTTACGCCCCTCCCATAGCCTGATAGCGTAGTGAGTATGAAGCTCAACCGAAAGCGCGGACTGTAGCACTCCTGCACGCGATGAAGGTAAGACAGTATCTACACCCTTTTTTACCTTTTCCATCTATAACCCCTTGCTGTTGTGATATCTCAATCAGGATTGAGATAGTCCATTGCAGGAAAGGGTGAAACAATCAGAAACCAGATCTCCGACTGCATAAGTTTTAGCTCTTTAAACCACTGCTGGCACTGCCAGCACTGTACACTTTTCATCCACTGCTGGCACTGCCAGCACTGTACACTTTCCATACACTGCTGGCACTGCCAGCACTGTACACTTTTCAGCCACTGCTGGCACTGCCAGCACTGCACACTTTTCATACACTGCTGGCACTGCCAGCACTGCACACTTTTCATCCACTGCTGGCACTGCCAGCACTGTACACTTTTCAGCCACTGCTGGCACTGCCAGCACTGTACACTTTTCATTCACTGCTGGCACTGCCAGCACTGTACACTTTTCAGTCACTGCTGGCACTGCCAGCACTGTACACTTTTCAGTCACTGCTAGCACTGCCAGAGCTGTACACTTTTCATCCACTGCTGGCACTGCCAGCACTGTATACTTTTCAGCCACTGCTGGCACTGCCAGCACTGTATACTTTTCAGTCATCGGGCATTTTGTCGTAGTTGTTGCCGGAGGCTGTTGACATAATTTCTAATCTGTTCTTCAGAGGCTGCTGCAGCTCGTGGGGCTATGGAGCAAAGCGGTGGTTCAGATCGGCGTGGCTGCATCCGGGCATCCGGCTGAATCGATTGCAGTTGTTTAATCGGTCTGAAGGTTCCCTCCCGCGCCTTTTTCAGCACCGCCAGTAGCCAGCCCAATGGATTATCCACCCGTTGTCTGGCCATCATGCTTTGCAGCGCAAACAGAACCTGCTGAGCAAGCTCTTCAGGAAGGGCTTTTAGCTGCTGCATCAGCATCGCCTGATCCTCCTGCGATATTATCGCTTTCAACACATCAGGTAATGCGACCAGACTGCTTACGTACGTTTTTTTATTTACACTATGTGTAAAATTACGTACGTAATGGTTCGGTTTCCGAACTCTGTCATAATTTACTGATTTTACTGGTAGTTCGGATTCCGAACCCGGTACTATTTCTGCCTGATTTTGACTGAGTTCGGTTTCCGTACTCTGCTCGCGATGGTTATTTTTTATTCTAATCAGGCTGAGTTCGGTATCCGAACCCGGTTCCGGATTTAATAATGTCGAACGTTGTCGAACTGCCATTTGATCGGCATTCTGAGAATGACCCAGTCGGTTTTCAAGCAGCGACAGGTGGCTATGATAGTGCCGCATTGTTGGATCGGTTTTTATCTCCGCCAGCACATCTCTGGCAGTCTGGCTAATCGTCCGATTTTTACTCAGACAGGCATCAGCAACAACATCAAGAAAGCGCGGATCCAGTGATTCTGCATCACGGAAAGTCAGCGGTTCATCATGCTGAGCATAGATATTACCGCGAACCTGCCCTTTACTGTCACGAACTCGTTTACAAAGACTAAGCCAGCCAGTTATTCGCAGCATCAGTAATACCCGACTCACCGTTTCACGGGATGCCTTACCTTTTCCTGGAGAAGCTAACTGGAGTTGCAATTCATCATAACTGGGAAATATCGCGCCTTCATTATTCTGCGCATATAGGCGGATCATCATCCAGCCCATCTTATCAAGGGGGGAAAGTCGCGTATCCAGTAACAGTCTTCGGGGGATCGCATCATGCACATTCCCCGTGAACAGCAAGCCACTACGCACCAGTCCGTTATCACAGCGTGAATTAGCCGCCAGACGGATATTCATTTTTTCCAGGGTAAACGCTATCAGGCTGTCCGCAGGCAGCGTCATATTCTTTTCCTTATGATGGAATCATCAGGTTACTCTGTTCTGTCAGTATGCTTACGCCTGCATCCACTTACAGTTAGATGCAGGATAAACACACTATTTATAGATCACCTCACACGGTGGCATTCATGATCGGCGTTTTTCATCACTGGTTTCAGGGATTGGCTTACCGATCGATGTGATATGGTTCTATGCCAGCCTTTCACCGCATGCCAGACTGAAGTCAGGGGAATATTCAGTTGTTCTGCAGCCAGCATCATGACATCAAGTCCGTCATGACTTTCGACCTTTTCAATACCCGATCTCTGCCACAAGCGCCAGATTTCCGCATTATCTTCATCACTCAGTGCATTGCCACGTCCAGCCCGTGCTTCAATGCCAGCGATGCGTCGACGCGCTGCCACATCAACGCTTGAAAGGCCGAAAAACGTCTGCATCAACTCAATTGAACTGCCCAGTGCCAGTGCTCGATCAATTTGTTGCAGACGTTGTTGTTCCAGCCTTGCACGTTGTAACATACTGATTAGATTGTCGTGATTGATATTAATACTCACCACCGATACTTCACTGTTCGCAAGATAATGTAATTCCTCAATAGAAAGTCTTTGCAACATCTCCATCTCTTCACGTTTGATCCCCAGAGACTCGCAGCGCCGGAGATAGCCGCTCTTCAAATCCAGCACCAGTTGCATCAGTAGCCCATTAGCTGCCTGCGATACCCCACCAGCATTAGTCATTGACCCCCCCCACCATACTGATATTGTTCATTATTCATCACATTCTCGCTCTCTGTTATGGTTATGCCACGCTGCAGCTCCCGTAAACGACGCAGAATACGCATCAATCGCAGTATTTTTATGGCATTCTCATCATCAAGAACCGGCACATCCTGCTGCGCGGCACCGCCGATCAGTACGGTATCCAGGCCACTTGTCGGACAATGCGCCGGACAACATCCTGCAAGAGACAAAAGAAAAGCTGTCGGCGCACTGCAATTGCCACCTGCGGCGCAGTAGCCTGGTGACAGACTACTGGCGCGATCTGGCAGGATTTCATCTTCACATCCCAGCGTTTCACCCAGTTCCCAGGCCAGAACGAAGGCCATATTCTGTAAATGCTCGATATCATCCTGATAAGAAGGTACTGACCAGATAGAATCTTCAATAACAGAGGTATCCAGGCAGAGAGTTTCATCCTCCTTCTCCAGATCTGGATGGAGCATAGAGATAAACGCTTCATCGCTATCTCTATCTGTATCCGTATTATCATCTGAAATATTCAAAGGGCTGCAATTCGGTTGTATTTCTATATGCGGTTCTGATACTGACGACACCGTCTCCTGATTATCAGTCGATACTCCCTGCGTGTTTGTCTCCTGAAGCGGCGGTTCCTCTGTAATCACTGACATGGAATGTGTTGATTCAGGCAACGCCTCTGGCAAGGGAGAAGATGAAATTTCAGTAACGCTATCGGAAGATGGGGATGGCATCACTTCCTGAAGATCAGTTATCTTTTTATGATCATCAAAATGAGCGTGTTGAGTCCGATCTGTCGGATCCAACTCCATCAACCAACGGTCATAATTCAGCTCCGGATGCGGTAGCGCCTGCAGCAGATCACCAATAAATTCATCACGGAACATTTCTGGTGACCACAGTTCGGGGGAATTGAACTTGCGGCAGCATTCACCAAATACATCGGTAAAGCATTTATCGCTTTGTTCAGACAGAAGGCAAAACTGATCCCAGACTTTCTCAGCATCCTGGCGCAAAGCGAGTAACAGTCTGATCTGTGGAGCACCAAGTCCGGATTCAAGAAGGTCCGGCATCCAGGGAAAGAGGTACTTTAAAGCATCTTCCATCCGGCTGATTGTCGAATTATGAACAGGCAATCCTTCACTGGTTAACATAGTGGACAATTCACGCAGAGAAACTGGCTTTCCCAGTTGTTCCTCATAAATAGTCCGCGCCTTATGGATCCCCTGAGCCTTTTCAATAAAGGACAAGTCGCCACGCACTTCATTCTCTGCTAAATGACCAATCACACACTGAAGTCGTCCGGGCCAGGGCTTCACCAGTACATGGATACGGAAAAAGCGCTCATCTCCCGTCTCCTGCCAGAGTTCTGCCAGTATCTGATAACGAGTATTACCGCCATCACTGAAGATATACTTATTTGGATCACCCTTTGGATCCTGGGTAACTTTTGGCACAGTATCCAGTCCCCGGGCCTTAATTGACGCTTTTATTTCGTCATAGCGTGGATTCTTCGATGTTCGCGGGTTATCCGGGTTTGGTGCCAGCTGTTCAATCGTCAGTACCATTGGCATTTCAACTACCGGTATACGCTCAATGCTCCCCGTGGTTTTGCGGCCAGGCTGAAGCATAGATGCTCCTATATTCATGACTGGCCTCCTTTCCTGTGATATCCGAGGTCATACCCTCCCTCTTGATATTCAGAAAAAAGTGTATAACAACCATCGAACTGCACTTTTACCGTCCCCGTTGGTCCCTGTCGTTGTTTACCGATTATGATTTCTGCCACGCCGGGAGTCATGGTTCCAGGGTTATAGACTTCATCCCGATAGATGAATAAGATGAGATCCGCATCCTGTTCCAGTGCCCCGGAATCACGTAGATCGCCGTTATTGGGGCGTTTATCTGCTCGCTGCTCTACCTGGCGATTGAGCTGAGAAAGCGCCAGAACAGAACAACCAAACTCTTTCCCTATGGCTTTCAGTGAACGGGATATCTCAGTAATTTCCTGGGTACGATTCTCCTGTTCGGGTGAGCGAATGAGTTGCAGATAATCGACCATAATGAGAGCTGGCTGCCCATATTTACGAACATAGCGGCGAGTACGGGCACGTAAAGTTGCTGGCGTCTGATAACTGACATCATCAATAATCAGACGATTATTCCACTGCAGTATTTCTTGTATGGCTTGTGAAAGACGGGCCCATTCTTCATCATTCAGCGTGGCGCTACGAAGTCTGCTAAGTTCAACCCGCCCGGTCATGGACATCAAGCGCATAGAGAGCTGTTCTTTTGGCATCTCCATGCTATAGACAAAAACATAATTATTCGGTTTTTCTCGTACCGCAGCAGCACAGGTAGCCAGCGCCAGCGCGGTCTTGCCCATTGATGGACGAGCAGCCAGCAAAACCAGGTCGCCTGGTTGCAGGCCACACGTCATTTCATCTAACTGGCTAAAACCCGTTGGAGTACCAGTAAGTCCATCACCCCCCATCATAGCTTCAAGCTGGTTGACCAGCATATCGATAGCATCGTTTATGGTGGTTTCAGTGCCTGCCTGCTGTATTCCCTGCTCTGCGATACGAAACAACTGATTTTCTGCTGCCTCAAGAACAGTAGAAGAATGCGCGTTTAATACCTGGGTGTCAGCAATCAACATATTGCCGACACTCTGTAATTTTCGTAATCGACTCTTTTCTGCCACAACTCCGGCATATGCAAGAATATTAGCGGCCGAAGGTGTGTTCTTGCTTACTTCTGCCAGATAAGCGAACCCACCCACTTGCCTCAGTTCTTCTCCTTTTTCCATGCGATCAGAGAGTGTAATGAGATCCAACGGCAAATTTTCACCGACCAGCGCTGCCATTGCCCGATAAATCACCCGATGCTGAGCGACAAAAAAATCATCCGGTGCCAGTAATAAAATCACCTCATCCCAGCGGTCATTATCCAGCATTAATCCACCCAACACAGCCTGCTCAGCGTCGATTGAATGAGGAATAGTTGTTTTATTCATAACTCCTCCTCAGTCAGGCTTAGTTCCAACAACAAACTTATCGCCACAATCCTGCTGCTCTTGCTGCTCCATGAGCAATACCGCTTGTAGCGCATTTTCAAGCACTTCACGTAATTGGGCAGACGCGACCAGAATCAGAGGCTCCCGATCGTAATACACTATTCCATTGCCGCCCCCGGACTCCAACAGTGGCAATCCCTCAGGTATTTGTCCTCCTGTAGACATTTCTTGAAGTTCTGATCCACTCCATAGGTTATATATATCGATAAATTCCTGTGGAAGATCCCATTCTTCAGCCAAGCGTTCGTAAATACGCTTTTTTGCTGTTTCATAATCAGGAGCATCAACAAATACATGAATCTCTTCATGTCTATTGTATGTATCAGTAGAGCAAGCAACCATGCGCCAAATTTGATTACGGTTCATACGCGAACCTCCCGGGCAATAACATCATCAAAGAACAATTTCCACTCCGGAAATAGCTCGCAAGCAAGACTGTGCATCGTTTCTGCTGCTGCAGGTCCTTTACGCCGGGTTTTATATTCAAGCCGATGAACGGGCTGCGACTTAACGTGACCTAGTTTATAAATATCCAGCGCCTCAATGCGTGTATCCAGCAGGCGATAAATATCGCGGTTATCCAGCGCTGAACTGTCATACTGTTTCTGATTGATAATGGCGGAAAGACCTTCCATAGCTTCACGATCAAGGAGCGTATTTTCAAAGCAATTGACAAGGATCGATATATTCGGCAGGTGAATACCATAGTCTTCGTAGGTTTTCAGGCGGGAGAACATATGGAGGGATCCACGAATAAATTCGCGCACATCGGGAAGAATGGGTTTGACAACTCCCATAACATTACCAGTTGAAGACAAAATGGATAACTCTGTCATCACACCGGTAGCGCCTTTGGAATCAACGATAATAGCGTTATAGCGGGAAAATGCAGGGTGCTGAAGGATATTTCTTAAACGTAACCGGCCATCTGCCGCATGCAACATCGCTGTAGGCAAAAGCTCATCCGGATCATTGGAATAAAGAATATCAAGATTATCAATCGCAGAGAGTGAAATGGCCTGCAAAGGGTCAGGAATCATCTGCATCAAAATTTCATAAAGACCAAAAGGTGCTTCTTTTTTCAGAGGAAAAATACTACTCGCCGTAGGTTGCGACCAATCCGCATCAATTAAAAGCGTTTTCAGTCCTGCATCAGCAAGGAATCCTGCAAGATAGGCAGCAAAGGTAGACTTACCTTCACCACCTTTTGGAGAAATAACGGGTAAAATTTTCATTGTCTGTACGTTCACTCAGGTAACGCACAAACACTCTTTTATACTTACCTGACACTAGCAAGAGGATTGAAAATCCTCGTGTCCTTGGTTCGATTCCGAGTCCGGGCACCACTAACATATAAACGGACGTCTACTGACGTCCGTTTTGCTTTCTGAAATCAGTTAGTTACCCCATCTCGTTGTCTACTCTCATCTACTGAAATCTACCTACAGCTATACTGTTTTGATGGTATATTTGCTGGCATATCCAGTTCGATGAGTTTTGTACCATCAATGGAGGCTCAACGATGGCTCTGACTGACATTCAGATTAAAAACGCAAAAACCCCAGAAAAGAAGATCAAGCTCACTGATGGTGCAGGTATGTATCTTCTCCTTCATCCTAACGGTTCAAAGTATTGGCGTATGGGTGATGTATTCAATGTGTTTATTTCGTCTCAAACATAATATTCGCGCTCAATAAAAGTACCAATGATCCTGTCATGCATTTCAAAAGATTTTGAGTACCCCAGAGTCTTACGATTCAGTCGCTTTAATCGGTTACGCAAATTCAGGTTTTCCCGTTCAATCCGCTGTGTATAAAGCTTACCCCTGATATGTTTTTCATCCGGCAGCAGATCATAAGCGCTGAAGTTATCTGTACACCAGAAGGCAACATTAAAACCTGATAATAATTTCAGTAACCTGCGCAGTGTCTTTTTGCTTCTGCGTCCAAAAGTATGAGCAATAATTCGTTTGAGACGAGGCTCCCATGGGTGGTGTATTCAATATGTTTATATTGTCTCAAATATAATATTCGCGCTCAATAAAAGTGCCGATGATCCTGTCATGCATCTCAACAGATTTTGAGTACCCCAGGGTCTTACGATTCAGTCGCTTTAAGCGGTTACGCAGATTCAGGTTTTCCCGTTCAATCCGCTGCGTGTAAAGCTTACCCCTGATATGTTTTTCATCCGGCAGTATGTCATATGCGCTGAAGTTATCGGTACACCAGAAGGCGACATGAAAACCTGATAATAATCTCAGTAACCTGCGCAGTGTCTTTTTGCTCCTGCGCCCAAAAGTAGGCGCAATAATACGTTTGAGACGAGGCTCCCACGCATACCACAGCCAGCGTTGCTGCTTTTTACTGCCAGCAAAAGACCACATCTCATCCACTTCACAGATAAGCTGGATTTGCAGATTATCCAGCGGCAATGTGGTTACACATCGTGGCGCGGGTTTTTTAAAGTGCGGACAACGGCATTGATGCTGATATGCAGAGTCCGTGCGGTATCACGGATACCGGCATTATTCATAGCAAGGTCAACAATTTGTTCTTTCATGCCGGGGCGGCAGGCACGATAAGCATAATCGGTCTGGAAAGTACGACAGCATGACTGACAACGATAGCGCTGAAAACCGGACTTACCCAGGCCATGCTTTTTAACGGGTTCAGTTTGTTGACAAAACGGGCATGTTACGTCAATTTTAGCCATCTGGTGTCTCTGATAAAAAGAGCGATGATACAACGTGATCAATATGTTGAATACATAACCCCCACTTGATACCAGTTGCTGAGGTTGTCACCATTCCTGGTGTTGAGTAGAGGAGCTACCCGACTGCTGACGACTCCCCGGCATCTGCATGCTACCATTCACGTTGACCGATAAGTGTCAAGACAGTTGTCAGATTACCCCCGTCAGAACCGGGGATGCACACCTTTAGCACCACGCAGCAGCCCTTCGGTGCTCAGATCCTCATCCAGATCAGGCCAGTGGATACCATATCCCGCACCACAAAGTATCCAGTTTTGTCGCTGCTCAGCCGTACCAGCAGCAAGACGAGGAAACCAGGCAACAGGAACAGAGATACTACGCCCATCCATGAGATCAACTGTCAGGCAATCATCATCAATGCAGACATTCATGACGCGAATATCATTCTCACTTTGTGAAATCAGCATCCCAGGCCTCCCGGAGTATTATCTGATGTTCTTTAACCAGATGTTATCATTCATGAAGTTCGTGCGAAACCAATCCTACACTCCACACGACGCTGATATCATGTAACCCTGTTAGAGCGGTTACATTACCCTTATCAATATATGTGGGTCATCAGGTTCATGACTGTAAAAGGAGAATCGAAAAGCACCACTCCTTAAGAGCCTATCCCATTAGGCTATTTTACTTGCCATTTTGTCCCTGGGCAGTGCTCGAAATCCTCACGTACTCCGTGTACGCTGCGGTTTCTCCGCGCTGTCCGTGTCCAAACTGGCTGCGCCAATAACGCCTAATGGGATAGGCTCTAAGACCGCAGGCATACTATTTTCCCTGTCAGATTTTATCAGCCACACAACACCATCGCCCTCGCTGGATCGATAGCAATCAGGCTGGCCAGCAGCTCATCCATTTCCGCAACGAGGCGGGCTTTATCGCTTTCACTACGACCGGCTTTCAGACGCAATAACTTCAGGCGACGCGCTTGTACTTCAAATAACAGCGCAGGCTCCCAGTCGTTGAGTGTCAGTTGCGGTGCGATCTTCGATAGCTCAGCGAGCAGATGAAGTGCCATTTCATGGCGGCCAAACTGTTCGGCAACACGGGCCATCAACAGACGCAGTAACCAGCGGCTGCGAGGTGACGCCATCCCCGGACGATGCTGCAGCCAGTCCAGCGCTGCTTCCGGGCCGTCGCTGTCACCTTTTGCTATCGCCTCTTCTTCCAGCGCGAAAATGTCATCCGCCTGTCGTTCCGTACTTACCGTCACCGGCTGATCGCCAAACCCAGACAGATCGTCATTAACCTTTTCTCTGATCCAGATCAGCGTCACTTCATCGGCAAACGGAGAGCCATCGCTCCACAACAGTTGTTCAAGCCCCGGCAGCCGGGCCAGCAACAACCGCAGATCGCTGAGGATATAATCGGCCCAGCTATCCCAGGGGTGTCCGGCATAGGTCAGCCCCTGCCAGAGATACCACTGTAGATCGAGCCAGAAGCCGTTGCCGCCTTCACCAAAAATAGTACTGGCCTGCTCGACCAGCTCTATCCAGTTCTGTTGCAAATACAGACGTTTCAGCTGCGCGCGATAATCCGCTTTCGGTGGTAAAAGTCGGCTACGACCGCTGGCATCCAGCGACGGAAGTTGCGCCACGGTATCCCAGCGAACTGTTTTCATCAGGCGGTGGGACGCCAGCCAGCCATTCGACTGCCCGGCCAGCCAGCGGGAGAGCATTTTCGACTGACTTAAAAATTCGCCCTCGGACCTGACACTACTCTCTGGCGCTGACGGCCTAGGCGTCGAATCAGCGGGAGTGTCAACGGATGTGTTGTTTTGCGGCGTGAGTCCATCCAGTCCGCCGGAGCCCGCCAGACGCTCCTCCAGCACACGGGTTAAGCCATTGAGTACCGGGCGCTCAGCTTGCGGCCAGCTTTCCAGCTGACTCTCCAGCAAACTCAGCACGGCAGCAGTCTGAGAAGTCTGCTCGCGGTTGGCATCCGGCCAGCGTGCAAGCGCATCCTGCATTTTGGTACTGTTGAGCCACTCAAGCGCCGACTTACGCGCATTGGGACGACACGGATGACAGCGCGCACCGTAGCGCATAAGCATCGCAGTCAGCAACTGCAGTCCCTCACACAACCCCATCTCACCTTCCCGTTGCAGGCGGGCATAGATATACCAGGTGACGACACGGAAATCCCTGGCGCTATAACAGAGAATTTTTTCACTCAACTGGCAAAGTTTTTCACCATCGGTGCCAGAAAGTTTGTTGATCTCCTCGCGCATCAACTGGAAATCGTCATCACTGACAGGATCCTGCCCTACCCCTTCCCCCTGAGCTAAAGGTTTCAGCCAGTTATCCCATTGCGATAATCTCTCCTGTAAATTGTTACACAGCGATAACTGCCGGGCTTCATCGGGCACACACTGTGCCAGCAATGCTTTTGCCATCGTCATTTTATGTTCCCTTGATGAATATCATCGTGTTAGTTATGGCATCCGCGCTGACTGAGAAGATGGCTTCTGGCAGGCGAACAAAGCCCTGGCTATCCGGTTTGTCTTCCGGAAAGTACAATTCTGCCCCGGCAATATCACTTCGCCTTTATCTCCAGCAACGTCAGCCGGTTATCTCCCGCTTCGATAATCCGCGCTTTGTCCGGATCGAGGTCATCGCGACTCAGCACGATGCGCCAGTTGTTACGCTGCTGATCCGGAGCGAGAAACATCCCTGCCAACGCCACATAGCTGGCCTCTTCCGCCAATGGCATCGTCACGGTCACAGTGGCTCCCGGTTGCAGGCGGATATCTTTTTGTGCCAGTACATCAGCGTGAATGGCCTGACTATCAGCCTTAAACAGTGACGGGTAATCGGTACTATCAAAGGTGTTGCGTGCCTTAAGCTGATAAATTCGCACTACCGTGGACAGTGACACACCACCCGCGTTGTGGTTAACCGCCTCACGGGCGCGGATTTCCAGATGCAATGTTTTAACTTGCTTATAAAAAATTGCCCGGGTCATAGCGACCGTATTGTCGCTGACCTGCTGTGTCAGCCCGCAACCGGCTAATGAAGTGATGATGGCCGCCATCAGCAGCCAGCGGATATTACCAATGGTAATCGCCATTTTCGTCGGTCTCCCTGCGATGAATATTTTGCTGTAGCCGCTGAAAACGCCCCAGACTGATCGTTATCATGGCTGATGAGGGCGGCGTCGTTGCCGCCTGAGGACGCATTACGGCAGTGCGTCCCAGTTGTGCCACCTCGCTGCCAGGGTGGCAGCGCATTGTGGCATCTGGCAGCAGGCTGCGGGGTACTGACAACCGCAGCCGCACATCAAACCGTGAACCGGGATAGACATGTAGCAGCGCCATTAAGTCATTGTGCAGACTTCCCCCCGGCAACCAGCCCTGCGCTTCTTCCCGGTCAGTGGTGGTTAAATGCATCAGCACCTGACCATTAACATCGGTAGCGTAAGTACCCATTATCGGACGGCTTTTCAGGCTGACCGGCTGACTGACGCGCATCGTCAATGGGGTTTCCAGCGGGATGCGCTGTTTATCATGATGCCAGAGCGTGGCGCGGGTATGGGGAGCCAGTAACCGTATCAGTGACGACAGTCCCTGAGCTGTACAGCCTGGCTGAACCATCATCGGCAGCAACGCCAGAAAGCGCGATACCGGGGTAGCGATGTTCTTTGCACAGCCGTCAATACCCAGTCCCGCCAGTCCCAGCAGATACTGCGAAATGTCATCCTGTCCGCCATCGCGAAAGGTGGCCGGATAAGAATATTTTCGCCAGATACGATAATACTGAGCAATCAACCGGTGATTAAAAATATCCAGAAAATCGGCCGTGGCTTCATACCCTTCCCGCTGTTGGGTAATATCGTTGACATAGGACGATGGCAGCGGCGACTCCACGCCATACAATCCCATAAAGGTCACCCGCACGACAGACGGCTGGTTCGGATGTTCCGCGGGTTCGATAGCTTTCAGCTCGCCCGCCGGAAAACCCATTCCCGGATGAGGACGAAAACGCACCGGCTCCTCACGTAATCGCCAGTCACTGCCGATTACCGGTTTGTCCAGCTGGCTGTGTTCCAGCAACTGACAGAAACGGTAAAAATTAATGTACGGCAGCCGATCACCCAGCGCTGCCATCAGCCGGGCAGGCGCAGACTGTGATTCTCTTTCCATCGGATACATTTTCCTTCTGGCTGAACAATCAGGGTAAGCTGATTAAACTGATTCATATCGGCATACAGCGCGAGAAAGCGGTTCAGCAGTTCACCAAACAGATGGATATCCCCTTCGCCGGTAAAGCCATTGCTGTCGAGCGTAATTTCAATATCAATACCCCGCAGCAGATAGCCCTGCTCAAAACGCTGAATACGGTGATGGGTCACCTGGCGGATCGCCTCCAGCCGCCGGGTATTGAGCGCATCTTCCTGCCAGTTATACAGCGCCAGAGTACCGCGTAGTACCTCCGCACTGCTCATCATATTGAGGAACCCGGAGCCGAGGTGGCTCAGCACCCGCCAGTGGAAACGGTCTTCGGCGGGTGGATAGACTGGCAAGGTCGGCTTGCACAAATTACGCACAGTAAGTGACGTCTGAACCCTCTGTTCACAGCGATCAAGCAGCGTGCTTTGCAGTGCCCGGCGTGGCAACTGGCCATTGGTACCAGTAATATGCAGCGATACCGTTTCCCGTTCCTGCAGCCGATCCTCCTGCCATTGCTGCCCCCCGAGGATCAGCCAGGTATCATACAGTCCACTGACGTTACGTTTCACCCGGGTATGGTAGTATCGGGGTGGTGCCTCACGACGCATCATCCCGCCTTTATGGCGAAAGCTGCTAAATGGCACATATTCCCCGTGGGGATTCTGACTGGCGCTGGTCACTGAATCCACGGAGTAAATTTCAGTATGACCATCCTGTAACCGCTGGGGACGCAGTAAATATTCACTCTCCTCACCACTGATGAGCAGCGGATCGGCCTCAAGCGTGAACAGATTAATCACTGGCACGCAGTGCAGACGCACGGCACTATCAGTGAGCGGCAGGTCGGCAGGCCACAGGCTACTGAAGACCATCTCAATATCAAAACCGGCGATCCCCGACGGCAGGACAATCCCTTCCAGGCCATGCAGATGGACAAACATAAACTTATCGCGGAAGGTAAAATACTCCAGCAGTAACTGGTAGCCACTGAAGGCGGTATCGCCCTGCGGCCACAGCGCATCTTCCTCCCGGAATCCACCGGGTGAGAAGTAGCCATCAAGGCGAATACGTTCCTCGCCGGGCAGACGCAGGTACAGTGCTGCCTGACGTTTCGTCAGCATCAGATGCAGTTGACTACTGACTGGCGCATCGGCATCAAGATACAGGCTCAGATCGCTGAGGTCAGCCTGCGACCAGTCGGCCTGGGAGCTACAGGCAAAACGCAGGCGCAGCAATGAACGACCATCCGGCTCACTGGTCATCGTTACCTGCGACACCGCCAGCGGATTGAGCTTCAGTGCCTGAGTGGTACGGTAGCGACAGACGGTATTCTTCGGCTCTACCGGCTGCGAATACACCTCCAGTCCGGCCGGCACGACTTCCGCTATCTTCATCTCCGACAGCTGTGGCGTGAACGCTACCACCGACAGTGACGGGATCGTTTGCAGATAGTGCGGCCACAGCATACTGACCAGCCCTTCTGTCAGCTCTGGCAGATCATCGTCAATCTTTTCGCGCAATCTGCCGGTCAGAAACGCAAACCCTTCCAGCAGACGCTCGACATACGGATCAGGGGTGCCCGCTTTATCGAGATCCAGCATTGCTGCCCGGTCAGGATGGGCTTCGGCAAACTCTTTTGCCGCTTCACGCAGATAACGCATTTCCGCATCAAAATAGCGCAGGGTTAAATCTTGCATAATAACAGCACTCTCCGGAAAGGTTATTTCAGGACATTAAAAGAAAAGAGCGATTCTGTTAATTTACCAGGTTTACCGCATAACCCGTCAGGAATAATGGCGGAGGTATGCGGGGGATAATACTCAGCACATCATTTATGCTCCGCTCGCCGGTTATCTTACGCAGCAGATGGAAACCGACCAGCGTGATAACCCGGTCATTAATTAACATAACAGCACCACACCATCAGCCAGAATAAGCCGTAACCCGATGCATAACGTATATAGAAAAAAACAAAACGATTTAAATCATTCTGGATAACGGCATGTTAATATAAAAAACATATTGCTACTATTTCGCTACCATCAAGTAACATTCAACCACAAAGACGACCCGCCATAATAATTATTAATACTAATAGATTGAGCGGAATAAATAACCAGAACGTCTAACGGCAAGCACTAGATTCTCTGGCCTCCATCACCTGCCATCAATTTACAGGGATAATCTCTGTCACAACACAAAAAATTTATTAATTTTAATTCTGTATTATCACAAGCAGATAAAGCGGAAGCAATATAATATCTCCGATCGATGTCACGGAGCTATCAGCCTATTCGTTACAACGTAGCAACTGTCGGGAGACATCCGGTGCCATATCTGCCGGAGCCAGTTTGTCTCCGAGATAGGCTTGAGCCTGTGGATTCCCTTCATCTGCCGCCTTACGAAAATAACGCAACGCCATTTCCGGGTCTTGTTTTAACCCGGCGAAGCCCCGTTGAAGATAAATAGCAATAAAGTAGTAGCCTGCGGCTATCAGTGGAAAGTGAAATCCGTATCTGTCCCCGCCGTAAGGTTTCGCCAGCCGCACCAGCATGCTCTCCATCCCGCGGCTCTTTTCATCACGGTCAGCATCAAACTGCACCCGGTACAGCCCCGAACCATCCTGCCATGCATAAATGTCCTCACTTTTGGCACTGGTCACCCGCGCCATCAGCGTGCCGCTTATCACCGGGCGTGCCTTCTCCTCCGGCCGCCAGCAGCGGTTATCACGAAACGGTATCCCCCGCCACGCCACCCGCAGCGCATTCTTCCGGCTCGCGCTGTAATCCGCCCCGGTTATCAGCACACCGCCCGCCGCTTCCCGCGGCAGCGTCGGCGGTATCACCGTTTCACTGATGTCCAGCACCTGCCCCGGCCCAGGGTCGCATCACTGCTGCTCCCGCTTACCGTGCTCTGCCCCGCCAGAAAGCGTTCATGGGCCAGCTGCGCCAGAAAGTTGCCACTTTCCGCAGCCGGACTGATTTTCGCTCCCCGCTCACGGCGCCGCGTTCCGTAACGGTAAACATCACCATACGTCATCCCCTCCCCTTCACCACGACTCATATCCGCCGCCTCTGAGGTCAGGATGTTCTGCGCCTCACGGTGGCTGTAGTCTCCGGTGGTCACCGTGCGCGCCACCATCCGGTGCCCGACCTGCACGCCCCACACCGACTCCACCCCGCCGTCATTCGCCCCCGACGGACTGTTCAGCGGCAGCTTTTTCCCGTAACGCCATGCATGCTGGCCGTCGGCAAAATGAATCACCTCCGTCTGCGTGTCCGGCTGCAGCGTGAAGTAGTAAAATATCCCCACCTCCGCCAGCAGACGCTCTGTAAACGCCAGGTCACTCTCGCGATACTGGTTTATCTGCTCCCTTTTCGGATAGTCCCTCTGAAGATGAAATTCATATTCCCACCCTTTCAGTCCGTGCTCTTCCAGTACCGCCTTCACCACCTCCGGCACCGATTTATCCACCAGAAAACGATGGCTGCGGTACTGCCTGTCCAGGCGCGACAGATTCGGCTCGAGTACAATCCGGTAGGTCGCCTGCTCGCGCGAACCGCCCACCCGGCTGAAGTACGTCACCACGCCGTGAACCCGTTTCTGTCCGCTCAGCGCCAGCAGCGGCCCGGTGCCCATCATCAGCGTGGCCCCCTGGTTCAGTATCTGGCGCGCATCGATATTCCTTTCGTCACTGGTGAACTGAATGGTGTAACGGTACAGCTCACTCAGTGATTCCCGGCCACTGAACTCCTCCACATCCAGCAGTGCCGGACAGGAGGGAATAATCAGACGGTAGCGGTTCAGGCCCTTTGCTGTCAGGGCGCTGAGCGGAGGGGTTATTAAATCGGGCTGATTCATTATGCGGGCCTCATGAATATTATTGGGGTTCATGAAAATGAAATGATTTGTTGTCCTGCCTGACAGCATCAGTATCATTTCCCTGTCAGGCCTTACCGGCGGAAATTCATCCGCGATATTATTAACAGCACGCTACGGAAAGATGATTTCAGGAGATAAAAAGGTCGCCGCTGTCTACTCCCTTGATAACAGATGGCCTGATTCTGCCACAGGCCGTCAGCGATCACGATGACACCCTTCCGTCGTTAATTATTTTCATGCTTATTTTGCGATCAATATCACAGGGAGATGGCTTGTGGTCTTAATGGTCAATCAGATAGTGATGCTGACTGGCATTTGGTGTCTGCCCGCGATCGCTTGAATTATTCGGGAAAGCGCACAACGGTTACAGTATGATGGCACCTTCCTCTGTAAACATTTTATTAAACGGAATAACAATGAATACGTTACGAATTGGCTTAGTTTCTGTTTCGGATCGCGCGTCGGGTGGTATTTATCAGGATAAGGGCATTCCGGCGCTGACCGAGTGGCTGGACCGGGCATTAACGACGCCTTTTAAACTTCAGTCACGCTTAATTCCTGACGAACAGGCACTTATCGAACAAACCTTATGTGAGCTGGTTGATGAGATGGGGTGTCATTTGATCCTGACAACGGGCGGTACGGGACCCGCCCGTCGTGATGTCACCCCCGATGCGACGCTGGCAATAGCTGATCGCGTTATGCCTGGTTTCGGCGAACAGATGCGCCAGATTAGCCTGCACTTTGTGCCGACCGCGATCTTGTCTCGCCAGATGGGCGTGATTCGTAAGCAGGCGTTGATCCTCAATTTACCCGGCCAGCCGAAAGCGATTCAGCAAACGCTCGAAGGGGTAAAAAACGCAGAAGGTAAGGTGCTGGTGTCAGGGATTTTTGCCAGTGTTCCCTACTGTATACAGTTACTTGAAGGGCCTTATATTGAGACAGCATCAGAGGTGGTGGTCGCTTTTCGTCCTGAAAGTGCCAGGCGTGTGATAGCGCAAGCCACCACCGATAGCGGATCTCAGCAGCAAAGTGCCGATAAACGTGACAAATAATCCCTTTTTATTATAAGGATTATGGTCATAACACATTATAAAATATAGCACTATTCGGCATTTATTTTTAAATGATATTGCTTATCATCTTTACTATGATAAAGACAGGATGTCGTGCTTTGTCAGCGAAAACAAAGCGCGCCATAGTGGCAGATTGACAAATGAGATTGACGAATCACGACATGCCAGGTGAGCCGGTACTCAGTGTTAATATTGGATCATTACCACGGCCAGGGGGCGGTGAGATCCTGTCAGATATTCATTTTACTGTCTGTAAAGGGGAACGTCTGGCGGTAATCGGGCCGAATGGCAGTGGTAAAACCTCACTGCTGCGCGTCATTTGCCAGGTTCTGAGTGCCAAAAAGAGTCAAATCCTGCTCTCAGGACACCCTGTTTCCAGCCTGACCCGACAGCAACGCGCACAGCAAATTGCGGTGCTTTCCCAGAATGATACGCCTGATTTACGGCTGACAGTAGAAGATTACGTTGCGCTTGGCCGTATTCCTCATATCCACTGCGCATCACGCCATGAACACGATACGATCGTAAGCCAGGCGATTAATGATAGCGGTATGCAGAAATGGCGAAAGCGTTCGCTTTCTTCATTGTCAGGCGGAGAACGGCAGCGCGCGGCGCTGGCGCGTGTCCTCGCACAATCCCCGACGATCATATTACTGGATGAACCGACGAACCATCTCGATCTGCCAGGGCGGGTAGAACTGCTGTCATCAGTGAAGAAAAAAGGCATGACGGTCATCGCGGTATTGCACGATCTTTCACTGATTGACGCTTTTGCTGACCGTGTATTGCTGCTATCGCAGGGCCATGCTGTCGCCTGGGATATCCCCGCGCGCGTACTGGTTTCGGCACAACTGTATCCCGTCTTTGGTTTGACCACTTTTACCGTGCAGCATCCTGATAATGGAAAAACGTTACGTCTTTTTGAAGTTCCTGATGCTGTTTAATTGCTGTTTTAAGGATGAAAAAATGAATAAATGGCTTGTTAGTTTGATTACAGTAGCGTCAGTAACCGTGGCCAATGCAGCTGATTATCCGGTGACAGTTGAGAGTTGTGGAACACCATTGACTTTTACTCAGGCACCGAAAAGAGCCATCATCCATGATCTTAATATGTCTGAAATGGCCTTCGCATTGGGAATACAGGATCATATTGTTGGTGTTACCGGGATCAGTGGCTGGTACAAAATGACACCGGAATTTAAACAAGCGCTGGGGACGATCCCTGAACTGGCACCTAAATATCCTTCACTGGAAAATTTACTGGCGGTTAACCCTGATTTCTTTTTCGCTGGCTGGAATTATGGCATGAAAGTGGGCGGTGACGTAACGCCGACGGCGCTGGATAAGTATGGTATCAAAACGCTGGTGTTGAGTGAGAGTTGCGTTTTTACCACTGATAATAAACAGAAAGCGAGCATGGATCTGCTGTATAACGATGAACTGAAACTGGGTAAGATTTTTGCTAAACAGGCGCAAGCTCAGGCACTGGTCGATGGCTGGAAGAAAAGACTGGCCGCACTGCCTGCAGCGCCACAAGGTACGCAACCGCTGAAAGTGTTTGTCTATGACTCTGGCGAGGATAAACCCTTTACCAGTGGCCGGTATGCCATGCCAACCGCCATTATTGAAGCGGCAGGCGGCAAAAATGTGATGGATGAACTCGCCATCAGCTGGGGCACAACCTCCTGGGAGAGCGTCGCAACCGCCAATCCAGACTTGATTATTCTGCTGGATTACCAGATTGCTCAAGGCGCGGATTCACTGCGTCATTTTCTTGAAAATCACCCATTAATGAAACAGACCAGCGCCGTGAAGCAGCAACGTTATCTGAAGCTGCAATATGCGGAGTTAACCCCTGGCCCGGCGAATATCAAAGCGATTGAAAAACTGGCGCACGCCTTGTATCCAGCGGAAGCGAAATGACTTTCACTTCACACCGTTACCTGTGGGCCGTGGGCGGATCGCTGATTGCATTAATCATATTAATGCTGTTCAGCGTGACGAAAGGAAGCGTCCCTTTATCACTGATGCAGGTACTGGCAGCACTGGGGCTGGTGGATGCCCCAGTCTCCGATATGGTCAGCCGAATTGTCATCGATTTACGTGTACCGAGAACTCTACTGGCGGTGCTGGCGGGCGCGATACTGGCGATGGTTGGCGGTCTTTTACAGACGACAACCCGTAACGATTTGGCTGATCCTTTTTTATTCGGGCTCTCTTCCGGCGCATCGGCGGGCGCTGTACTGGTCATAACCCGATTTGCCGAACGGCTTGGCGATCTGACGATGCCGGTATCGGCATTCGTCGGTGGGATCAGTTCGGCGGTGGCGGTGATTTTGCTTTTTCATTTTAAGAAGCAAAATAGTGCGGAACACCTGGTTATCTGTGGTCTGGCAATCTCTTTTTTATTCGGTGCATTAACCAGTTATCTGATTTTCTCTGGTGATCAACGCGCGGCGAGTTCTGTGCTGTTCTGGTCGCTGGGCGGCCTGGGTCTGGCGCGCTGGGATAACTTACCTTATGTGATAGCGAGCTTGCTGTTTCTTATCACTTTTATCGTACTACGCTGGCGACTACTGGATGGTTTACTGGCGGGCGAACAGACGGCACAGTCACTGGGCATTAACGTCAATCGTCTGCGGATGGAGGTTTTCTTCTGCTGTGCGTTGTGTACTTCTCTGCTGGTGGCATTAACCGGCGTGATTGGCTTTATCGGCTTGATGGTACCCCATATGTGCCGCTATTTTTCTGGTGTCAGACATCTGCTGCTGCTGCCGCTCTGTGGCCTGTGGGGGGCGGTGCTGTTGTGTGGCAGTGACCTGATCAGCCGGACGCTACTGGCTCCGCAAGAGTTGCCGATTGGCATCATTACCGCCGCTATCGGCGGCCTGTTTATTATTATTCTGCTGACCCGTAACCTCTCCTCCTGATATTCTTTCGCTTGCAGACGATGAATATCAGGCCACTTTCCCTTGCGATCAACATCAACCATGCGAGCTAAAGCAGGTGCTTAATCGGGAAGATAAAAAATAAAATATTTTTTATCTTCCCCCTTGATGAAGGAGTGAGCGACCCCATTTAGTAGTCAACGGCAGTGAATGAGCCCGTAAGATGACAGGGTATTGAAGCCCCGATTACAGGTTCACAACCACATGTTGACTGAATTCTTAGTGGAGACGTTTAGATGGGTAAAATTATTGGTATCGATCTGGGTACGACCAACTCTTGTGTGGCGATCATGGATGGTAAACATGCTCGTGTGATTGAAAATGCCGAAGGTGACCGCACTACACCTTCTATTATCGCGTATACCCAGGATGGTGAAACGCTGGTAGGGCAGCCGGCTAAACGTCAGGCCGTGACCAACCCGAAAAATACACTGTTTGCGATTAAGCGCCTGATTGGTCGTCGCTTTAAAGATGATGAAGTTCAGCGTGATGTCTCTATCATGCCCTACGAAATTGTAGATGCTGATAACGGCGATGCCTGGCTGGAAGTCAAAGGACAAAAAATGGCACCGCCGCAGATATCGGCTGAAGTGCTGAAAAAAATGAAAAAAACGGCCGAAGATTACCTCGGTGAACCGGTAACAGAAGCCGTCATTACTGTGCCCGCCTATTTTAATGATGCTCAGCGTCAGGCCACTAAAGATGCGGGTCGTATCGCAGGTCTGGAAGTAAAACGTATCATTAATGAGCCAACCGCAGCGGCACTGGCTTACGGCCTGGATAAAGAAGTCGGTAACCGTACTATCGCGGTTTATGACCTCGGTGGTGGTACTTTTGATATTTCAATCATCGAAATTGACGAAGTTGACGGTGAAAAAACATTCGAAGTGCTGGCAACTAATGGTGATACCCATCTGGGTGGCGAAGATTTCGATAGCCGTCTGATTAACTATCTGGTTGATGAGTTCAAAAAAGAACAAGGCATTGATCTGCGCAATGACCCCTTGGCGATGCAGCGTCTGAAAGAAGCGGCAGAAAAAGCGAAAATTGAGCTTTCTTCTGCGCAACAAACGGATGTCAATCTGCCGTACATCACTGCCGATGCCAGTGGCCCGAAACACATGAATATCAAGGTGACCCGTGCAAAACTGGAAAGCCTGGTGGAAGATTTAGTCAAACGTTCTATTGAGCCGGTGAAAGTTGCCCTGAAAGATGCCGGGCTATCAGTCTCTGATATCAATGACGTCATCCTGGTGGGTGGTCAGACACGTATGCCATTAGTGCAAAAGACAGTGGCAGAGTTCTTTGGCAAAGAACCACGTAAAGACGTTAACCCCGATGAAGCTGTCGCTATCGGTGCTGCAGTTCAGGGTGGGGTATTGACAGGCGAAGTTAAAGATGTTCTGCTGCTCGACGTTACACCGTTATCGCTGGGTATCGAAACGATGGGCGGCGTGATGACCACGCTGATCGCTAAAAATACCACTATCCCCACCAAGCACAGCCAGGTGTTCTCTACCGCAGAAGATAATCAGTCAGCGGTAACTATCCATGTGCTTCAGGGGGAACGTAAACGCGCAGCTGATAATAAATCGCTGGGTCAGTTCAATCTGGATGGTATCAGTCCGGCACCGCGTGGTATGCCACAGATCGAAGTCACTTTCGATATCGATGCTGATGGTATTCTGCATGTTTCCGCAAAAGACAAGAATAGTGGTAAAGAGCAGAAAATTACCATTAAAGCATCTTCCGGTCTGAATGAAGCGGAAATTGAAAAAATGGTTCGCGATGCTGAAGCGAATGCCGAGTCTGACCGTAAGTTCGAAGAGCTGGTACAGGTTCGCAACCAGGGTGATCATCTGTTGCATAGCACCCGCAAACAGGTTGAAGAAGCTGGTGATAAGCTATCGGCTGATGATAAAACAGCTATCGAGTCCGCCTTGACTGAGCTGGAAACCGCACTGAAAGGTGAAGAGAAAGCTGATATTGAAGCAAAAATACAGGCGCTGGCCCAGGCATCGCAAAAACTGGTAGAATTGGCGCAACAACAGCATGCTCAACAAGCTGGTGGGGGTGATGCTTCTGAAAACAACGCGAAGGATGACGATGTTGTTGATGCTGAGTTCGAAGAAGTGAAAGATAAAAAATAATCACCCTCTGAGCGGGTAGAAACAAGGGCACGGGCGCAGAGGTTTTCTCTTCGCCCGTGCCGTTATATTTATGGGGCTGAAAAATACCAATGGCAAAACAAGATTTTTACGATATTTTAGGCGTTTCCAAAACAGCGGATGAGCGCGAAATTAAAAAGGCCTACAAGCGCCTGGCGATCAAATACCATCCGGATCGCAACGCAGGTGATAAAGAAGCCGAGACTAAATTTAAAGAAATCAAAGAAGCCTATGAAATTCTGACCGACGATAAAAAGCGGGCTGCCTACGATCAGTATGGTCACGCTGCCTTTGAGCAAGGGGGAATGGGCGGTGGTTTTGGCGGCGGTGCCGATTTCAGTGATATTTTCGGCGATGTTTTCGGCGATATTTTTGGCGGTGGTCGTGGCCGTCAACGTCAGTCACGTGGTTCTGATCTACGTTACAATATGGAGCTAACGCTGGAAGAGGCGGTGCGTGGGGTAACAAAAGAGATACGCATTCCCACACTGGAAGAGTGTGAAACCTGTCATGGCAGTGGTGCAAAACCGGGGAGCCAGCCACAGACCTGCCCAACCTGTCATGGTGCCGGACAGGTACAGATGCGTCAGGGCTTTTTCGCTGTACAACAAACATGTCCACATTGCCAGGGACGGGGTACGTTGATAAAAGATCCGTGCAATAGCTGTCACGGTCATGGTCGCGTAGAGAAAACCAAAACATTATCGGTGAAGATCCCTGCGGGCGTCGATACCGGCGATCGTATCCGGCTCAGCGGTGAAGGTGAAGCCGGGGAACATGGCGCTCAGGCCGGGGATCTCTACGTTCAGGTTCAGGTTAAACAACACGCTATTTTTGAGCGTGAAGGTAACAATCTGTACTGTGAAGTACCGATTAACTTCACCATGGCGGCGCTGGGTGGTGAAATCGAGGTGCCGACCCTTGATGGTCGTGTCAACCTGAAAGTACCCGGCGAAACACAAACCGGTAAGTTATTCCGCATACGTGGTAAGGGTGTGAAGTCAGTACGTGGTGGTGCACAGGGCGATTTATTGTGCCGGGTGGTCGTGGAAACACCGGTAGGATTGAATGAAAAGCAGAAACAGTTATTAAATGAGCTCCAGGAAAGCTTTGGTGGCCCAACCGGTGAAAAAAATAGTCCGCGTTCGAAAAGTTTCTTTGATGGTGTGAAGCAGTTTTTCGATGATTTAACTCACTAAATGGTCATGTCGCAGAAAAGCGGTTTGGTGATAAAAGCCGCTTTTCTGCGGAAATAAAAAAACCCGCAAATGCGGGTTTTTTTATCAAACAACACGGTGATCAGGCCATTACGGCCATTTTCTTGATCTGAGCCGTCAGGTTTGACTTATAACGCGCCGCTTTATTTTTATGGATAAGGCCTTTAGCAGCCTGGCGATCCACGATAGGTTGCATGACGTTAAACGCCTCTTGCGCTGCGGCTTTATCGCCAGCTTCAATAGCGACGTATACCTTTTTGACAAAGGTACGCATCATAGAGCGACGGCTAGCGTTGTGTTTGCGAGCCTTTTCAGACTGAATGGCACGCTTCTTAGCTGATTTGATATTAGCCAAGGTCCAACTCCCAAATGTATTCTATATGGACAATCTAAAGGTCGAGGAATATGCCCGTTCAGCCTTATTTTGTCAATGGATTTGTGTAAATAAACGCCGTGTAGACTAACAACGCTTTATTACGTAATGATGGCGTCAGATTCTATCAGCTTGTGACGCGCGAATACAGCTTTTCAACGACAAAAATCATCATGCTGATCTCGTTTTTTACCCTGTTTCTGCAACGGATGAATAAATCATGGTGGATCTTTCAACCAGGAAGCGCAATCGTGGGTTAACGTTGCCAGTTGTACAAGGTATACTCGAACGATTTTCACTGGTTTGAGCCTGGCATGAAGTTGATACGTGGCCTACATAATCTCACTCAGGTGCCGCATGGGTGTGTACTGACTATTGGCAACTTTGATGGTGTACACCGTGGGCACCAGGCGTTACTGCACCGCCTGTGCGCTGAAGGTCGCCAGCGTGATTTACCGGTGGTCGTGATGCTATTCGAACCTCAGCCACTGGAGCTGTTTGCGATCGATAAAGCGCCCGCACGTTTGACTGGCTTACGGGAAAAGCTTAATTATCTGACGGAAAGCGGTGTCGATTATGTGTTATGTGTGCGATTTAATCGTCGTTTTGCCGCCCTGAGCGCCGATACGTTTATCAGCGAACTGCTGGTTCGGCAATTAGGCGTCCAGTTTCTCGCTGTCGGTGATGATTTTCGTTTTGGTGCCGGACGCGAAGGCGATTTCTCATTATTACAGCGCGCAGGCCAAAGTTTCGGCTTTGACGTTATCAGCACCGAGGCCTTTTGTGAAGGCAACAGGCGGATCAGCAGTACGGTGATTCGCCAGATGCTGGAACAGGACGATCTGGCGCAAGCAGAAATATTACTTGGTCATCCGTTTGTGATTTCCGGGCGGGTGGTTCATGGCGATGAAATTGGACGCACCCTCGGTTTCCCGACAGCCAATGTCCCGCTGCGCCGCCAGGTTTCTCCGGTAAAGGGCGTTTATGCGGTCGAAGTTACCGGGCTGGGAGATAATGCGTTCATGGGGGTGGCTAATATTGGCACCCGGCCTACCGTTGCGGGTGTACGCCAGCAACTGGAAGTTCATCTTCTGGATGTGGTGATGGATCTTTATGGTCGCCATATCAATGTCATACTGCGTAAAAAGATACGTAACGAACAGCGATTTGCGTCACTTGATCAACTCAAGACACAAATTGCACATGATGAGTTAACGGCCCGTGAGTTCTTTGGGCTAACCAAGCAGGTATAATCAACCTGCAGGTATTTATCAAATTGAAATACGGAACCGAGAATCTGATGAGTGACTATAAATCCACCCTGAATTTGCCAGAAACAGGGTTCCCGATGCGTGGCGATCTCGCTAAACGTGAGCCGGGAATGTTAGCGCGCTGGAATGATGATAACCTGTACGGTTGCATCCGTACCGCGAAAAAAGGCAAAAAGACTTTCATACTGCATGATGGGCCTCCTTATGCCAATGGCAATATTCATATTGGTCACTCCGTTAATAAGATACTGAAAGATATCATCATTAAGTCGAAAGGCTTGTCGGGCTATGATTCGCCCTATATTCCTGGCTGGGATTGCCACGGCCTGCCGATTGAGCTGAAAGTGGAGCAGGAGTATGGCAAGCCCGGTGAAAAGCTGACTGCCGCAGAGTTCCGCGCCCGTTGCCGTGAATATGCCGCCAGCCAGGTGGATGGGCAACGTCAGGATTTTATTCGTCTGGGGGTATTAGGCGACTGGTCTCACCCCTATCTGACGATGGATTTCAATACCGAAGCCAATATCATTCGTGCATTGGGTAAAATCATCGCCAATGGTCATCTGCATAAAGGTGCAAAGCCTGTTCACTGGTGCGTGGATTGCCGCTCTGCACTGGCAGAAGCCGAAGTTGAATACTATGACAAAACTTCTCCGGCTATCGATGTCGCATTCCCGGCGGTGGATAAAGCGGCTGTTGCCGCGAAATTTGCCGTGAGTGATATGCGCGGACCGATTGCGCTGGTCATCTGGACGACGACGCCGTGGACACTCCCCGCTAACCGGGCGATTGCTCTGTCGCCGGAATTTGACTATGCATTGGTACAGGTGGAAGGACAGGCGCTGATTATTGCGCAGGATTTAGTGGTAAGTGTTATGCAACGCGCGGGCATCAGTGACTATACGCTGCTCGGCAGCGCAAAAGGCGCTGATCTGGAAGGGTTACGCTTCACGCATCCCTTTATGGGATTTGACGTTCCCGCGATCCTTGCTGACCATGTCACCCTTGATGCGGGAACCGGCGCGGTACATACCGCCCCCGGCCACGGCCCGGATGACTATATCGTCGGTCAAAAATATGGCCTGGAAATTGCCAATCCGGTCGGGCCAGATGGCACTTATTTACCCGGTACTTATCCGACATTGGATGGCATGAATGTTTTCAAAGCCAACGAGGTGGTTGTCGCCTTGTTGCGCGAAAAAGGTGCCTTATTGCATGTTGAAAAATTACTGCATAGCTACCCGTGCTGCTGGCGTCACAAATCACCGGTCATCTTCCGTGCTACACCGCAGTGGTTTATTAGCATGGATAAGAAGGGATTACGCAGTCAGTCTCTCAAAGAGATCGACCGTATTGAACAACAAGGGCTGGCGAAAGAAAACCTGAGCGGCTGGATCCCGGCATGGGGCAAAGCACGGATCGAATCAATGGTGACCAATCGCCCGGACTGGTGCATCTCTCGCCAGCGTACCTGGGGGGTGCCAATGGCGCTGTTCGTGCATAAAGAGACCCAGGAACTGCATCCGCAAACCGTGGAGCTGATAGAGAAAGTCGCGCAATATGTTGAGAAAAGCGGCATTCAGGCATGGTGGGATCTTGATGCGCGCGAAATTCTTGGTGATGATGCCGATCATTACGAAAAGGTGCCCGATACGCTGGATGTCTGGTTTGACTCCGGATCAACCAGCTATACGGTGGTTGACGCACGTCCGGAATTGAGCGGCCATAGCGCGGATATGTATCTGGAAGGATCGGATCAGCATCGCGGCTGGTTTATGTCTTCACTGATGATTAGCGTCGCGATGAAAGGTAAAGCCCCTTACCGTCAGGTACTGACGCACGGTTTTACTGTCGATGGACAGGGACGCAAGATGTCCAAATCTATCGGCAATACCGTTTCCCCGCAGGAGGTGATGAATAAGTCCGGTGCGGATATTCTGCGTTTGTGGGTGGCGTCTACCGACTATACCGGCGAAATGGCCGTCTCTGACGAAATTCTCAAACGGGCGGCAGACAGTTATCGTCGTATCCGCAATACAGCACGCTTTCTGCTGGCGAATCTGAACGGTTTCGATCCGGCAAAAGATCAGGTCAGTCCTGAAGAGATGGTGGTGCTGGATCGCTGGGCAGTCGGTTGCGCACAAGCCGCGCAGCAGGATATCCTGCGCGCCTATCAGGCTTACGACTTCCATGAAGTGGTGCAGCGTCTGATGCGTTTCTGTTCGGTTGAGATGGGCTCGTTCTATCTCGATATTATCAAAGACCGGCAATACACCGCGAAAGCGGATAGCGTCGCGCGCCGTAGCTGCCAGACAGCCCTGTTCCATATTGTCGAAGCGCTGGTGCGCTGGATAGCGCCGATCCTCTCCTTTACCGCTGATGAAATCTGGCACTACCTGCCAGGGGCGCGTGAAAAATATGTTTTCACCGGTGAGTGGTACGATGGACTGTTTGGCCTGGCGACGGATGAAAAGATGAACGACGCTTTCTGGGATGTGTTGCTGCAGGTACGTGGCGAGGTCAATAAAGTGATCGAACAGGCACGTAACGACAAGCAGATCGGCAGTTCTCTGGCGGCTTCCGTCACCTTGTATGCCGATAGCGATCTGGCGGCGAAACTCAATGCGCTGGGGGATGAGCTGCGTTTTGTCCTGCTGACATCGGAGGTTAGCGTGGCGGATCTTGCCAGTGCGCCAGACGATGCCAGACAGAGTGAACTGCTAAAAGGGTTACGGATAGTGCTAACGCAAGCCGAAGGGGAAAAGTGCCCACGCTGCTGGCATTATGCCCGTGATATCGGCAAGGTGGCGGAACACGCAGAAATCTGTGGCCGCTGTGTCAGTAATGTCGCTGGTGACGGCGAAAAACGTAAGTTTGCCTGATGAGTCAATCTCTCTGTTCTACAGGACTACGCTGGTTCTGGCTGGTGGTGGTGGTACTGATTATCGACCTTGGCAGCAAATTTCTGATCCTCGAACACTTTATGTTAGGGGAGACCGAAGCGCTGTTTCCGTCGCTGAATCTGCATTATGCGCGTAACTATGGGGCCGCTTTTAGTTTTCTGGCTGACCGTGATGGCTGGCAGCGCTGGTTTTTCTCGGTGGTTGCGATTGGCATCTGTATTATGCTGTCAGTGATGATGTACCGCACAAAAGCGACGCAAAAACTGAATAATATTGCTTACGCACTGATTATTGGTGGTGCACTGGGCAATTTATTCGACCGGTTATGGCATGGATTTGTGGTCGATATGATTGATTTCTATCTCGGTGACTGGCATTTCGCCACATTTAACCTTGCCGATAGTGCGATCTGTCTTGGTGCAGCCCTGGTGCTACTGGAAGGATTCCTGCCCGGGCAGCGAAAAAAAACGCCAGCATCGAAGCCTGCGGAATAGCGTATCCCGTGATCTCAAGGATGAGACTGATCCAGCGTGACCCGAATTTTTACTATTAAGGTGCTGGCACTGAAGACAGCACCGGAGGAATAAAATGCAGATCCTGTTGGCTAACCCGCGCGGTTTTTGCGCAGGTGTTGACCGCGCTATCAGCATTGTTGAAAACGCACTGACACTCTATGGCGCGCCAATTTATGTTCGTCATGAGGTGGTACATAATCGTTATGTGGTAGATAGCCTGCGCAAACGTGGGGCGATTTTTATCGAGCAAATTAACGAAGTCCCGGATGGGGCGATACTGATATTCTCGGCGCACGGTGTCTCTCAGGCGGTGCGCAATGAAGCGAGACACCGTGATTTGACGGTCTTTGACGCCACCTGCCCGCTGGTGACAAAAGTGCATATGGAAGTTGCCCGCGCCAGTCGCCGTGGTGAAGAGTCGATTCTGATTGGTCACGCTGGTCATCCGGAAGTCGAAGGCACAATGGGACAGTACAATAATCCGGCAGGGGGAATGTACCTGGTGGAGTCACCGGACGATGTCTGGCGACTTGAGGTCAAAAATGACGCCCGGCTGTCGTTTATGACGCAAACAACACTCTCTGTCGATGATACCTCGGATATCATCAACGCGCTGTGCCAGCGTTTCCCGAATATTGTCGGCCCACGCAAGGATGATATCTGTTATGCCACCACCAATCGCCAGCAGGCGGTACGGGTGCTGGCCGAGCAGGCTGAGGTGGTGCTGGTGGTCGGCTCGAAAAACTCCTCTAACTCTAACCGTCTGGCTGAACTGGCACAGCGGATGGGGAAAGCTGCTTATCTGATTGATGATGCGGCAGATATTCAGGAGGCGTGGGTGAACGGCAGACGCTGTGTCGGTGTAACCGCCGGGGCATCAGCGCCTGACATTCTGGTCCAGGATGTGATCGCACGTTTACAGTCGCTGGGTGGCAGCGAGGCGGTATCACTGGAAGGTCGCGAGGAGAATATCGTTTTTGAAGTCCCGAAAGAGCTGCGCCTTGATATTCGTGAAATCGAATAATTTTTTCCTTGCAGATATGAGAAGATAGCAGACTGGATGTCTGCTATTTTTTTTCAGGAAGGAATTATGCGCTTACCGATTATTCTTGACACTGATCCCGGAATTGACGATGCAGCAGCGATTGCCGCGGCATTATTTTCCCCGGAGCTCAATCTGCAATTACTGACCACAGTGGCAGGCAATGTATCCGTCGAAAAGACGACGCGCAATGCCTTACAGTTAATGCATTTCTGGGACATCGGCATCCCCGTGGCGCAGGGCGCGTCAGGGCCACTGCTACGTACGTTACGGAATGCGGCGTCGGTACACGGTGAATCGGGCCTCGGTGGCTTTGATTTTGTCGAACATGGACATCTGCCATTACCACAACCCGCCTTTCAGGCTATCTACGATGTATTACGTCAGGCCCCGGAGCCTGTCACGCTGGTCGCGATTGGCCCACTGACCAATATTGCCCTGTTATTAATACAATACCCGCAATGCCATGATTACATTCGTCGGCTGGTGATCATGGGGGGTTCCGCCGGACGAGGCAATTTTACCCCGAATGCGGAATTTAATATCGCGATTGATCCGGAAGCAGCTGCAAGGGTATTTCAGAGTGGGCTGGAAATCGTGATGTGTGGTCTTGATGTTACCAATCAGGCCACGCTTACCGCCGATTACCTCCGCCAGTTACCCACGGTCAATAAAACCGGGCAAATGCTGCACGCGATATTCAGCCATTACCGCAGTGGCAGTATGCGTCACGGCTTACGCATGCACGATATGTGTGCGATCGCGTGGCTGGTGCGTCCTCAACTCTTCACCCTTCAGCCCTGTTTTGTCGCCGTAGAAACCGAAGGCAAGTGGACAGCCGGAACGACGGTGGTGGATATCGAAGGTCGCCTGGGACAAGCGGCGAATGCGCAAGTGGCGCTGGATATTGATGTCGATGGTTTCCGGCACTGGGTTGCGGAAGTGATCGCCCGGGCGCCGTAAGCCAGCCGTCCCGTTACAGCCACGGCTGATGAATGACATCTTGCCGTGGCTGTTTATTGATAATCTGATAACGCAAAAATCATTCACACCTGATCTAAAAAGAGAAAAATTATGCATAACACACCAATTCGCGTGGCGATTGCTGGCGCGGGAGGACGGATGGGGCGCCAGTTGATCGCTGCCGCACAACAGACAGCAGGCGTTCAGCTGGGAGCCGCACTGGAGCGCGAAGGCTCTTCATTGACTGGCAGCGACGCCGGTGAGCTGGCGGGTATCGGTGCGATCAGCATCACGGTACAGAGCAGCCTGGCCGCAGTCAAAGAGGATTTTGATGTTCTCATCGATTTTACCCGCCCGCAGGCGACGTTACATCATCTTGCATTTTGTCGTGACACAGGAAAAGGGATGGTGATCGGCACCACCGGGTTTGATGACGCGGGGAAAAAGGCGATTGAGCAGGCGGCCCAGGAGATAGCGATTGTTTTCGCGGCAAATTTTAGCGTGGGTGTTAACGTTATGCTGAAGCTGCTGGAAAAGACCGCAAAAGTCATCGGTGATAATACCGATATTGAAATCATCGAGGCACACCATCGCCATAAAGTGGATGCGCCGTCGGGCACCGCACTGGCGATGGGCGAGGCGATCGCGGGAGCGCTGAATAAAGATCTGTCAGATTGTGCACTATTCTGCCGTGAAGGTCATACCGGGGAACGAGTGCCGGGTACTATCGGTTTTGCGACGGTGCGTGCTGGCGATATCGTCGGCGAACATACCGCGATGTTTGCTGATATTGGTGAACGTATTGAGATCAGCCATAAGGCATCCAGCCGGATGACATTTGCTAATGGCGCCATTCGTGCGGCGTTATGGCTAAAAGGAAAGAAAAAAGGGCTTTTTGACATGAAAGATGTCCTTAATCTTCATTCTATTTAGTTTTTTTATTTTTTATATTTATATGATTTTAAAGGGTAAAATACAATTACCCTTTATTTTTATCTGTTTTATGATTTATTCATAAATAAACAGTTAAAATATTCACTTATAAATCCATTTTATCTGATTTTATCTCTTTTTTGATGGCTTCATCTTTTATTTTTAAACAAAAAATATTTTTACACATCATCCAGCCATGCAATCGTTTACTCTCTTTATTTTATTGCTCATTTTACTGACTCAGGCAATAAAAATGCACTAATTAACTAAAAATGACAACATCATATTGACATTCCGTCCCGACATATCCAGAATGCCGCCGTTTGCCAGAAATCCGCAGATCAGTCAGTTTGCCATTGATTCACGCCACATAAGTGAATTATTATGCAAATAAATAGATTAAACATTCTTTGGAGGATATCTTGGTTCAGCCAGCACTATTGATTCTGGAAGATGGAACTCTATTTTACGGTCGGGCAATTGGCGCAGAGGGCCTGGCCGTTGGGGAAGTGGTCTTTAATACTTCAATGACCGGTTATCTGGAAATTCTCACCGACCCCTCCTACTCCCGACAAATCGTTACACTGACTTCTCCACATATTGGTAATACCGGCACTAACGCCACCGATGAAGAATCTTCACAAGTACCTATTAAGGGGCTGGTGATCCGCGACCTGCCACAGATAGCCAGTAATTTCCGCAATACAGAAGCGCTCGACAGCTGGCTCAAACGCCATAATATTGTGGCTATTGCCGATATCGACACCCGTAAACTCACGCGTTTGTTACGTGAAAAAGGGGCGCTGAATGGCTGCATTATGGCAGGCGATAAGCTGGATATTGGATTAGCAAAGGAGAAGCTCAACGCTTTTCCGGGGCTACAGGGGATGGATCTGGCAAAAGAGGTCTCCACCACGCAACCCTATTCCTGGACACAGGGAAGCTGGCAATTTTCCAGCGGGTTGCCGGAAGCGCAGGCGGAAAGTGCCCTGCCCTTTCATATCGTGGTGTATGACTTCGGTGTTAAGCGCAATATTTTGCGGATGCTGGTTGATCGTGGCTGCCATCTGACGGTGGTTCCGGCACAAACTCCGGCGCAACAAGTGCTGGCGATGAACCCCGATGGTATCTTCCTCTCAAATGGCCCGGGTGATCCGGCAGCGTGTGATTATGCGATCGATGCCATTCACGCTTTCCTGACCACCGATATCCCGCTGTTTGGCATCTGCCTCGGGCATCAGTTACTGGCACTGGCGAGTGGTGCCCGCACCGTTAAGATGAAATTGGGCCATCATGGCAGCAACCATCCGGTGAAAGATCTGGATCGCGACGTGGTGATGATTACTGCACAGAATCATGGTTTTACCGTCGATCAATCCTCGCTGCCCGCGAACCTGCGAGTGACACATAAATCGCTGTTTGACGATACCATACAAGGTATCCATCGCCATGATCGACCCGCCTTTGGTTTTCAGGGACATCCTGAAGCCAGCGCGGGTCCTCATGATGCCGCCCCGTTGTTCGATCACTTTATTGACCTTATCCGGCAATATCGCCATACCGCTAAATAACCAGGAGTCGGGACTATCATGCCAAAACGTACAGATATAAACAGCATCCTGATCCTCGGTGCCGGGCCGATCGTTATCGGCCAGGCTTGTGAGTTTGATTATTCAGGCGCTCAAGCCTGTAAAGCGCTGCGCGAGGAGGGGTATCGCGTCATTCTGGTCAATTCCAATCCTGCCACCATTATGACTGACCCGGAGATGGCGGATGCGACCTATATTGAGCCGATTGACTGGGAAGTCGTAGGTAAAATCATCGAAAAGGAGCGCCCGGATGCTATTTTACCAACGATGGGAGGACAGACAGCACTCAACTGTGCGCTGGAACTGGAGCGCCAGGGCGTACTGGCCGAATTTTCGGTCACCATGATTGGTGCCACCGCTGACGCCATTGATAAAGCGGAAGATCGCCGTCGTTTTGCCGAGGCGATGAACAAAATTGGCCTCAATAGCGCCCGTTCCGGGATTGCGCATTCGCTGCGGGAGGCGCTGGCTGTTGTCGCCGAGGTTGGCTATCCATGCATTATTCGCCCCTCTTTTACGATGGGAGGAACCGGCGGCGGGATTGCCTATAACCGGGAGGAGTTCGTCGATATTTGTACGCGCGGCCTCGAACTGTCGCCAACCAATGAACTGCTGATTGATGAGTCATTGATTGGCTGGAAAGAGTATGAAATGGAAGTCGTGCGTGATAAGCATGACAACTGCATTATTGTGTGTGCCATTGAAAACATCGATCCCATGGGCATTCACACCGGTGATTCGATAACCGTCGCGCCAGCGCAAACCCTGACGGATAAAGAGTACCAGATAATGCGTAACGCCTCGATGGCGGTTTTGCGTGAAATTGGTGTCGAAACTGGCGGTTCGAACGTCCAGTTTGCGGTCGATCCGAAAACGGGTCGCCTGATCGTTATCGAAATGAACCCCCGGGTGTCGCGCTCTTCGGCACTGGCATCGAAAGCGACCGGCTTTCCGATTGCCAGGGTGGCGGCAAAACTGGCAGTCGGTTATACCCTCGATGAGCTGATGAACGAAATAACCGGCGGGCGTACCCCGGCCTCCTTTGAGCCCGCCATTGATTATGTCGTCACCAAAATTCCCCGTTTTAACTTTGAAAAATTTGCCGGTGCCAATGACCGCCTGACGACGCAGATGAAATCCGTCGGTGAGGTGATGGCGATCGGGCGCACCCAGCAGGAATCGCTACAAAAAGCATTGCGGGCGCTGGAAGTCGGAGCCAGCGGTTTTGATCCGAAAGTCAGTCCCGACGATCCACAGGGGCTGACCCTCATTCGTCGTGAGCTGAAAGACGCTGGCGCTGAGCGTATCTGGTATATCGCCGATGCTTTCCGTGCCGGTCTGTCCGTCGATGGTGTCTATAACCTAACCCATATTGATCGCTGGTTCCTGGTACAAATTGAAGAGCTGGTACGCCTCGAAGAGCGTGTTGCCGGACAGGGTATCAGCGGCCTGACAGCCGATTTCCTGCGCCAGCTAAAACGCAAAGGGTTTGCCGATGCGCGGCTGGCAAAACTGCTCGGCGTGGCAGAAGATGAAATTCGCGCGTTGCGTGATCACTACCATCTGCATCCGGTTTATAAGCGCGTTGATACCTGTGCGGCGGAATTTGCGACAGATACCGCTTACCTGTACTCCACTTATGAAGAGGAGTGCGAAGCGAACCCCTCCGTTGACCGCAATAAAATAATGATACTGGGGGGCGGCCCGAACCGTATCGGTCAGGGAATCGAGTTTGATTACTGTTGTGTCCATGCTTCACTGGCGCTGCGTGAGGCGGGTTATGAAACTATTATGGTTAACTGTAACCCGGAAACCGTCTCCACCGATTACGATATCTCTGATCGTCTCTATTTCGAGCCGGTGACGCTGGAGGATGTGCTGGAAATTGTACGACTTGAGCAGCCACAAGGGGTGATTGTCCAGTATGGGGGGCAGACACCGCTGAAACTGGCACGCGCCCTGGAAGCGGCAGGTGTGCCGATTATTGGCACCCGTCCGGATGCGATTGACCGGGCCGAAGATCGCGAGCGTTTCCAGCATGCGGTTGAGCGCCTGCAACTGAAACAACCGGCCAATGCGACAGTGACCACCCTCGAAATGGCGGTGGAGAAGGCAAAAGAGATCGGCTATCCGCTGGTCGTGCGACCTTCGTATGTATTGGGTGGTCGGGCGATGGAGATCGTCTATGATGAAGCCGATCTGTGCCGCTACTTCGGCAGTGCGGTCAGTGTCTCCAGCGATGCACCGGTGTTACTCGATCACTTTCTTGACGATGCGATAGAAGTCGACGTTGACGCTATCTGTGATGGTGAAAACGTGCTGATTGGCGGCATTATGGAGCATATCGAACAAGCGGGGGTACATTCCGGTGATTCCGCATGTTCTTTGCCCGCCTATACCCTGAGCGGAGAAATTCAGAATACCCTGCGTGACCAGGTACGAAAACTGGCTATCGAACTGCAAGTACGTGGTCTGATGAACGTCCAGTTCGCGGTAAAAAATAACGAAGTTTATCTGATTGAAGTTAACCCACGTGCCGCGCGGACGGTGCCATTTGTCTCAAAAGCCACTGGCATACCGCTGGCGAAAGTTGCCGCGCGGGTGATGATCGGCCAGTCACTGCAACAACAGGGCGTGACCGAAGAGGTGATCCCGCCCTACTATGCGGTCAAGGAGGTGGTGCTACCGTTTAGTAAATTCCCCGGTGTTGATCCTTTGCTGGGGCCAGAGATGCGTTCTACGGGCGAGGTGATGGGCGTCGGGTCGATTTTTGCCGAGGCTTTTGCGAAAGCGCAACGGGGTAGCGGCTCACTGATGAAAAAATCGGGCAGAGCACTGCTCTCGGTACGGCAGGAAGATAAGCAGCGAGTTGTCGATCTGGCCGCTAAACTACTGAAGTGTGGCTTTCAACTGGACGCGACCCACGGCACGGCAATCATTCTTGGTGAAGCGGGGATCAATCCGCGTCTGGTCAATAAAGTGCATGAAGGACGCCCGCATATTCAGGATCGGATCAAGAATGGCGAATATAGCTATATCATCAATACCACCGCAGGCCGCCAGGCGATCGAGGACTCAAAGCTGATCCGCCGCAGTGCGCTACACTATAAAGTGCATTACGACACTACGCTGAATGGAGGTTTTGCCACCGTCATGGCACTGAGCGCGAATACCACTAAGGAAGTCATATCCGTTCAGGAAATGCATGCGAAAATCGGCAGATAAATTTTCGTGCCCCGCTGACCGCAAGGTCTGCGGGGATTTCCTCACCAACAGCGGTTGCATGACCAGGATGGTAGATCGGCAAATTTTATTATTCTTTACGCTCCATCTGGTCGACGAAGTATTGTGCTTTCCGTATAGTGGCGGCAATTTTTGGCAGTGGGGAAATTTTTATGATTAGTCTGATTGCAGCGTTAGCCGTAGATCGCGTCATTGGTATGGAAAATACCATGCCCTGGCATCTGGCCGCTGATCTTGCCTGGTTTAAACGCCATACCGCGAACAAACCGGTGGTGATGGGGCGTCTGACGTGGGAGTCTATCGGCCGTCCATTACCAGGACGAAAAAATATTGTGATTAGCCGTCAGCCCGGTACGGATGATCGTGTCCAGTGGGTGACATCGGTGGCTGAGGCGATTGCCGCCTGTGATAACGCAGAAGAGATCATGATCATTGGCGGTGGTCAGATTTATGAGCAGTTCCTGCCGAATGCCGATAAGCTCTATCTCACCCATATTGATGCGGAAGTGGAAGGCGATACCCATTTCCCGGACTACAATCCCGATTGCTGGGAGTCAGTATTTAGCGAGTTTCACGATGCTGATGCGCATAACTCTCATAGCTACTGCTTCGAAATCCTGCAACGGCGCTGACCGCCTGCGCTGTCAGGATACCGGGTCTGCCTGAAGCGTTCCGCTGGCCGGTAGCTGATGAGTTTCCCCCTGTCGCTGATATTCACTCTCGCTGGCGATGTTAATCACGCCAGGCAACGCTTACTCGCTGACCGTTGCCGTATCAGCCGAATGCTTCCGGCGCATCGCCGGTTGCGTGAAATAACGTTTATCTTCCCAGCGCAGGCAGGTCAGATCTCCGCCCCAGCAGCAGCCGGTATCAAGGGCATAAATACCATCGGGTGTTCCCCGCCCCTCCAGGGAAGCCCAGTGGCCAAACGCAATGCTGTATTCCAGCGCCACCGGCCCAGGAAGATTAAACCACGGCTTTAAGGGTGCTGGTGCCTGTTCCGGTGCCTCTTTGGCATACATGTCTAATTGCCCATTGGGGAAACAGTAACGCATACGGGTAAAGGCGTTTGAGATAAAACGCAGGCGCGCCAGCCCCGTCAGTTCAGGGCTCCAGTTATCGGGCATATCGCCATACATGGCGTCAAGGAATAACGGGTAAGCGTCGCTGGTCAGCATGGCGGTCATATCACGGGCACACTGCTTTGCGGTAGCGATATCCCATTGCGGGGTGATGCCCGCGTGCGCCATAACCAGTTTGTTTTCTTCATCTATCTGCATCAGTGGCTGGCGACGTAGCCAGTTAAGCAGTTCATCCACATCAGGGGCTGCCAGCAGGGCCTGCAGATTGTCTTTCGGTTTCGCCCGACTGATCCCGGCATAAATGGCCAGCAGGTGCAGATCGTGATTGCCGAGCACAGGGCGCACGTTCTCGCCCAGTGATTTAACGTAGCGTAAAACTGCCAGTGAGTCCGGGCCACGGGCGACTAAATCCCCGGTCAGCCATAAAGTATCGACACCCGGTGTAAATGCCACCTGGTCTAATAAGGCCATTAATTCATCGTAACAACCGTGGACGTCACCAATAAGATATGTCGACATAATATATTAATGAATCAGTGTAGGAACGGCGAGACGAAAAACAGGAATATCGATGGCGAATGAAACGCCGTTGATATCGATCATTTCATAGCGTCCCTCCATCGTGCCAAGCGGTGTTTTAATAATGGCGCCACTGGTATATTGAAACTCTCCCCCGGCGGGAATACAGGGTTGTTCACCGACCACCCCTTCCCCCTGAACCTCGATCTTATGACCATGACTGTTCGTGATCAGCCAGTAGCGCCCTATCAGCTGGATCGGAATACGCTCCAGATTGCGGATGGTAATGGTATAGGCAAAGACGTAACGCTCTTGTTGCGGAGAAGATTGTGATTCAAGATAGATACTTTGTACCTGTATACAAACCCGCCGTGGACGATTCATGGTGACGTCTCCTCGCCTGGTGGATGATCAGCGAGCCAGTTCGCTAACTGACAATACTGTGCCACAGAAATATTTTCTGCCCGCAGTGCGGGATCGATAGCCAGTGTATTAAGCACATCGGGACTAAACAGGTTGCCCAGACTATTACGAATCGTTTTACGCCGTTGATTAAACGCCTCAGTGGTAATTCTGCTCAGCAGGCGAACTGATTTGACCGGGTGCGGTAAAGTGCGCCAGGGCACAAGACGCACCACAGCCGAATCAACTTTGGGGGGTGGCGTAAAAGCGGAGGGAGGAACCTCCAGCACCGGAATAATCTGGCAGTAATATTGCGCCATCACGCTCAACCGGCCATAGGCTTTGCTACCGGGACCTGCCACCAGCCGATTAACCACCTCTTTTTGCAACATAAAGTGCATATCGGCAATCGCATCCGCGTAACTGAACAGATGGAACATCAGCGGCGTTGAAATATTATAGGGAAGGTTACCGAATACACGCAGCGGCTGTCCCTGACGCTGTGCCAATTCAGCGAAATTCATGGTCATGGCATCTTGCTGATAAATCGTCAGCTTAGGCCCTAAAAACGGGTGCGTTTGCAGGCGAGCGGCCAGATCGCGATCCAGTTCGATCACGGTGAGCGCATCCAGAAATTCGGCCACTGGCTCGGTTAATGCCGCCAGTCCAGGGCCAATTTCGACCATCGCCTGCCCTTTCTGCGGATGAATGGCGGCGACAATATTTTCGATCACCCACGGATCGTTAAGAAAGTTCTGCCCAAAGCGTTTACGGGCAAAGTGCCCCTGATGAACTCGATTACTCATGACCTATTGACCATCATTTTGATGGCGAGATTAAGCGCCGTGATAAAACTACCGACATTTGCCGTTCCCTGCCCCGCCAGCTCAAGTGCGGTGCCGTGATCAACGGAAGTGCGAATAAAGGGTAAGCCGAGCGTAATATTTACGCTGCGACCAAATCCCTGAGATTTTAGCACCGGAAGCCCCTGATCGTGATACATCGCCAGCACCGCATCAGCCTGATCGAGATATTTGGCCTGAAATAAGGTATCCGCGGCGAGCGGGCCACTCAGATGCATGCCCTCTACGCGCAGTGTCTCCAGCAATGGAATGATGATATCTCTCTCTTCCGTGCCGATATGTCCCCCTTCCCCGGCGTGCGGATTAAGGCCACAGACCAGGATATGGGGGCGACTGATACCGAATTTATGCCGCAGATCGTGATCCAGAATGGTGATCACCTGACGCAGCAAATCAGGCGTAATAGCATCACTGACCGCTTTTAATGGCAGATGAGTGGTCGCCAGGGAAACACGCAGCTCTTCTGTTGCCAGCATCATCACCACTTTGCTGACATGGGCGCGTTGCGCGAGGAACTCGGTATGGCCGGTGAAAGGGATCCCCGCGTCATTAATGTTGCCTTTATGCACGGGTCCGGTAACCAGCGCCGCAAACTCACCTTGCAGGCAACCATCACAGGCGCGTGCCAGTGTTTCTGTCACATAGCGGCCATTACGGGGATCTAGTACGCCTGCCTGAGCGGGCGTATTCAGTGCTATCGGCAGCAGGGTAAGCGTTCCGGCCCGCTGTGCGCTAGCGGGCTGTGAGGGATCATAGCGGCGCAACGTTAAGGGAAGCCCCAGTTGTTGAGCCCGCGCCGATAGCAGCGCGCCATCTGCGCAAACCACCAGCTCGACAGGCCAGTCATATTGCGCCAGCTGAGCGACCAGCTCAGGGCCAATACCTGCGGGTTCGCCTGCGGTGATCACCACACGATTCATACACACCCTCTGACCTGTCATGCAGGACTCAGTATTTTGACATAAGCACTAGCCCGCTGTTCCTGCATCCAGATAGCCGACTCTTCAGAGAGTTTTCGATTCATCAGCATCCGCCAGGCGCGATCTTTCTGCGCGACGTCAGTTTTATCAACCTGGCGACTATCCAGTAATTCAATCAGATGCCAGCCAAATGATGAGTGTACCGGTACGCTGATCTGGCCTTTGCTAAGATGCATTAATGCTTCACGGAATGCCGGATCGAAGATATCAGGAGGCACCCAGCCTAAATCGCCGCCCTGGTTGGCTGAGCCGGGGTCTTCGGAATACGCTTTGGCTGCTTTGGCAAACGTGGTTTTTCCGCTCTTAATATCGGCGGCAATTTGCTCAAGTTTTGCCTGTGCCTGGGCATCACTCATAATCGGCGAGGTTTTAATCAGGATATGGCGGGCGTGAACCTCAGTCACGGAAATATTCTGGCTTTCCCCCCGTATATCGTTAACTTTCAGGATATGAAAGCCGACACCCGAACGGATCGGGCCGATAATATCGCCTTTCTTCGCGCTGCTCAGCGCCTGGGCAAACAGTCCAGGTAGCTCCTGGATGCGTCCCCAGCCCATCTGACCGCCTTTCAGCGCCTGGGGATCGGCGGAGTAGGCGATCGCCAGTTTCGCGAAATCCGCACCATGACGTGCCTGCTCAGTCACTTCCTGCGCCTGTTGCTGAGCCACAGCGACCTGATCGGAGGTCGGATTTTCCGGCAGCGGGATCAGAATATGGCTGAGATTCAGCTCGGTGCTGGCGTCATTCTGGCTGGCGATTTGCTTCGCCAGCGCGTCCACTTCCTGGGGGAGTATCGTGATGCGACGGCGTACTTCATTATTACGCACTTCGGAAATCAGCATTTCATGGCGGATCTGGTTGCGATAGGTATTGTCGTTAATTCCATCGGCGGCCAGACGACTACGCATCTGATCGATGCTGATATTATTCTGTCTGGCAATATCGTTTATCGCCTGGGTCACCTGCTCGTCAGAGACTTTCAGCCCCATTTTCTGTCCCATCTGTAAAATAATCTGATCCATAATCAGTTTTTCAAGAATTTGATGGCGCAGCGTGGCATCGTCAGGAAGCGGTTGCTGGTTATGACCAGCATTGCGCTTAACGGTCTTCATTAAGCTATCGACATCACTCTCCAGCACCACACCATTATTGACAACGGCGGCGATTTTATCGACAACCTGCGGGGCGGCGAAACTGGTATTCGCGATCATGGCGATACCGAGAAGCAGCGTTTTCCAGTTCTTCATACTCTTTCCATTTCAATTAACCGCCATAGCGGATTATGTCATCAAGTAGCTGTTTTACAGCGATCTCTGGTACGGTAATATATTTGAACGCAACATCTTTCTGGTGCCAAGACCATAACTGGAACTCAAGCCGCGTAGCTCGATATTGATACCGATGGCGTCATCATATTTGCTTGTATTGTTGTTATTCCAGCCCGTGATTTTCCGCTCATAGCCAATGCGAATCGCATAGCAGCAGGAGTTGTATTGTACACCGAGCATTTGATCGGCCGGTTTTCTGCTATGGGTATCGTAGTAATAGGCGCCGACGACAGACCAGCGATCGACTATCGGCCAACTGGCCACCATACCTGCCTGGGAAATCCCCTCTTTATATTGCGGAGATGCTGCATAAGCGGGCAGCATGGCCTGAATATATTCCGGACTAGCGTAACGATAGTTTAACTGCACCATGCGATCTTCATTCTGGCGGTATTCAATGATACCGTTACCGGTGGCGATATTATCAAGACGGGTATCATACTGAATACCACCACGTAATCCCCAGTTATCGGCGATGCGCCAGTAAGTATCCCCTGCCCATACCATCGATCCTGTCGTTTCATCCTTCTCCCAGTGAATATGATCATCACCGGTGCGAGAGGAAGTAAAATAGTAGATTTGACCGACAGAAATATTGAAACGTTCCATTGCGGTGTCATCATAAATACGGGACGTTACGCCGGTTGTTAACTGATTAGCCGAAGCGATGCGATCCAGACCACTGTAGGAACGATCACGGAACAGACCGCTGTAGTCCGATTGTAAAAGTGTCGAGTCATAGACAGCGATATAGCGTTGATCGCGGAATGGGACATACCGATATTGCATGCGCGGTTCCAGGGTTTGGGTATATCCCGCCTGCATATCACGCTCGAAAATCATTTTGCCATCGGCTTTGAACTGCGGCATAACGCGATTCACGGAGGACTTGTACTGCGTGTTCATCATCGCGTTATAGTCATCATAGTTGCTCTGCTGGTAATGCGTTGTCAGGAGTTTCGCTTCGGTATTGATACTACCCCAGTCATTAGACAGCGGCAGATTGATCGTCGGCTCAATATGCAGACGGGTTGCTGATGGCCATTTATTGTTGGTGTTAACAAAGTGGACCACCTGGCTATAGATATGGCTATCAAACGGGCCCATATCGTTGTAGAAGTAACTGGCATCCAGTTGCGGTTGCGCCGCATATGAGCTTCCTGAATGACGGTTGAAAACCTGAAATTGTTTGGTTGACGCCGTGACATCAAAGTTCTGATCGGCGTAACCAGCACTGAATTTCTGCGTTGCGTAACCATCGGTACTGGAACCATACTTCGAACTGAAATCATTAAAGTAGTCGGTATCACTGACTTTGGTATAGTCGACATTCAGACGCCATACCTGATCGATAACACCGTAATGATTCCAGTAAAACAGCCAGCGGCGGCTGTTGCCTTCAGTCGGATTGTCTTTGGCGTAAGTATGATCTGTTGGCAGATAATCCAGCGCAAACAAGCCGCTACCCGCCTGTGTCAGATAGCGGAACTCATTCTCCCACATCACGTTGCCACGTTTTCCCATGTAATGGGGCGTCAGCGTGGCGTCGAAATCTGGCGCGATATTCCAGTAGTAAGGAATGGAAAATTCTAATCCATTGCTGGTGCTGTATTTCGCATTAGGGATCAGGAAACCGGAACGACGTTTATCACCGATCGGCAGTTGCAGGTAAGGGCTGTAAAAAACCGGCACTGACCCGATCTTAAAGCGTGCGTTCCAGATCTCGGCAACCTGTTCTTGCCGATCATGGATGACTTCACTGCCGACGATGCTCCAGGTGTCAGAACCCGGTAAGCAGGAAGTAAATGTGCCATTTTCGAGGATAGTATAGCGACTCTCATCGCGTTGTTTCATGAGATCAGCCGTGCCACGTCCCTGACGTCCTACCATTTGATAACTACCGTCCCAGACGTTAGTATCTTTGGTATTGAGATTTGCCCAGCCTTTCTGACCTTTCAGAATGACCTGATTATCGTCATAATGCACGTTACCGAGCGCATCGACGGTACGTACCGGCGTGCTCTGGCCTGCAGCAGTTTGTTGATGTAGCTGCACTTCATCTGCCTGCAGACGGCTATTCCCCTGAAGAATATCAACGGTTCCTGTAAAAATAGCGTTATCAGGATACTGGCCTGTTGCCTGATCCGCATTGATAGTGACCGGCAGTGCGTTAGTTTTACCGTTAACCAGAGGACGATGGTATTTGGGAACAGCAGACAGACACTGGGTAGCAAGATCGGCGGCGAAAACCTGCTGATGATACAAGGCGCTGGCGATCAATGTAGCGAGAAGACTAAAGATACGTTTTTTCATACGGTATATTAATGGTTCCGTCATCATGTGGCAGCGGCGGGTACATGGTCAGAGCCAGACCTACTACTCTTTATCACGCGAGTGTTCATCTTCGCCGTTTATCTCCCGGGCATCAGGCACGGTATGGAGTGTGAATATCATAAAGCAAATTACAGGCTATGTCCCACAATTGACGGAAGTGTCAGCGCTTTATAACCAACAATGAGATATTATCGTAGCGGCTTATAGAAAAACCGGGGAGTTTATGCAGTATTGGGGAAAATTAACGGGCGTGGTGCTGGCGATCATGGCAGGAATGGGTTTCTGGGGAATTATAGCAGGACTTTGTGTTGGCCATCTTCTGGATCGAGCTTATGGCCAGCGGCATGTGTTTGCTAATCAGCAAACACGACAAACGTTATTCTTCACAACGACATTTGAGATCATGGGACACCTGACGAAATCGAAAGGTCGGGTGACCGAAACCGATATTCATGTCGCCAGTACGCTGATGGATCGCATGAATCTGCATGGTGAGTCACGTATCGCGGCGCAGCAGGCGTTTAGCGCTGGCAAAGCCGAGGATTATCCTTTGCGGGAAAAAATGCGACTACTGCGTAAGGTTTGCTTTGGCCGTAACGATTTGATTCGCATGTTTCTGGAAATTCAGTTACAGGCTGCTTTTGCTGACGGTGAGTTGCATCCGAATGAACGCAAGGTGCTGTTTATCATTGCTGATGAGCTGGGGATCTCCTATGCCAGTTTTGGACGGTTTCTGCATATGGTTCAGAGCAGTCGCCAGTTTACTGGCTGGCAACAACAGACATTCCACCAGTATGGTGGCCACAGCGGCCGACAGCAGCCACCGCAGGGGCCAACGCTGAAGGATGCCTGCCATGTGCTGGGGGTCAAACCAACCGATAATGCCACGACAGTGAAACGCGCCTATCTGAAACTGATGAGTGAACATCACCCGGACAAACTGGTGGCAAAAGGTTTACCGCCTGAAATGATGGAGATGGCGAAACAGAAAGCGCAGGAAATTCAGAGCGCCTGGGAGCTGATTAAAGCACAGCGTGGATTCTAAGTGAGAGCATAGCGCTACGCGAGCCCCCTTACGGCATCACAGATGCGTGAAATAAGGCTGGCAGCAGCCAGCCATCGCGAGCGATCACAGCAGGTCAGTAATCATTTTTTCCAGTTTTTGCTGATCAACAGCAAATTTACGGATACCTTCTGCCAGTTTGTCTACCGCCATCGGATCCTGATTGTGTTGCCACAGGAACTGAGCTTCCGTCATCCGTGGCGGATGTGCTTTGATTTCACCCTGATAAGCCAGTTTACGTTCCACCGTACCTGTGCTTTCAGCCAGCTCTTTCAGAAGCGGTGGAGCAATAGTCAGCCGATCACAACCCGCCAGCTCAAGAATTTCACCCACGTTACGGAAGCTGGCCCCCATCACCACGGTTTGATAACCATGCTGTTTGTAATACTGATAAATTTCACTGACCGAGATCACGCCGGGATCATTAGCGGCAGTAAACGCTTTTTTATCGCTGTTGGTTTTATACCAGTCGAGAATACGCCCGACAAACGGCGAGATAAGATATACCCCCGCTTCGGCGCAGGCACGTGCCTGAGCAAAGGAAAACAACAAGGTCAGATTACAGTTGATGCCTTCTTTCTCCAGCTGTTCCGCCGCACGAATGCCCTGCCAGGTAGAAGCCAGCTTAATCAGGATGCGATCATTACTGATACCCGCATCGTTGTACAGTTTGATGAGACGTTTCGCTTTCGCAATAGAAGCCTGGGTATCATAGGAAAGGCGCGCGTCCACTTCGGTTGAAACACGTCCGGGGATCAGCTTGAGGATTTCGAGGCCGATATTCACCGCCAGCTTATCAGATGCATCGGTGATCTGCTGTGCGCGGTCATGGCTCTGTGCACGCGCCCAGGTCACCGCCTCATCAATCAGTTTACGGTACTCCGGGATCTGGGCGGCACCCAGAATCAAAGAGGGGTTGGTCGTTGCATCCTGGGGTTGATACAGCTTCATCGCTGTAATATCTCCGGTATCCGCTACGACGGTGGTGTACTGGCGTAGAGAAGTCAATTTATCTGTCATCATTATTTTCTCTTAAACTACAGTTAAGGAAAGTGTAATCGGTTTGCGGGAACGATGATAACACGCTATATATCCGGTGTAACCACCAACCGTATCCGCATGCAATGGTGTCATAGCGATGCTTAAAACCGGTGACTGATGCGGAACTTCCGCTCTGTCACTGATCATTTCGTTGTCCTCTCCTGGCGCGCAGCTGCTAACATTTATGACGTGATAATAACGCTTCGGAAAGGACTGATTTATGCTGACTGTGATTTCACCTGCAAAAACCCTCGACTATCAAAGTCCACTGGCAACAACACACTATACCCAGCCTGAGCTACTGGCGTATTCGCAACAACTTGTCAATATTGTCCGTCAGTTCACGGCACCACAGCTCGCCAGCCTGATGGGGATCAGTGACCGACTTGCCGATCTGAATGCAGTCCGTTTCCATGACTGGCAGCCGGATTTTACGCTGCACAATGCGCGTCAGGCGATTCTGGCTTATGCCGGTGAAGTTTATATCGGTCTTCAGGCGAGCACATTCGATGATGCTGATTTTGCTTTCGCCCAGCAACATCTGCGGATCTTTTCCGGTCTTTATGGTGTCCTGCGGCCGTTAGATTTAATTCAGCCTTATCGCCTGGATATCAATACAAAGTTAGAAACACCGGTCGGTAATCTTTATCAGTTCTGGGGAGAGGTGATTACCGATAAACTCAACCAGGCCTTAAAAGCCCAGGGAGATGACGTCGTCATTAACCTGGCGAATAATGAATATTTTCATTCGGTGGATCTGGATAAGCTACAGGGACGGGTGATTAAGCCAGTGTTTCTCGATCAGAAAAACGGCGAATTTAAAGTGATCACTGTCTATGCCAAAAAAGCGCGCGGTATGATGACGCGCTATATCATTAAGAACCGCTTAACCCGGCCCGAACAACTCGCCGATTTTGATACCGAAGGCTATTTCTTCGATCCCGACGCTCAAGCGCCGGGAGAGATGATCTTTAAACGTTATCACAACTAATTTGATTTCCCCCGCACGCTGGGGGAAATGTCATTATGCTTTGTTCATCATCAACTGGCGCAGGGCGGTAAAATCTGCCGCCAGATGGTGGGATAATAGCGGTAACCCGGCACGATCAGCCAGTGCTTCTGGCAAGGTCAGCGTCTGCTGGAGAATGGCTTCCACACTCTCTTTAAACTTAGCCGGATGCGCCGTGCCGAGGAACAGACCATACTCACCAGGCTGCAGCTGATTACGTAATGCCCGCCAGGCAATAGCGGCATGAGGTTCAGAGATATAGCCGCTTGACTGCAGCTCACGAATTGCCGCCGCTGTGGTTTGATCATCGACAGAGGCATATCCCAGCTCGCTCAGATGCCAGCCTTTGCGACGGAATAACTCTTCTACACGTGGCCAGTTATTCGGCTGGCTGACATCCATCGCATTCGATAATGTTGCCTGTGTCGCTCGCGGTGCCCACTGCCCTTCCCGCAGGAAACGCGGCACCGTATCATTCACATTGGTCGCGGCAATAAAACGCTTAACCGGCAGCCCTAAAGACTTCGCCAGTAAACCGGCCGTTAAATCACCAAAGTTACCGCTCGGTACTGAAATCACTAACTGGTTACGGGCCGCCTGTGGGAGTTGCGCCACTGCCTCAAAGTAGTAGCAAATCTGCGCCAGCAAACGGCTGATATTAATAGAGTTCGCTGAATTCAGCCCCAGTGTTTTCTTCAGTTCTTCATCATCAAAAGCCTGTTTTACCAGCGCCTGACACGCATCAAAATCGCCCTCAATGGCGACAGTTTCAATATTGCCGCCGAGTGTACAGAATAATTTTTCCTGTAATGGGCTGATCTTGCCGCGCGGGTAGAGAATAACCACATTGATATTGGGCAGACCATAAAACGCATGTGCGACCGCCGCCCCGGTGTCCCCGGAGGTCGCGGTCAGGATAGTCACCGGTTTATCGCCAGCGATATGCGTTAACATCTGCGCCATAAAGCGTGCGCCAAAATCCTTAAACGCCAGTGTCGGGCCGTGGAACAGCTCCAGGCAGCCGATATCCTGCTGTACCTTGCTGACCGGTACCGGAAAAGTAAAAGCCGCAGCAATGCGCGCTTTCAGGCTCTCTGGCGGTATTTCATCACCAATAAATGCCGACAAAATCCGGCTGCTACGCGAGATAAAATCCATCGCCAGCAGATTATCGATCTCCGTCCGGCTAAATTCCGGTAGATCACACGAAAAGAATAGCCCTTGTTGCTTACCGAGTCCTTGTATGACTGCCTGGGAAAAGCTGACCTGTTGATTATGATCTTTTAAATTATAGAGTTTCATTGGTTATCCCACGATTCGAGCGCCCGCCGTATCCAGCCGACAAATATGAACAAAGCCTTGCTGATTTTGCAAATAATGTGTGCTTAGCCACGTCGCGACACGCTGTGCTATTTCCGGTCGATCACAGAGTGCAAATAGCGTCGGGCCCGATCCAGAAATACCACATGCCAGCGCCCCTGTCGCCATCGCCGCCTCACGCGCCTCGTCAAAGCCTGGCAATAGTGCAGTGCGATAGGGCTCAGCAATCACATCTTTCATCAGTTTCGCCGCCAGTTCGGGCTGCCGGGTATAGCAGGCATGGATAAATCCTCCCAGATGGCGACCATGTGCAACACACTCCTCACGACGATAGTGTGCCGGAAGGATCGCCCGCGCCTGGGCTGTCGATACTTTGATCCCAGGATAGGCAAGCACCCATAGCCACTGTTCGAAGCAGGGGATCGGCTGGCTGATAATGTTATTCTCTTCAAGAATCAACTGCATTCCGCCAAGATAGCAAGGGGCGACATTATCATAATGGACACTGCCAGAAATACGGCCTTCCATTTCGCCCATTAATGCCAGCATACGTGTTTCATCCAGCGGTTTGCCACAAAATTCATTCAGCGCGACCAGCGCGGCGACCACCGAACAGGCACTGGAACCCAGACCGGAGCCAATCGGCATATTTTTTTCCAGCACCATCGCCACCGGCAGCGACTGACCGATCTCTTCGCAAAAACGCTGCCAGCATTGATAGACGATATTCTCCTGTGGCGCATCAGGCAACTTACTGGCGAAACGCCCGGCATTTTGTAACTGGAAATCCGGGGCTGACGTCACCGAAACGGTATCCCCCAGCGGAGTGCCATCCAGCGGCATCACTGCCGCCCCTAACACATCAAATCCGACACTCATATTGGCACTGGAAGCCGGGGCATAGACTTTGACCATATTAAACTCCTAACTTCCATGACAGGGTACGTAATAAGTCCGCGAACACCCCTGCTGCGGTGACATCGTTACCCGCGCCATAGCCACGTAGCACCAGCGGTAACGGGTGATAATAGTGGCTGTAAAAAGCCAGTGCATTCTCACCGTTTTTGACCTTGAACAGCGGGTCATTACCATCCACTGCAGCGATTTTTACCCGACAGGTGCCATCCTCTTCGATATTACCCACATAACGCAGTACTTTACCTTCATCACGCGCTTTAGCGACCCGGACAGCAAATACCTCATCCACCGCTGTCAGACGTTGCATAAAGCTGTCAACATCACCACTGGCGTCAAAATCGACGGGTAAAACCGGTTCGATAATAATGTCGCTCAGTTCCAGTTCTCGTCCGGTTTCACGCGCGAGGATCAGTAATTTTCGCGCCACATCCATGCCGGAGAGATCATCACGGGGATCGGGTTCGGTATAGCCTTTTTCTCGTGCCAGCATCGTCGCTTCACTGAGGCTCATGCCTTCATCCAGCTTACCGAAAATAAACGACAGCGAGCCGGAAAGGATACCGGAAAAATGCAGTAGCTCATCGCCCGCATTGAGCAGATTTTGCAGGTTTTCGATTACCGGTAAACCTGCGCCGACGTTCGTGTCGTAGAGGAATTTTCGCCGCGAACAACTGGCCGCTTGCCGTATCTGATGATAATAAGCGAGCGAAGAGGTATTGGCCTTTTTGTTAGGCGTTACCACATGGAAGCCTTCGCGCAAGAAATCGACATATTGATCAGCCACCGACTGACTGGAAGTACAATCAACGATAACCGGATTCAGCAGATGATACTCTTTCACCAGACCGATCAAATGGTTCAGATCTAACGGCTCCTGGGCTGCGGCCAACGCTGCTTGCCAGTTATCCAGCGACAGGCCATGAACATGGGTGAGCAGAGCTTTCGAATTGGCAATACCGCAAACACGTAGATCGATATGTTTGTTCTTCAGACGCGCCTGCTGACGTTTGATCTGCTCCAGCAACGCACTGCCCACCCCTCCGACACCAATCACAAAAACCTCAATGACCTGGTCGGTGTTAAATAGCATCTGATGGATCACACGCACGCCCGTCGTCACTTCATCATTGCTGACAACCGCCGAAATAGAGCGTTCAGAGGAGCCCTGAGCAATCGCCACAATATTGATATTGGCGCGCGCCAGTGCGGCAAAGAACTTCGCCGATATGCCACGTAGTGTCCGCATGCCATCGCCGACCACCGAGATAATCGCCAGGTTGTCAACAATCGATAGTGGTTCCAGCTGCGCCTCTTTCAGCTCCAGACAAAACTCCTCTTCCAGCGCCTTTTTCGCCAGCCCACAGTCACTCTGTGAGACACAGAAACTGATACTGTATTCCGAAGAGGATTGTGTGATCAGCACCACGGAAATGCCGGCATGCGACATGGTGGCAAAAATACGTGCCGCCATGCCGATCATCCCTTTCATGCCAGGACCAGAGACATTAAACATCGCCATATTATTCAGACTGGATATCCCTTTGACCGGCATGTCATCATCATGCTGATCGGCACCGATCAGCGTCCCCGGTGCCTGTGGGTTACTGGTGTTTTTAATCAGGCAAGGAATATGGAAACGGGCGATAGGGGCAATAGTGCGCGGATGCAGGACTTTAGCGCCAAAATAGGAAAGTTCCATCGCTTCCTGATAGGACATCGACTTCAGCAGATGGGCGTCAGGCACCAGGCGAGGATCACAGGTATATACGCCATCGACATCCGTCCAGATTTCACAACAGTCGGCATGGAGACAGGCCGCCAGAACAGCGGCAGAATAGTCGGAACCATTGCGTCCCAGCACCACCAGCTCACCTTTCCGGTTACCGGCAGTAAACCCGGCCATCAGGATCATGTGATCAGGGGGCAGCGGACTGACATTAATGCGGCGGGTTGATTCCGCAATATCGACCGTGGATTCGAGATAATGCCCTTCTGCCAGCAGTTTTTCGACCGGATTTATCACGCTAACCTGATGACCACGCGCCTCCAGCAAAGCCGCCATAATCGCGATAGATAACTTTTCACCACGACAAATCAGCGCCGCATTGACACTATCAGGGCACTGCCCCAGCAAGCTGATACCATTGAGGACATATTTTATTCCAGCGAACTCATCGACCACCTCTTCCTGTAATCGGGCTAACGGGAAGCCCGGTTGCGCGTCAGCAAGCTCTCGTAATAATTCAGAGAAAATATTTTCTGCGTCAGTGACATGCGTCCAGCCATTCTGACCGCTGATGGTCTCGTCGATCATCGCCACCAGATGGTTAGTAATTTTTGCTGGCGCTGACAAAACGGCAGCCACCTGTCCCTGTCGGGCTTTCTCTTCCAGAATCCTGGCAACCTGCAAAAAACGCTCTGCATTTGCCACTGATGTACCGCCGAATTTCAACACACGCATAATGATTACCCCTGGGATTTATGGTCAAAAAAAACCCGCACTGCTGAGGTGCGGGCTTTTTCTGTGTTTCCTTTACGCATCAGCCCGCACCATTGCCTGTGGGAATGGTGGTGATAATGGTTGTTATCATGCTCATGCGTTTCATGGATATTGTATAGTCTGCCACTTGTCTGCCTGAAACCTGTTCCTGTATTGGTTAAAGTATCTGCTGCCTGAAGTCAATAATTTTTACACTTTTTAGCAATGACTCAGTAGTATAATATTCTCAAAAATAGCAGAGTTTATTATTTTTTAAAACGTATACGCTTATTATATTAGTTTATAACCCCATATTATAAAATAATAAAAGAATTTTATTCTGCTATATTTTTTTCAATATCATGCAATAAGCGATATAACATCGCAATATCACGCTGCTGTAAAAAACCAATGCGCTGTTGTAACCAGTCAGCGAGTTTGTTATCTGCCGCAACATCCAGACGCACCAGCAAATCATGCACCTGTGATCGAAATACCTCAAGCTGACGCTCATCCACGCAGTCCACCTCTGTGGTGGTCTGTTGCAACAAAGCAGCGAGCTGATAGCAATAGATCATCACCGACTGGCCTAAGTTAAGGGAAGGATAGCTGGCCACCATCGGGACGCTGGTCAGGATATCGGCAAGCGCCAGTTCGTCGTTAGTGAGCCCGCAATCCTCGCGACCAAACACCAGCGCAACATGGCTCAGCCATGAGGCTTTCTCTGCCAGCAGCGGTAACAGTTGCTGTGGTGTCGCATAGTAATGAAAACGTCCCCGGTTACGGGCTGTGGTGGCGACCGTAAAGCTGACATCCTGCAACGCCTGCGCCAGTGTTGAGTAGCTGCGGGCATTATCGAGAATATCGGTGGCCCCGTGTGCCACCCAGCGTGCCGCAGGCTGCTGGTGCGCATCACTGCTCACAATCCGTAAGTCGTTAAAACCCATCGTTTTCATCGCCCGCGCGACCGCACCCACGTTTTCCGCACGAATCGGAGCGACCAGGACAATAGAGATATGCATACTTGTTCTCTTCTTTGACTTAGCGCCTGGCCCAGCAGGCTCTTATTACGAGTCCCTGTATGGCCACAATAGCGACGATTCTATTTTAAGATGTGCATTTTTACAAATACTTAACAAAAAATATCTCACGTTATCATTTTTTTATCTCTAAAAAGAGCATAAAATGTCCTGGGACCTGGCCTTAAAAGGCATGTTAACGGGATTCATTTATCTATCTGTTTGTCAATGATATTTGTAGTGAGCTTTGCCAGAGAATATTACATTCACCATGATTATTAATTTATCAATATAATCATTTGAGTGTATGGATAGTTTATCGTGCGTGATATATAACATTTCAATGCAATAGCTTCATAAAAATGTTAACGTGCTACAATTGACGCTGATATATGTTATAAGCGCGTAATTTTATTGGGTGTTCAACTACGCTTAGTCTGTAATATTGTTGTTAAAGTAGCCAGAATAGCCGTTGTTTTCACACCGTCGGGTTCAACGTAAAAGTCCCTATGACCAGGCCGATGACGTTATTGACATTGACGGAAAGCACATCAAAAAAGGTGATTACGTATTTAAGTCATATTTACAGGCCTGTCAGGAACTTTAGTACTTCCTGTTTCGATTTTAGTTAGTAATTTTAGGTAGCAAACATGCAGACCCCGCACATTCTTATCGTTGAAGACGAATTGGTAACACGCAACACGTTAAAGGGTATTTTCGAAGCAGAAGGTTATGATGTATCAGAAGCAACTGATGGCACTGAAATGCATCATATCCTGTCCGAAAATGATATTAATCTGGTTATTATGGATATTAACCTGCCAGGAAAAAATGGCCTCCTGTTAGCACGTGAACTACGTGAGCAAGAGGATATTGCATTGATGTTCCTGACAGGCCGTGACAATGAAGTCGATAAAATTCTCGGGCTCGAAATCGGGGCTGATGATTATATTACTAAACCATTTAATCCCCGTGAGCTGACTATCCGCGCCCGGAACTTGCTCTCTCGCACGATGAATCTCGGCATAACGAGCGAAGAACGCCGAACGGTAGACAGTTATAAGTTCAATGGCTGGGAGCTGGATATCAACAGCCGTTCGTTGATCAGCCCGGAAAATGAACAGTATAAACTTCCGCGCAGTGAATTCCGCGCGATGCTCCACTTTTGTGAAAACCCAGGAAAAATACAAACTCGTGCTGAACTACTGAAAAAAATGACCGGTCGTGATCTTAAACCTCATGATCGTACTGTCGATGTTACTATTCGTCGTATTCGTAAACATTTTGAATCTCATCACGACACCCCTGAAATCATCGCGACCATTCACGGTGAGGGCTATCGTTTCTGTGGCGATCTGGAAGAGTAGTTCAGTCGGCCTTATTCATTGACATTAAAATAGCGCGTTTCGCGCTATTTTCTTAGCGCCTGCCCCACCCAAACGCAGCCACTCTGAACACGGACAGCGCGAAGAAACCGCAGCGTACAGATAGTACGCGAGGATTTCGCGCACTATCTGGCACCAGAATGACAAGTAAAATAGCCTGACAGGATAGACGCTTATTCCCCCGCCGGGAGATGAGGCGTACTGTCATCAGAATGATTGACTGCCAACTTTGTCCGCGACAAGACATACCAGTCAATATTGCGTGTCAAAAACATCAACGCACACAACACCACCATCAATACCGCCGTTCCCAGCAACAGAGCGTTATCCTGCGATCGTAGTAATCCCCACATCACACCATCAAGCATCAGTAATGAGCAGACGAACAACAGGCTATTGCGCCAGCCTTTCAGAACCGCTTGCAGATATACGCCATTAATCGCCGCCCCCATCAGGCTTGCAGTGATCCAGGCCGGTGTGAAGCCGATATGTTCAGAAAGGGCCAGGAGCGTGAGGTAAAACATGGTCAGTGATAGTCCCACCAACAGATATTGCATAGGATGTAAGCGATATGAGGTTAAAATTTCGAAGAGAAAAAAGGCGATAAAGGTCAATGAGATTAGCAGAATTGCATATTTAGAGGCTCGATCAATCAACTGATACTGATCCGCCGGGGTCGTAATGCTGATATTAAATACCGGCAGCGCGTACCAGTCGATATCCTGATTATTGCTGAAATATTGCACTATGTTATTCGCAAACCAGTTACTTTGCCAGCTGGCACTAAAACCAGAAGCGCTGACCTGTCGTTTCTGTGGTAAAAAATTGCCGAGAAAACCCGGATGAGGCCAGTTGCCACGCATCTGTAATTCACTATTACGCCCCAGCGGCACAACTGAAAAATCCCCACTGCCATTTAGTGTGAGCGAAAATGTCAAATCCAGTGCAGTGGTGTGTGATGAGACAGGAGGCAGCGGCATATGAATCCCTTTACTCATGCCTTTCAGGCCACTACCTGGCTCAACGGACAATGTTGTACCGTTCATCTCTGGTGGCGTAATATGCCCAATACCACGCGCATCACTGACACTGACAGACACAAAGGGTTTTCCCAGTGTGACATTCTCTTTCTGCAACGCTTCCAGCTGTGCGGGATCAAACCGGGCGTGGATCTGTAAGTCGTTATGCCATAGTTGTCCGGTATAAATACCCAGCTTACGGGTCTCGGTATTCTGATTGCCGTCGATAACCAGTGAATCAGGTAGCCAGTAGTACAACCAGCGGCGTTGCACTTGTATCTCTTTTTTATCTTCCATGTGAGTCGAGGTTTCAGTGACCGGAATAACAATAAATGGCCCTGCCAGCTTTTGCGGGCCACTGCTGCCCTCCGACAGACTCTCTATAACATCATGATGATAATCTTTCCGTTCAAAAATCAGCCCTCTGACCATCATGACAGGGATGACCAGTAGCAGAATGCACCCCAGAAGCAAACTGATTTTGCAAAATAATGGTGATTTAAACATAACCTCCTCCTTAAAGCCTATTCCAACAGGCGTTATTGACGCAGCCAGTCTGGACACGGACAGCGCGGAGAAACCGCAGCGTACACCTCGTACGTGAGGATTTCGGACACTGCCCAGGGCCAAAATGGTAAGTAAAATAGCCTAATAAAATAGGCTCTTAGTGAGCTATCACCTTAGCGGGGTTATGTGAGGAGAAATTGAAGTTATGTGAAGGAACGGTGAAGTCGTAGCGTGGCAATGACACCCCCTTGTGGGCGATTCTCCAGCCGGATATCCCCCTGATGTAATCGTGCCACTTCACGGACAAAAGCCAGCCCGAGACCACTACTTTTATGGCCATTGGCGCGTGGTAGTGAGTAAAAACGTTCAAAAATATGGGTCAGGGCATAATCCGGGATACCACTGCCATTGTCACGGATCGTCAGCCGGACATGACCATCGCACTCATCGGCTGCCATGACAATCTCGCCGCCTGGCGGGGTAAAATCAATGGCATTATCCAGTAAGTTCCCCACCGCCTGAGCCAGAAGTTCGTCATCACCCGCCACGATGAGGCCACTCTCCTGCCAGCACAGGCCGATATTTTTTACCTTCAGTGCGGCTTCACGCTCCTGCGCCAGTCGCTGAAACAGGTGATCCACCATGACCGGTTGCGGATCAATCATCAGACGACTCTCTAATCGTGCCTGCTGGAGTAGCTTTTCCACCAGTGACTGCATACGCCTGTTTTGTATCAGGATATTATCAGTAAAACGGATAACCACTTCCGGAGGCGGCCCTTCACGCAGGATCTCAGCCGCGCCACGGATCGCTGCCAGCGGGCTTTTCAGCTCATGTGTCAGGGCATAGACGTAGTTTTCAATCGCCTTTTTGCCCTCCAGTTTGATACGCATACTTTCCAGCGCCAGTGCCAGTTTACGCAATTCGCGACTCCCCACTTTCGGCAGGGGAAGTGGATGATCTGCCGTCACAGCATCCGCGTAACGTACCAGCTTACTGATAGATAAATTTAACCACCAGACCATCGCGAAACCGATCAGCAGCGCGATACTCAGCAGGGCGCAACCTGCCCACAAGATACGTCGCTCGCTATGCTTAATGACCGCCGCGATGGCCCGATTGGGCTGACTGACCGTCAAAACCCCCATAATCTGCCCGTTATCATCAATTACCGGTGCGGCAATATACATCACTGAGCTATCGGCATCATTGGGATCGATTCGGGTACTGCGTGCGCCATACTGGCCGCGTAACGTTAACCAGACGTCATTCCAGCGCGAGTAATCTTCCCCCAGGGCGATACCGGCTGAATCAAACACCACTTTCCCCTTGCGGTCGGTCAGATAAACGCGATATTCGTTACGGGTTTTACGAAAACCGGCAACACTGGCATTGATCGGTTGCTGTTTTAACGCCTGAAAAGCGCTGGCCAGACGCCCATGCTGCGGATTCGCCATAACGAGATCTTCACGCGCCAGCACCGCCAGCAAGGTTGCAGTATCAATCAGTGTCCCTTCCGTGGCCCGACGCACACCGGGTTTAATTTCCTGGACAAAAATGGACAAGACAAACCATGCGGCGATAGCGACAATCAGGAAATACCCCAGCAATAACTGCACACCAATCCGCATTAACCACGCCCCAGGCTGTATCCCATACCGCGATGGGTATTAATCGGAGAAACATCAGGATTAATTTCACGCAGCTTGGCACGCAATGTTTTAATATGCGTATCTACCGTGCGATCATAACTGTCATGACCATCACCCCATACCCGATCCATCAACTGCTGACGGGAAAAGATCTGCTCCGGCGCGTGCAAAAGCGTTTTCAATAGCAGAAATTCATAACGTGTCAACGTTAAAGATTGCCCATACCAGCTAATCTGTGCGGTCATATCATTGAGCACAAACTCTCCCACCTGGATCACTGAGGTGGGAAGCGATCCTTTTTGCAGTCGCCGTAAAACAGTCCGTACTCTGGCACACACTTCACGGGGCGAAAAGGGTTTAGCAATGTAATCATCGGCGCCCATTTCCAGTCCCAGTAACTTATCAACCTCTTCACTACGTGCGGTCAGAAACAACACCGGTAACGATCGATAGCGCGCCAGCAACTGACGGCAAAGCTCAAAACCACTGATATCCGGTAATCCGACATCGAGAATAACCAGATCAGGCGATTGCTGACGCGCCGCATCGAGAACCGGTAATCCCCGGCTAAAAACCGTGACACTAAACCCTTCCTGCTGTAGCAGATAGATCAGTGTGTCGGCAATGCTTTGTTCATCCTCGACTAACCAAATTCGCTGTTGTTGCGGCAACATTTTCTGTTATTTATTCCACGGGATAATCGGTACGGCACTAATGGCGTTTTTCGGTGAACCATCAATCACTTTGTCTGAATAACTCATGTAGATAAGGACATTGCGTTTTGTATCATAGAAGCGCACCACCTGCAGCTTTTTAAATATCAATGAGGTACGTTTTTTAAATACCACAACGCCCTGAGATTTGCCCTGTTTAATTTTATCATTTAACTCAACAGCACCGATCTGCTGGCATGAGATTGCCGCATCCGAGGTATCTTCCGCCATCCCCAATCCCCCTTTGATCCCCCCGGTTTTCGCCCGGCTGACATAACAGGTCACATTGCGGATATCGGGATCATCAAACGCTTCAATCACGATTTTATGATCCGGACCAAAAAGTTTAAACACGGTATCCACAGAGCCGATTTCTTCAGCCCAGCCAGACTGGCAGCTCGCGACGAAAAAAAGCACCGTTACTAATAATTTACATTTCATACTGTTACCATTAGTTATCTTTCGCTGCAGGATAAACGTCGTCATGCGGCAGCAAAATTGAATTGATCACCACAGGACAAAAATAGCCTGTTACAGGAGTAAATCATACTGATAAGCACAAAAACAGCGAATGCTGAAATGACACAAGTGCTACTATTCGCAACTCACTACGTGTTAATTAATTTACCAGAAAAACAGATTATCTTGTCTTGCATTGAATGTGATCAACATTGACATTCAGGGAGAGAGCAACTTTGCAAACTGTAAAATACGTTAAAAAAATAACCGGGTTGATACTCTGCTTTATCCTGGCCTTTACGATTTCCCGTTATGGTGTATGCTGCTTTATTCGATAACGAACGGGATAGTTGAACACACGCCTATCATTTTTTTAGTCCTTATCAGGATCGCACTTACGAAGCAGGCACCGGCCCAGTGACCTTATTCTCCCTTCTGACGGTTATTTTTATCTACTCACTGCTTCTTTATCGTCTGCTGCAGTGGCTGCTAAAAAAATTCTGGCGGTAATGTCAACCGGGGCAGATCAGGATAGCGCTATATTTCGTCACTTATGCGCTTCCCTGCCTCTTTTTCTGCGGTTGATATATACTACCGGCTCCCTTGATGGTGAGAGCTTTATTATGCGTCACGTTGTTTCTGCAACCACAAACCCCGCTAAAAATCAGGCCATCCAGCAGGCCTTCAACGCTATTTTTGGTGCTGACGCCTGCCATATCGAGCCGGTCGCTGTCGATAGTGGTGTCCCGGAACAACCGTGGGGTAATGAGCAGACACATACGGGTGCCCGTAACAGAGTCGCCAATGCGCGTCTTGCACGACCCGATGCAGATTTCTGGGTCGCTATCGAGGCCGGGATCGATAATGACAGTACTTTCAGTTGGGTGGTCATTGCCGATCATCATCAGTATGGAGAGGCCCGATCCGCGACATTGCCCCTGCCAGCGGTTATTCTGGAGAAAGTCCGTGCCGGTGCAGCCTTAGGGCCGGTGATGTCACAACTCACCGGGATTGATAATATTGGCCATAAAGAGGGCGTCATCGGCCTGTTTACCGCAGGGAGACTGACCCGGAGTCAGGTCTATTATCAGGCGGTCATTCTGGCGTTAAGTCCGTTTCATAATCTGATTTATGGTTAACATCAAACAGTCTCTGTTCCAGCCAGTGCCGCAATTCAGGCGATGCCGATTTCAGGCTGTTGGAACCACGGGTAATAGTTGCAATTCCGGCACCCAGTTCGCTTTTCAGCTCGCGCTGGCTCATTTTACCACGCAGTAACTCTTCAATAATCCGTACCCGTGTCCCCAGTGCCTCACGCTCATCAGGCGTCAGCATTAACTGTAACAGAGGCAGATGGAGGTTATCCGCATAAGCCTGCTGGAGTAGGGCAACGAAGCGTAACCACTCCTGCTGATGCTGCTCGGCTATCGCTACGGAATAAGGAGAGTGTGGGGTCATGTTTTGTCGCCTGCCTGTCAAATGTACTCACTAACGAGTACATATCATAGCATACTCCGCGCGAGGCTCGCTGGATTTCGCCTGTCAGATCGCAATCCGTCGATCACATCACGCAGAGTATAGACCGCATTAATAGCGCTGATTCCACTCTGCCTCACTCAGCATCAAGGTATTCTCGCCCATAAAATAACGGTAGTACGCATCGTAAGACAGCACATTCTTGACGTAACCGCGCGTCTCTGAGAATGGAATACTTTCGATAAAAGCCACCGCATCAATACGCCCGGCACTGTTGCTGCGCCAGCGGCGTACCCGTCCAGGACCGGCATTATAAGCGGCAGAGGCATAGATACGATTATTATCAAAAAGCTGATAGACATATTGCAGATAGCTCGTACCAATATTGATATTGGTTTCTGGTTCCAGAAGCTGTGCCGGGCCACGGTAGCCAGCAATTTTAAACATACTGACGGTATGCTTCGCCGTGGCTGGCATAATCTGCATCAAACCATAGGCGCCCACTGACGAACGCACTTCGGGATTCCATGCGCTCTCCTGACGGGCAATCGCCATCGCGTAACTTTGCGTGATATCTTTATCGCTGAGATAACGGGAAAAAATATTGCTATAGGCAGGGGGAAAGCGTTCCTGAAGCTGATCCCAGAGTTTGCCCGCAATTGTTGCCTGAACACTCAGATCCCACCAGTGCTGATTAAAGGCATACTGTGCCAGTTGTGCCTGCTGCTCTTTCGGGCGACTGGTTATCAGATTGATCCACTCATTTCGGGCCGTATTATCCATATTCCAGTACATCAGTTCACGTATCCGGGCCATTTCGGCTCCGGATGTCAACGCCGGATCAATACTGGCCACCGCTTTATCGACCCGAAAAGTGTATTTTTCCCCCAGCCGCTGTGCCGCAATCATCGGATAGAAGCCGCGTTGCTGCATCAGGTCACGGAGAATGGCTTTCGCCTCCTCATCACGATGCTGCGCCAGGAGTAAATCCGCTTGCCAGTAACGCCACTCTTCTTTGTTTTTTGCCTCCATCGGTAAGCGTGCCAGCCAGGTATTCAATCCATGATGATCACCATTACCTAACGCCATTCGCACCCGGCGCTCAATCAGCGCCAGGGATTGGGAGCGCATAATCGCGTCATCACGCCAGCTCGCCTGTGCGTCAGTGATATCGTTGTCCATCAGCCGCCAGGCTACAATATCCCGTAGTTTCTGGGTCTGTGTTTCATTCAGTTGTTGTGCCTGTACCAGCGACGGGATCATCAGACGCGCATTTTCAATATCCTGACGTGCCACACGGGAAAATGCTATCTCGACCATCTGACGGGTAAACTCGGTGGCGCCGGTGGTACGGGAAAACGTCATTACCGTATTGGGATCATTGGCCAGAGCAATGATGGCTGATGAGATAGTTTTATATTCCGCTGGCATCTGCCGGGCAAGGGTGGTCACCAAACGGGTATTCCCGGCTTTCATTGCCAGACCAATACGCTCAAGCCAGAGCAAGGGCGCGCGCTCGCCAGCATCATGCCAGGCGCTAAATAGCACATCACAGGCCGCAGGCTGATTTTTACCACTGAGCCACAGTTGTTTGGTCCCCGCCCAGGCCTCCTGTTTCTCTCCCGCACGCCATTTCGCATAATAATAGTAACACTGCGCTTCCGTACTCTCCGGTTTAGCAGGACTGAATGCCAGTAAGCCCTGCCAGTCTCCGCGCCTTGCCAGCTCAATCACAAAACGTGATTTCAATGTGCGAACTAACGGTAACGTCGGATTCGCAGCGATGAAATTATTCACCACTAGCGCAGGCTGGTTCGCCAGGTCATCGGTTATCTGCCGATACTGCAGGTAGGGATATAAGGGATACGTTGTTAGTGTTGGCATCAGTTGTGCGACAACAGACATCTGGCGGCTATCCCATGCCTGCTTAATTTGCCCATAACGCTCACGCTGTTCATCCAGTGAGTCTGCATAACCCTGTGGCGCTGAGATCAGCAAACTGATGCCAGCCACCAGAAAATGCCATCCTCTTATTTTGGCTTTTTCCACAAATCAATCCTCTTGTTTAAAATGCAAATCACGCCCATCAACTCAGTACGGATAGATATTGACCTCCACTGCGCTGGGATTAACGCCCGAAAAAAGCTAAACTCCGCTGTTGAAAATCATTTCATATTATATAGAGGCAAAATCCACAGTGGCCCAATTCGTTTATACTATGCATCGTGTCGGCAAAGTGGTGCCGCCGAAACGTCATATTCTGAAAAACATCTCCCTGAGCTTTTTTCCTGGCGCGAAGATCGGTGTTCTCGGTCTTAATGGTGCAGGTAAGTCTACTCTATTACGTATCATGGCGGGTATCGATAACGATATCGAAGGTGAAGCCCGACCCCAGCCCGATCTGAAAATTGGCTATCTGCCGCAGGAGCCACAATTAAACCCCGACCATACCGTGCGTCAGTCAGTAGAAGAAGCGGTTGCGGAAGTGGTTAATGCCCTGCAGGCACTGGATGAAGTATACGCGCGTTACGCAGAACCGGATGCCGATTTTGATAAACTGGCCGCGCAACAAGGTCGGCTCGAAGAGATTATCCAGGCACACGATGGCCATAATCTGAATACTCAGCTTGAACGTGCGGCCGATGCCCTGCGTCTCCCGGACTGGGAGGCCAAAATTGCCCATCTGTCCGGGGGGGAACGCCGCCGTGTAGCGCTATGCCGACTGCTGCTGGAAAAACCAGACATGTTGTTACTCGATGAACCGACTAACCATCTTGATGCCGAATCAGTGGCATGGCTGGAACATTTTCTGCATGATTTCGAAGGCACCGTTGTGGCGATTACCCACGATCGTTACTTCCTGGATAACGTTGCTGGCTGGATCCTGGAGCTGGATCGCGGAGAAGGTATTCCGTGGGAAGGTAACTATTCATCATGGCTGGAGCAAAAAGATCAGCGTCTGGCACAGGAGGCGTCTCAGGAAGCGGCACGGCGTAAATCGATTGAGAAAGAACTGGAATGGGTGCGTCAGGGAACTAAAGGCCGTCAGTCCAAAGGTAAAGCACGTCTGGCACGCTTTGAAGAGCTGAATAGTGTTGAATACCAGAAACGCAACGAAACCAACGAACTGTTTATTCCACCAGGCGTTCGTCTTGGGGATAAAGTTATTGATGTCAGCCATCTGCATAAATCTTACGGCGATCGGGTACTAATTGATGACCTGTCCTTTTCGATACCTAAAGGTGCTATTGTTGGCATTATCGGGCCAAATGGTGCGGGTAAATCAACGTTATTTCGTATGATCTCCGGCCAGGAACAACCGGATAGCGGCACCATCACCCTGGGGGATACCGTACAACTGGCCTCTGTGGATCAGTTCCGTGATGCGATGGACAACAGCAAGACCGTCTGGGAGGAAGTTTCTGGTGGCCTGGACATCATCAAGGTTGGCAATACTGAGATGCCCAGTCGTGCTTACGTAGGTCGCTTTAATTTTAAGGGTGTTGATCAGGGGAAACATGTCGGCGAGCTGTCCGGTGGTGAGCGTGGTCGTCTGCACCTCGCGAAGCTACTACAGGTTGGCGGCAATGTATTGCTACTTGATGAACCCACCAATGATCTGGATATTGAAACACTACGCGCACTGGAAAATGCCCTGCTGGAATTTCCGGGCTGCGCACTGGTTATTTCCCACGATCGCTGGTTCCTCGACCGCATCGCCACCCATATTCTTGATTATCAGGATGAGGGAAAAGTCGAATTCTTCGAGGGTAACTTTACCGAATACGAAGAGTACAAAAAACGCACGCTCGGTGCCGATGCTCTCGAACCAAAGCGTATTAAATACAAACGCATTGCCAAATAAAGAAAAACGGCAACTTCGGTTGCCGTTGCGATACTATCCTGCCTGTTACGGCGCTATCCACGACGAGTGCGATATCATCATCTGCGGATGCAGAGAGCGTTATGCCTGCTGCTCCAGCGCATATTTATACAGCGCATTTTTTTTGACACCATGAATTTCAGCCGCCAGTGCCGCTGCTTTTTTCAGGGGTAGTTCCGTCTGTAATAACGCCAGTGTACGTAGTGCTTCGGCGGGCAGAATATCTTCCTGGGTTTTAAAACCTTCGACAATCAGCACCATCTCACCCTTATGCCGGTTTTCATCCTCCTGCACCCATGCCAGTAACTCGCCGGCCGGTGCGCCGTGGATCGATTCCCAGGTTTTGGTTAATTCCCGCGCCAGTACCACATAACGTGTTGTGCCGAATACCTGACAGATATCCTGTAAACTTGCCACAAGACGATGTGTCGACTCATAAAAAATCAGCGTTCTGGGCTCTTTTTCAAGGGCTTTTAATCTATCGCAGCGCCCTTTTGTCTTTGCTGGCAGAAATCCCTCATAACAGAAACGATCAGAAGGCAGCCCTGCGGCACTCAGCGCGGTGATCGCCGCACAGGGGCCGGGTAATGGCACGATACGAATACCCGCTTCCCGACAAGTACGCACCAGATGATAACCCGGATCATTGATAAGCGGTGTCCCGGCATCAGAGACCAGCGCAATATCCTGGCCTTCCTCCAGCTTTGCCAGCAATATTTGTGCTTTTTGCTGTTCATTATGATCATGCAAAGCAAACAAACGGGCATTAATCGCAAAATGCTGAAGCAGTAACCCGGTATGGCGCGTATCCTCAGCGGCGACTAAATCAACTGATTGCAATACCTCCAGCGCACGCTGTGTGATATCAGACAGATTGCCAATCGGAGTCGGCACAATATAGAGTTGTCCTGCAGAATTATCTGCGGATTGATGTTGTTTCATTGTCTCATCCGTATTGCCGAATTAATATTGAGCACTGACATAAAAAATATCACTGGATACCTATGTTACCGTCAACATTTCTTCGTGCCAAACCGGTACGTACTCTCTCCGTATTACTGACGATGTTCATGTTCTCTGGTTGTGGTGGGAGTGGTAATCAAACCCCCGACCAAAGTGCAGCATTTTTACAAGGCACAACCCAGGCAGATTCCGCTTACTATTTGCAGCAAATGCAACAAAGCTGGAGCGACAGAAAGACCAACTGGCAATTACTCGCTATTCAGGCACTGCTACGCGAAGGTCAGACGCAGCAAGCCAGTGAATTGCTCAATCAGCTTCCGGTCGATCTCAACGAGACACAATTCCGTGAACAATCCCTGCTGGCGGCTGAAGTGAGACTGGCACAGCACTATTTTCAGGATGCGCAATCTCTGCTGGATCAACTCGATCCCAGCCGATTTAATCGCTATCAGCAATCGCGTTACTGGCAAGCGCAAATCGATGCCAGCCAGGGGCAACCTTCACTGCCTTTACTGCGGGCGCTCATTGCCCGACAGACATTGCTGAGTCAGCCGAAACAGCAACAACAAAATATCGATGCGACCTGGCAAGCCCTTTCTGCGATGACCCGCGATCAGGCTAACGCGCTGGTGATCAACGCCGATGAAAATACGTTGCAGGGCTGGCTGGATCTGCAGCGGCTGTGGCTTGATAATCGTCACGATCCCGATGCGCTGAAAGCGGCAGTGAAAGACTGGCAAATCCGCTACCCACAAAATCCAGGGGCCAGAATGTTGCCAGCGGCACTGGCCGATAAGGCAGAAGCACCTCAATTACCGTCAGCGTCAGCGATTAAAATCGCCCTTCTGCTGCCTTTAAATGGTCAGGCGGCCCTCTTCGGGCGCACGATCCAGCAAGGATTTGAAGCAGCTAAAAACGAAAATCTACTGGCAAGCGGTAGTACATCTACCGATGCAGACACGCCCGCGCACGATCCCGCATCCGATGCACAGACATCGACACCGGATACCGTCAGACCATCGCCCGCGCCCTCCCAGGCGCCTCCCCTCGCTGATCTGAAAGTCTACGATACCACCACCAGCCCTATCAATCAGTTGCTAGATCAGGTGCAACAGGAGGGAGCCACGATTATCGTCGGGCCGTTACTGAAAGAAGATGTTGAGCAGGTGATCAACAGTAATACCGCACTGAATGTGCTGGCACTGAATCAACCCGAAAATATCGTCAATCGCAATAATATTTGTTACTTCGCCTTGTCACCCGAAGATGAAGCACGCGATGCAGCGCGTCACCTCCACAATCAGGGGAAAAGACATCCTCTGCTACTGATACCTTATGGCAAACTGGGCGATCGTGTGAGCACTGCTTTTGCCAGTGAATGGTCAACACTGGGCGGCGGCACCACTTTACAACAGCGCTTTGGGTCCGTGGCTGAGCTAAAATCCAGCGTCAGTAACGGTATCTCCCTGGCAGGCGTGCCCGTTACACCCGCTCCCGTTGACCAGGGAGGGAGCTCTGATAACAGTAGCGGCTCTGTCGATGCCGTCTGGATCCTGGCGACACCTGAACAGATGGCTTACATCAAACCGATGATCACTTTACGTAATGGCAGTCACAGTGACGTCGCCCTGTACACCAGTTCCCGCAGTGCGCCGGGGAATGCTGGCCCCGATTTCCGCCTCGAAATGGAAGGGCTGCAATACAGTGAGATCCCGATGCTGGCAGGCAGTAATCCACAACTGATGCAGCAAGCTCTCGCGGCGGTACATGATGATTACTCACTGGCTCGTCTGTATGCGATGGGAGCGGATGCCTGGTCGCTGGTGAATCACTTCACTGCGCTGCGACAGACCGCAGGCTTGACGATCAGCGGCAATACCGGGGCGTTGACCGCCACTTCCGATTGTGTGATCAACAGGAATTTGTCATGGCTCCAGTATCAAAATGGTCAGATTATCGCAGCCGAATAAGCAAGCAAACCGGTGATCGCCACGAAGCGCAGGCACGTCGTTACCTTGAGAAGCAAGGACTGGATTTTATTGCCGCTAACGTCCATGCGCGAGGGGGTGAGATCGATCTCATTATGCGTGATAAAAAAGTCACGGTTTTTGTCGAAGTGCGCTATCGTGGCAACGCACGTTACGGTGATGCGGCAGCCAGCGTTACGCCTAAAAAGCAGCAACGACTCCTGCATGCGGCACGTTTATGGTTATCACAACATAATGGCAGTTTTGATACTGTGGATTGCCGTTTCGATGTGGTAGCCTTCACCGGCAATGACTTCCAGTGGCTGAAAAATGCCTTTAGCGAATAACTGATGTAAGGGATACTGTGCTCGACAGAATTAAAGCCTGCTTCACTGAAAGCATACAAATCCAGATTGCCGCCGCAGAAGCGCTGCCAGATGCCATCTCCCGCGCAGCAATGACGCTGGTGCAATCACTGCTAAACGGTAATAAAATTCTCTGTTGTGGTAACGGCACTTCGGCTGCCAATGCTCAGCATTTTGTCGCCAATATGATCAACCGCTTTGAGACAGAACGACCTGGATTACCGGCGATCGCATTGAACACCGATAATGTGGTTTTAACGGCTATCACGAATGATCGTCTGCATGACGAAGTTTATGCCAAACAGGTTCGTGCATTAGGTCATGCAGGTGATATTCTGCTGGCAATATCAACACGCGGCAATAGCCGGGATATTGTCAAAGCAGTGGAAGCTGCGGTCACGCGTGATATGACGATTGTTGCCCTGACCGGTTATGACGGTGGTGAGCTGGCCGGTTTGCTGGGCCAACAGGATGTCGAAATCCGTATTCCTTCTCACCGCAGCGCACGAATTCAGGAAATGCATATGCTGACTGTTAACTGTTTATGCGATTTAATCGATAATACACTTTTTCCCTATCAGGATGATTAAGGAGACAATATGAAGGTTCTCTCGCCCCTCGCTGTCATTCTTTCTGCTTTATTGTTACAGGGTTGCATTGCTGCCGCTGTCATTGGAACCGCCGCTGTCGGCACCAAAGCCGCAACAGACCCGCGCTCCGTCGGGACACAGGTTGATGATGGTACTCTGGAGCTGCGCGTTAGCAACGCACTGGCCAAAGACGCGCAAATTAAGAAGCAGGCGCGGATCAATGTGACGGCTTATCAGGGCAAAGTATTACTAACCGGTCAGACACCTAATGCCAGCCTTTCAGCACGGGCAAAACAGATTGCCGCGGGCGTCGAAGGCACCCGAGAGATATTTGATGAAGTACGTCGGGGTAAACCCATTGATCTGGGCACCGCCTCTTCAGATACCTGGATTACTACGAAAGTTCGTTCGCAATTACTGGGAAGCAATAAGGTCAAATCATCCAATGTCAAAGTCACGACCGAAAACGGTGAAGTTTTCCTGATGGGGCTGGTCACGCAACGTGAAGGCCATGCCGCAGCAGATATCGCCAGCCGGGTCAGCGGCGTTTCCCGCGTGACAACAGCCTTTACTTATATTAAGTAATCCGGCAACAGCCTGTTAAGCGCCCGGATAGTCTGTGACTTAATGACTATCCGGGAACAGATTAAGGCCAGGGGTTATTGATGACGCGGACAGCGCAGAGAAACCACAGCGTAATGGATCAGGCGCTAAAACAGTGCCAGGCCACCAGTGATAACCCCACACAATGTCACCAGCCCGCCAGTTAGCCATAGCGCTTTCGGCGGAAAAACCTGGCGTAACATCATCAATGAAGGCAGACTCAGCGCCGGTAGCGTAATCAGCAAAGCCAGTGCTGGTGCAACTCCCATACCCACCATCATCATCGTCTGGACAACAGGGATCTCTGCTGCAGTCGGGATAACGAACAGGCACCCGGCAATCGCCATCGCCATAACCCAGAAGAGCGTATTACCCACCACTCCCTCTGCATGTGGAAATAACCAGACCCGGGCCGCGCCCAGCGCCAGGACAGCCAGAATATAGACCGGAATGGTATTCCAGAACAGCAGCCATAGCGCTTTCATCCAGCGGCTGAGAAAGTGGCTGTCGTCCTGTTCACTGTTGACCGCGACGGCAACCGTCGTCGGCTGGGTCTCGGTTTCGCTAAACCATTTTTGCACCACGGTCGCGACAATCAGCACGATCGCAACACCGGCCAACAGACGAATCAGGGCAAATTGCCAGCCCAGCACAAATCCCATGAACACCAGGGTTGCTGGATTTAATAACGGGTTGCCGAGCCAGAACGCCAGTGCGCCCCCCATTGAGACCTGTTGTTTACGCATGCCTGCCGCCACAGGTGCCGCACAGCAGGTACACATCATACCTGGCAGAGAAAAGAGCGCGCCGAATAACGTGTCACGAAAACGGGCTTGCCCGAGGGTACGCCACAACCAGTCACGCGGGATCAATACCTGAATCAACGACCCCAGCAGCACACCCAGTACAGCCGCTTTCCAGACCGCCAGAAAGTAGACCAGCGCGTAGTCCCATGCCGCTTTGAGTGGGCTGGCGTCTGCCCCGGCAAGAATCGATTTGCCGATGCTGTGGGTTTCTGCGGCAGTCAGTGCCTTGCCATAGTAGGGTTGCCATTTTACAAACCATAAGCCGACCACTACCACCAGAAAAAAGAGCACCGGTTTCCACCTCTCAAAGGGAAACACCGTGCGAGATGAAGACTGACCAGTCATAACATTCTCCATGAAAAACAAAGAATAAGATAATACATCAAATGCTATTCTGGCGGCGACAGCAGCAGAGGTAATGTTTTGTTTATACGGAAATCATGGGATGGGTAGTAGATTCAGGATATGAATGGAACAGAATTGCTAACGCGCTCATAAAAACGCCACCTTCCGGTGGCGTTCCTGATTTAATCGTCCAGGAAGCTGCGTAAAACTTCAGAACGACTTGGATGGCGTAACTTACGAAGTGCCTTGGCCTCAATCTGACGGATACGTTCACGGGTTACGTCAAACTGTTTACCCACTTCTTCCAGGGTATGATCGGTGTTCATATCAATCCCGAAACGCATACGCAATACTTTTGCTTCACGGGCAGTGAGACCCGCCAGTACATCGTGAGTCGCTGCTCGCAAACTTTCTGTCGTCGCTGAATCCAGCGGCAGCTCAAGGGTCGTATCTTCAATGAAATCACCCAGATGCGAATCTTCATCATCGCCGATGGGCGTTTCCATAGAGATAGGCTCTTTGGCAATTTTCAACACCTTACGAATTTTATCTTCTGGCATCAACATCCGTTCCGCCAGTTCTTCTGGCGTTGGTTCACGTCCTATTTCCTGTAACATTTGCCGGGAAATACGATTGAGTTTATTGATGGTTTCAATCATATGTACCGGAATACGGATAGTACGAGCCTGATCGGCAATAGAACGGGTGATCGCCTGCCGAATCCACCAGGTCGCATAAGTAGAAAATTTGTAACCACGCCGATACTCAAATTTATCGACCGCTTTCATCAAGCCAATATTGCCTTCCTGAATCAAATCGAGGAATTGCAAACCACGGTTGGTATATTTCTTCGCGATGGAGATAACCAGACGTAAGTTTGCTTCAACCATCTCTTTCTTCGCCCGACGCGCCTTTGCCTCACCAATAGACATCCGACGATTAATATCTTTGACCTGCTCGATAGTCAGACCCGTTTCGTCTTCAATTTGCTGTAGTTTTTGCAGGCTGCGCTGAACGTCTTCTTTTATATCGTGCAGTTTCTCAGACCACGGCTTTTTCATAGCAATGGCGGCATTAAACCAGGCTTCGTTGTTTTCGTTACCGGTAAACAGGGCGATGAAATTCTTTTTCGGCATCTTGCACTGTTCTACACATAGTTTCATGATAATGCGTTCCTGAACACGAACACGATCCATCATGCTGCGCATACTACCGACCAGATAATCAAACTGCTTTGGCACCAGACGAAACTGTTTGAACACTTCAGACAGATTGAGAATTTCTTTTTTCGCGGCGTCGTTATTCCGCCCTTTCGCTTTAATCGTATCGCGCGTCAGCTCATACTGAGTGCGTAATTCTGCAAATTTTTCACGGGCCAGTTCAGGATCGATACTATTATCATCCTCACTGCTTTCGTCAGCACTTTCTTCATCCTCATCTTCGTCATCATTCATCTCTTCCTGAGAGAGTTCAGAGCCAACATGGGTGGCAGTTGGTGCCAGATCTTCTTCCGCATTAGGATCGACGAAACCGGTGATCAGATCAGACAGACGCGCTTCTTCCGCTTCAACACGATCATACTGTTCCAGCAGATAGGTAATGGCTTCCGGGTATTCTGCCACAGAGCACTGAACCTGATTGATTCCCTCTTCTATGCGTTTAGCAATATCAATCTCGCCTTCCCGGGTCAGCAATTCCACTGTACCCATTTCGCGCATATACATACGCACCGGATCAGTAGTTCTGCCAATTTCAGATTCAACGCTGGATAGCACCTGAGCTGCGGCCTCTTCGGCGTCTTCATCGGTGTTATTGCTATTTTCAGCCAACAGCAAATCATCGGCATCAGGTGCTTCTTCCGTCACCTGAATACCCATATCATTAATCATCTGGATGATGTCTTCGATCTGATCGGAATCGACGATATCTTCCGGCAGATGGTCATTGACCTCAGCATAGGTCAGATAGCCTTGCTCTTTACCACGCTGGACAAGAAGCTTTAGCTGCGACTGCGGGTTTTGCTCCATAAGACGGTATCCACATTTAATTTAATTCGTTTAATTGGTGTCAGCAGATAAACTGCCAATATTTACAATGAGAGCATACTTATATTGTTGCCGCAGCACCTCAATGCGGCTATTCGGGAACGCCCCGGATGATATTCGGCACTTAAGCCGTGCAATTCATTTCTTTGCCAGAGCCTGGTTTATCGCCCAGAACTCCCGGCGTTCTTCACTGCTTAAACCTTGTGTACGATCACGCGCTATCAACTCTTCCTGTCGTAATTCCAGCAGTGAATCCAGCATATGATTGAGCGCGTCGGTGAAGATTTTTTCTGCAATCTCTCTATCTGCTATATCGTCCCACATTGATAACTTTTCAAGGGTTGCCGACTTATTTGTACCACGATATTGCTCTAATAATTGCCCGGTAGTCAGTCCCGGCTGAGACAAACAGAGGCTGACCAGCTCACTAAATAACGCCAGTCCCGGTATTTTATGCTGATCCAGCCCGGTTAAAGAGGGAACCTGAGATGCCAGTTCAGGATTTTGCACCAGCAATCCGATAAGTATTCGCATAGGGGTCCGTTTTAACTGAAATGCAGAGCGTTGAATATGATTGTCTGCCTGTTTCGGTATCAAACGTTCAAGCTGAGCATCATCTAAAATTCCCAGTTTGTTACCCAATTGCTGACGCAAGTAAATGCGCAATGTTTCGCCTGGCACCTGGCTAATAAGCGGTAATGCTAATGTGCTGAGTTGCGTGCGCCCATCTGGGGTACTTAAATCTACTTGTGGCAACAGATGATTAAATAAAAATACCGACAGTGGCTGTGCCTGCTCAATTCGCGCCTCAAAAGCGGCTTTACCTTCCTTACGAACAAGCGTATCGGGATCTTCACCTTCTGGCAGAAACATAAAACGTAGCTGACGACCATCTGACATATACGGTAACGCTGTCTCCAGCGCCCGCCATGCTGCATCACGTCCCGCCCGATCGCCATCATAACAACAGATAACCTGATGGGTCGCGCGGAATAAAAGCTGAATATGATCAGCGGTGGTCGACGTCCCCAGCGATGCGACAGCATAGTTAATATCATATTGTGCCAGTGCCACCACATCCATATAGCCTTCTACCACCAGAAGGCGCTGCAGTTCGTTGCTATCCTGTTGCGCTTCATACAGACCATATAGCTGACGGCCTTTATGGAAAATATCGGTTTCTGGTGAGTTAAGGTATTTTGGTAACGCATCACCTAACACACGGCCACCAAAACCGATGACTCGTCCCCGCTTGTCACGAATAGGGAACATCATTCGCTCACGGAAACGATCATAACTGCGTCCTTGATCGTTCGTGACCAACATGCCAGCGTCGATAAGCGATTGCCGATTTTCCGGATTACTACCGAACTGTTTTAAAACATTATCCCAACCTGGAGGGGCATATCCTATCGCAAAGCGGACTATCACTTCCTGGCTGACACCACGTTTTGTCAGATACTGGCGCGCAGCTTCAGCACCAGGTTGCTTCAGGGACTGTTGATAAAACGTACTCAGGCCATTCATTAACTGATAAAGGCTTTGCCGTTGATGACGAGCAATCTGACCCTGGCTATTGCCGGTTTCATATGGCACATCAAGATTATGCATCGCGGCCAGCTCTTCGATCGTCTCGACAAACTCAAGTTTGTCGTAATTCATCAGAAAATCGATAGCATTGCCGTGTGCGCCACAACCAAAACAGTGATAAAACTGCTTCTCACCGTTAACAGTAAATGACGGTGTTTTTTCATTATGAAATGGACAGCACGCATGATAGTTTTTACCCTGTTTTTTCAGCTTTACCCGCACATCAATTAAATCAATGATATCGGTACGAGCTAACAGGTCATTAATGAACACGCGTGGGATTCGCCCAGCCATAAGCCCCGCAAATGTTTATCTGTTTATAAACGAAAATAAGCCGCGCATCCCTTACGGAAGCACGGCCTTACAACAATAACTCAACCTGAATTAAAAGCGCTACACGCGCAACAGATTAATACAGACGAGTACGGCGTGCGTTTTCACGAGCCAGTTTTTTTGCATGACGTTTTACCGCAGATGCTTTCGCGCGCTTACGTTCAGTCGTCGGTTTTTCATAGAACTCACGACGACGAACTTCCGCCAGAACACCTGCTTTTTCGCAGGAACGTTTGAAGCGACGAAGAGCAACGTCGAACGGCTCATTTTCACGTACTTTAATTACCGGCATGTGCCTCTCACCTTTGATTAATTCGTTTTGCTGCTGACAGCAACGCCAGCCTGTTTCAGAATGGTGCAGAATTTTACTGCAACTGCTGGTGCTTTGTAAAGCACCCGTGTGCTTTTTGAAAAGATCTTCATGAGGTCTGAGCGTATATGAAGTCGCTATACTGGGCGAACAAAGTTTTACATCACTCCGTATTGATCCTAAACTGCGCATTACAAAAACGAGGTGAAAGAAGACATGCGTGTACTGGGTATCGAAACATCCTGTGATGAAACCGGCATCGCCATTTATGACGACAAAAAGGGTTTGCTAGCCAATCAATTATACAGTCAGGTGTCATTACATGCTGATTATGGTGGTGTCGTCCCTGAGCTGGCATCACGTGATCATGTACGTAAAACTGTACCGCTCATTCAGATGGCAATGAAAGAAGCCAGTTTATCAGCGAAAGAAATTGATGCTGTAGCCTATACCGCCGGGCCTGGACTGGTGGGCGCACTGCTGGTAGGTGCCACGATTGGCCGGGCGCTCGCGTTCGCCTGGAATGTGCCAGCGATCCCGGTACATCATATGGAAGGACATCTGCTGGCTCCCATGCTGGAAGAGGATCCTCCCGCCTTTCCATTTGTCGCATTACTGGTATCGGGTGGTCACACACAACTTATTAGCGTGACGGGTATTGGACAATATCAGTTACTGGGAGAATCGATTGATGATGCGGCAGGAGAAGCATTTGATAAAACAGCGAAATTGTTAGGGCTGGATTACCCAGGGGGACCACTATTATCAAAAATGGCTTCTCGGGGAATAGCCGGACGATTTGTTTTTCCACGTCCGATGACCGATCGTCCAGGACTGGATTTTAGCTTTTCTGGCCTGAAGACCTTTGCAGCCAATGCAATTAAAAACAATAATCATGATGCACAGACTCATGCAGATATCGCGCGTGCTTTTGAAGATGCAGTGATAGATACGCTGATGATTAAATGTCGCCGGGCACTGGAACAGACCGATTTTAAACGTCTGGTAATAGCGGGTGGTGTCAGCGCAAATAGCGTATTACGGGAAAAACTGGCAACCATGATGACACAGCGTGGCGGTTCACTGTTCTGCGCGCGCCCGGCATTCTGTACCGATAATGGTGCGATGATTGCCTATGCCGGTATGATACGCCTGAATAGCGGTGTTAACGCCGCCCCCACTGTTACCGTCCGCCCGCGCTGGCCGCTGGCTGAACTGCCTGCCGTATCATTACCCTGAAAGAATAAATAACACTGCCCGTCAGTTAACCGCACTGGCTGGCAGGGAATAAATCCTCATAATCCCCTGTAAGACACATACAAAAAAGACCCGGTCTTCCGACCGGGTCCTTTCCGCTGTTTTAAAGCCTGGCAGCTCCCTGCTCTCGCATGGGGAGTCCCCACACTACCATCGGCGCTTCGGCGTTTCACTTCTGAGTTCGGCATGGGGTCAGGTGGGACCACCGCGCTGTCACCGCCAGGCTGATTCTTTCTAATCCTTCCTCGCTCTTCTTCCGGACCTCGCTGAAAATCTTTCTCTCTCTCCGCTCCACGCTTCCGACAAAACACCTTCGGCGTTGTAAGGTTAAGCCTCACGGGTCATTAGTATCAGTCAGCTCAACGTGTCACCACGCTTACACACCTGACCTATCAACGTCGTCGTCTTCAACGTCCCTTCAGGATATTTTCATATCAGGGATAACTCATCTCAGGGCAAGTTTCGGGCTTAGATGCTTTCAGCACTTATCTCTTCCGCATTTAGCTACCGGGCTGTGCCATTGGCATGACAACCCGTACACCAGTGATGCGTCCACTCCGGTCCTCTCGTACTGGGAGCAGCCCCCCTCAGTTATCCAGCGCCCACGGCAGATAGGGACCGAACTGTCTCACGACGTTCTAAACCCAGCTCGCGTACCACTTTAAATGGCGAACAGCCATACCCTTGGGACCGCTTCAGCCCCAGGATGTGATGAGCCGACATCGAGGTGCCAAACACCGCCGTCGATATGAACTCTTGGGCGGTATCAGCCTGTTATCCCCGGAGTACCTTTTATCCGTTGAGCGATGGCCCTTCCATTCAGAACCACCGGATCACTATGACCTGCTTTCGCACCTGCTCGCACCGTCACGCTCGCAGTCAGGCCAGCTTCTGCCATTGCACTATCCTCCTGATGTCCGACCAGGATTAGCTGACCTTCGTGCTCCTCCGTTACTCTTTGGGAGGAGACCGCCCCAGTCAAACTACCCGCCAGACACTGTCCGCAACCCCGCTCAGGGGCGCGTTAGAACATCAAACATTAAAGGGCGGTATTTCAACAGCGGCTCCATGCAGACTGGCGTCCACACTTCTTCGCCTCCCGCCTATCCTGCACATCAAGGCTCAAGGTTCAGTGTCAAGCTGTAGTAAAGGTTCACGGGGTCTTTCCGTCTTGCCGCGGGTACACTGCATCTTCACAGCGAGTTCAATTTCACTGAGTCCCGGGTGGAGACAGCCTGGCCATCATTACGCCATTCGTGCAGGTCGGAACTTACCCGACAAGGAATTTCGCTACCTTAGGATCGTTATAGTTACGGCCGCCGTTTACCGGGGCTTCAGTCAGCTGCTTCTCCTTTCAGATTACAGCATCATTTAACCTTCCGGCACCGGGCAGGCGTCACACCGTATACTTCCACTTGCGTGTTTGCACAGTGCTGTGTTTTTAATAAACAGTTGCAGCCAGCTGGTCTCTGCGACTGACCTCAGCTCCACGCGTTAAGCGCTTCACCTTGCGTCAGCGTGCCTTCTCCCGAAGTTACGGCACCATTTTGCCTAGTTCCTTCACCCGGGTTCTCTCAAGCGCCTTGGTATGCTCTACCTGACCACCTGTGTCGGTTTCGGGTACGATTTCATGTTACCTGTCGCTTAGAGGCTTTTCCTGGAAGCAGGGCTTCTGTTACTTCAGCACCTCAGTGCCTCGTCATCACGCCTCAGTGTTATGGTGTTCCGGATTTGCCTGAAACACCCACCTGCACGCTTAAACCGGGACTTCCGTCACCCGGATAACATAGCCTTCTCCGTCCCCCCTTCGCAGTAACATAAAGTACGGGAATATTAACCCGTTTCCCATCAGCTACGCCTTTCGGCCTCACCTTAGGGGTCGACTCACCCTGCCCCGATTAACGTTGGACAGGAACCCTTGGTCTTCCGGCGTGCGGGTTTTTCACCCGCATTATCGTTACTTATGTCAGCATTCGCACTTCTGATACCTCCAGCATGCCTCTCAGCACACCTTCTTCAGCTTACAGAACGCTCCCCTACCCAGCAGCTTGCGCCACTGCCGCAGCTTCGGTGCATGGTTTAGCCCCGTTACATCTTCCGCGCAGGCCGACTCGACCAGTGAGCTATTACGCTTTCTTTTAATGATGGCTGCTTCTAAGCCAACATCCTGGCTGTCTAAGCCTTCCCACTTCGTTTCCCACTTAACCATGACTTCGGGACCTTAGCTGGCGGTCTGGGTTGTTTCCCTCTCCACGACGAACGTTAGCACCCGCCGTGTGTCTCCCGTGGTACCATTCTGTGGTATTCGCAGTTTGCATCGGGTTGGTAAGTCGGGATGACCCCCTTGCCGAAACAGTGCTCTACCCCCACAGATGAACCCACGAGGCGCTACCTAAATAGCTTTCGGGGAGAACCAGCTATCTCCCGGTTTGATTGGCCTTTCACCCCCAGCCACAGGTCATCCGCTGATTTTTCAACATCAGTCGGTTCGGTCCTCCAGTTAGTGTTACCCAACCTTCAACCTGCCCATGGCTAGATCACCGGGTTTCGGGTCTGTACCCTGCAACTAGTCGCCCAGTTAAGACTCGGTTTCCCTGCGGCTCCCCTATTCGGTTAACCTCGCTACAGAATACAAGTCGCTGACCCATTATACAAAAGGTACGCAGTCACCCCACCACTAAGCCCCCTCTGCTTCTTTTGGCGGCTGGGCGTCGCTCACGCCCCGCCTGCCCTGCCTTACAGCAAAGGATGCCTCGTGGAATCTCACCACTGGCTTAGTGGTGGGGCTTCCACTGCTTGTACGTACACGGTTTCAGGTTCTCTTTCACTCCCCTCGCCGGGGTTCTTTTCGCCTTTCCCTCACGGTACTGGTTCACTATCGGTCAGTCAGGAGTATTTAGCCTTGGAGGATGAATTTTTTCAGGTTCTTCTTCAGACAGGATTTCTCGTGTCCCGCCCTACTCTTTGAGTCCACAGCATGCGCGCTTTCGTGTACGGGGCTGTCACCCTCTTTTGCCGGACTTTCCAGACCGTTCCACTAACACCCATGCTGATTATGACTCCGGGCTCCTCCCCTTTCGCTCGCCGCTACTCGGGGAATCTCGGTTGATTTCTTTTCCTCGGGGTACTGAGATGTTTCAGTTCCCCCGGTTCGCCTCGTTAACCTATGAATTCAGTTAACGATGATGTGATTACTCACACCGGGTTTCCCCATTCGGACATCGCCGGGTCACAGGCCCATATCACCTCGCCGGCGCTTTTCGCAGATTTGCACGTCCTTCATCGCCTCTGACTGCCAGGGCATCCACCGTGTACGCTTAGTCACTTAACCTCACAACCCGAAGATGTCTCTTCCGGTCGCTTCGCTTTGAGAGACCCGGACACACTTCTTCGTGTGTCCTCTTTCAATTTTCAGCTTGATCCAGTTTGTTAAAGAGCAATATATTTCACAAATGACCTCCCGGCCATCTCTGAAATACAGTCCGGCTGTGCCTTTCACCCACAACCCGCAAGTGGCGTCCCCTGGGGGATTCGAACCCCCGTTACCGCCGTGAAAGGGCGATGTCCTGGGCCTCTAGACGAAGGGGACTCTCTGTCTCGTTCGCAAGACGCCTTGCTCAATCTCTCGTCAGACAATCTGTGTGAACACTTCAGAAATCCAGAACCCTTCACTTTAAGGAGGTGATCCAACCGCAGGTTCCCCTACGGTTACCTTGTTACGACTTCACCCCAGTCATGAATCACAAAGTGGCAGGCGCCCCCCTTTCGGTTAAACTACCTGCTTCTTTTGCAACCCACTCCCATGGTGTGACGGGCGGTGTGTACAAGGCCCGGGAACGTATTCACCGTGGCATTCTGATCCACGATTACTAGCGATTCCGTCTTCGTGGAGTCGGGTTGCAGACTCCAGTCCGGACTACGACGCACTTTATGAGTTCCGCTCACCCTCGCAGGCTCGCCTCCCTTTGTATGCGCCATTGTAGCACGTGTGTAGCCCTGGTCGTAAGGGCCATGATGACTTGACGTCATCCCCACCTTCCTCCAGCTTTTCACTGGCAGTCTCCCCTGAGTTCCCGGCCAAACCGCTGGCAACAGAGGATAAGGGTTGCGCTCGTTGCGGGACTTAACCCAACATTTCACAACACGAGCTGACGACAGCCATGCAGCACCTGTCTCACAGCTCCCGAAGGCACCCCTCCATCTCTGGAGGGTTCTGTGGATGTCAAGACCAGGTAAGGTTCTTCGCGTTGCATCGAATTAAACCACATGCTCCACCGCTTGTGCGGGTGCCGTCAATTCATTTGAGTTTTAACCTTGCGGCCGTACTCCCCAGGCGGTCGATTTATCGCGTTTGCTTCGAAAGCCACTCCTCAACGGGAACAGCCTCCAAATCGACATCGTTTACAGCGTGGACTACCAGGGTATCTAATCCTGTTTGCTCCCCACGCTTTCGCACCTCAGCGTCAGTCTTCGTCCAGCCGCCTTCGCCACCGGTATTCCTCCAGATCTCTACGCATTTCACCGCTACACCTGGAATTCCACCCCCCTCTACGAGACTCCAGCCTGTCAGTTTCAAATGCTGTTCCCGGGTTAAGCCCGGGGATTTCACATCTGACTTAACACACCGCCTGCGTGCCCTTTACGCCCAGTTATTCCGATTAACGCTCGCACCCTCCGTATTACCGCGGCTGCTGGCACGGAGTTTGCCGGTGCTTCTTCTGCGGATAACGTCAAAATGAAAGTGTATTAAACTTCCATCCTTCCTCACCGCTGAAAGTACTTTACAACCCGAAGGCCTTCTTCATACACGCGGCATGGCTGCATCAGGGTTTCCCCCATTGTGCAATATTCCCCACTGCTGCCTCCCGCAGGAGTCTGGATAGTGTCTCAGTTCCAGTGTGGCTGGTCATCCTCTCAGACCAGCTAGGGATCGTCGCCCAGGTGAGCCATTACCTCACCTGCAAGCTAATCCCGTCTGGGCACATCCGGTGGCGTGAGGCCATAAGATTTTACCCACTTTGGTCTTCCGACATTATGCGGTATTAGCTACCGTTTCCAGTAGTTATCCCCCTCCACCAGGCAATTTCCCAGACTTTACTCACCCGTCCGCCACTCGTCAGCAAAGCAGCAAGCTGCTTCCTGTTACCGTTCGACTTGCATGTGTTAGGCCTGCCGCCAGCGTTCAATCTGAGCCATGATCAAACTCTTCAATTCAGGTCTGATCGCTCGTGAATTAAACTTCGTAAATGAATTACGTGTTCACTCAGAGACTTTTTAAATTTGCTTGACCGTCACCGACGGTCAGGCTCTGTCTTCCTGAGTGCCCACACAGATTGTCTGACTGATTGTTAAAGAGCGGTACTTCAATGAAGTGGGCGCATATAATACTCTCATGCGCTTCAGAGTCAAGTGTTTTTTTCACTTCCCCTGCCTGATTCCCGGTGGATTCGCTCCGTTATTCCGGGTCAGTGGGGGCGCATTATAGATATCCCATTTTTTTGCACAAGTCTTTTATGAACATTTTTCTGCAGTCGATGATATTTCATCCACTGCATCGTGTTCTTGTACAGTTTATGCTGGTTTTTATACCAAAAATATTTGCAGATCTTAGAAAAAAGCATCAGAGTTTTCACATATTCAATCCAAACCGATTAGGAAAGCCATGCCTGACAATTTACGTCCTTATAAAGATACATTGCCGAGAACAGGCGAGCGGGTGATGATCGATAAAACCAGCGTCGTTATCGGTGATGTCGAAATAGCTGATGATGTGAGCATCTGGCCACTGGTGGTGAGCCGCGCGGACGTTAACTCAATACAAATAGGTGCTCGTACTAATATTCAGGATGGTAGCGTACTACACGTTACACATAAATCACCGCATCAGCCACAAGGAAAGTCACTTATCATTGGCGAAGAGGTTACCATTGGACATAAGACGATATTACATGGCTGTCGTATCGGTAATCGGGTACTGGTAGGGATGGGAACCATCATACTGGATGGTGTCATCGTAGAAGATGATGTCATTATTGGTGCGGGTAGTCTGGTACCACAAAACAAACATCTGAAGAGTGGTTATCTCTATTTTGGTCATCCTGTTAAGCCAGCCCGTTCCCTGACAGAGGCAGAGCTAACAAGATTACGCGATTCAGCCAGCAATTATGTCAACTGGAAAGATGATTATCTGAATCAGGAAAGCCAGACCCAGCCTTGATCATCCTCCTGTTGATGGCGGATCAGTTCATCAGCTTCGTCCTCCAGATCCCAGCGATGATGACGAAATGCTGCCAGCCACTGCGTGGGATCTTCACCACCAAACCGCTGGGCTAATGTTATTGCGCTGATAGCACATGTAAGTTGCATACCATTAACCAGTGCCGGGAACGTAACGCATTGACGATGCGTGTCCCACTCTTCTCGCTCAGGGAACTGAATAGCCTGATTCATGCATACAATTCCTTCGATAACGTCTGAATAACAGGTGATATATCAGGTAATATTCCATGCCACAATAGCGTTGCATGAGCCGCCTGAGCCACTAACATGCCTAAGCCATCAGCACACCTTGTAGCACCGTATTTCTGACACCAGTCGATAAATGGCGTATGACCGCTCTGATAAAACATGTCATAACAACAGACATCTGGCGTAATGATCGATGGGGGGAGTACCGGAACTTCACCATTTATACCGCTGGATGTCGCATTAATAATCAGATTAAAAGACTGACCTGCCAGCGATGCGATTTCCATAGTACGAATGTTCCCCAGTGGGATAAACGCTTTTGCCAGTTCCTGAGCACGCTGGTGGGTACGATTGACGAGCGTAATAAAACAGCCTCGTGATAAAAGGGGTTGCAGGACACCACGCGCTGCACCACCCGCACCAATAAGTAATACCTGACAGCCTGGACTAATAAATTCCAGTCTGTCCAGATCACTCAATAACCCAACACCGTCAGTGTTATCCCCTAGCAGACGGCCATCCTCCAGCCGTTTCAGCGTATTTACCGCTCCTGCCATCGCGGCTCTCTCTGTCAGTTCATCCGCCCGATCAAATGCTTCTGCCTTAAATGGTACAGTAACATTGGCACCTTTTCCCCCGTGGTTAAAGAAGGTATTCAGGGCATTGGTAAAACCGTCTTTCGGTGCCAGTATTCGTCCATAGGGATAGGTGATTTGCAATTGCTGAGCAAAGAGCTGATGTATGACTGGTGATTTACTGTGATTAATCGGGTTGCCAAATACAGCATAAGGTTCCATTTATTTACCCCTGACGAAAAAGTTCACCCGTCAAGGCATCGCGAATTTCAGACGGGTTTTGACGTCCACCTGTTACCCCTTCTACCACTGGAAAACAGGCACCAAACTGCGCCTGTATTTCGGCAACAGTACGACAAGGAGGTTGTCCGGACAAATTGGCGCTCGTTGATACCAGCGGTTTGCCATAAGCCTCACATAATTCAATGACCAGCGGATGATCGCTAACTCGTATCGCCAGAGAATTGAAGTGCCCGGTTAACCAGAATGGTGTTGTAGCACTCGCCGGAAAGACAAAAGTTACCGCACCAGGCCAACGCGAGAAAACCGCTGTACGTTGCTCCTGACTGAGCGATGAATCATCAATATAAGGCATCAATTGCTCAAAGCTGGCAGCAATAAGTAGCAATCCTTTCTCAACAGGGCGTCGTTTAAGCTCAAGCAAACGCATGACCGCTATTTCACTGTCGGGATCACAACCCAGACCAAAAACAGCCTCTGTCGGATAAGCGATAACATGTTTATTATGCAGAATCGCTATCGCATTGGTGATCATATCTGAGTGCCGATTATTATTCACTGTTCGGTATCCACTGCAATCAGCTTCCCACATTGTTTACTGGCACAAAAGCATCTGTTGCCTTGTGCTGTTTTCTTCTTGATTAACAGTGGATAGTGACATTCCGGGCATTCCCCTGCTACGGGTTGTTGATTGATCGCAAACTGACAATCGGGATAACAATCACAAGCGTAAAAAATCTTGCCGAAACGAGAACGACGCTGGATCAGTTGCCCATGACCACACTGTGGACATGTTATTGCTGTTTTATCTGGTTTATCAATAGATTCAGTATGTTCACATTCCGGATAGCGGCTACAACCGATAAACATACCAAAACGCCCCTGACGTAACACCATAACAGCACCACAGGCTGGGCAATATTGATTCTCCAGTATTTTCACAATGTGACCATCCGCATGACTTTTCAGAGCTCGAACGTAGTTACAACCCGGATAACATGAGCACCCAAGAAAGGGGCCATGTTTTCCGGAGCGGATGGTCAGTGCGCCTCCACATTGTGGGCAGGATTCATTTTTAGGCATCGAAAATAGCGCTGATTTAGTCATAACCGCACAATATTGCTGCTGAAAAGTGAGTGCAGCATACCTCTATTTGCAGCAAAGAGTCATTCTTCCATTTGCAAACAGGTATTTTATCTGTATTCAGTATCTGAGTTTATCAGCAAAGGACAAGCAACGTTTAGTTATTGTTGAGCCTATAATTTATCATCCGCTTATCCCGTTGTAAGTTGACTATCCACCTGAATCTGCACATGACTTTAATGCTGACTATCGCGATCCTTTGCGCTCAGGGAACATAACTTGCTCTGCGTAATCGGACATAACCACCAGACACGGCCATCACCTGCCCCGACAACTCCAGTTCAAGTAACTGCGCGACAACCACAGACACGGGTAGCCCCACACGTTCAGCAATCACATCAACAGATGTAACCTCATCACCGACCCCCGCCAGCACAGGTGAGCGTAATTCTGCGGGAGATGACTGCTGATAACGTTTGCGATCAGGTAAATCATGTCGTCTCCGTAACGCTGGCTGATAATATTCAATAATATCTTCCGCTGAAGTCACCGGAATGGCACCTTGCTTCATTAGCCAATGTGGCCCAGCCGAACCGGGACTTGCTATAGGCCCAGGCAGGGCAAAAATATCCCGCCCTTGTTCCAAAGCACAACGTACAGTGACCAATGACCCACTCTTGAGGGCCGCTTCGATGACCAGAACCCCCACACTAAGCCCACTAATGATACGATTACGACGCGGAAAATTGCCTGGTAATGGAGGAGTGACCAGAGAAAACTCAGAAAGTAGTGCTCCCCCACTTTCCACCACCTGTTTGGCCAGCGTAGTATGGCGACGAGGGTAAACAGAATTCAAACCATTCCCAAGTACCGCAATGGTTTTCCCTTTCGCCTCCAGCGCTCCCCGGTGAGCAACACCGTCAATACCTATCGCCAGACCACTGGTAATTGTTATACCGTCGCGTGCTAACGTTGCACTAAACTGCTGCCCCCAATGTGCGCCATACCAGGAGTGAACACGACTGCCAACAATAGCCACCTGTACACTGCTAAGTATTGATACGTCGCCCCATACCAGTATAGCGCCAGGATAATCAGTAATGGCTCGCAGTTGTGGAGGATATAATGGGTCATCTGCCAGCAACAGAGTGTGATCAGCGTGTTCCAGCCAGGCGATCGTATCGTCAATTTCTTTCTGGCTATGGTTCAGAAACTGCTTCGATTGCGCCACACTCAGCCCGCAAGCATGTAATGTTTCACTATCAATCACAGGAACCCCACATAACCGTTTAGCCACCAGCATCATGGTGTCACCATACAGGTTATTGACTTTCATTAAACGTAGCCAGATCTCTGTAGAGGTCATTTCTATCCCTGCCATAAGTCACTTTAACTATCTTTGTGATTGCTCTACAAGGCTGTCAATTACAGGGTAATTTGTCTAGAATGAAGGCCATAATATTCTCAACTTCTGAATATAACTCTGGATCTTTATGGCAGTTTTGCATGTATTACATATCCCGGACGAGCGACTGCGAAAAATCGCTGAGCCGGTCAAAGAAGTCAATGCGGAAATTCGACGTATCATTGATGATATGTTTGAAACAATGTATGCAGAAGAAGGCATTGGTCTGGCAGCGACCCAGGTCGATATCCATCAGCGTATTATCGTCATTGATATTTCTGAAAACCGCCAGCAACCATTGGTCTTTATCAATCCTGAATTACAGGGAAAAACGGGTGAGACGGGCATTGAAGAAGGATGCTTATCTATCCCGGAACAACGGGCATTAGTCCCACGCGCTGAAACAGTCAATGTTCGGGCATTAAATCGTGATGGTGAATGGTTCGAGTTACATGCTGATGGGTTGCTGGCTATCTGTATTCAGCATGAAATGGATCATCTGGTGGGTAAATTGTTTATCGATTATCTGTCACCGCTTAAACAACAACGTATTCGCCAGAAGGTTGAAAAACTGGATCGTTTGCGTATGCGTACCTGAAAACAAGGATTCATGTGTCACACTCACTACGTATTATCTTTGCAGGGACACCCGATTTTGCCGCACGTCACCTGGATGCGCTATTATCATCTGATCACCAGGTGGTTGGTGTATTGACCCAACCCGATCGCCCTGCCGGTCGTGGTAAAAAGCTCATGTCCAGCCCGGTAAAAACGCTTGCTGAAGCCCATCAGCTGCCGCTATTCCAGCCAGTTTCTTTGCGCCAGAAAGAAAACCAGCAGATCATTACTTCACTGGCTGCAGATGTCATGGTCGTTGTCGCCTATGGTCTCATTCTACCTGAAGCCGTACTGAAAATACCGTATCAGGGCTGTATTAATGTGCATGGTTCTCTGTTGCCACGCTGGCGTGGTGCAGCACCCATCCAGCGTGCATTATGGGCCGGTGATACTGAGACAGGCGTCACTATTATGCAGATGGATGCGGGTCTGGATACAGGGAACATGCTGCACAAACTGGCTATTCCAATTACAGCAGAAGACACCAGTGCCAGTCTGTATAACAAACTGGCAGAACTTGGCCCACAAGGTTTATTATCCACATTGGATCAGATAGCCCAGGGAACAGTGCACGCTGAAGTTCAGGACGAAACTTTAACCACTTATGCTGAAAAATTGAGTAAGGAAGAAGCACGCATCGACTGGTCTCTCTCTGCCATACAGCTTGAACGCTGTATCCGTGCATTTAACCCCTGGCCCATGAGCTGGCTGGAAATTGATCAGCAGCCAGTCAAAGTCTGGCAGGCATCAGCGATTGCTACATCGACCACTGCGGAACCTGGCACCATTATTATGGCGGGCAAACAAGGTATTGAAGTTGCTACCGGTGACGGTATTTTGTGTCTGGAATCGCTGCAACCTGCGGGGAAAAAAGCGATGAGTAGCCAGGATTTACTCAACTCTCGTCGCGAGTGGTTTATTCCCGGCAACCATCTTTCCTGATCATTACTCTATTTAACGCCCGGATTTACCGGGCATTTTTATTTTTGCAGTTATGAAAAAAAATCTTAATTTACGTAGTCTGGCAGCACAGGCCATTGAACAAGTCATTGAACAAGGTCAATCGCTTAGCAACATTCTGCCACCGTTACAAAAAAAAGTCAGTGACAGAGATAAAAGCCTGTTACAAGAGTTATGCTTTGGTTCGCTACGAACCCTGAGCCAGCTGGAATGGTTAATTAATCAATTAATGGCTCGTCCGATGACGGGCAAACAACGCACTGTTCACTATTTAATTATGGTTGGTCTTTATCAGCTTTTATATACCCGTATTCCAGCCCATGCAGCACTGGCAGAAACCGTCGAAGGCGCAATAGCGATCAAACGTCCACAATTAAAAGGTCTCATTAATGGTGTATTACGTGAATTCCAGCGCCAGCAGGATACCTTGCTGGCGACGTTTGCGCAAAACGATAGCCGTTTTCTCCATCCTTCATGGCTACTCAAACGGCTACAGAAATCCTGGCCCCAGCAATGGCAAAGGATTGTTGACGCCAATAACCAACATCCTCCCATGTGGCTGCGGATCAACCGTCAAAAATGTTCACGCGATCAATGGATGATTCTTCTGGAAGAGGCGGGCTTACAGGGTTTTGCCCATCCGGATTATCCTGACGCGGTACGACTAATCACACCCGCAGCTGTATATACCTTGCCAGGTTTTGACCAGGGTTGGGTCAGCGTACAAGATCTCTCTGCCCAGAGGTGTATGCAGTATCTCGCGCCGGAAAATGGTGAAAGAATACTGGATCTGTGTGCTGCTCCAGGCGGAAAAACCACACATATTCTGGAAGTTGCCCCACAGGCCAGTGTACTGGCTGTTGATCTTGACCAACAGCGCCTGTCGCGCGTTTACGATAATCTGAAACGAGAAGGGATGGAGGCGCAGGTCAGACAAGGCGATGGACGTTACCCCACGCAATGGTGTCAAGGTGAAAAATTTGATCGTATTTTACTCGACGCCCCTTGTTCAGCAACCGGCGTCATTCGTCGTCATCCGGATATTAAATGGTTACGTCGTACTGATGATATCGATAAGCTGGTACAAGTGCAGGCAGAAATACTTGATGCAATCTGGCCTTATCTAAGATCGGGCGGGACATTACTCTATGCAACCTGTTCTATTTTGCCAGAAGAAAATAGTCAACAAATTGCTGATTTCCTGCGGCGCACACCAGATGCAAAAATCAGCATGACAGGTTCCCCCGCGCAACCTGGTATACAAAATTTGCCCGCTATAGAAGAGGGCGATGGTTTCTTTTACGCTAAGCTCATTAAACTTCGGCAATAAGGGACTACTACTGATGAAAATTATTATCCTTGGTGCTGGCCAGGTAGGAGGAACTCTCGCCGAAAACCTCGTCGGAGAGAACAATGATATTACTTTAGTCGATAGCAATGGCGATCGTTTGCATGAATTACAGGATAAATTTGATCTTCGTGTTGTCCAGGGACACGCTTCTCATCCCCGCGTTTTACGTGAAGCAGGTGCCGATGATGCGGATATGCTGGTTGCCGTTACCAGTTCAGATGAAACCAACATGGTCGCCTGTCAGGTCGCCTGTTCCTTGTTTAACACACCCAATCGCATCGCTCGTATTCGTGCGCCAGATTACTTACGTGATGCTGAAAAACTTTTTCAACCAGAAGCGATACCCATCGACCACTTGATCGCACCTGAACAGCTGGTTATTGATAATATTTATCGACTGATTGAATACCCTGGCGCGTTGCAGGTTGTCAACTTTGCCGAAGGAAAGGTGAGTCTGGCGGTAGTGAAGGCTTACTATGGTGGCCCTCTGGTCGGTAATGCACTCTCCACAATCCGTGAACATATCCCATACATCGATACCCGTATCGTCGCTATTTTCCGCCACAACAAACCTATTCGCCCACAAGGTTCAACGATTGTTGAAGCCGGTGATGAAGTCTTCTTTATTACTGCTTCACAGCATATTCGTGCCGTAATGAGTGAACTACAACGCCTTGAAAAGCCTTATAAGCATATTATGCTGGTCGGTGGAGGGAATATTGGCGCAGGTCTCGCTGGTCAGCTGGAGAAAGATTACAGCGTTAAGCTTATTGAGCACAACCAGCAACGTGCAGCAGAACTCGCGGAGAAACTGCAAAATACGATTATTTTTTATGGTGATGCATCGGATCAAGAGTTACTGGCAGAAGAGCATATTGATCAAATTGATCTTTTTATTGCCGTTACCAATGATGACGAAGCAAATATCATGTCTGCCATGCTCGCCAAGCGAATGGGAGCAAAAAAAGTCATGGTGTTAATCCAGCGCAAAGCCTATATCGATTTGGTACAAGGAAGCGTTATTGATATTGCGATTTCACCACAGCAAGCGACCATTTCTGCACTACTTGGTCATGTACGTAAAGCCGATATTGTTGGTGTATCTTCGTTACGCCGGGGGATCGCCGAAGCCATCGAAGCTGTCGCTCACGGCGAGGAGAGTACCTCCCGGGTAGTGGGGCGCACAGTCGATGAGATTAAACTTCCGCCAGGAACAATTATCGGTGCCATTGTACGTGGTAATGATGTCATTATCGCCAATAATAATCTGCGTATTGAGCAAGGTGATCATGTGATTATGTTTTTGACTGATAAAAAATTTATTTCTGATGTCGAGCGCTTGTTTCAGCCAAGCCCTTTTTTCCTGTAGGGGCACCTGACCAATAATAACTGGCAACACATTATTATTTAACAAATAATAAACATAAATGGAAAACAGGGATTCCTTTGATAAACTTATCTCTATGAACGGATTTAAGGTGAATAGAATGAGTATATTAAAAGAATTTCGTGATTTTGCTATGCGCGGTAATGTCGTCGATTTAGCGGTGGGTGTGATCATTGGCGCGGCCTTCAGCAAAATTGTGTCATCCCTGGTGGCTGATATTATTATGCCTCCTCTTGGTTTGCTGATTGGCGGCGTCGATCTTAAATCATTCGCATTTACCTTACGTGCCGCACATGGCGATGTGCCAGCTGTTGTCATTCATTATGGGATATTTATTCAGAATGTCTTTGATTTTATTATTGTTGCCTTTGCTATTTTTATGGCAATCAAATTAATGAATAAATTAACTCGCAAAAAACAGGAGACGTCGCCGAAACCTCAGAAACCCTCGAAAGAAGAGGTTTTATTAAGCGAAATTCGTGATCTATTACAAGAACAAAACCAGCGAAACCATTGACTCCGTGATGCGATTGCAGATCAATGTGCTGAAATTCCATTGTTAGCACCCTGTTCAAGCGCTTCAAGGATTGAGCAATATACACTACTGTGGGCATTGCCGCAGCATGCCTCGTTGAGTCTTTGTAAGGAGTCGCGCATCGCCTGTAATTCTTTGATACGTGCATCGACTTCATTCAGACGAGCCTGCACGATACGTTTCGACTCCTGACAAGTGTGATGTTCAGGATCAACGCGAATCGATAACAATTCGCGAATTGCTTCCAGCGTGAACCCAAGCTGTCGGGCATAACGGATAAAGCGTAGACGCTGAAGATCCGCGTCGGTATAAAGCCGGAAGCCCCCTTCTGTGCGTGCATCATGTGCCATCATCTGCTGCTTTTCATAATAGCGAATGGTGTCCGGCGTAACATCAGCAAGCTTCGCGAGTTCACCAATACGGTACATGTTCACTCCTTATTGATCTTATTCTGTAATTTTCCAGCATATTCATGATACAGAAAATCAGTGCTCAATCCGGCGTGATGTAATTTAAATTCAAGTACAGCAAGCCGATAACACAGCACTTTATATTGTGGATCATCTGAAGATACAGACTTAAGCATATCGATCAATGCAATTGCTTCCTTACGTTGTTCAAGTTCAGGCGGTAAATAACCGGCATTTTTCAGTATCCGGTAGCCAGCACGCAACTCAGCCGATACATGGGAATTATCGTCGAGAATTAAGGGGTTACCATTCCCCGGAAGTTTCTCAAATTCACCGTTAGCCTGTGCCGCCATAATGTGACGCTCTGCCCATTGATCCAGCACCCACATATCATATCCCAGCAAAGTGAATAAAAAGAATACATGTATTGTAGATAAATGAAGCATCCCCGGATATAAAAAAACCCGCCGAAGCGGGTTTTTTTACATTACCACAGATTACTCTGCGGCAGTTTCTGTTTTAGATTCAGAACGATCAACTAACTCGATGTATGCCATCGGTGCATTGTCGCCTGCACGGAAACCACATTTCAGAATACGAGTGTAGCCACCGGCACGGCTCGCAAAACGCGGGCCCAGTTCATTAAACAGTTTTGCCACGATCTCGTTATCACGAGTACGAGCGAATGCCAGACGACGATTAGCTACGCTATCCGTCCTGGCAAGAGTAATCAGTGGCTCAACCACGCGACGCAGTTCTTTCGCTTTCGGCAGGGTCGTCTTAATAATTTCATGACGAACCAGCGAACCAGCCATGTTACGGAACATAGCCTGGCGATGGCTGCTGTTGCGATTCAGTTGACGACCACTCTTACGATGGCGCATGACCTTATCCTTCTCAGTAAAACCTTAACCTGTGATCCGGTTACTCATCAGCAATGCTTGCCGGTGGCCAGTTTTCCAGGCGCATACCCAGAGACAAACCACGCGATGCCAGCACATCTTTTATCTCAGTAAGAGATTTCTTACCCAGGTTTGGCGTTTTCAGCAACTCAACCTCAGTACGCTGTACCAGATCACCGATATAGTGGATGGCTTCTGCCTTAAGGCAGTTAGCAGAGCGGACAGTCAGTTCAAGATCGTCAACAGGGCGCAGCAGGATCGGATCGAATTCTGGTTTCTCTTCCTTCACTTCAGGTTGACGTACATCACGTAAATCAACAAAAGCTTCCAGTTGTTCTGCCAGGATGGTTGCCGCACGACGAATCGCCTCTTCAGGATCGATTGTGCCATTGGTTTCCATTTCGATGACCAGCTTGTCCAGATCAGTGCGTTGTTCAACACGCGCTGCTTCAACATTGTAGGCAATACGCTCTACCGGGCTGTAGCATGCGTCCACTAACAGGCGACCAATCGGACGCTCATCTTCTTCCGAGTGGATTCGGGTAGAAGCTGGCACATAACCACGACCACGCTGAACGGTAATACGCATGCTAATCGCAGCGTTTTCATCAGTCAGGTGACAGATCACATGCTGCGGCTTGACGATTTCAACATCACCGTCATGGGTAATGTCGGCTGCAGTCACAGGGCCAATGCCAGATTTATTCAAAGTAAGAACAACTTCATCCTTACCATGAACTCTCACCGCCAACCCTTTCAGATTGAGTAAGATTTCCAGGATATCTTCCTGAACGCCTTCTTTGGTACTGTATTCGTGCAGCACACCATCAATCTCAACCTCTGTCACCGCGCAACCCGGCATCGATGAAAGCAGAATACGGCGCAGTGCATTACCCAGAGTATGGCCAAAGCCACGCTCTAAAGGTTCAAGGGTCACCTTGGCGTGCGTCGAACTCATTTGCTCGATATCAACCAGGCGCGGTTTTAGAAACTCTGTCACAGAACCCTGCATTGTGTCCTCTCTTTGATACTAAGCTTTACTTGGAGTAAAGCTCGACGATCAGGTGTTCGTTAATGTCCGCAGACAGATCGGAACGCTCTGGCTTACGCTTAAACGTACCTTCCATCTTGCCAGCATCAACTTCCAGCCAGGTTGGCTTTTCACGCTGCTCAGCCAGCTCAAGAGCGGCTTTCACACGAGATTGTTTTTTTGCTTTCTCACGAATGCTAACAACATCATTCGCTTTAACCTGATAAGAAGCGATGTTAACAACACGACCGTTTACCATAATAGCCTTATGGCTAACCAATTGACGTGCTTCGGCACGGGTGGCGCCAAAGCCCATACGGTAAACAACGTTGTCCAGACGTCCTTCAAGCAACGCTAACAGGTTTTCACCTGTGTTACCTTTCAGACGCGCTGCTTCTTTATAGTAATTACGGAACTGACGCTCCAGTACACCATAAATGCGGCGAACTTTCTGCTTCTCACGCAACTGTACACCATAGTCAGACAGACGCGGTTTACGTGCGCCGTGCTGGCCTGGAGCTTGTTCAATTTTACACTTGGTATCGATCGCGCGGACGCCTGACTTCAGAAATAAGTCAGTACCCTCACGACGGCTCAGCTTGAGCTTAGGACCCAAATATCTTGCCATTTTCTTTCTCCAACTAACCGGGAAAACGCAGCGTTATACGCGGCGTTTTTTCGGCGGACGACAACCGTTATGAGGGATCGGCGTCACATCAGTAATATTAGTGATGCGGAAACCAGCGGCATTCAGTGCACGAATAGTAGATTCGCGACCTGGACCCGGACCTTTTACCATAACTTCCAGATTCTTGATGCCGTATTCTTTAACGGCTTCTGCACAACGCTCTGCTGCAACCTGAGCTGCAAATGGCGTTGACTTGCGAGAACCACGGAAACCAGAGCCACCGGATGTTGCCCAACCCAACGCATTACCCTGACGATCAGTAATGGTAACGATGGTGTTGTTAAAAGAAGCATGGATATGAGCCACGCCATCAGAGACTTGCTTTCTTACACGTTTACGTGCACGAATTGGTGCCTTTGCCATTATTCAATCACCCCGATTATTTCTTGATCGGTTTGCGCGGACCCTTACGGGTACGTGCGTTGGTCTTAGTACGTTGACCACGAACCGGAAGACCACGACGATGACGCAAACCACGGTAGCAACCAATGTCCATCAGACGTTTGATGCTCAGGGTGATTTCACGGCGCAGATCGCCTTCAACAACAAATTTACTTACTGCATCACGCAGCATATCAATTTGCTCTTCAGACAGCTCACTGATCTTAACATCTTCAGCAATTCCCGTTTCAGCGCAAATAGCTTTGGAACGAGTCTTACCGATACCGAAAATTGCCGTTAAGGCAATGACAGTATGTTTATGATCAGGAATGTTAATGCCTGCTATACGGGCCACTATGCACTCCTACTATTTCATTGTACGCATACCATGCTGAAAAGCCCGTTTTCAGGATACTCAAATGGAAACGTACAGACATATAAAAGATTGGCTGGCTAATCTAGCCAGCTCAACCCAACTTTGCAAGAAAAATATGCGCAAAATCAGCCTTGGCGCTGTTTATGCTTTGGCTCTGCACTGCAAATTACACGGATGACACCATCACGTTTAACGATTTTACAATTGCGACATAATTTCTTGACGGAAGCACGAACTTTCATTTTTACTCTCCGTAACTTCTCTGGCGCCCTAATTAACGGCTATAGCCTTTCAGGTTCGCCTTCTTCAGGGCAGACTCATATTGATATTGACTGGACATCATCAGAGTTTGCACTTGAGCCATAAAGTCCATAATCACGACAACAACGATGAGTAGCGAGGTTCCACCAAAGTAGAATGGCACTTTCATTGCGTCACGCATGAACTCCGGGATCAGGCAGATAAAAGTAATATACAACGCACCGGCTAATGTCAGACGAGTCATTACTTTATCAATATACTTCGCCGTTTGCTCTCCCGGACGAATTCCTGGTACAAACGCACCGGACTTCTTCAGTTTATCTGCTGTTTCCCGCGGGTTGAAAACCAGCGCTGTATAGAAAAAGCAGAAAAAGATGATCGCAGAGGCATAGAGTAACACATAAAGCAGTCGCCCTGGCTGTAAAGCATACGAGATCGTTGACAACCAACCCCAGCCTGTACTGCCCCCGAACCATGACGCTAACGTCGCCGGAAACAAAATAATGCTGGAGGCGAAAATAGCCGGTATTACCCCAGCCATATTCACCTTTAATGGCAAATGTGTACTCTGTGCAGCATAGACACGACGTCCCTGTTGACGCTTCGCGTAGTTCACCACTATACGGCGCTGACCACGTTCAACAAATACAACAAAGAAAGTCACGGCAAATACTAACACTGCAACCAACAACAACAGGAGGAAGTGCAGCTCGCCTTGACGCGCTTGCTCAATAGTATGGGCAATAGCTGGTGGAAGACCTGCAACGATACCGGCAAAGATAATGATTGAAATACCATTACCAATACCGCGCTCAGTAATCTGTTCACCAAGCCACATCAGGAACATGGTTCCTGTTACCAGACTCACAACAGCAGTGAAATAAAATGCAAAACCTGGATTTATTATCAGCCCTTGCATACCTGGCATATTCGGCAGACCCGTAGCAATACCGATCGACTGAAATATCGCCAGCACCAGAGTACCGTAACGAGTATACTGGCTGATCTTACGTCGGCCAGATTCTCCTTCTTTCTTTAGCTCAGCTAACGGTTGATAGACAACTGTCAGCAACTGGATAATTATCGATGCTGAAATATACGGCATAATACCCAGCGCGAAGATAGAAGCACGACTCAGGGCACCACCAGAAAACATATTAAACATTTCAATGATGGTACCACGCTGTTGCTCAAGCAGTTTTTCAAGCACAGCGGCATCAATACCAGGGATCGGTATAAAAGAGCCAATACGGAACACAATCAACGCACCGATTACAAACAGCAGTCTGCGTTTCAGTTCGCCAATTCCACCTTTGGCACTTTGAAAATCGAATCCCGGTTGTTTAGCCATCTGCTACTTATTCCTCAATTTTACCGCCAGCAGCTTCGATTGCAGCACGAGCGCATTTAGACACACGCAGTCCACGTACAGTTACCGGAGTCGTTACTTCGCCAGATCCGATCACCTTAGCGAATTCGATCTCAATATCGATAATGTTTGCGGCTTTCAGCGTGTTCAGGTCTACAATACCACCCTCTACTTTAGCGAGGTCAGACAGACGAACCTGCGCTGTAGTCGCTGCTTTACATTCCTCAATTTTACCGCCAGCAGCTTCGATTGCAGCACGAGCACCTTTAGTCACACCCAGTCCACGTACAGTTACCGGCGTCGTTACTTCGCCAGACCAGATTACCTTAGCGAATTCGATCTCAATACCGATAATGTTTGCGGCTTTCAGCGTGTTCAGGTCTACAATACCACCCTCTACTTTAGCAAGATCAGACAGACGAACCTGCGCTGTGATCGCTGCTTTACGAGAGGTGAAGCCAAATTTCGGTAGGCGGCGGTACAGAGGCATTTGACCACCTTCAAACCCGCGACGTACGCCACCGCCAGAACGAGATTTCTGACCTTTGTGACCACGACCACCGGTTTTACCGAGGCCAGAACCAATACCACGCCCCAGGCGTTTACCCGCCTTTTTAGAGCCTTCGGCCGGAGATAGAGTATTTAAACGCATCTCTTACTCCTCAATTTTAACCATATAGGAAACAGCATTGACCATACCACGAATCGCGGGAGTATCCTCACGTTCTACGGTGTGGCCAATACGGCGCAGACCCAAGCCAAGCAGAGTTGCCTTATGTTTTGGCAAACGACCGATTGCACTACGGGTTTGAGTAATTTTAATAGTCTTTGCCATGGTTTATTTCCCCAGAATTTCTTCAACGGATTTACCACGCTTGGCAGCGACCATCTCTGGAGACTTCATATTTTCCAGGCCATCAATCGTTGCACGAACCACATTGATCGGATTAGTGGAACCATATGCTTTAGCCAGAACGTTACGAACCCCAGCGACTTCCAGAACGGCACGCATTGCACCACCGGCAATAATACCTGTACCTTCAGAAGCGGGCTGCATAAATACACGAGACCCTGTATGAGAACCCTTGACTGGGTGCTGCAAAGTACCGTGATTTAGCGCGACATTGATCATATTGCGACGAGCTTTTTCCATCGCTTTCTGGATCGCTGCTGGAACTTCACGCGCTTTACCGTAACCAAAACCGACACGGCCATTGCCATCACCTACTACAGTCAGTGCTGTGAAGGAGAAAATACGACCACCTTTAACAGTTTTAGATACGCGATTTACCGCGATCAGCTTTTCCTGCAGTTCGCCAGCTTGTTTTTCGATGTGGGCCATCTTACACCTCTACCTTAGAACTGAAGGCCAGCTTCACGGGCAGCATCTGCCAGTGCCTGGACACGACCATGATATTGGAACCCGGAACGGTCAAAGGAAACACCTTTGATGCCTTTTTCCAGAGCACGTTCTGCAACAGCTTTACCTACAGCTGCAGCAGCTTCTTTATTACCGGTGTACTTCAGTTGTTCAGCGATAGCTTTTTCTACAGTAGAAGCAGCTACCAGGACTTCAGAACCGTCTGGTGCAATAACCTGTGCATAGATATGACGCGGGGTACGATGTACCACCAGGCGAATTGCACCCAGTTCGCGGAGCTTGCGGCGTGCGCGGGTCGCACGACGGATACGAGCAGATTTCTTATCCATAGTGTTACCTTACTTCTTCTTAGCCTCTTTGGTACGCACGATTTCATCGGCGTAACGAATACCTTTACCTTTATAAGGTTCAGGACGACGGTAAGCGCGTAGATCCGCTGCAACCTGACCGACCATTTGTTTATCAGCACCTTTCAGTACGATTTCAGTTTGGCTCGGACATTCTGCAGTGATACCCGCTGGCAGATGATGATCAACCGGATGAGAAAAACCTAAAGCCAGGTTTACTACATTCCCTTTCACTGCAGCACGATAACCTACACCAACCAGTTGTAGCTTTTTAGTAAATCCTTCGGTAACACCGATTACCATTGCATTAAGCAGGGCGCGTGCAGTACCCGCCTGAGCCCAGCCATCTGCGTAACCATCGCGCGGATGAAATGTCAGATTATTATCTGCATTTTTAACTTCAACAGCATCGTTAAGAGTACGAGTCAGCTCGCCGTTTTTACCTTTGATCGTAATAACCTGACCATTGATTTTGACATCAACACCGGCAGGAACAACGACATGTGCTTTAGCAACACGAGACATTTTTTCCTCCGATTAGGCTACGTAGCAGATAACTTCGCCACCAAGACCTGCCTGGCGCGCGGCTCGATCAGTCATAACACCTTTAGAGGTAGAAATCACTGCGATACCCAGACCAGCCATAACCTTCGGCAACTCATCTTTACGTTTGTAGATGCGTAGCCCTGGGCGACTGACACGTTGAATACTTTCGACAACTGCCTTACCCTGGAAGTACTTCAGAATAATTTCCAGTTCAGGTTTAACGTCGCCTTCAACTTTAAAACTTTCAATAAAACCTTCTTCCTTAAGCACATTGGCAATTGCCACTTTCAGCCTGGAGGAAGGCATGGTGACCGCAACTTTGTTCGCGGCCTGACCGTTACGGATACGGGTCAGCATATCCGCGATCGGATCTTGCATGCTCATCTGTCTTTACTCCCGTGATTCAATTGGTGACTATTACCAGCTAGCCTTTTTCAGACCCGGAATTTCACCGCGCATAGCGGCTTCACGGACCTTCATACGGCTCAACCCGAACTTCCGCAAGAAACCATGCGGACGACCTGTTTGACGGCAGCGATTACGCTGACGAGACGGGCTGGAATCACGCGGCAAAGTCTGCAGCTTAAGAACAGCATTCCAACGATCTTCGTCGGTTGCATTCACATCAGAGATGATAGCTTTCAGTTCAGTACGTTTTGCAAAGAACTTATTTGCTAAAGCGACGCGCTTTACCTCGCGTGCTTTCATTGATTGCTTAGCCATGAAGTAACCCTACCTTACTTACGGAACGGGAAGTCAAAGGCAGCCAGCAGAGCACGGCCTTCTTCGTCAGATTGCGCAGTAGTGGTAATGGTAATATCCAAACCACGCACGCGGTCGACTTTATCGTAGTCGATTTCCGGGAAGATGATCTGCTCACGGACACCCATGCTGTAATTACCACGTCCATCGAAAGACTTCGCGGATAAACCACGGAAGTCACGAATACGCGGTACAGCAATCGTGATCAGGCGCTCAAAGAACTCCCACATACGTTCGCCACGCAGAGTGACTTTACAGCCAATCGGATAGCCCTGACGGATTTTGAAGCCTGCTACAGATTTGCGTGCTTTGGTGATCAATGGTTTCTGACCAGAAATTGCTGCCAGATCAGCGGCTGCATTATCGAGCAGCTTTTTGTCAGCAATTGCTTCACCCACACCCATATTCAGGGTAATCTTCTCGACCCGAGGGACTTGCATGACAGAATGGTAGTTAAACTCAGTCATGAGTTTCTTAACTACTTCGTCTTTGTAGTAATCATGCAGTTTCGCCATCGTACTACTCCAAATTACTTGATAGTTTCACTATTAGACTTAAAGAAACGGACTTTTTTTCCGTCTTCAAATCTAAAACCTACACGGTCAGCCTTGCCGGTTGCCATATTGAAGATCGCCACGTTAGAAACCTGAATAGCGGCTTCTTTCTCAACGATACCACCTGGTTGATTCAGAGCCGGAACCGGCTTCTGGTGTTTCTTAACCAGATTAATACCTTCAACAATAACCTTGCCGGTAGACAAGACACTCTTCACTTTACCGCGCTTACCTTTATCTTTACCGGTTAACACGATAACTTCGTCATCACGACGGATTTTCGCTGCCATGATTCGCTCCTTAGAGTACTTCTGGTGCCAGAGAGATAATTTTCATAAACTTCTCAGAACGAAGTTCACGAGTAACCGGCCCAAAAATACGCGTACCGATGGGCTGCTCGCTGTTGTTGTTCAGGAGAACACAAGCATTACCATCAAAGCGAACGACAGAACCGTCAGGGCGACGAACACCCTTCCTGGTGCGCACCACTACCGCTTTCAGCACATCACCCTTCTTAACCTTACCACGTGGAATCGCTTCCTTAATGGTGATCTTGATGATGTCGCCTACGCCTGCGTAGCGACGGTGCGAGCCACCCAGAACCTTGATACACATTACGCGACGCGCACCGGAATTATCGGCGACGTTCAGCATAGTCTGTTCTTGGATCATTTTAGTGCTCCGCTAATGTCAACGACTACTAAGACTCAAGTTTGAGCCATTAAAAATCCCCATAACGAGGGCGCAGCATTATAACACCGGCAATCAGATATGGGTAGAAATAATAAACGGCTCATTACTGAGCCGTTTATCTATATCGAGAATAGATACTGTACTACAGAACCGCTTTCTCTACGATACGAACCAGTGTCCAGGACTTAGTCTTAGACAATGGGCGACATTCGCGAATTTCAACCACATCGCCAATACCGCATTCGTTGTTTTCATCATGTACGTGTAATTTAGTCGTACGCTTGATGAATTTACCGTAAAGTGGGTGTTTTACTAAACGTTCGATAACAACAACGATCGATTTCTGCATTTTATCGCTAACGACACGACCTTGCAGAGTACGGATTTTATCGGTCATTACGCACCTGCCTTTTCAGTCAGTAAGGTCTTAACGCGAGCAATATTACGACGCACTTGCTTTAGCAGATGAGTCTGTTGCAACTGACCACCAGCTGCTTGCATGCGCAGATTAAACTGTTCACGCAACAGGTTCAGCAGTTCAGCGTTCAGCTCTTCGACGTTTTTTTCACGCAGCTCTTTTGCTTTCATTACATCACCGTCTTAGTTACAAAGGTGGTTTTAATCGGCAGTTTCGCTGCTGCCAGGCCGAACGCTTCGCGAGCCAGCTCTTCCGGTACACCGTCTATTTCATACAAGACTTTACCCGGCTGAATCAAAGCAACCCAGTATTCCACGTTCCCTTTACCTTTACCCATACGAACTTCCAGTGGTTTTTCGGTAATCGGCTTATCCGGGAAAATACGGATCCAGATCTTACCCTGACGCTTTACTGCACGGGTCATAGCACGACGTGCTGCTTCGATCTGACGTGCTGTCAGACGACCACGGCCAACAGCTTTCAGACCGAAAGTGCCGAAGCTCACATCCGTACCATGCGCCAGACCACGATTGCGGCCTTTGTGCATTTTACGGAATTTTGTACGCTTTGGTTGTAACATCAGCGACGCTCCTTATTTACGGCCTTTACGCTGCTGCTTTTTAGGTTGAGCAGCCGGTTCCGGTTGTTCAACAGCAGCCATACCACCCAGGATCTCCCCTTTGAAGATCCATACCTTAACGCCGATAACACCATATGTAGTGTGCGCTTCGGAAGTGTTGTAGTCGATGTCAGCGCGCAATGTGTGCAGCGGTACGCGACCTTCACGATACCATTCGGTACGCGCGATTTCCGCGCCGCCAAGGCGGCCACTCACTTCAACTTTGATACCTTTAGCACCCAGACGCATAGCATTTTGTACAGCACGCTTCATCGCCCGACGGAACATCACACGACGTTCCAGCTGAGAAGTAATGCTATCAGCAACCAGTTTTGCGTCCAGTTCAGGCTTCCGAACTTCGGCGATATTGATCTGTGCAGGAACGCCAGCGATATCCGCAACGACCTTGCGCAGTTTTTCTACATCTTCACCTTTTTTACCGATTACGACACCAGGACGCGCAGTGTGAATAGTCACACGAATGCTCTTGGCAGGACGTTCGATAACAATGCGAGATACAGATGCTTTTGCCAGTTCTTTTGTCAGGAACTGACGAACTTTAAAATCGCTGTCCAGGTTGTCAGCGAATTCTTTGGTGTTCGCAAACCAGGTAGAGTTCCATGGTTTTACAATACCCAGGCGAATACCATTAGGATGTACTTTCTGACCCATTGCTAGTCTCCAGAGTCTCAGCGATCGGACACAACCACAGTAATGTGGCTGGTGCGCTTCAGGATGCGATCTGCACGACCTTTTGCACGCGGCATAATACGCTTCATGCTCGGGCCTTCATTTACGAAAATTTTCGCAACTTTCAGATCGTCAATGTCAGCGCCATCGTTGTGTTCAGCGTTAGCAATGGCAGATTCCAGTACTTTCTTGACCAGTACAGCCGCTTTCTTATTGGTGTAGGTCAGAATATCCAGGGCCTGCGACACTTTCTTACCGCGAATCAGGTCAGCAACAAGGCGAACCTTCTGAGCAGAAGAACGAGCATGGCGATGTTGAGCTAAAGTTTCCATCTCTTCCTCCTGTTCTTATTTTTTCTTCGCTTTTTTATCAGCGGCATGGCCGCGATAAGTACGAGTCGGTGCGAATTCACCCAGTTTATGACCAACCATTTCATCGGTCACAAATACCGGAACGTGCTGACGACCATTATGGACAGCGATGGTCAAACCGATCATGTTAGGAAAGATCGTTGAACGACGGGACCAGGTGCGCAATGGCTTTTTGTCTCCGCTTTCCACCGCTTTCTCTACCTTCTTCAGCAAGTGCAGGTCAATAAAAGGACCTTTCTTGAGAGAACGTGGCATGGCTTATCCTCTAAAATTATTTGCTACGGCGACGTACGATGAATTTATCAGTACGCTTATTGCTGCGGGTCTTTTTACCTTTGGTCTGAAGGCCCCACGGAGATACCGGGTGCTTACCAAAGTTACGACCTTCACCACCACCATGTGGGTGATCGACTGGGTTCATTGCCGTACCGCGAACAGTAGGACGAACACCACGCCAGCGAGCAGCACCGGCTTTACCCAGTACACGCAACATATGCTCGGCGTTGCCAACTTCCCCGAGGGTAGCACGACAATCTGCTTCGACTTTACGCATTTCACCAGAACGTAAACGCAGGGTGACATAGGCACCATCACGCGCAACGATCTGAGCATAAGTACCTGCAGAACGAGCCAGCTGACCGCCTTTACCCGGTTTCATTTCTACATTATGCACAGTAGAACCGACCGGGATATTACGCATTGGCAGCGTATTACCAGGTTTAATTACCGCATCAACGCCAGACTGAATCTGATCGCCTGCTTTCAGGCCTTTAGGGGCCAGGATGTAACGACGTTCGCCATCTTTGTACAGAACCAGTGCAATATTTGCAGAACGGTTCGGATCGTACTCAAGACGCTCAACAACAGCCGGGATACCATCTTTGTTGCGTTTAAAATCAACAAGACGATAAGCTCGCTTATGACCACCACCGATATGTCGGGTGGTGATACGGCCATTGTTGTTACGACCACCGGTTTTGCTGATTTTTTCCAGCAATGGAGCAAAAGGTTTGCCCTTGTGCAACTCAGGGTTGACCACTTTAACAACGTGGCGACGACCCGGAGATGTCGGTTTACATTTAACAACTGCCATTGTATTACTCCTCCGACTTACTCAGCGCCGCTAGCGAAGTCCAGATTCTGGCCTTCTTTCAGGGTGACGTAAGCTTTTTTCCAGTCACTACGACGACCGATACGCTGTCCGTGACGTTTAACTTTCCCTTTAGCAATCAGGGTGTTAACATCTTTGACTTCGACTTCAAACAGTTTCTGCACAGCAGCTTTAATTTCTGCTTTAGTCGCGTCTTTAGCAACTTTGAGAACGATGGTATTTGTTTTTTCCATCGCAACAGATGCTTTTTCAGAGACGTGTGGTGCACGCAGCACTTTCAACAGACGTTCTTCACGAATCATGCCAGCATCTCCTCAACTTGCTTAACAGCATCAGCAGTCATGATGACCTTGTCGAAGGCGATCAGGCTAACCGGGTCGATGCTAACCACATCACGTACATCAACTTTATATAAGTTGCGTGCGGCAAGGAACAGATTCTCATCCAGTTCACTAGTGATAATCAGTACATCTTCCAGAGCCATATCTTTCAGTTTCTGTACCAGCAGCTTAGTTTTTGGTGCTTCGACAGAGAACTTCTCGACAACGATTAAACGATCCTGACGTACCAGTTCGGACAGAATGCTTTTCAGCGCACCGCGGTACATCTTCTTATTTACTTTCTGACTGTGGTCCTGTGGACGAGCAGCAAAAGTGACACCACCAGAACGCCAGATCGGGCTCTTAATAGAACCTGAACGCGCACGGCCTGTGCCTTTCTGACGCCATGGTTTTTTACCAGAACCCGTTACTTCAGCACGTGTTTTTTGTGCGCGAGTACCCTGACGAGCACCAGCCGCATAAGCAACAACAACCTGATGCACCAACGCTTCATTGAAATCACGACCGAAGGTAGTTTCGGAAACAGTCAGCGCGCCTTGCGCGTCTTTCAATACTAATTCCATTGCTATCTCCTCACGCCTTGATAGCTGGTTTAACGATCAGGTTGCTACCGGTTGCTCCCGGCACGCCACCTTTCACCAGCAGCAGGTTGCGCTCAGCGTCAACACGTACTACATCCAGGCTCTGAACCGTAACACGCTCATTACCTAGCTGACCTGCCATTTTCTTGCCTTTAAATACCTTGCCCGGTGTCTGGTTCTGACCGATAGAACCGGGAACACGGTGAGACAAGGAGTTACCGTGAGTCGCATCCTGAGTACGGAAGTTCCAGCGCTTAACGGTACCAGCAAAACCTTTACCTTTAGAGGTACCCGTCACGTCAACTTTTTTAACGTCTGCAAACAGTTCAACACTGATGCTCTGACCTACGGTGAATTCTTCGCCATCAGCCAGACGGAACTCCCATAAACCACGACCTGCTTCTACCCCAGCCTTAGCAAAATGCCCGGCTTGTGGCTTAGTAACGCGGTTCGCTTTTTTCGTACCCGTAGTAACCTGAATAGCACGATAACCATCGTTAGCCAGATCTTTGACCTGAGTCACTCGGTTTGCTTCAATTTCGATTACGGTTACTGGAATAGAAACGCCATCTTCGGTGAAGATGCGTGTCATACCCACTTTTTTACCGACTAAACCAATCATTGTTTCAACCTCTCAATCGCTCGATGACCTGATTAACCCAGGCTGATCTGCACGTCTACACCGGCAGCCAGATCCAGACGCATCAGAGCATCAACGGTTTTTTCAGTTGGCTCAACGATGTCAACCAGACGCTTGTGAGTGCGAATTTCGTACTGATCACGCGCATCTTTGTTAACGTGAGGGGAGATCAGAACGGTAAAGCGCTCTTTGCGAGTCGGCAGCGGGATCGGACCACGAACCTGCGCACCAGTACGCTTGGCAGTCTCGACGATTTCCGCAGTTGATTGATCAATCAGACGATGATCAAACGCTTTCAGGCGGATACGGATTCTTTGGTTCTGCATGAGACCAGAGCTCCAATTATTTATAGACGAAATGATTACTCCTCATACCCATTACGATTGATGGGAGAGTGTAACCGTTCTTATGTAGCCCCTCTGTTAGGGACATTGTTTGATAGCTAAAATCACTATCTTTGCTTTGGTTCAAATCGAACCTCGCTGTCAATTAAGACAAGCCCGCGCATTATACTTAAATTTCGGCTACACGCAAGCCTGTACAGATGATCGCCACTCATTTATGCGTATCAGGTTCATCCTGCACTGAAAATTAAATAAAAAAGATAAATCGTGTGGATAGCGGATCGCGATAGTCAACAATGGCTGTTTACTCTTTATTCTCCTGTTCGTCATACTCCGGGCAATGACTTGATAATAAGGGGCGATCTATTTTGACTATTTCCTTTTTACTTATATACAGCAGCCTGTCACTCATGCTCTGCTGGCATGATCTACGCACAGGATTACTACCCGATCGTCTTACCTGTCCACTGCTCTGGAGTGGTTTACTCTATTATCTCTGCCACGCACCCATGGAACTCCAGCATGCCGTCGGAGGGGCAATAGGCGGATATCTGCTTTTCGCATCCATTTACTGGCTCTATCGGGGAATACGTGGTTATGAGGGGCTAGGTTATGGTGACGTAAAATTACTGGCTGCACTGGGTGCATGGCATGGCTGGCAGGCATTACCATTACTGGTTGTGATGACAACACTTTTTGCCAGCGGTGTTTTACTGCTATTGGCCATCATCAGAATCACGCCTGTTTCATGGCACAAATCGATACCTTTTGGTCCTTTCTTACTTGGCGCGGGTTTTTATCGTGGATGGCAAACATTGGCCACCCATACTTTACTTATCAATTAATGACAGACACTAAGTATAAAAAAAGAGGTGCCTTAGCACCCCTTTTTCATCCCGGACTTATTAAGTTATTAGCCGAGAACTTTCGCTACCACACCTGCACCAACAGTACGGCCACCTTCACGGATTGCAAAACGCAGACCATCTGCCATCGCAATCGGGTGAATCAGTGTGACAACCATTTTGATGTTGTCGCCCGGCATAACCATCTCTACGCCTTCCGGCAGTTCGATCGTGCCTGTTACGTCTGTTGTACGGAAGTAGAACTGTGGACGATAGCCCTTGAAGAACGGCGTATGACGGCCACCTTCATCTTTCGACAGAATATATACTTCTGATTCGAATTTGGTATGCGGATGAATTGAACCCGGTTTCGCCAGTACCTGACCACGTTCGATTTCTTCACGCTTGATACCACGCAGCAGAACACCAATGTTCTCTCCCGCGCGACCTTCGTCCAGCAGCTTACGGAACATTTCCACGCCCGTACAGGTCGATTTCTGCGTGTCTTTGATACCGACGATTTCAACTTCTTCGCCCACACGGATGATACCGCGTTCTACACGACCGGTGACGACTGTACCACGTCCTGAAATTGAGAAGACGTCTTCTATCGGCAGCAGGAATGGCTGATCAATCGCACGTACCGGCTCCGGAATATAGGTATCCAGGTAGTTCGCCAGTTCCAGGATCTTCGCTTCCCAGTCCGCTTCTCCTTCCAGCGCTTTCAGGGCTGAACCACGAACGATAGGTGTATCGTCGCCCGGAAAATCATACTGAGACAGCAGTTCACGCACTTCCATCTCAACCAGTTCCAGCAGCTCTTCGTCATCTACCATGTCGCATTTGTTCAGGAACACGATGATGTACGGTACACCCACCTGGCGACCCAGCAGGATGTGTTCACGGGTCTGAGGCATCGGGCCGTCAGTTGCGGCTACCACCAGGATCGCACCGTCCATCTGTGCTGCACCGGTGATCATGTTTTTCACATAGTCAGCATGCCCTGGGCAGTCAACGTGCGCATAGTGACGGGTTGGGGTATCGTACTCAACATGGGAGGTATTGATGGTGATACCACGGGCTTTTTCTTCCGGCGCGTTATCGATCTGATCAAATGCACGTGCAGCACCACCGTAGGTTTTAGCCAGTACGGTCGTGATCGCTGCAGTCAGCGTTGTTTTACCATGGTCAACGTGGCCGATAGTACCGACGTTAACGTGCGGTTTTGTACGTTCAAATTTTTCTTTAGACACAACTATATTCCTTACTATAGCGTTCCCCTCACCAGGAGAGAACGCGGGATTTTGGTTTTAACCAGGTAATTTACTTACCACGGGCTTCAATTACTGCCTGAGCAACGTTACTCGGTGCATCGTCATACTTCAGGAACTCCATAGAGTAGGAAGCACGACCTTTAGTCAAAGAACGTAGCTGTGTGGCATATCCGAACATTTCAGATAGTGGAACTTCCGCGTGGATCACAACACCAGTAACGTTAGTTTCCTGGCCACGCAACATACCACGACGGCGGCTGAGATCGCCGATAACGTCACCAGTATTCTCTTCCGGGGTTTCCACTTCGACCTTCATAATAGGCTCAAGCAGAACCGGCTTCGCTTTCTTAAAACCTTCTTTAAAAGCGATAGATGCCGCTAGTTTAAACGCCAGTTCCGAGGAGTCAACATCATGATAAGAACCGAAGTGCAGGCGGATCCCCATGTCAACAACCGGGTAACCTGCCAGTGGCCCTGCTTTGAGCTGCTCCTGGATACCTTTATCAACGGCCGGGATGTATTCACCAGGAATGACACCACCTTTAATATCGTTGATGAATTCGTAGCCTTTCGGGTTAGAACCTGGCTCAAGTGGGTACATGTCGATAACCACATGACCGTACTGACCACGACCACCTGACTGCTTAGCGTGTTTACCTTCAATATCAGTAACTTTCGCACGAATCGCTTCACGATACGCAACCTGAGGTTTACCGACATTCGCTTCAACATTGAACTCACGCTTCATTCGGTCAACGATGATATCGAGATGCAGCTCACCCATCCCCGCGATAATCGTCTGATTAGATTCTTCATCAGTCCATACACGGAAAGAGGGATCTTCTTTCGCCAGACGCCCCAGAGCCAGACCCATTTTTTCCTGGTCAGCTTTGGTTTTTGGTTCTACGGCGATAGAAATAACCGGTTCAGGGAACTCCATACGTTCCAGAATGATCGGTGAATTCGGATCACACAGGGTATCACCGGTCGTCACATCTTTCAGACCGATCGCCGCAGCGATATCACCCGCACGAACTTCTTTGATCTCTTCACGTTTATTGGCGTGCATCTGAACAATACGGCCGAAACGTTCACGTGCTGACTTCACTGAGTTCAGTACGGTATCGCCTGAATTCACTACACCAGAATAGACACGGAAGAAGGTCAGGTTACCGACGAAAGGATCGGTCGCAATTTTAAATGCCAGTGCGGCAAACGGTTCATCATCGCTGGCATGGCGTTCAGCGGGGGTATCTTTGCCGTCATCCAGAATACCATTGATCGCAGGGACATCGATCGGCGATGGCAGATAGTCAACTACCGCATCCAGCATAGCCTGTACCCCTTTGTTCTTAAACGCAGAACCACAGGTAATCAGGATAATTTCGTTATTCAGAACACGCTGGCGCAGCGCTAACTTGATCTCTTCTTCAGTCAGTTGCTCGCCACCCAGGTATTTTTCCATCAGCTCTTCAGAAGCTTCAGCCGCCGACTCCAGCAAGTTCTGGTGCCATTCGTCTGCCAGATCCTGCATCTCGGCCGGGATGTCTTCATAGGTAAAGGTGACACCCTGATCAGCATCATTCCAGTTGATGGCTTTCATTTTCACCAGGTCAATGACACCCGTGAAGCTGTCTTCTGCGCCAATCGCCAGTTGCAGTGGAACCGGATTCGCCCCCAGGCGAGTTTTAATCTGATCAACAACTTTCAGAAAGTTCGCACCCATACGATCCATTTTGTTAACAAACGCAATGCGTGGAACTTTATATTTGTTAGCCTGACGCCATACGGTTTCAGACTGCGGCTGAACACCACCTACTGCGCAGTAAACCATGACTGCGCCATCAAGAACACGCATAGAACGCTCTACTTCGATAGTAAAGTCAACGTGCCCTGGGGTATCGATAATATTGATACGATGAGGTTCATACTGTTTAGCCATACCAGACCAGAAAGCGGTGGTGGCAGCAGAGGTAATGGTAATACCACGCTCCTGCTCCTGCTCCATCCAGTCCATAGTCGCGGCACCGTCATGAACTTCACCAATTTTGTGGTTAACACCGGTGTAGTACAGAATACGTTCGGTAGTCGTGGTTTTACCGGCGTCAATGTGCGCACTAATACCGATATTGCGGTAACGTGCGATAGGGGTAGTACGAGCCATTTGATTCCTCGTTTATTTCTTTCGACGTTCAGAGAGGTCATCCATAACGCGCGACTTACCTGAAGCGCCCGTTTGATGACGATGACTCCGAAGGGATTACCAACGGTAGTGAGCGAACGCCTTATTGGCTTCAGCCATACGATGAACGTCTTCACGTTTCTTAACTGCAGTACCTTTGTTTTCTGCAGCATCTGAGAGTTCGTTCGCCAGGCGTAAAGCCATAGATTTATCACCGCGTTTACGAGCAGCTTCTACGATCCAACGCATTGCCAGAGCATTACGACGAACCGGACGGACTTCAACCGGAACCTGATAAGTCGAGCCGCCTACACGACGGGACTTCACTTCGACAGTAGGACGCACGTTATCGAGCGCAACTTCGAAAGCTTCCAGTTCAGTTTTACCAGAGCGCTGAGCCAGGGTCTCCAGCGCGCTGTATACGATACTTTCTGCAGTAGATTTTTTACCATCTACCATCAGGATATTGACAAATTTTGCCAGCAGTTCCGATCCGAATTTAGGATCAGGAAGAATTTTACGCTGACCAATGACGCGACGACGTGGCATGAGAATACTCCGTTGTTAATTCAGGATTGTCCAAAACTCAACGAGTTTAGTTTGACATTAATTTAAAACGTTTGGCCTTACTTAACGGAGAACCATTAAGCTTTAGGACGCTTCACGCCGTATTTAGAACGAGCCTGCTTACGGTCTTTAACACCAGAGCAGTCAAGTGCGCCACGGACAGTGTGATAACGAACACCTGGAAGGTCTTTAACACGGCCACCACGGATCAGGATCACGGAGTGTTCCTGAAGGTTATGACCTTCACCACCAATATAGGAGGTCACTTCAAAACCGTTGGTCAAACGTACACGGCAGACTTTACGCAGTGCGGAGTTTGGTTTCTTCGGGGTGGTGGTATATACACGTGTACATACACCACGTTTCTGCGGGCAGGCTTCCAGTGCAGGCACGTTGCTCTTTGCAACTTTGCGCACACGCGGTTTGCGTACCAGCTGGTTAATTGTTGCCATTAAATAGCTCCTGGTTTTAGCTTTTGCTTCGTAAACACGTAATAAATCGCCTCGTATAATACGAGGAGGCAGAATTTTAGGGCGCTGCTTAAAAGGTGTCAAGAAATATACAGTAATCCTGCTTATTACCAGGCTAACTGTTGTGGATGTTTGATGGTTAATCTGACGAAATCCATATAACTCGCTGGTATGACACTGCTCGCGATATGTGCCGTCAGTCCACGCGCCACGATGTCATCCTGTAGCGCATAAATAGTCACAGGAAAAGATTGCAGGATCTTAAAGGACTGACCGCCAGCTATCGCTGCAATGATACCATCAGAGAGCAGCAGCAGATCGTCGCCCTCTTTCATCAGACGGATCATGGAATATAAGTCGGTATAAGCAGGAGAAACGCTAAGCGTATGAAGCATGTCATCCTCAAAAATGCAAGATCACATCAAAGTTATCAAGTCTGGCACGTAATGCTTCGGGTGACAGCCATTCGACATCGATCACCAGTGAAGTAGTCTCATTGAGGCCACGCTCACTGGCAGAAGCTGCACACAGCCAGCGTTGATCGATATCATACAGTGGCAGAAGCTTAAAGGTGGCAATGTAGTCACGCGCCAGTACTATCGCGGGTTGCTGCCCGGCCAGAAGCTGAAATACCCCATCGCCGATAAAAAAAACGCCCAGCTCATCAGTCAGCGCGGAGGCGGCTAACAGCGCGTCCAGTCCCTCTCTTCCCGCTGTGCGACCATGTGGCGCTGAGGAAAAAACAAACGCCATGCTTTTCATCAAAATTGCACCATTCGATCACAGAGTAAGGCGGCCTCCGCCAGTGCACCTAAACCACTTAAGATAAACCCCGGTTGCAGATTATATCCTGTGTATCCCGGTTGCGGGCTTTCTTGTGGTGCCGTGATACCACGACGCAACGATGCTGCTACACAAAGATGTAAAGTGACCGCATACTCATCATGTAACCGCTGCCAGGCACGTACCAGATCAAATTCATCGCTGGCAGGGGTGGTGAACTGATTGGCGTTGTGCACACCTTCACTATAAAAAAAGACACAACTGAGCTCGTGGCCTGCCTGCAAAACAGCGCGGGCAAATTGCCAGGCACTGCTGGCCTGTTGTGTGCCATAGGCCGGGCCTGTCACCATGATGGCAAACCGCATTACTTGTCCAGCCCCTGAAAATCACCATTTTTAAACTGACGAATATAAAGATATACCGTATGTTTAGAGATATTCAGACGATCAGCAACCTGATTGATGGCATCTTTGATATCAAAAATCCCTTTTTCATAAAGATTGAGCACAATCTGCCGGTTTTTGCTGTTATTGGACACATGACGATCAGCATTGACCTCTTCTATTGTGAACTCAAGGGTTTGAGCAACCAAATCATCGACAGATGAGGCAAAATTGACCGATGAACTGGTTTCTGCGGTTTCTGGCGGAATAAACGTCTGCATGACCTGCGAGAACGGAACATCAAGATTGATATTAATACACAGTAAACCAATCACCCGATGCTGGCGATTACGAATAGCCGTGGTGACTGACTTCATCAGCACACCACTTTTTGTGCGCGTAAAATAGCATTGAGAGACACTACTATCATCACCGGTCATATCATGCAGCATACGCAACGCGAGATCAGTAATGGGGGAGCCTACTTTTCGCCCCGTATGCTCACCGTTGGCAATACGAATGGCAGAACATTTTAAATCCTGCAAGGAATGCAGCACAATCTCACAATGGGAACCGATAAGCGCCGCTAGCCCATCCACGACTGCTTCATAAGACTTGAGGATATCGAAATCAGTCTGGTCAAAAGGACGTTGTTCCAGTTGATCAAGATCACTGATTTCACCAGTTAAATGCGACCTTGCCATCAAGACATACACTCCTTTTCAAAAATCTGTCATTGGCGCTATCGTCAGGGAAAGCGCATTGTCAGTATGATATCTGAAATACTTTCCTCGGTTAATTTTACCTGCTGGAAATAAAAAGGCCGCCGTTTTTCACGGCGGCGGGTAATCGGTTACTTCTTCACTTCGACGCTTTTTCCATCCTCTTTTTTATCAGCTTTCGCCTTAGAGGCTGCATTATTCTTATCTTTAGCTTCTGGTTTGATATCGAGCAACTCTACATCAAAGACCAGCGTAGAGTTAGCCGGAATACCCGGTACGCCCGTTTTACCATAGGCCAGTTCGGGTGGAACAACCAGGTGGATTTTACCCCCTTTCCTGATATTTTTCAGCCCCTCAGACCAGCCAGGGATAACCCCATCCAGGCGGAAAGATAATGGCTCGCCACGAGTATAAGAGTTATCAAACTCCTTACCGTCGATCAGCATACCTTTATAATTGACGACAACGGTATCGCTACTTTTCGGTTCCGGCCCTGTTCCTTGTGTCTCTACTTTATACAATAAGCCCGACGCAGATTTTTTTACGCCTTTTTCTTTCGCAAAGGCGTCACGATAGTCTTTACCTTTGGTTTCATTCTCTGCAGCTTCTTTATCCATTTTCGCTTGTGCAGCGGTTTTGATACGCGTTTCAAAAGATTGCAACGCCTGTTCGGTTTCCTGATCATTGAGCTTACTGTTGCCAGCGAAAGCGTCCTGAACCCCCTTTATCAGCTGTTCTTTATCCAGTTTAATACCTAAACTTTCTTGATCTTTCAGGGAGTTTTCCATATAACGCCCCAGTGATGCTCCCAACGCATAAGCGGATTTTTGATCATCATTATTAAATACGGCTTTACTCTCCGTTGCCGAACTTTCCGTTGCCGAAGCCGCTTTAGTATCGCTGTCCGCCGCAAAAGTCAGCGGGGCATTCAGTGCAGCAACCATTGTTGTTGCCAGTAATGTTAATCTAAATAGTGATTTCATCCATTTCTCCAGGGCCGGGGCAACTCACCCCGAGGGTTATCGTAAAAAAACAGGGAACTACTATAAAACGTTGTGCAATAAATCCATATACAGATATTAATAAATATTGCTCATTTTCATCGGAAGACGCTGTCGGCATGATGCCATACAATAAATAGCCCTGATCAGTCAGGTTAAAACTGCAGAGGTAACACATGCATGATAGTACGCTGGAACTTCGTCTGACAGAACTGGAAAGTCGACTGGCATTTCAGGAAGTCATCATTGAGGATCTTAATAAAGCGGTGACGGCGCATGAAATGGAGCTGGCCAGGATGCGTGAGCATCTGCGGCTGATACTCGACAAACTCAAAGCAATTCAGCTTTCTCAGATGGCATCACAATCAGAAGAAACGCCACCACCGCATTATTAAGATACAAAAAAGCGGGGCCATCCCCGCTTTTAATACTGCAGATAATATGACGCTATCAGTGGCAACCACAGCCACCGTGCCCGCCACAACCCCCGTGCTCATGGTGATGGTCATGACCACCACAGCAACCTTCATGCTCATGATGATGATCATGGCCATGAGCACCATGAACATGACCATGCTCCAGTTCTTCTGCCGTTGCTTCGCGAATGGCGACAACCTCAACGTTAAATTTCAGATTTTGTCCCGCCAGCATATGATTACCGTCAACCACGACATGATCGTCCTCAACCGCTGTAATTTCTACCGGAACGGGGCCCTGATCGGTATCGGCCAGGAAACGCATTCCCGGCTGTAACTCATCAACACCCACGAAAACCTCTTTCGGTACACGCTGCACCAGATTTTCATCGTACTGACCATACGCATCATCTGCCCCCACCGCGACATCAAATTTATCGCCTACTTCATGACCATCCAGCGCTTTCTCAAGGCCGGAGATGAGGGAACCGTGACCATGCAGATAGTCCAGCGGTGCGCTAACCGGAGACTCATCAACCAATACACCATCTTCTGTACGTACCTGATAGGCCAGACTGACCACCAGATCTTTTGCTACTTTCATGATATCTCCTGAGCATAGAGCAGAATAATGGCGCAGATTGTAGCGGAAATCTGCCACCATGCACTCTTTAAGTAAAAAAAAGACAACAGAGATTGCAACTTTTGACCAAAAATAATGATATCGCTTGTCGTTCTGACCTGTTTGCGGATCTGTGCACTGATACCAGCACATCAGAGAGACGTGATCGCTGACAAGGGGACATAAAGATAATGACTTTGTCTCTTATCTTCATTTTGGGCTAACATGACGACCCGGTGGCATCACTTAGCGCCTGGCCCATTACCCATGTAGTCTGAATATACGGCACTTTATGATTATTTTCTCGTCATTACAACTTCGTCGCGGCATCCGTGTTCTGCTGGACAACGCCAGCGCGACCATCAATCCAGGCCAGAAAGTCGGCCTGGTCGGTAAGAACGGCTGCGGCAAATCCACCTTGTTATCATTGCTGAAAAATGAAATAAATGCCGATGGCGGTAGTCTGTCTTTACCCGGTAACTGGCAGCTGGCATGGGTCAATCAGGAGACCCCGGCGCTGGCGCAACACGCTATCGAGTATGTTATTGACGGTGATCGCGAATATCGACAACTGGAAGCGGAATTAAAGCAGGCCAACGAAGATAACGATGGTCATGCCATCGCTACCGTACACGCCAAACTCGATACGATTGATGCCTGGACGATTCATGCTCGTGCCGCCAGCCTGCTGCATGGCCTCGGATTTCACAATCAGCAACTCGAACGGCCAGTCAGCGACTTCTCCGGTGGCTGGCGTATGCGCCTTAATCTCGCCCAGGCACTGATTTGCCGCTCTGATCTCCTGCTGCTTGATGAACCCACGAACCACCTTGATCTCGATGCGGTGATCTGGCTGGAGAAATGGCTTAAAAGCTATACCGGGACGCTTATTCTGATCTCTCATGATCGTGACTTTCTCGATCCGATCGTCGATAAAATTATTCATATCGAACAACAAACGTTGTATGAATATACGGGTAACTACAGCGCTTTTGAGGTACAACGAGCGACACGCCTCGCACAACAACAGGCGATGTATCAAAGCCAGCAACTTCGCGTCGCACATCTGCAAAGTTATATCGATCGCTTCCGCGCTAAAGCCACCAAGGCAAAACAGGCGCAAAGTCGTATAAAAATGCTGGAACGCATGGAGCTTATCGCACCCGCTCATGTCGATAATCCCTTTCACTTTAGCTTCCGTGCGCCAGAAAATTTACCGAATCCTTTACTCAAAATGGATAAAGTGAGTGCCGGTTATGGCGAGCAAACGATTCTGCAGGCGATCAAACTCAATCTGGTTCCTGGCTCGCGAATTGGTCTGCTGGGGCGTAATGGTGCCGGTAAATCAACACTGATCAAACTGCTGGCGGGAGAACTGCAACCGTTACATGGCGAAGTGAGCCTCGCCAAAGGAGTGAAAGTCGGCTATTTTGCTCAGCATCAACTGGAATTATTGCATGCCGATGAGTCGCCACTACGACACCTGGTGCGCCTGGCGCCACAGGAACAGGAGCAAAAACTGCGCGACTATCTCGGCGGCTTTGGTTTCCAGGGAGATAAGGTGAATGAAACGACACAATGTTTCTCCGGTGGTGAGAAAGCGCGTTTAGTGCTGGCATTAATCGTCTGGCAGCGCCCTGATTTACTTTTACTTGATGAACCAACTAACCACCTCGACCTCGATATGCGCCAGGCCTTAACCGAAGCGCTCATTGATTTCGAAGGGGCACTGATTGTCGTGTCACATGACAGGCACCTGATCCGCTCTACTACCGATGAGCTCTATCTGGTGCATGACGGTCAGGTTGAGCCGTTTGAGGGTGATCTCGATGACTATCAGCAATGGCTAAGTGAGTCGCAAAAGCAGAAAAATTCACCGCTAAATGCGACACAAGAAGTGGTCAGTAGTGCGCAGAATCGCAAAGACCAGAAACGCCGGGAAGCTGAATTGCGGGCACGTACACAACCTCTGCGTAAAGAGATCAGCCGCCTCGAAAAAGAGATCGATCACCTCAATGCGCAACTTGTCACCGTGGCAGAGCAGTTAAGTGATGGCAGCCTGTATGATCCCTCCCGTAAAGCGGAGCTGACGGCTTGCCTGCAACAACAGGCACAAGCAAAATCTGCGCTGGAAACGTATGAGACTGCCTGGTTTGAGACTCAGCATCAACTGGAACAGATGCTAAAAGAAAACTAAGCGCCCGACGTAGCCAGTCCGGACTACATCGGCCACTGCCAGGGGTCAGAATAGCCAGTAAAATAACCTGACGAGCCAGTGCTAAATGAGAGATACTATTTTGATAATCACTCTGATGTGTCTGATGCTATGGCCAAAACATTCCCAATAGAAATGAACTCCACGGCGGATAATTCACACGACTTTCACCCGATGCGCGGCATGAGCAACTGTCACCTGCAGACGATGTTACCACGCCTGATCCGACGCGAATTACAGTTTACACCCTACTGGCAGCGCCTTGATCTGCCCGACGGTGACTTTGTTGATCTGGCATGGAGTGAAAACCCGGCGCAGGCAGCACACAAACCCCGGCTGGTGGTGTTTCATGGCCTGGAGGGCAGCCTGTACAGTCCCTATGTCCACGGGATTATCCATACGGTCATGCAGCGTGGCTGGCTGGGTGTGGTGATGCATTTTCGCGGCTGTAGCGGTGTTCCCAATCGTAATCGACGTATCTATCATTCAGGGGAAATAGAGGATGGGCGCTGGTTTCTGCACTGGCTACGCCGTGAGTTTGGTACTGTACCGACAGCGGCGGTCGGCTACTCGTTAGGGGGAAATATGCTGGCTTGCCTGCTGGCGGCAGAAGGTAATAATGTCCCGCTGGATACGGCCGCGATTGTCTCGGCACCTTTGATGCTGGAAGCCTGTAGCTATCATATGGATAAAGGCTTTGCCCGACTCTATCAGTATTATCTGCTGCACCTGCTCAAAGCGAATGCCACACGTAAATTAAAAGCCTGGCCTGGTTCGCTGCCCGTTGATTTACATCAGCTTAAAGCAATGCGCAGCATACGCGACTTTGACGATATGATCACCGCACGGATTCACGGTTTCACCGACGCGCTGGATTATTATCGTCAATGCAGTGCCATGCCCCGGTTAAACAGTATTACCATACCCACACTGATTATTCATGCTAAGGACGATCCTTTTATGGATCACCACTCCATTCCATCAGCGCAGCAGATCCCAGCTAACGTTGAATATCAATTAACCGTCCATGGCGGCCACGTTGGTTTTGTGGGGGGCACACTCAGCAAACCAGAAATGTGGCTGGAACAGCGAATACCAGACTGGCTAAACCGCTGGTCAGGAGTCACGACATGATTATTCCCTGGCGCAGTCTTGCGCCTGACACGCTCAACAATCTGATCGAAAGTTTTGTCTTACGTGAAGGCACCGATTACGGTGAACATGAGTGCACACTGGCGGAAAAAGTTGCCGAGGTCAAACAGCAATTAGAAATTGGCGAAGTGGTACTGGTGTGGTCAGAACTCCACGAAACGGTCAATATTATGTCCCGTCAGTCATTCCCGCAATAAAACTGTCCCGCCAGGCGGGACACTTGCCAGTACAAATAAATGACACCCTCTGGCAATTAGAGACGACAATTCCTGGCTCTGGCTGAACCATGACAAATAGGATCACTGTCAGGCTTCGTGGACTTCAAATGAGTGGGTAATATTGACCGCTTTTTGTAACATGAGCGCTACCGAACAATATTTTTCTGCTGACAGGTTCACCGCCCGCGCAACAGCGGCTTCTTTCAGCGCCTTACCTGTCACGACAAAATGCAGATTAATGTGCGTAAACAGACGGGGAACCTCTTCCCGGCGTTCAGCGGTAAGTTTGACTTCACAATTGGTCACATCATGACGCCCTTTTTGTAAAACAGATACGACATCTATCGCACTACATCCCCCTGCCGCCATCAATACCATTTCCATCGGGCTGGGGGATTTGTCACCAGAATTACCATCCATCAGAATCTGATGACCCGATGCAGATTCACCGATAAAGGTTAAGCCTTCCACCCACTTCACTCGCGCTTGCATAAAAATTGACTCCATGATGAGGACTTTTTTTACAGATTACGCGCCCGTGATCATTATCGCAACGCAAAGACGACATTAATCCTCCAATTACAGTACCATACTGAAACGAGTCACCTGGAGACATACGACGCAAGCTATGTTAAAACAGTCGGGATACGACATACTACGGACTACATTGATGTATTAAGTCATTCATGTATGACCTGTATGCTAAGAGCCTGGCCCACCAGGCGTTATTGACGCAGGCAGTTTGGACACCGACAGCGCGGAGAAACCAGAGCGTACACGGAGTACGTGAGGATTTCGAGCACTGCCCAGGATCAAAATGGCAAGTAAAATAGCCTGATGGGCCAGGCTCTAAGAAGTTCATCCGTCAGGTGAAACACACACGTTCATTTCCCTGACAAGGGGAGACTATCGGATGCCACCTGCTGGTATTCGCAGAGAACTTATAATAAGAGGATAACCGCATATGGTGCTTGGCAAATCGCAAACAGACCCGACCCTCGAATGGTTCTTGTCTCATTGCCACATTCATAAATATCCGTCTAAAAGCACTCTCATTCACCAGGGTGAGAAAGCAGAAACGTTGTACTATATCGTCAAAGGTTCTGTCGCCGTACTCATCAAAGATGAAGAGGGGAAAGAGATGATCCTCTCTTACCTCAATCAGGGAGACTTCATCGGTGAATTAGGTTTATTTGAAGAAAATCAGGAGCGCAGTGCCTGGGTACGGGCGAAAACAGCCTGTGAAGTCGCGGAAATTTCTTACAAAAAATTCCGTCAGTTAATTCAGGTCAATCCCGATATTCTGATGCGTCTGTCATCACAAATGGCGCGCCGTTTGCAGGTAACGTCTGAAAAAGTGGGCAATCTTGCTTTTCTCGATGTGACCGGGCGTATTGCCCAGACATTGTTAAATCTGGCAAAACAGCCGGATGCGATGACTCACCCGGATGGCATGCAAATTAAAATTACCCGCCAGGAGATTGGTCAGATCGTGGGATGTTCCCGTGAAACGGTAGGACGGATCCTTAAAATGCTGGAAGATCAGAACCTGATCTCTGCTCATGGCAAAACCATCGTCGTGTACGGTACACGTTAAGTCAATCAATATGGCGTATAACACCAACAATACGCCATTTTATGTTCCCTGATGCCAGGAAACCCTGGCTTCTTTCAGATCAGCTATTTCAGCGGCCATTCAATCACGACGCACCAGTGACCTGCCGCACCGCCTGAGCAAAACGGCGCATTCCCTCAGTAATATCATTTTCATCAATCACTAATGAAGGGGTAAAACGCAATACATTCGGCCCGGCATTGAGCACCATCACGCCCGCCTGGGCTGCCGCATGGCGGAAATCAGCCGTCCGGCCGTGATAGCGAGGATTGAGCTCAGCGCCAATCAGTAACCCCATGCCACGGATATCACTGAACAGATCGAACTGCCGGTCAATCTGCCGGAGAGCGTCAACCAACAGCTCACGTCTGGCATTAACACCCGCCAGCAGCTGGGGAGTGTTGATCAGATCAAAAGCAACACCTGCGACCGCACAGGCCAGTGGATTGCCACCGTAAGTCGAACCATGAGATCCGGCATGAAACGCACTGGCGATCGCCTGGGTGGTCAGTACGGCACTAACGGGAAAACCACCGCCGAGTGCTTTGGCGCTGGTCAGAATATCCGGAGTCACGCCATACTGCATATAAGCAAACAACGCTCCGCTACGCCCCATACCACACTGGACTTCATCAAACACCAGCAGTGCCTGGTGCTTATCACATAACTCACGCAATCCGCTGAGAAAGGCTGGCGTTGCCGATATCACGCCGCCTTCGCCCTGAATCGGTTCCACTACCACCGCACAGGTATGATTATCTATCAACGCCTGTACCGCCGCGAGATCATTAAATGGCACATGGATGATATCCGCCGGTTTCGGGCCGAAACCATCAGAATAATGGGCTTGTCCCCCCACAGAGACCGTAAACAACGAACGGCCATGAAACGCATTACGAAAGGCAATGATTTTAGTCTTATAGGGGTTGTGATGCGTCACCGCATAATGGCGTGCCAGTTTGAATGCCGTTTCATTCGCTTCGGTGCCTGAATTCATAAACAGCACACGCTCTGCAAAAGTCGCGGCAATCAGTTTCTGTGCCAGTCGTAACGCCGGTTCATTGGTAAAGACATTACTGGTATGCCAGAGTCGTTCCCCCTGCTCGTGTAACACTGCCACCAGAGCCGGATGACAATGACCTAATGCGGTAACGGCGATCCCACCTGCGAAATCGACATATTCTTTGCCTGACTGATCCCATACGCGGCTGCCTTTCCCCTTTACCGGAATGAATGCTTCAGGCGCATAAACAGGAAAAATAACTTCATCGAATGTCGCACGGCTAATGATTGATACATCGCTTGCCATAAATTGCCACTCCTGTTCATTACATACGCACGATTGTGAAAACATATTCACAAAATATGCATAAAAACCAGTTATGGCAACCAGAAATCACTGTTCAAGACAACTTTTCATGCCCAGCGGAGTGTAACCGACCATCATCACGGCAAAACTTTTGCTGACAAAATAACCACAGGTTTAGACGGTACATTTTGATAAGGGCCAATATTGTGGGTCGGAACCTGAGAGATTTTATCCGCGACATCCATGCCTTTTACCACTTTGCCAAATACCGCGTAGCCAAAATCACGCTGTCCATGATCGAGAAAAGCATTATCTGCGACATTAATGAAAAACTGGCTGGTGGCACTGTCCTGATCGGCGGTACGCGCCATCGCTATGGTGCCGCGGGTGTTGCGCAAACCGTTATCCGCTTCGTTTTTAATCGGGGGTTCAGGTTGCTTTTGCTGCATCTGCTCATTAAAACCGCCACCTTGTATCATGAAGCCTGGGATCACACGATGAAAAGTCGTATTATTGTAGAAGCCGCTATTGACATACTTGATAAAATTTTCTACCGAAACAGGAGCTTGCTGCTTGTTTAATTCCAGTTCGATACTGCCCGCCGATGTATCCAGCAAAACATGAGGATCACCCTTCGCAGCCTTAGCCGGAGAAAAAACAGAAATGGCAAAAACAGTCACTGCTGCCATCAGAGTCAATTTGCGCATTGATAATTCCAGATAAAAAAATAAGTATGTTGATTTTAAAGAGCCCATACATGATGAGCCAGCCTTTTACCTAATTTTACGTAGTAAAAATAGTTGTTACTGAAGAAGTAACAACTAAATGACAGGATATTCAATCCGCTATCAAATATACTGTAATTATATACACCCGTTTACAGACAGTAATTTTTCACCGATAAGTGACATGCTCACTACCTTTTTTTAACCATGTAACTGACAATATACACCAATGTCAGATAATGTCGTTGATTATCTAAAACAGCGGTGATTTTTCACCATTCAAAACCTGGATCAGCAGGCGTTATTGACGCAGCCAGCCTGGACACGGACAGCGTGGAGTACGTGAGGATTTCGATCACTGCCCAGGGCCAAAATGGCAAGTAAAATAACCTGATGAGCTTGATTCTTAATCAGGGAAAGATTATCACGCCACCGAATCGAAACCCCGTACAGATAAAAATATCAGGATTTGCTACTGGCATTTTCGCAATACCTGAAAGCACACGGATTGCATGAAGTACAAAATAATATCTCACCGCGCTAATAAAAATAGCGACAGGATTAGCTAACTCATTCTGTCGCGGACGGGGTTTTTAATAACATGGATAATTCTCAGGGATCATCCCGGCCATTGTTATATAACAGAAGGTCGACCGGTGTATTTATAATTTAAACTTCTCGTGCCAGATCGTTATCTGGCCTCCAGAAAAAGGTTATAAATCTGTCACAATGGAACCTGATAATAACCGCTGACTGAGGATAAAAGAATGAAAAAAAACCTACTCTCTGGCGCCATCTCTGGTGCGATATTGTTGTCCATCGGTGCCCATGCGCAGGAACCGGTTGCGCCACAGGGCTATCAATTACAACAAGTGTTAATCATGAGTCGTCATAATCTGCGGGCGCCATTGACCACTGGTGGTAGCGTACTGGCGCAATCAACAACGAAATCATGGCCACAATGGGATGTTCCCGGTGGCCAGTTGACGACCAAAGGCGGCGTGCTGGAAGTCTATATGGGGGCATATCTGCGTGCATGGCTGGAGCAACAAGGACTGGCTGGCAACAATAAATGCCCGTCAGAAAATACCGTTTACGTCTATTCCAACAGCCTGCAGCGGACGATCGCGACGGCACAATTTCTGATCGCCGGTGCCTTTCCCGGTTGTGACGTGACCGTCCATCATCAATCACCAGTGGGAACGATGGACCCCACCTTTAATCCGGTGATCACTGACGATTCGCCTGCCTTCAGAGAGAAGGCGATTGCGGAAATGGAAAAAACACGTCACACCATGCCGCTCGCGGCAAGTTATCGGTTACTCGAAAAAATCATCGATTATCAAAACTCGCCCACCTGTAAAGGAAAACAGCCGTGTTCATTAGATAACACTCACGATATCTTCAGCGCACAATATCAGCAGGAACCAACGATCGCCGGTCCCCTGAAGATCGGCAACGCACTGGTTGATGCTTTCACCTTACAATATTACCAAGGATTTCCGCTCAATCAGGTCGCCTGGGGAGAAATCAAAACCGATAAGCAGTGGCGGGAGTTATCAAAGCTGAAAAACGGTTATCAGGATAGCTTGCTTTCCTCACCGGAAGTCGCCCGCAATATCGCCAAACCGCTGGTGAAATATATCGATAAAACCCTGGCTGTCGATGGGGAAAAATCGGCGAAAGTGACAATACTGGTCGGTCATGATTCCAATATTGCCTCTCTGTTATCCGCACTGAATTTCAAGCCTTATCAGCTGCATAATCAGTATGAAAGCACGCCTATTGGTGGACAGCTGGTATTCCAGAACTGGCATGACAGTCATGCGGATCGTGATTTGATCAAGATTGAGTATGTGTACCAGAGCACCGCACAACTGCGCGAAGCACAGCCACTGACGCTGCAATCGCCACCACAGCGCGTGACGCTGGCACTGAACGGCTGTCCGGTAGATGCCAACGGTTTCTGTTCACTGGAAACCTTTAAGCAATTACTGAATCATGCCGCGCAATAAACCGCAGCAAAGTCGTGGATAACTGGTCGGCCTGGCGCGCGCGCTGTCTTATCCATAACGCTGGCTACTTCAATAACGATGCTATTCTGGCGATATCGGTGTCATCGTTGTTCAGGTAGCCAGTTCTTAATCTTTTGATAATGCCACATCCGCACTTCAGTAGCTGAGATCGACAGTCACCGATAATGCGGTTATCGGTTGCACATTCTGTACATAAACGCCGCAAAATAAAAACGCTTTTATTTCCCATAACTTATAAAAATCATGAAAAATCATAGTCATACCTATTAAGTAGTAGACAGAAGAGAAATTGATTTACATCAAAAATTGTCATAGCTGAATCGTTAAGGTAGGCAGTAGTAAAGAAACCAGGAAACATAATGAACAAAGTCAAAATCGCCATTATCGGCAACGGTATGGTTGGCCATCGCTTCATCGAAGAGATCCTGGATAAAGCACCGGCCGATCAATTTGATATTACCGTATTCTGTGAAGAACCGCGTGTCGCCTATGACCGTGTGCATCTGTCATCTTACTTCTCTCATCATACGGCGGAAGAGCTGTCACTGGTTCGTGAAGGTTTCTACCAGAAGCATGGGATCAATATCCTGACTGGTGAACGCGCCATTACGGTGAATCGCCAGGAGAAAATGATCTACTCCAGTTCCGGGCGCACCGTATTTTACGACAAACTGATCATCGCAACCGGCTCCAGCCCGTGGGTGCCGCCGATCAAAGGGGCCAATACCCAGGACTGTTTTGTCTACCGCACTATTGAAGATCTGAATGCCATTGAAGCCTGTGCCCGCCGTAGCAAACGCGGAGCCGTCGTCGGTGGAGGTCTGTTGGGACTGGAAGCGGCGGGAGCGCTGAAGAATCTCGGCATCGAGACCCATGTGATTGAATTTGCGCCCATGCTGATGGCTGAGCAGCTTGACAGCCTCGGCGGCGCGCAATTAAAGCGCAAAATTGAAAGCCTCGGCGTCCAGGTGCATACCAGCAAGAATACCCAGGAGATTATCCAGCAAGGTAGCGAAGCCCGTAAAACCATGCAGTTTGCTGACGGGAGCGAATTGCAGGTCGACTTTATCGTCTTCTCGACCGGTATCCGCCCTCGCGATCAACTGGCCAGACAATGCGATCTGGCTATCGCCCCGCGCGGCGGTATTGTGATTGACGATCACTGTCAGACTTCCGATCCCGATATCTATGCGATCGGCGAATGCGCAAGCTGGAATAACCGGGTTTATGGTCTGGTGGCACCTGGCTATAAAATGGCCCAGGTTGCGGCCGATCACCTCCTCGGTAATGACAATCATTTTACCGGTGCTGATCTGAGCGCCAAACTGAAACTGCTGGGGGTCGATGTCGGCGGGATCGGTGATGCGCATGGCCGCACGCCGGGTTCCCGTAGTTATGTCTATCTTGATGAACGCCAGGAAGTCTACAAACGCTTAATCGTCAGCGAAGATAACAAAACCCTGCTCGGCGCTGTGCTGGTGGGTGATACCAGCGACTACGGTAATCTGCTACAGCTGGTACTCAACGGTATTGAGCTGCCAGAAAACCCGGACACACTGATTCTGCCTGCCCACGCCGGTAGTGGCAAACCCGCCATCGGCGTTGACAAGCTGCCAGACAGTGCACAAATCTGTTCCTGTTTCGATGTCAGTAAAGGAACGTTGATCGCCGCGATTAACCAGGGTTGTCATACCGTTGCTGCGCTAAAAGCAGAGACCAAAGCAGGCACTGGTTGTGGCGGATGTATTCCCCTGGTCACCCAGATCCTGAATAATGAACTGGCGAAACAAGGCATCGAAGTGAATCATAATTTGTGCGAACACTTTGCCTACTCCCGTCAGGAGCTGTTTCATCTGATCCGTGTCGAAGGGATTAAAAGCTTCGAAGAATTGCTGAATAAACATGGCAAAGGCTATGGCTGCGAAGTGTGTAAACCCACCATTGGTTCTCTGCTGGCCTCCTGCTGGAATGAATATATCCTCAAGCCACAACATACGCCACTGCAGGATACCAATGATAACTTTCTGGCCAATATTCAGAAAGATGGCACCTATTCGGTGATCCCCCGCTCCGCAGGCGGTGAAATCACTCCGGAACAACTGATCGCGGTCGGCAATATTGCCCGTGAATATCAGCTCTACACCAAAATCACCGGTTCACAACGTATCGGCCTGTTTGGCGCACAAAAGGACGATCTGCCTACTATCTGGCAGCAACTCATTGCCGCTGGCTTTGAAACCGGCCATGCCTATGCCAAAGCGCTGCGCATGGCGAAAACCTGTGTCGGCAGCGCCTGGTGCCGCTATGGTGTCGGCGACAGCGTCGGGCTGGGAGTTGAACTGGAAAATCGCTACAAAGGTATCCGTACACCGCATAAAGTCAAATTTGGCGTCTCCGGCTGTACCCGTGAATGCGCAGAAGCACAAGGAAAAGATGTCGGTATTATTGCCACGGAGCAGGGCTGGAATCTGTATGTCTGCGGTAACGGTGGAATGAAGCCACGTCATGCCGATTTACTGGCAGCCGACCTCGATCATGACACACTGCTCCACTATCTTGATCGTTTTATGATGTTCTATATCCGCACGGCGGATAAGCTCACCCGTACCGCCTCATGGCTGGACAATATGGAAGGCGGGATTGATTACCTGCGCAGTGTCATTATTGATGACAGACTAGATCTGAATACTCAGCTGGAAGAGGAACTGGCGCGTTTACGTGAAAAAACCGTTTGCGAATGGTATCAAACGGTCAACGATGCTGCGGCTCAGACGCGCTTCAAACACTTTATCAACAGTCACCAGCGCGATCCCAATGTCCAGGTCGTCGCCGAACGTCAACAACATCGTCCGGCGACACCGGATGAACGTATCCCGGTCAAGTTGATGGAGGAAAATGCATGAGCCAGTGGAGAGATATTTGTAAAATTGATGATATTCTGCCCGCCACCGGGGTTTGTGCGCAGCTTGGTCAACAACAGGTAGCCCTGTTCCGACCATATCATAATGACAGTGTCTACGCGATCAGCAATATCGATCCATTCTTCAACGCCAGTGTTCTGTCACGCGGTATTATCGCCGAGCATGATGGTGAGTTATGGGTCGCCAGTCCGTTGAAAAAACAGCGTTTCCGACTGCGTGATGGCCTGTGTATGGAAGATGCCAGTCACTCGGTTCGCTGTTTTGACGTTCGGGTGCAGGAAGGGTATGTCCAACTGAAAGCATAATCCTGCGACAGTTCCCGCCTGGCGATGGCGGGAACGTCATTTTTTATGCTAATTAAGCGCTAAATCACATAAAAACAATAAATTACTAGCCTACACGCTGTTATGCTATGGCTCTTTTCTCTTTTTTTTCTTTATTGTGAGGATGTGCCGTGGATCACTTACCGATTTTCTGCCAGCTACGTAATCGCGAGTGTTTACTGGTCGGTGGTGGTGATGTTGCTGAACGTAAAGCCCGTTTATTACTGGATGCGGGCGCCAGACTAACCGTTAACGCACTGGATTTTTCACCGCAATTCCAGATATGGGCAAACTCACAGAGACTGACATTAGTCGCTGGCCCATTTAATCCCACCCTGCTCGATACCTGCTGGCTCGCCATCGCCGCGACCAATAATCAAGAAGTCAATCAGCGGGTTAGCGAAGCCGCTGAATCCAGACGAATATTCTGCAATGTGGTTGATGCTCCCCGCCAGGCCAGCTTTATCATGCCGTCAATTATTGATCGTTCTCCGCTGATGGTCGCCGTCTCATCAGGGGGCACTTCCCCGGTACTGGCACGGTTATTACGGGAAAAATTAGAAGCCCTTCTCCCGCGCCATTTAGGCCAGCTTGCCCATTATGCTGGTCAGCTACGCACCCGGGTGAAAAAGCAATTTGCCACAATGAGCCAGCGTCGGCGTTTCTGGGAAAAATTATTTGCCCATGACCGACTGGCACAATCACTGGCGAATGAAGACCACCAGACCGTCACTGAGATTACTGAACAGTTATTAGCCCAACCGCTGGATCACCGGGGTGAAGTGGTGCTGGTAGGTGCAGGCCCTGGCGATGCCGGACTGTTAACACTGAAAGGACTACAGCAGATCCAGCAAGCTGATGTAGTGGTGTATGACCGGCTGGTCTCCGATGATATTATGAATCTGGTGCGTCGTGACGCTGATCGGGTATTCGTCGGTAAACGTTCAGGTTATCACTGCGTACCCCAGCAAGAGATTAATCAAATCCTGCTACGTGAAGCACAGCGCGGGCGGCGTGTTGTCCGTTTGAAAGGGGGTGATCCCTTTATTTTTGGCCGTGGCGGTGAAGAGCTGGAAGCGCTCAGCCATGCGGCGATCCCCTTCTCGGTCGTGCCGGGTATTACGGCTGCCTCCGGGTGCTCCGCCTATTCGGGTATCCCGCTGACCCACCGTGATTTTTCTCAGGGAGTACGCCTGGTTACCGGACATCTGAAAACAGGCGGTGAACTGGACTGGCAGAACCTGGCCTGCGAGAAGCAGACGTTAGTATTCTATATGGGACTGAACCAGGCACCGGTAATCAGCGAAAAACTGATCGCTCATGGCATGGCCGCCGATATGCCTGTCGCGATTGTCGAAAATGGCACCACCGTCAATCAGCGTGTGATAACCGGTACGCTGGATCAACTGGCTACTCTGGCACAAAAAATGGTCAGTCCCTCATTGATTATCGTTGGTCATGTGGTTAGTCTGCGCGCTAAGCTCAACTGGTTTTGTGCCACCGATAACCATACACAAAGGGATGCAGTCATCAGCGAATGAACCCGTGGAATAAGGCGACCAGGAAAGCTGTATGCGACGATGACAGGCTGACGCTGTGATGCCCGCTATCGGAACATCACAGCCTGCCTGTATTTATCACTGCAATGAATAGCGTTATGCCCGGCCTGACAATCAGGGTTTCGCCACAAAACCAATCGCATCGAATACGGCTTTCAGCGTTTGTGAGGCACGAGCGCTGGCCTTTTCTGCCCCCTCTTTCATCACCTGTTTAAGAAAGGTTTCATCCTGACGGACACGGTGATAGCGTTCCTGAAGATCCCCTAACATGACAGACACTGCATCCGCCACTTCCCCTTTCAGATGTCCATACATTTTGCCCGCAAAATGTTGCTCCAGGGTGGCAATGCTCTGGCCAGTGACCCCCGATAGGATATCGAGCAGATTAGACACGCCAGCTTTATTTTGCTGGTCATAGCGGACAACGGGCGGTTCGTCAGAGTCGGTTACGGCGCGCTTGATCTTCTTCACGATGGAGCGTGGATCTTCCAGCAGGCCAATCACATTATTACGATTTTCATCTGACTTAGACATCTTTTTCGTTGGCTCAAGCAAAGACATCACCCTGGCCCCCGATGCGGGAATAAAGGGTTCGGGCACTTTAAAGATATCGCCATAAATCGCATTAAAACGCTGAGCAATATCGCGCGTCAATTCAAGGTGCTGTTTCTGATCTTCGCCCACCGGAACCTGATTGGTCTGGTAGAGCAAAATATCCGCCGCCATCAGCACCGGGTAATCAAACAGACCGACGTTGATATTTTCCGCATAACGGGTCGATTTATCTTTAAACTGGGTCATCCGGCTCAGTTCACCGAAATAGGTATAACAGTTTAATACCCAGCCTAACTGAACGTGTTCCGGCACATGAGACTGGACAAAAATAGTGCTTTTTTGCGGATCAATACCACACGCCAGATACAGCGCAAGGGTATCCAGAGTAGCAGTATGTAATTGTTGTGGATTCTGGCGAACGGTGATCGCGTGCTGGTCGACAATACAATAAATACAATGATAATCATCCTGCATGTTAACCCATTGCCGCAACGCTCCCATATAGTTGCCAATAGTTAATTCACCTGAAGGCTGTGCGCCACTAAACACGATGGGCTTAGTCATTTCTGTTTTCCTGGTTTTCACTGTACGGTAGCCCGCAAAGGGGCAACAGTTGATTAAATTGCTCGCAGATAAAATCGGGTTGGCTAAGGGTAATGGCTTCGCCATAGTTATAGCCATAGGTCAAACCAACCGAGCGGCACCCCGCTGCTTTAGCCGCCTGAATATCGTTGCGTGAATCACCGACGAACAATAAAGCATCAGGCGTGAGTCCGAGTTTCTGCGCCGCCAGATGCAATGCTTGCGGATGGGGTTTTTTATTCTCTACATCATCGCCACCAATCACCACCCTGAAATAGTGGCTGATAGCCAGTGATGTCAGAATCGGGGCGACAAATTGTGTGGGTTTATTCGTCACCACAGCCAGTGGTAATCCTTTCGCATGCATCATGCTCAGTGTATCGGCGACGCCTGGAAATAAAAAACTCCCCTCTGTCGCGGCTTCGCGGTAGTAATGGTCAAACAGTTTCCGTAGCATAATAAGTTGTTCTGCCGCCGGGCGTTCACTGTGATCAACCATCGGTTTTCCCATCGCGCGACGCTGTATCAGCCATTCCTGACGCGCCCATTCGAGCGTGCGCATCAGTAAAACATCTGCGCCATTGCCAATCCATGTCACCACCCTGGCTTCACCCGCTACCGGCAATTCCAGTGCGTAAAGCGCCTGATCAACGGCCATCGCCAGACCTGGCGCACTGTCTATCAGCGTACCATCAAGATCAAAAGCGACGCCCTCTATTGCTGCTAATTCAGTCATCGCTCACCCGGGCTAATTCATGACGCATACGATCAATAACCTGCCGATAATCAGGTTGATCAAAAATAGCGGAACCGGCGACAAACATATCCGCTCCGGCTGCGGCGATCTCAGCAATATTATCGATTTTGACACCACCATCGACCTCCAGACGGATATCATAACCTGATGCATCAATACGTTGACGAACCTCACGCAGCTTATCCAGCGTCTGGGGAATAAAAGATTGTCCACCAAAACCGGGATTGACTGACATCAACAGAATGACATCAAGTTTATCCATCACATAATCAAGATAGTTCAATGGCGTGGCGGGATTAAAGACCAGACCGGCCTGACAGCCCTGTTCTCTGATCAGCTGCAGACTACGATCGATATGCTCCGAGGCCTCGGGATGAAAAGTAATAATAGTGGCACCTGCGGCCGCAAAATCAGGAATGATACGATCAACCGGTTTGACCATCAGATGGACATCAATCGGCGCAGTGATACCGTAATGACGTAACGCTTTCAGCACCATGGGGCCGATAGTCAGATTCGGAACATAATGGTTATCCATCACATCAAAATGCACAACATCGGCACCTGCAGCCAGTACATTCGCGGTATCCTCGCCCAGACGGGCAAAATCGGCTGACAGAATGGAAGGGGCAATCAAATAGGGCTTCATCCGCCTCTCCTTAAGATGATTTGGTCTTCGATGAACAATAAAGTGCCAGAAGCTCATCTACCTTTTTTCGGGCACCCCCCTTACTACTGATACTGCGCTGCACTTTAACAAAATGCAGTTTAGCTTGACGATACCATTCACGTGTAAGCGCCATATCGTGATTGGAGATCAACACCGGGATCTGTCGTACACGCAGATCTTCGGCAAGTTTAGCCAGATGAGCTTGCTGGCTGATATCAAAGTTATTGGTATGATATGCCGTAAAATTAGCGGTAGGTGACAACGGCGCATAGGGTGGATCACAATAGATCACCGAAGAATCATCTGCCCGCGCCATACTCTCCACATATGACTCACAGTAAAAACAGGCATTCTGTGCTTTCTGAGCAAAATAATACAGCTCAGCTTCTGGAAAATAGGGCTTCTTATAACGACCAAACGGTACATTAAACTCACCACGTAAATTATAACGGCACAAACCATTATAACCGTGACGATTCAGATACAAAAAGAGTACCGCACGACGTAGCGGATCACGACTCTGGTTAAATTCCGTGCGAAACTGATAATATTGTTCCGGATTATTATGTTCAGGTGTAAAGACTTCACGAGCGGCCGCAACATAGTTATCCGTTTGTAACTTAACGATATTGTACAGATCGATCAGATCGCTGTTAATGTCCGCCAGAATATAGCGGGAAAAATCAGTATTAAGAAAGACTGAACCTGCACCAACAAAAGGTTCAATCAGACAATCACCTTGTGGCAGGTGTTTTTTTATATCATCAAGCAGGGGGTACTTTCCCCCTGCCCATTTCAGAAAAGCGCGCTTCATTTTTATGCTGCCTGACTAATTACATCTTCTCCGGCTGCGGAGATCGCTCCAGCAGCACCTGCTTTTTAAATTCGCGCTTATTTCAGTTCAGCCTGAACCTGATGCAACGGTTTTGCCCAGGGATTTTTCGCTTGTATATTTGCTGGCAATGAAGCTACCGCATTTTTTGCATCATCTCTTGTCGGATAAATACCGCTTACCAGAACATACCACGGCTGACTGTTGCGGGTAGTTTCATAAACAACATAATTTTCCAGCTTCTCTTTCTTCGCCCAGTTCTTCAGGTTGCTGTAATTAGAGGAGCTGCTAAGTTGCAAAGTATAGTAATCCGCAGGCGCAGATTTCAACGCTTTTACGTTCCCTGTCGTTTTAGCATGAGTTCTGGCTGGCGCTGCAGGTACAGGTGCAGGTGTAGGTGTAGGTGTAGGTGTAGGTGTAGGTGTAGGTGTAGGTGTAGGTGTAGGTGTAGGTGCAGTCTGAGCGGTTACTGCAGGTTTATCGGATAATGTTTTTGCCGCTGTGCTTGCTGTCCGTTTCGCAGGCGCTGTTTTCTCTTCAACCACTATTTTTGCAACCGACTTCGGCTCACTGATCGTGGGTTTACGCCCAACCTGAGCGGGCGCTGGAGCCGAATGCCCAAGCATGTTATTACGTGCAGGAGGTACGACAGTCGCAGGTTCAATCGGCAACGTGGAGGCCACTGGTTGATTCATTGAATCATCCAGCGGTTGAGCTGGTGCATTATTCAACTCGGCCGATATTTCGGTTTGTGGTTGTCCCTGTAGTTCTGCGCTGGGCTGAACAACGGTCGCCGGATCAGGATCGGGAATCAAAGAGACGACCGACGGTGTATTGTTCTGATTAGCCTCTGCGATCTGCCCTTGTGTATCAGGTTGTCCGCTATCAGATGGATTATCTGATAAATGAATATTTTTCTCATCGGATGCAGTTTGCTCGCCGGATGACGGCAGCGAAGATGGCGAATTAAGTGCCGAGCCAATACCCGCGATTAATAACAGCAACACGATAACGCCCAGAATTGTCATAACATACTGACGAGAAAATAATTTCCCGGATATTTTCTTACGATTAGACCCCGGCCGATCATGCTGACGTTCGTCCTGCATACTGACTTTTTCTGCCGTATCGTCCTTCCCATCACGCTCATACGGTGCGGTAGTGGCACGTATTGGATGGCTCTCTTCCACATCAATATCGATAGCATCAAAATTGATCTGCGGTTCGCTATTGTATTCAGAAGACTGGCGAGAATGATCTGAATGAAGATCACTAAGATCAGACTTCAAATCATGTTCTGGTTTTAGTTCATCCATTTAACACCCCATTAAAAGGCTTATTGCTTACAACTACGCATATCACCCAAAATAATAACGCCGCGCAACTGCGGCGGGATCTTCTTATTGTTAACCCGATTGCGTATCCGTAATCGCACGCTGTACGATATCATGCGATACATCACTGCAAACTTCGCTTTTTCCTATCGCGAGTGGTAGCACCAGCCGCATTTTTCCTGCCAGGACCTTTTTATCACGCAACATATGAGGCAGATACGCGGGTACAGACATCTGCTGTGGTCCACGAGTCGGTAGCCCCGCACGTTGCAATAAATTGATAATACGCTGTGTTTCTCCGGTACTGAACTGACCTAATCGTTCAGATACATGCGCCGCCATCACGATACCGGCCGCGACCGCTTCGCCATGCAACCAGTTACCATAACCCATTTCTGCTTCAATGGCATGGCCGAAAGTATGCCCAAGGTTGAGTAGGGCACGTAATCCGGCCTCACGTTCATCGGCAGCGACAACCTTTGCTTTTAGCTCGCAACAATGACGAATACAATATGCCATTGCCTGATTATCCAGTGCCATTAATGCATCAATATGGTTTTCCAGCCAATAGAAAAAATCAGCATCAAGAATAATGCCATATTTTATGACTTCTGCCAGTCCGGATGAGAGTTCACGACGTGGCAGCGTGCGAAGACAATTGAGATCGATGACCACTGACGCAGGCTGCCAGAAAGCACCAATCATGTTCTTACCCAGTGGATGATTGACAGCGGTTTTGCCGCCTACCGAAGAATCCACTTGAGATAATAGCGTAGTAGGAAGCTGAATAAAACGCACACCACGCTGATAACTGGCGGCGGCAAAGCCAGTTAAATCACCAATCACACCGCCACCTAATGCGATTAAAGTCGTATCACGTCCATGCGGTTTTTGTAGTAATGCAGTAAAAACCGTCTCCAGTATCGTCAGATTTTTATACTGTTCACCATCAGGTAAAATGACGTTATCAACATGAACACCACGCCGCTCCAGCACCGCACGAACCTGATTCAGATAAAGCGGTGCCACCGTTTCGTTAGTCACCAGCATCACCTGATCGCCGGTTTTCAGTGGTTGAAAGGACGCGGGATCGTTAAATAAACCAGCGGCGATGGTTATCGGATAACTTCGCTCTCCAAGAGTTACAGTCAGCTTCTCCATAACGCAACATCGACCTCCGTTATTTTTTACACTGCCACTCTTTCATTTAGCCAGAGTTAATTATTTTCCAGTATGTGGATAATCTGGTTTGCGACCACTTTCGCACTTTGATCATCCGTACGAATGGTGACATCCGCAATCTCTTCATACAAGGGGTTACGTTCATTCGCTAACGCTTCCAGCACTTCACGCGGTGGCGCTTCAACCTGTAAGAGCGGACGCTTTTTATCGCGCTGTGTACGGGTAAGCTGTTTCTCGATTGTCGTTTCCAGATAAACGACCACACCACGCGCGGAGAGACGGTTACGGGTTTCACGAGATTTGACCGAGCCTCCTCCCGTTGCCAGTACGATCCCTTGCTTTTCTGTCAATTCATTAATGATTTTCTCTTCACGATCACGAAATCCTTCTTCACCTTCAACATCGAAAACCCAGCCTACATCTGCGCCAGTGCGTTTCTCAATCTCTTGATCAGAATCGTAAAATTCCATATTGAGCTGTTGGGCTAACTGGCGCCCAATTGTGCTTTTACCAGCACCCATAGGCCCCACCAGAAAGATATTGCGTTTCTCTGCCATTTTTTCGGTACTACTAAGACTGTGCGTTAATATAAACCTACTTCGCAAATACCCAGCGCAGCAGGACATGAACTGAAACCTCATAGACAACAAAGCGAGAGTCAGGCTAAGAATTATCTCAAGACTCATGCAGGTTTGGCAACAGATACTCAATGTTTCAAGCTAACTCACCGTCAGCCGTGTTGGTTCGGATTCAGACATAGCGCGGATTATGATTTTATAAATGCGCTATCGTATTGATACCGAAATCAAACGCTCAGGTTGCTATCCTTGTATGCTAAATCCAACCTGACGTCAAACATCAGAAACGGGTTTAACGATAAAAAATTACATCAAGATTTGTTTCTTCCATATCAACCCCTAAAATTCCATGGATTAATAATTTTAACCCTTGTAGGCTCGAAATCAGCCACATTACGGGTCACGACAGTCATCCCATGCACAAGTGCCGTCGCAGCGATAAGCGCATCACGCTCACCTCTCTTATCCGGGACATGCAATCCAGCACAACGCAATGCCACAGCAGTATCTACTGGAAGCGTTCTCCCTGAAAATTCCGGCAGTACATGTTGCTCTAACCAGGAGCGAAGTACCGCTCCCTGAACGGCATCACAACGCTCAACAGACAAAATCCCCAGCTCCAGTTCCATGATAGTGATTGACGATACAAAGAGTTCGGCGGCATCCACGCTTCCAGCCCATGCCGCCACGTTAGGATCTATTTTCTCTGTCCGCGCCTTTCGTAGTTCTGATACTACGTTGGTATCGAGAACAAACATCATGAGAAATCAGCCGGTTTCGCATCAATCGACACACTGGACGGATTAAAATCAATATCAGATGCCTCCGGCATGGCCAGAGCATCCGCAATGCTCCGGCGTTGCTTAGTCAGCCTCTGATACTCCTCAATACTCAGAAGGACGTGAGCAGTTTTTCCACGATCAGTGATGAATACAGGGCCATTACAGGTCGCTCTTTTTGCGCGGGTAACGTCCTGATTCAGTTCCCGACTCGACAATGTTGTAACAGTCATTTTTGATTCTCCAGTAACAAAACAACAATGTAGTAACGTTACTACCTAAAATGTTTGCTGTCAAAAACAAAACCTGTCTTACCATCACCTTTAGGAGAAATCGGTCGCCTCAGCGCACTACAGCAGAGAAACTCACCGGCACTCAGCCCGGCAGCTTTTGCACTCGCCACTACCAGTGCTTTTTCTTCCAGGAGCTAGCGGATACCGGGAAACAGTTCCATTCTCTGGAATTTTTCACTATTGGTTTTACTCATCACGCAATTCCTCACCAATAGCAATTCCTCACCAATATGTGAGGGGTGCGCGAAAAAGGGTGTAGGGACAAAGTCCTGACCAGGGCATTTTGTTGGGGCGTCTGCGCGCAGACGCCCCAACAAAACATACCCTCTCCCTCAACTGAACGTGTTTTTCAGTCATTTTCGCAACTATTCCAGGGCATCGGCAGCACCCCAAAACCACCCCGAAAAAGGCGGCGGTTTGTCTCTGGATTTGAAGCCATCGGAACGCTCTCCTGACGCTTTTGATTCCAGTTTATGACCAGATATCAGATTATTAATCTACTGTCAGAATCCGTGGCGTAATAAAGACAACCAGTTCACGCCGCTCATTATCTTTACCATCCTGGCGAAATAGTGCACCAAGAAACGGGATATCACCCAGTAGCGGAACATGACTGCGGGCAGATTTATTTTTTTGCGAAAATATCCCCCCCAGCGCCAGCGTTTCCCCACTATTAACTTCTACCTGGGTCTCAATTTCCTGTTTATCAATCGCCAGCACTTCACCATTTTCCTGTTTCATCATCTGGCCGGGGGTGTTTTCGCTAATTCGTAACTTCAGGCGTATCCGGTTTGATTGTAACACTGTCGGCGTGACTTCCATTCCCAATACCGCCTCTTTAAATTCAAACGCCGTCGCGCCGCTGTCGCCACTGGAGACGGGATAGGGTATCTCACTCCCTTGTTTAATACTGGCTGATTGCATATGAGATGCCAGTAATCGTGGACTGGCGATAATCTCTATCTGCTGTTTTTTCTCCAGCGCCGAAAGTTCAAGCTCAAGCAAACGCCCATTGATACGGCCAATATTAAAGCCGGCTCGTGAACTGGCGTCAGTGACAGCATGCTGACTGCTCAGTGCTGTCATCTGCCTTACCTCAGAAATGCCACCATTTTCCGCCAGACTCCATTTTACGCCTAACTCCCGCAAGCTGGTTTCACTCATCGAGACAATATGCGCCGCCAGTTCGACCTGTCCGACAGGCAAATCCATTTCCCCGATCCACGTTTTCAACAGCGACAGATGAGGGGTATCATCATAAATCAGCAAGCGATTGGTTCGTTTATCTACGGTCAGATTACCACGCGCACTCAGTAATTTTTCCCCGGCTTTTGCCAGTTCTGTTGCATCAGCATACCGCACCATTACACTATGCCGTTGTAAAGGTAAATTCTGTAATTTCTTCGCACGATCCGCTTCCTGGCGGGCAAGCCATGCATTTTGCCAGGCTAACGTATGCACAAACATAATAGTTCCTTGCTGACGTAATACCAGTCCCGCGCTATCAGCAACTGAACGTAACGCCTGTGACCCCGGCACATTGTTCAACTGCAGTGATATCACACCGCTGACATCCGGTGCGACAACCAGGTTCTGGTGCTGCATTGTGGCCAGCGTTTGCAGCACCTGAGCAATCGGCACCTCATCAACCACGAGCGATACCGGTTGATTATCTTGTGCTGCGCGACTCAGTATCGGCAGCAACAGCAATAGCAGGCTTATCCAGCGCATGAGCGTCTCCCTTACGACGTTGCCATATCCAGTGTGCGGGTTCACACCCCGGCCCGGTTATGATTTCGATTTTTTCTGTTGTCAGCCGCTGAACCCGCCAGCCGGGTGATAATGACTGATTCTCCTTCACCCGTAACCACTTACCGTTATTGTCGCGCAAAATACCAATCCAGCGAGATGCGTGCCCTACCGCGCCACCATAATGCCAGCGGGTCAGCTGTGCCGTCTGGCACCGGTCTTCAGGCGGTTGAAAGGGATCGCGTTCACTCGCCAGTGAAAAAAAGGCCATTAACCCCAGCAGACACCAGCCTTTACCCGGCATGGTCATTGCTCCAGTTGCACAGACATCTGCAGAATGTTGTGCTCAGAATGCAACGTAAAGGCCGTCACCTGCATCCCACAGCGGGCCAGCCAGTAAAATAATGCGGGCACCGCTGACCAGCGAACGGTGAGTAATAGTTCTCCCCCATTCTCTGCCGGACGCCAGGCAACCAGTGTGACATCCGTAACAGGGATCGCCATCGGCGAAAAATGCTGCCACACCGGCTCATCAGAAGCAGTACTTTGCAGGGCTATTTTCAATGGCATGACGTTCAACCACTGCTGACGCAGGCGAGAATGCGGGTCATCTTCCGCTAACAAAGGGGGGGATGAACGCCAGAAATAGCCCAGCACTAGCGCTATCAACGCAAATGACAATACAAAATGCCCCCCGCGAGAAACCATCACGGCTGTCAACCATCGTTCAAAAAACAGATGCACGGGTAGACTCTCCAGTCAGCGTAAAACTAAACATCCAGATCCCTTGTGGATTACGGTGTATTTCACCCGCCTGAGCAGGCTGAAACCCTGTCACCTTATTTAGCCCATGTTCCAGTTGTGCTAATTCCTGCAGGTTTAATGTTTTGCCGGTCATTATCAGCGTACCTTGTCGATACGCCAGCCGGGTTAACCACGCCTGCTCCGGTATTAACGTCGCTATCATTCGCAGTCTCGGATGCCAGGCCGCAGTCAGGGCGCTTCGCTGTTGTTGTAAACGCCGTTGTTGTGACTGTTGCTGTTGTTCACGCAAGGCAATTTCACGTTGCCGGAGCTGAGAATAAAGCTGCTCTTCTTGCGTTTTTCTTACTCCCGCCAGCGTTTCATCAAGATGACGCATAACCAGATTCACCTGAAAGAGAGTGGCGAGTGTCAGTAACAGGCCGGTTATGTACCCTACCCCTATACGCCTCTTCTGACGGCGTTGCATTTCGCGCCAGGGAAGAAAATTAATCATCTGAATCATTTTATCGACTCTCCTAACGCAAGTCCCAGTGCGATAGCGAAGCGGTTCCCGTCATCCGGCAGTGGCGGATATAGATGATGGATAACACTCCACGGATTAAAACAGCGATCATCGGTCGGGGGATCGGCACATAAGCAAAGTGGGTTAACCGCTATCCGTGAAGCGAGTTGCGAAAATAGCGGTACATCGGTACATGAGATACTGCCCCATTCATCCTGAGTCGCCCACAGCCAGTGTCGATCACCGCGCCATGCCAGACCTTGTGAACCTTCGGGCAGCCGTGAAAGAAACGGGCTGAGCGCATTGGCATCCGGCACAATCGCCACCATTCGCAATTTTAAGCTTGCAGCGAGCTGGCGTAGTTTATCGATATCGGACTGTTGCGCAGCGGTGACCTGCCACTCTTTATTCTGCGCAACAGCACAATAATCAACACAGAGTGCTGATGCGGGCATTTCCAGCTGTTGTGACATGACGCCTGTTATCCAGCGGGCTTGTTCACTGTCATTCAATATCTGCTGAGGGCAAGGGACTCTTTTTTGCAGTGTCCGGTTGGCAGGAAAGGCGACACTTACCTGATGTTGCCAGGGTAATTCCCGCCGCCAGTCCTGTAGCTGTCTGGCCAGCGCGATGGCATCGATCACCACGCCCTGATCGACAATTCCCGGCATCAGCGTAATCTGCCACCAGCGACATAACTGCCAGCGGGCGCGGGTATAACGTAGTGCGACCAGCACGATAGCATCGTGCTGAATATGCATACCTATTCTCCAGTTAAGGAAGGCCATTATTATTATCTCCTTGTCCACCATCACAGTTCGACTCTATCAATGTATTTAGCTTGTCTTTATACTACTGAATACTTGTTTATAAACTGCTCGCATCAAACCAGATGGGAAATATCCGGTGAAGCTCGTAAAGTATTTATTGATTTTTGTCATTTGTTGCATTCTGTTGGGAGTCGGATCGATTATTGGTCTTTATAAATATGTCGAGCCACAGCTTCCTGATGTTGCCACATTGAAAGATGTACATTTGCAGATCCCGATGCAGGTCTACAGCGCGGAAGGTGAATTAATTGCACAATATGGCGAGAAACGTCGTATTCCCATAACATTGCAGGACATCCCGCCTGAGCTGGTAAATGCGTTTATTGCGACCGAAGATAGCCGTTTCTATGAACATCACGGCATCGATCCCGTCGGAATTTTTCGCGCCGTCAGTATTGCGATGTTCTCGGGTCGTGTTTCGCAAGGTGCCAGTACTATTACCCAACAGCTGGCACGTAACTTTTTTCTGAGTCCCGAAAGAACCTTTATACGTAAAATCAAAGAAGTTTTTCTGGCTATCCGCATTGAACAGCTACTGACGAAAAGAGAAATTCTTGAACTGTATCTGAATAAAATCTACCTCGGTTATCGTGCGTATGGTGTGGGTGCCGCGGCACAGGTTTACTTTGGTAAAACGCCCGACCAGCTGAGCCTGAGCGAAATGGCGATTATTGCCGGGCTGCCAAAAGCACCATCAACGTTCAATCCACTGTATTCGATGGCGCGTGCCACCCAGCGCCGCAATGTTGTCCTCACGCGAATGCTAAACGAAGGTTATATCACTCAGTCAGATTATAACCATGCGAGTAGCGAAACTATTAACGCCCATTATCATGCGCCGGAGGTCGTCTTCTCTGCGCCCTATCTCAGTGAGATGGTGCGTCAGGAGATGTTCAATCGCTATGGTGAACAAGCATATGAAGATGGTTATCGGGTCTATACCACCATTACCCGTAAAAATCAGCAGGCGGCGCAACAGGCGGTTCGTGACAATATCCTGGATTATGATATGCGCCACGGCTACCGCGGCCCGGCAAACATATGGTGGAAAAGCAGTGGGGCATCGTGGAGCCGGGCCAGGATCATCGCCGCTCTGAAAGCACTACCTGACTACCCGCCGCTCTCCCCTGCCGCCGTTCTGTCGGTCAGTCCGCAAACGGCGACAGTGCTGTTAGCCAACGGTACATCAGTGACATTAAATACAGAGAGTATTCGCTGGGCACGCCGTTTTATTTCTGATACCTCGCAAGGGGCGATGCCACGTAAAGTGGACGAGGTCTTACAAGCCGGAGAGCAAATCTGGTTGCGTCAGGTGAACGGTTCATGGTGGCTGTCGCAGCTTCCGGATGTCAATTCGTCGCTGGTGGCTGTCAACCCACAAAATGGTGCGATTATCGCACTGGTTGGCGGCTTTAGTTTTAATCAGAGCAAATTCAACCGCGCTACCCAGGCACTGCGTCAGGTCGGGTCAAACATTAAGCCCTTTCTCTATACCGCGGCGATGGATAAAGGCTTAACGCTGGCGAGTATCCTTAACGATGTGCCGATTTCCCGCTGGGATGCTGGTGCCGGTTCTGACTGGCAACCGAAAAATTCACCACCACAATATGCCGGACCTATTCGCCTGCGCCAGGGGCTGGGACAGTCAAAAAACGTGGTCATGGTGCGCGCGATGCGCGCGATGGGCGTCAATTACGCGGCAGAATATCTGCAACGTTTCGGCTTTCCCGAACAAAATATCGTTCGTACCGAATCCCTCGCCCTGGGCTCCGCCTCTTTTACGCCGCTACAGGTGGCACGCGGTTACGCCGTGATGAGCAATGGGGGCTTTCTGATTACGCCCTACTTTATCAGCAAGATTGAGAACGACAGAGATCATGTTATTTTTGAAGCTAAACCGAAAGTTGCCTGTCCGCAGTGTAATTTACCGGTAATTTACGGCGAGACGACGAGATCGAATATTCTGACTGAGAGCGATACTGAAAATATCGCCGCCACAACGCCCGCACCCGCGTACACCCCGTCAGATCAGAACAGTCAAACGCCCCTGGTGCAAAGCGGCATGGCTTCAGAATATGCGCCACATGTGATTAATACGCCGCTGGCTTTCCTGATAAAGAGTGCGCTGAACAGTAATATTTTTGGTGAACCTGGCTGGATGGGAACAGGCTGGCGTGCCGGGCGCGACCTGCAGCGCCGCGATGTTGGCGGAAAAACAGGCACGACGAACAGTTCAAAAGATGCGTGGTTCTCCGGATACGGCCCTGGGGTGGTGACAACCGTATGGATTGGCTTTGATGATCATCGTCGCGATTTGGGAAAAACCACGGTATCCGGTGCGATTAAAGATCAGATTTCCGGTTATGAAGGCGGTGCAAAAAGTGCCCAGCCTGCCTGGGATAACTTTATGAAACAGGTGCTTGACGGTGTACCGGAAGAGCCATTAACACCCCCTGTTGGCGTGGTGACTATTAATATCGACCGTAACAGCGGGCAATTAGCCAGTGGCGGTAGCGGCTATCCGGAATATTTTATTGAAGGAACCCAGCCCACCCAGCAATCGATTCAGGAGGCAGGGACCGTCGTTATCGATAGCGATGGCGACGTTCACGAGCTTTTCTGAGAAAAATATCGTGGGCTATTAGCGATAAATGAGCGACTGAACCAGGAATGCGTCACGATACATTTGCTGCCGCCCGTGAAGGGGACGCGGTTGAACATACTGCCTCACAGGGCTGGCTGATTGCCGGGGCTGTCGGCGGCACACTGCTCGGCGCAGCGGCGGTTGTCGCCACCGGGGGAATGAGTGCCATTGTCGTTGCCGCCACTGTCGGTGCCGGTGCCGCCGGAGGTGCCGGACTGGGGGAAGTGCCCGGCTCCATGTCCTGGGCACCCAGGCATAAAACCGGGGTGCTGGTAAAGGGCTCGCCCAATGTCTTCATCAACGGCAAACCGGCGATTATCGCCCATCTCTCTGCCGGTGACTGCGATGAGCATGGCCCCGGATTACAGGTGGTGGCGGAAGGTTCCAGCAATGTGTTTATCAATAGCTATCCTGTCGCCCGGGTCGGTGACAGGCTGAGCTGCAGTGCCACCATCAGCGAAGGGTCACCCAATGTTTTCATCGGTGGCGGCCGGGTTCAGACCGACGATATCAACCCGGAAATCCCCGGCTGGGTTAACTGGACGCTGATGGCCGTCGGCGTCGGCGCCACAGCCGTGCTGGCAGGCCCAGCTGTGGCTTTTTTCGGCGCTGTCGGCAGCATCGGTGGTGGCTATACTGGTGACTTTATCGGCGGCAAAATTTTTGGCGCAGGCAGCGATGAGCAGAAATGGGCTTCTCTGCTGGGCGCTGCGGCCGATGGATTTGCCAGTGCCGGTATTGGCGGGAAATACAGTGCGATACATAAAGCGGGGACAAATAGCGAAGAGATAGCCGGTGCAGAAAAGTCAGCGATAGCGTCCGCAAAAGAGAACGGGAATCATCCCCGTGGCGCGGAAAATGTCGCCACTTATCCCAGGCTGAAAGAAGAACTAACACAGCAGAATCTGAATAATATCGCGAAATTAGATCCAAGGCTGGCTGCGGTGGTTAAGGGTATGCACCCCCGAATGGCTTTGCAAAAATCAGTGGTTACCAGAGCTGATGCGCCATACCCTTCTGGTACGTAAATACGATCCCGATGAAATCACAAAAACTATCACTGATTATATCGATCAGTGTGAAGGCCGTGACTGGATGGAGATCGCACAAAAACTCTCCCGTGTCTTCGCCTGGGAATATGAAGATTACCCGCTTTAATGTCCATCCCAGCAGATGTCATTGGCGCAGCCAGCGCAGCGTACAGGTCATACGTCAGGATTTCGGCCACTGCCGAGAACCCAGACAACCTGACGAGTCCGACACTCAATCGCACAGGAAAGCAATGGCATTGAACTCCCGAAACACCTCTCTTGCAGAAATCGTTACTACCTACCAGACAAGCGTCCTTGTGCCAGCAGCCATTCACGAGCCAGAAACAGCGCACTGACGTTACGTGCTTCATTAAAATCTTCTTCCGCCAGTAAAGCCATGAGCTGCGATAATGGCCAGCGCACCTGGGTTAAGGGCTCTGGCTCATCTCCCGGCAGCGATTCCGGATACAGGTTTTCTGCGACTATCACATTGATCATACTGGAAAAACAGGAGGGAACCATGCTCATTTTTTTCAGAAACGTCACGTTATTAGCACCGAATCCGATCTCCTCTTTCAGTTCACGGTTAGCTGCTTGCTGCATCGATTCGCCAGGTTCCATCATCCCTTTGGGAAACCCCAGCTCATAACTTTCAGTGCCTACTGCATATTCACGAATTAAAATCAGGTGATCATCGATGATCGGCACAATCATCACTGCTTCACAGTCACAGGGGCGCATACGTTCATAAACACGAAAGACACCATTGCTGAATTGCAGATCGACACGTTCAATATTAAAAAGACGCGAGCGCGCAACCGTTTCAACGTGAAGAATAGCGGGTTTTTGTGATGATTTACTCATTGGCGGTGATCTGTTCTGTTATTACCCAGATCATTGTGCGACATCGCGCATCGTTTCGGCAATGTTATTCACGATAAATTGACCACGCAGCACAACGATCCCGCCCCCCAGAGGAAAAACCAGAAAAAGTCCGATAGCTCAAAACCGCCGTTGGCATACATAATCAATCAACATTCACCTTAAGAGCCTGGAGATAATCGTCGTCTCACCAGGCGACGGGAAACTTATTCATTCTGGCCTTTTCACCATTGCTATCAGCTTATGATTTTCTATATTATGCAATCAGTCTCCCGAACTATTACAACGCATATTGATAGCGCAATATTAATTAATCAGAAAATCATAATGACAGGACTGGCATGAGCACTTTTCTGATCGCTTGCATCCCGCTGCTAGCAGGCATAGGGCTTATTGGCTGGAGATACCGGTTATATGTCAGGCGTCACCGCTTACCTTTATTGCAGCTTTTTAATGATGCGACGATACGCAAACTTTCCACCGAAGAGCGTCAGGCGGCAGAAAGTTACCTCACAGAATTTAACCGTACTCAGCCCGCACTGACCTCTGATACACGCGCAGCATCCGCTGAACTGACACTGTCTGATAAAAACGAGACGGTTTTTATCGTCACCCGCGCCATTACACGCTACGGGATCACCCGCGATAATCCGTATCAATTACGTTATTTTCTCGACTCAACCGAAGTGCATCTGCCGCCGTTCTGGGAACAGCATATCGAGGATAAAAACCATATCGAACTGATCCCTGGCAATCAGTTGCCGCTGGTGATCGCGCTCAATGGTCATACACTCAACGACTCGCTCCAGGAGCGGCAACACTATTTTGCCCAACGCATACCTCCCGCGTCGATTTGCGGTCAGGAAAATGAGCCCACTACCTTACTGAAAATTCGTCAGGAAACAGCAGAAGAGTATGCTTTTAGCCACCCGCATGGTATCTATGAAGCCCTGTTGATCGTCGCGGCATTCCTGCTATTTTACCTCAGCCTGATCAGCGCCAGTGTCTTTATTCCGTGGCTGGCGGGGGGTGGCATACTGCTATTGCTGGCCGGTATCGTGAAGATCTATTTGCCACCCCGTCGTGCCGCTCTGCGCAAAATTCATTGCTTACATGGGGTTGCCAAACCCTGGGGGCTGTTTGGTGAAAATAACCTCGTGCAGATTAACAATATCTCACTGGGCTTATTTGATCTGACCTATCCTCATCACTGGCACCAGTGGATTACCCATGAATTTGGCAAATCGGGTCATGTCGAAGTCTATCCTGATCGTCACATCGTTCGCCAGGGCGAGTTTTTATCCTTGCATGATGAGGTCAAAAACTTTCCCCTGCAGCACTGGTTACGTAGCACCATTATCGCTGCTGGCGCACTATGGATCGTGATGCTGCTCTTAGCGACAGTACCATTAGCGATGCCGGTAAAATTCACCCTGTCATGGCTTCAGGAGACGCGCCCCATTACCGCCACAACGGTCACCCAACTCGAAAAAGCAAAGATTCGTATTGGCGATACATTACGTCTACAGGGGATCGGAATGTGTAAGATCCAGCCTGTCGATAACTGGCCAGAGAAAGAGTTCTCGCCATTTATGCCCTTTGATTGTTCGCAAATCCTCTGGAATGATACACCGGCTCTGCCGCTCCCGGCCTCCAGCATTGTCAACAAAGCCACGGCGCTGCTTCAGTCCGTGCAACGTCAGCTTCATCGGAGCGCGAATGATGACACCCATATCAGTGCGACATTACGCTCAGCCATTGAGAAATCCGATCTGATATTACTGGATGACTTTGCTGATATTGTCATCAAAACGCATCAGCTCTGCGCACAGCAAAACGATTGTGTTCGTTTGAAAAACGCGCTGGTTAACCTCGGCAATTCCCCTGACTGGGAGACGCTCACCAAACGAACCCTCTCAGGTAAGCTTAAAGGGGTGAATGTTCTGCTGCGCCCGGTTAGCGCAGAATCACTGGAAAACCTGGTCACCACCTCCACCACGCCCTTTATCAGTCGGGAAACATTACGTGCAGCAGAAGTACTCAATAATCATGTTGCCGGCGGTTTTCTGATTGCCAGCGACGAAAATCATGATCTGGTCAATCAACCCTGGACAACCCTCAACCTGCCAGACTATTCCGCCCGGGATCAGTGGGATAAATTACAGCGACTGTCTGATAATCTGACGCACATCCCCTTTCATGCCGAAGGGATCGTGACCCATATCCATACCGATATCAAAGGGACCCAGCACATCCTGCTGCATCCGCTGACCGATCCTGGCGAACACTGGCACTACATTGCCACCACGCTATTATTATCCACGATGCTGCTCTGTGTTGCCTGTCAGGGTACGCTGGCGATGATTCGCTATCGCCGTCATCGTCAACGGATGGCGGCCATTGCAGAATATTATGCCAGCCGTCTGAATCCGATACCTTATCCACCAACAACCTAGCGGCATGTATTCTGTTCGCCACAGGCACCTTGATTTATCACTTTTCACCCACATCTCTGGATAGCTGGCGTACCGGGTGATGCCAGATGGCGGCGATCTGCTGCGCTGTACGCTAATCGTCAAAGGAGAAGCGATGAAAGAGACACCGAATGTGCCTGTGCGGTTAGATAAATGGCTGTGGGCTGCCCGTTTTTATAAAACACGGGCGCTGGCACGGGCGATGATCGATGGTGGTAAAGTACACTATAACGGTCAGCATACTAAGCCGGGGAAAATCGTCGAACCGGGCGCTATTTTAACCCTACGTCAGGGTCATGATCAGCGTACCATCATCATTAAAGGCATCACCGAACAGCGCCGACCGGCCAGTGAAGCGGCGGCTTTGTATCAGGAAACAGCAGAAAGTATTGAGAAACGAGAGAAAATGGCGCTGGCTCGCAAAATGAATATATTAACGCTACCGCACCCCGACCGACGCCCGGATAAGAAAGAGCGTCGCGAACTGGTGCGATTTAAACTGGGTAGCAATGAATAATCACCCGCCCCACCCCAATGGCTCTGGTTGCGCCACGGCGCAGATGAGCCACCCCCTGGCCGCATAGCCAGGAATGGGCTGCCGCCGATCTGCGGTAGTCGTAAGGATAATCAGTATATACCCGTAATCCGCAGGCATAGGTTGCCAGCAAGAGAGGCCATTATGATAAAACACGATCAACTATATCGTTATCTATTTGAAAACTATGCCGTGCGCGGTGAACTGGTGACCGTATCGGACACACTGGAACACATTCTGGCTCATCATCACTACCCACAGCCGGTACAGAATGTACTCGCCGAGCTGTTAGTGGCTACCAGCTTGCTGACCGCCACGCTCAAATTTGCTGGCAATATTACAGTTCAGCTTCAGGGGGATGGCCCACTCTCTCTGGCGGTGATTAACGGTAATAATCAGCAGCAAATGCGCGGTGTCGCACGTTTTGAAGGCGATATTGCCGCAGATGCCAGTCTGAAAACCCTGGTCGGTAACGGGGCGCTGGTGATTACTATCACCCCGAATGACGGGGAACGCTATCAGGGGGTGGTCGCGCTGGAGGGAGAAACGCTGGCAGATTGTCTGGTCGATTATTTTCAGCGCTCAGAACAGTTACCCACCCGTCTTTACCTGCGTACCGGTGAGTATCAGGGTAAACCGATGGCCGGGGGGATGTTACTTCAGATGATGCCAGCCCAGGAAACGCAATCCACCGATTTCGATCATCTGGCGGTGCTGACAGAGACCATCACCGCCGATGAGCTATTCAGTCTGTCGGCGACTGATGTGCTGTGGCGTCTGTACCACGATGAAGAGGTGACCGTTTACGATCCGCAAAAGGTCGAATTCAAATGTTCCTGTTCCCGTGAACGTTGCGTCAGTGCGCTGAAAACGTTGTCAGATCAAGAGGTCGAGAGCATTCTCGCTGACGAAGGCAAAATTGATATGCATTGCGACTATTGCGGTCATCATTACCTTTTCGATGCCGACGATGTGGCCCGCATTCGTCATGATGGCTCGCCGGAAACGCACTGATCACTGCTGATCAATAAGCTGCCCCCTGAAAACGCACCTTACTCAAGGATGTATCCCACTTTTAGGGGCAGCACATGGATTCACTCAAGCGGCATTGTTCGGATCAATGCCGCTTCTTATGCCCGCTGCAGCGCGTAAAATAAATGACTTTACTGATAACGCCTGCATCATTGATTAATTTCACTTGCAACTTTAACTACATTTTGTAATGTGGAAGCGTTGGCCATTAACTGGCCTGATACAAACGACACACCACTTCCCCCAGGAAATAATTTATGAAAAATGTTGGTTTTATTGGCTGGCGTGGCATGGTCGGATCGGTACTCATGCAACGTATGCTCGAAGAGCATGACTTTGCCACGATCCGCCCGGTTTTCTTTTCCACTTCACAATCAGGGCAACCCGCGCCTTCTTTTAGTGATCATGCTGACGGCACGTTACAGGATGCCTATGACCTGGACGCCCTGAAAGGGCTGGACATTATTGTGACCTGCCAGGGGGGAGACTATACCAGTAAGATCTATCCCAAGCTACGTCACAGCGGCTGGCAGGGCTACTGGATCGACGCCGCCTCTTCCTTACGCATGGCCGATGATGCGATCATTATCCTCGATCCAGTCAACCAGGCAGTGATTGATGCCGGACTGAACAACGGTATCAAAACGTTTATCGGCGGTAACTGTACCGTCAGCCTGATGCTGATGTCGCTGGGCGGCCTGTTTGCCAGCGATCTGATTGAATGGGTCAGCGTCGCCACTTACCAGGCCGCATCGGGGGGAGGCGCACGCCATATGCGCGAACTGCTGACCCAGATGGGCCAGCTCTATCAGCATGTGACGACCGATCTTGCCGATCCATCCTCGGCGATCCTGGATATCGAACGCAAAGTCACCACCCTGACCCGTAGCGGTGAACTGCAGGTCGATAACTTTGGCGTACCGCTGGCGGGCAGTCTGATCCCGTGGATCGATAAACAACTGCCGAATGGTCAGAGCCGTGAAGAGTGGAAAGGCCAGGCGGAGACCAATAAAATCCTCGCCACCTCATCACTGATTCCGGTCGATGGGTTGTGTGTTCGCGTCGGGGCGCTACGTTGCCATAGCCAGGCATTCACCATCAAACTGAAAAAAGACGTCTCGATCCCGACTATCGAAGCGATGCTGGCCGCGCATAATCCGTGGGCCAAAGTCGTGCCCAATGATCGTGATATCACGCTACGTGAACTGACCCCCGCCGCCGTGACGGGCACGTTAACCACGCCGGTAGGACGCCTGCGTAAGCTCAATATGGGCGCGGAATATCTTTCGGCGTTTATGGTGGGCGATCAACTGTTATGGGGTGCCGCTGAGCCACTACGGCGCATGTTACGCCAGCTTACTTAATATTACGCTGAACGAAATGGACAAAAAGGGGGATATGATCCCCCTTTTTTACCATAGGCAAAAAGACATTGACTATGCTTTAAACCTGAAAATAAAAGGGAGCCGCAGGATGTAAGGTGTACTTGCGCTTATTGAGATCAAGAAATTGTCTCCTCCGGGCAGACGATACTGACCACAGGATGAAACTATGCCTGATCATGTTGATGAAAATGTGATCGATGCACTTATCTCAGGTTATTTCGCCGATCCTTTTTCTGTGCTGGGGATGCACGCGACCACTGCCGGAATTGAAGTCCGCGCATTATTGCCTGATGCCCGTGAGGTCTGGGTCATCGATCAGAAAAACAGCCGTAAGGTCGGTAAACTGGCCTGTCTCGATCCGCGTGGATTTTTTAGCGCCCTGATCCACCGGCGCAAGAAACTATTCCGCTACCAGCTGCAGGTAAACTGGCACGATCAGCACTATGTGATCGACGATCCCTACCGTTTTGGCACACTATTGCAGGATCTGGATATCTGGTTACTGGCCGAGGGGACGCATTTACGCCCTTATGAAGTGCTGGGTGCCCATCCTGACACCATCGATGACGTTCCGGGAACCCGCTTTTCGGTCTGGGCGCCCAATGCGCGCCGGGTTTCCGTGGTGGGTGAATTTAACTACTGGGATGGCCGACGTCACCCTATGCGCTTGCGGCAATCCTCCGGGATCTGGGAACTATTTATCCCTGGCGTCCATCAAGGGCAGTTATATAAATTTGAGCTGATCGACGCATACGGTCGATTACGTATCAAAGCCGATCCTTACGCTTTTGAAGCACAGATGCGCCCGGAAAGCGCCTCGCTTATCTGTGGCCTGCCGGAAAAGGTCACCCCCCCCGCCAGACGTCAGCAAAATAACCAGTTTGATGCCCCTGTTTCCATTTATGAAGTTCATCCCGGCTCCTGGCGTCGCCACACCGATAACCATTTCTGGCTGAGTTATCGCGAACTGGCTGACCAGTTAATCCCTTATGTGAAATGGATGGGATTTACTCACCTCGAACTGTTACCGATCCATGAACACCCGTTTGATGCCAGCTGGGGTTATCAGCCCACGGGCCTGTATGCCCCGACCCGTCGTTTCGGCACCCGCGATGATTTTCGCTACTTCATCAATGCCGCTCATCAAGCCGGACTGAGTGTGATCCTCGACTGGGTGCCGGGCCATTTTCCGGCCGATGATTTTGCCCTAGCAACCTTTGACGGTACTGCGCTGTACGAACACAACGATCCCCGTGAAGGTTATCATCAGGACTGGAATACGTTGATTTATAACTATGGTCGGCGGGAAGTGAGTAATTTTCTGTTGGGCAACGCCTTGTACTGGGTCGAACGCTTTGGGATCGACGCGCTGCGGGTAGATGCTGTCGCGTCGATGATCTATCGCGACTACAGCCGCCAGCCCGGTGAATGGTTGCCTAATGAGTATGGTGGCAAAGAGAATCTCGAAGCGATAGCATTTCTGCGTAATACCAATCGGGTGCTTGGTGAGCAAGCACCCGGTGCGGTGACTATCGCCGAAGAATCCACCGATTTCGCCGGTGTTTCCCGCCCGCCGGATATGGGCGGTCTCGGTTTCTGGTTTAAATGGAACCTCGGCTGGATGCACGATACGCTCGACTACATGAGCCTTGATCCGGTTCACCGTCGTTATCATCACGATAAAATGACTTTCGGCATGCTCTATCACTACAGCGAAAACTTTGTGCTGCCACTGTCGCATGATGAAGTGGTCCACGGTAAAAAATCGTTGCTTGACCGCATGCCCGGTGATGCCTGGCAGAAGTTCGCTAATCTGCGCGCCTATTATGGCTGGATGTTTGCCTTTCCGGGAAAAAAACTACTGTTTATGGGCAATGAGTTTGCTCAGGGGCGGGAGTGGAACCATGACAGTAGTCTCGACTGGCATCTGCTGGCAGGCGAAGATAACTGGCATCACGGTGTACAACGTCTGGTACGTGATCTGAATCAGATCTATCGTCATCATAAAGCACTATACCAACAGGACTTTTCCCCTGATGGTTTTGAATGGCTGGTGGTGGATGATCATCAGCGATCGGTTTTTGTCTTTGTGCGTCGCGATAAAGCGGGCAACGAGATTATCGTCGCCAGCAATTTTACTCCGGTGCCGCGTGACAACTACCGTTTCGGCATCAATCAACCAGGCCGCTGGCGTGAAGCGTTAAATACCGACTCGCAGCACTATCATGGCAGCAACGCCGGTAACGGTGGCAGTGTGGAAAGCGAGGCCATCGCCAGCCACGGGCGTGCGCATTCACTGTCAATAACCCTGCCGCCACTGGCAACGCTCTGGCTGGTTCGGGAGGCGCAATGATCACGCTGACCGCAGGCAAGCCGACACCCTCAGGTGCCCGCTACGAGGGTAACGGAGTTAATTTTGCGCTCTTTTCCGCCCATGCCGAGCGCGTCGAGTTATGTGTGTTCGATGCCGAAGGTCACGAACAGCGTGCTGATTTACCGAGGCGCAGTGGCGATATCTGGCACGGCTTTCTGGCGACGGGCAGACCGGGATTGCGCTATGGCTACCGGGTGCATGGGCCCTGGCAACCGGCGCAGGGACATCGCTTTAATCCGGCCAAATTGCTGCTCGATCCTTGCGCTCATCAAGTTGTCGGCGAATTATGCGATGATGCGCGCCTGTTCGGTGGCGATCAGTCGCCCGATCCGCATGATAGCGCCGCGATTGCCCCTAAATCACAGGTGGTCGATCTGCGCTACGACTGGGGTAATGATACGCCTCCCGCCATCCCCTGGGGTCAGACGGTTATCTATGAAGCACATGTCAAAGGGCTGACCTGGCTGCATCCTGATCTCCCGGCCGACATTCGCGGCACCTATCAGGCGTTAGCTCACCCACGAATGATCGACTATTTTCATACCCTTGGCATCACCACACTGGAGCTAATGCCAGTGGCGCAATCTGCCACCGAACCCCGCCTGCAACAAATGGGCTTGCGTAATTACTGGGGCTATAACCCGCTGGCGCTCTTTGCCGTCGAACCACGCTATGCCCGCGTACCGGCACGGGCGCTGAATGAATTACGTGATGCCATCAAAGCGTTGCATACAGCCGGTATCGAAGTGATCCTTGATATCGTGCTCAATCACAGTGCCGAAATCGATCTGAGCGGCCCCACAATTTCACTACGCGGCATCGACAACCGTAGTTATTACTGGCTTCAGCCAACAGGCGATTATATCAACTGGAGTGGTTGCGGTAATACGCTCAATCTCAGCCATCCTGCAGTGGTGGAATATGCCCGCCAGTGCCTACGTTTCTGGGTCGATGAGTGTCACGTTGATGGTTTCCGTTTCGATCTGGCAACCGTGATGGGACGTACCCCAGAATTTCGCCAGGATGCACCGCTGTTTGAAGCCATCCGCCAGGACCCACACCTGGCAGCCGTCAAATTGATTGCCGAACCCTGGGATATCGGCCCCGATGGCTACCAGGCGGGCAATTTTCCGCCTTTGTTTGCCGAGTGGAATGATCTTTTTCGCGATTCCACCAGACGTTTCTGGTTGCAAAACAATCTCTCATCAGGAGAGTTTGCCCGCCGCTTTGCGGCTTCCAGTGATCGCTTTTGCCGCAATGGCCGTCAACCCGCCGCCGCCATCAACCTGGTGACCGCTCACGATGGCTTCACCTTACGTGACTGTGTCTGTTTCGAGCAAAAACATAATCAAGCAAACGGTGAAGACAATCGTGATGGCAGCAACAATAACTACAGCCATAATCATGGGACAGAAGGATTAGCGAGCCCACCCGATGTTGCTAAACGACGGCAAAATAGCGTCCATGCGCTCCTCACCACTCTACTGCTGGCACAGGGGACACCGATGTTGCTGGCCGGTGATGAGTCAGGGCATAGCCAGCAGGGCAATAATAATGCCTATTGTCAGGACAATGCACTTACCTGGCTCGACTGGCGTCAGGCGGATCATCAACTGATTGCGTTTACTGCCGCACTCATTCATCTGCGTCGCCATATTCCGGCATTGACCGTCAATTGCTGGTGGCAGGAAGGCGATGGCAACGTGCAGTGGCTCAATCAATATGCACAACCTTTAACGGTTGACGAGTGGCAGTCCGGGATCACACGGATGCAAATCCTGCTGACTGACCATTGGTTAATCACCCTGAATGCTACCCCGGATAAGGTCGAGATGACCTTACCCGCAGGAACATGGTACAGCGTCCCCCCCTTTAGCGGGGAGGATAACCACCGCATTATGACTATCTGGCATGGACCCGCGCATGGGATCTGTATCTTTCAGCGCAAATAAATCCTGAAATTTTCGATCGGGCGAGGGTATCTGAAAGGCAGGGATGTAAAAAGGGGGTCATCATGGTGAGACTAAAAGAGAACGACTTATTAATGCAGGCACGGGAACTACCGACAAAGACGGTGGCACTGATTCTTGCTGGCGGACGGGGTACCCGGCTGAAAGACTTAACCGCAAAACGCGCCAAGCCAGCGGTGCATTTTGGCGGCAAGTTTCGCATCATCGACTTTGCGCTATCTAATTGCATTAATTCAGGCATCCGCCGTATCGGTGTTATCACGCAGTATCAGTCTCATACCCTGGTGCAGCATATCCAGCGTGGCTGGTCATTTTTTAGCGAAGAGATGAACGAGTTTGTCGATTTGCTGCCTGCCCAGCAGCGAGTACAGGGGGAAAACTGGTATCGCGGAACGGCCGACGCGGTCACCCAGAATCTCGATATTGTTCGTCGCTATCGGGCAAAATATGTGATGATCCTTGCGGGCGATCATATCTACAAACAGGATTACTCCCGGATGTTGATCGACCATGTGGAAAAAGGTGCCTGCTGCACCGTGGCCTGTATGCCGGTGCCGGTCGAAGAAGCTTCGGCTTTTGGCGTGATGGCGGTAGACAGAAATAATAAAATTATCGCCTTTATTGAGAAACCGGTCGCCCCCCCGATCCTGCCGGGCGATGCCAGCAAATCACTGGCCAGTATGGGGATCTATGTCTTTGATGCCGATTTTCTTTATGATCTGTTGACGGAAGATAATAACGACGAAAACTCCAGTCATGATTTTGGCAAAGATATTATTCCTAAATTAACCGAAGCCGGTGTCGCTTACGCCCATCCCTTTACCCACTCCTGTGTCCAGTCTGATCCCGATTCACAACCCTACTGGCGTGATGTCGGCACCCTGGACGCCTACTGGAAAGCCAATCTTGATCTCGCTTCCGTGATGCCGGAACTGGACATGTACGATCAGAGCTGGCCGATCCGCACCCATATGGAGCCGCTGCCACCGGCCCGATTTGTCCATGACCACTCGGGGAGTCACGGTATGACACTGAACTCGCTGGTTTCCGGTGGCTGTATTATTTCGGGCTCCGTCGTCGTGCAGTCGGTTCTGTTCTCTCGGGTGCGAATCAACTCTTTCTGCCATATCGATTCTGCCGTTTTATTACCCGATGTCCGGGTCGGACGCTCCTGTCGACTGCATCGCTGTGTGATTGATCGCGCCTGTGTGATCCCCGAAGGGATGGTGATTGGTGAACACGCGGAAGAGGACACCCGCCGATTCTACCGCTCCGAAGAGGGCATCGTACTGGTAACGCGCGATATGTTGCGTAAACTGGGATATCAGCAGGAGTAATGACTATGCGGGTCTTACATGTCTGTTCGGAAATATTTCCGTTACTCAAAACCGGTGGACTGGCGGACGTGATTGGTGCGCTGCCCGCCGCACAAATCACTGCCGGTGAAGACAGCCGTATCCTGTTACCGGCATTCCCCGCTATCCGCGAGGGAGTCACCGATGCCCAGGTGGTAACACAACGGGAGACATTCGCCGGCCCGATAACCCTGCTGTTTGCTCACTTTAACGGCCTCAGTCTCTATTTAATTGAAGCGCCACATCTTTATGACCGCCCCGGCAGTCCCTATCACGACGCCTGGCAAAATGCTTATGCCGACAATGTGCTACGTTTTGCACTGTTGGGGTGGGTCGGCTGTGAAATGGCAGCCGGGTTAGATCCTTTCTGGCAGCCTGAGGTTATCCATGCTCATGACTGGCATGCCGGACTGGTACCTGCCTATCTCGAAGCACGTGGGCATCCAGCTAAATCGGTCTTTACCGTGCATAACCTCGCCTACCAGGGGATGTTCTCGGCTCACCATATGTCTGATATCGCGCTACCGTGGTCGTTTTACCATATGTATGGTCTCGAATTTCATGGCCAGATCTCTTTCCTCAAAGCGGGGCTCTATTATGCCGACCATATTACAGCAGTCAGTCCGACTTATGCCCGTGAAATCACCAGTCCCCAGTTTGCTTATGGTATGGAGGGACTCCTGCTGCAACGACAGCAGCAAGAGCGGCTCTCGGGTATCCTCAATGGTGTGGATGAAAATATCTGGGACCCGGCGAGCGATACGCTACTGACTTCCCATTACGATTGTGACTGTCTGGAAAACAAGCAGGAAAACAAACGCCAGCTCCAGATGACGATGGGGCTACAGGTCAACTTACGCGCCCCTTTATTCGCGGTGGTCAGTCGCCTGACCCATCAGAAAGGGCTCGATTTAGTGCTGGAGGCGTTACCGGCACTGCTAGAGCAGGGAGGGCAGTTTGTCTTGCTGGGGGCGGGAGATCCGCGCCTGCAGGAGGGATTCCTTGCGGCAGCGGCGGCGCATCCTGGCCAGGTCAGCGTGCAGATTGGTTATCATGAAGCGTTCTCGCATCGCATTATCGCTGGTGCCGATGTGATCCTGGTTCCCAGTCGTTTTGAACCTTGCGGTTTGACGCAGCTCTATGGCCTGAAATATGGCACGTTACCGCTGGTAAGACGCACTGGCGGGCTCACCGATACTGTTGAGGACTGTTCCCTCGAAAATCTGGCTGACGGAATAGCCAGTGGCTTTGTCTTTGAAGAGAGCGATGTACAGTCGCTATTACGTGTTATCCGCCGTTCATTTGTATTGTGGTCACGTCCATCGCTCTGGCGTTATGTACAACGTCAGGCGATGAAAAAGGATTTTAGCTGGCGCGTAGCAGCAAACGCTTATCATGAACTTTATCAACGCTTGATGTAATGACCTGGAGTCTTTGCGATGAATGTACCTGTTATCTACTCTGCGCCGACATTAGGCGTTGAGGCGCTCAAACACTCTATTGCCTATAAGTTAATGTTTACTCTCGGCAGAGATCCGGCGATCGCCAATGAACACGAATGGCTTAACGCCACTCTGTTTGCCGTGCGCGATCGCATGGTGGAGCGCTGGCTACGGACTAATCGTGCGCAGATCTCTCAGGAGGTGCGCAGGGTTTATTACCTGTCAATGGAATTTCTGATCGGCCGCACGCTCTCTAATGCCTTGTTGTCATTAGGCATTTACGATGAGGTCAATCAGGCATTGGCCGAGATGGGACTCAATCTGACCGAATTGCTTAATGAAGAGAGCGATCCCGGGCTGGGCAATGGTGGTCTTGGCCGACTGGCTGCCTGTTTCCTCGATTCGCTCGCCACCCTGGGCTTACCGGGTTATGGCTATGGTATTCGCTATGACTATGGCATGTTTAAGCAGACTATCGTCGATGGACAACAGCAGGAGTCGCCCGATTACTGGCTGGAGTATGGCAACCCCTGGGAGTTCGAACGCCATCAGCCGCGTTATAAAGTCTGTTTTGGTGGTCGCATCCAGCAGGAGGGCAGCCGGACGCACTGGGTGGAAACCGAGGAGATCCTTGCCGAAGCCTATGATCAGATAGTCCCGGGCTTTGCTACTGATGCCACTAATACGTTGCGCTTGTGGCATGCTCAGGCCAGCAGTGAAATCAACCTCGGTAAATTTAACCAGGGGGACTATTTCGCCGCGGTAGAAAATAAAAACTTTTCCGAAAACGTTTCGCGGGTACTCTATCCGGATGACTCCACCTGTTCCGGGCGTGAACTGCGTTTGCGTCAGGAGTACTTCCTTGTCTCCGCCACGGTACAGGATATTCTCCATCGCCATTATCAGCAGTATGAAACATTCAGCAATCTGGCGGAGAAAATAGCGATTCACCTCAATGACACCCATCCGGTATTGTCGATCCCTGAATTAATGCGTCTGTTAATTGATAAACATAAATTCAGCTGGGATGATGCCTTTGACGTGGCCTGCCAGGTATTTTCCTATACGAACCATACGCTGATGAGCGAAGCACTGGAAACCTGGCCTGTCGATATGCTGGGCAAGATCCTGCCGCGTCATCTGCAAATTATCTTTGAAATTAATGATTATTTTCTCAAAACAGTGCAGAAACAGTATCCCAATGATACCGCACTGTTAAGCCGTGTCTCGCTGATCGACGAATCCAACGGCCGTCGTGTGCGCATGGCCTGGCTGGCAGTGGTCGTCAGTCAGAAAGTTAACGGTGTTTCCGCGCTGCATTCACGGCTAATGGTGGAATCGCTGTTTGCCGACTTCGCCCGGATTTTCCCGACACGTTTTACTAACGTCACCAACGGTGTCACCCCACGACGCTGGCTGGCGCTGGCGAATCCCTCTCTATCGCAGGTACTGGATAACAATATCGGTCGCGGCTGGCGTTCCGATCTCAGCGATTTACAGAAGCTGCAACAACGTCTTGATTTTCCGATAGTCAATGAGGCTGTACGCCAGGCTAAGTTTGAGAATAAGCAGCGCCTAGCTGAATATATCGCCCAGCAGCTTAACGTCGTGGTCAATCCAAAAGCCTTGTTTGATGTGCAAATCAAGCGGATACATGAATATAAACGCCAGTTGATGAATGTGTTGCATATCATCGCCCGCTATAACCGCATTAAGGCAGATCCTGATGCCGGATGGGTGCCACGGGTAAGTATCTTTGCCGGTAAAGCGGCGTCTGCCTACTACATGGCGCGCCATATCATTCGTCTGATTAATGATGTCGCGGCAGTGATCAACCAGGACCGACAAACGGGCGATAAACTGAAAGTGATCTTTATCCCCAACTACAGCGTCAGCCTCGCGCAATTGATTATTCCGGCCGCTGATCTTTCGCAACAGATTTCACTGGCGGGAACCGAAGCCTCTGGCACCAGCAACATGAAGTTCGCACTGAACGGCGCACTGACGATCGGCACCCTTGATGGCGCGAATATTGAAATCCAGGAGCATGTGGGTGAGGAAAATCTTTTTATCTTCGGCAATACCGCGCAACAGGTGGAGGCGCTGCGGCGTAACGGTTATAACCCACGGGATTATTACGAAAGTGACGCCGAGTTAAATCAGGTGCTGACCCAAATCGCTACTGGGGTATTTAGCCCCTTAGAGCCGGGACGTTATCGTGATCTGGTCGATTCACTGATTAACTTTGGTGATCATTACCAGGTATTGGCGGATTTCCGTAGTTATGTTGATTGCCAGGATAAGGTCGATGAGCTATACCGCCACCCTGAACAGTGGACAACAATCGCGATGCGCAATATCGCTGGCATGGGCTATTTTTCATCGGATCGCACCATTGAGGAGTATGCTGACAATATCTGGCATATTGAGCCTATCAGAATGTAACCGACTCCGTGCGCTGCCTGAAAACAGGCAGCGCAGAGAAACCACATCGCCAATCACCATTTCTGCTACCCGAAGCTCCTGGACGGAAAGCTTCTGAGTCCATTAAAACCACAATAAAACTTAGCACCTGACCCGCCAGGCGTTATAGTCTGGATATCAACAGCACGAAGAAACCGGTGCGTACCGGTCGTACGTAAGGATTTCGAGCACTGCCCAAGGACAAAATGGCAAGTAAAATAGCCTAATGGGATAGGCTCTAAGCCAGCTGTTTATAAACTAACTGGAGTAACAGGATGGATTCATTAAAAAAAATATTCCTCGGTTCCTTTCTGGCCGCTTTCTCTTATGGTGTCATGCTGACATTACCTCTGTTTTTACATGATCACTTTCAGATCACTGCCGCCAGCTCAGGAAAAATAATCAGTAGTGGCTTTATTGGTATTTTATGTGCGTTCTTTTGCTTACCGCGTTTATTAAACAAAATACCGGTATCTTGCTTAGCCGCTATCTGCAGTGTCTGTTATGCAATGGGTATTATTTTAATCATCTGTCAACAAATCAGCTTGTTCTATCTGGCACAGATTTTTTTAGGGATCGGCTGGGGTGGGATTTATACTCTCGGGCCGATTATTGTCGCCAGCAGCAGCGATGAACAGACCCGGAGTAAAAACTTCAGCTTGATTGCCGCCTTTAATATGCTGGGTACCGGCATGACCCCGGCATTGGTTAAAACAGTCATTGAGTATCAGCTACCCTGGCTGATGATATTTATATTCAGTGCCCTCCTCTCTTTACTGGCGGCGTGGCTGTTTTTCAGTCACCCTGATACTCAGCAAATGACGACGATAAAACGCCCGACAACCCTAAGCCAGGCGGTGATGATAACCTTCCGTAACCCCGCTAAATATCCGGTTATCATGGTGCTGATCGGTGCCTGTATTTTTAGCTCAATGATGAGTTTTCAAACACTGTTTGCTCAGGAACGCAAGTTAGATTTTTCGTTTTTCTATATTAGCTATACCCTTGCCGTTATTGGCTCGCGTTTTTTATTAACCGGTCTGATTAACCGTCTGCAGATTAATCAGGCGATCGTCTTGTTATTATTGGCGATGGCGCTGTCCGTGGCATTATTTAACTTCGCATTTTCAAATCTGACTTACAGCATCGCCAGTCTATTATTAGGCGTCAGTTATGGCCTGGTTTATCCACTGATCCAGAATCTCTCTCTCAAACATATCGCGGCAGTTTATAAAGAACAGGTGTTGACGGTCTTCAGTCTGTTCTACTTTATTGGCGTATATCTTTTCCCCTTTATCAGCGGTGGTATTTTAACCCGGCAAGGCAGTGACTTCTTTATTAACACATTACTGACCTTAACATTACTGGAGTTAGCGCTGGCGGCTTATCTTTGGTATGACTACCGGCAGGCGAACCAGTACGGAAAATTGTCATAACCCGGCTGCCCGACAGCCAAACCAATAACCGGATAACGCATAACGGCTCACCTCTGGCCGCTTACACCCGCGACAACAAAGATAACAGACGCTAATATGCCTGAATCTATGAACCTCGTCGCGGTCTGTGCAGCGCTGTTTCCCTTATAATTCACGATACACAACTTATTGGTGAAGGAGCAACGACATGCGTGTTAATCATGGTTTAACCCCGCAGGATCTCAACGCTTATGGTATCAACGATGTTGAAAGTATCGTCTATAACCCCAGCTACGATACCTTGTACCAGGAAGAACTTGTTCCCACCCTTGAAGGCTATGAGCGCGGCACACTGACCCAATCGGGCGCTATCGCGGTCGATACCGGGATCTTCACCGGCCGTTCGCCAAAAGATAAATATATTGTTCGTGACGATATTACGCGCGATACCGTCTGGTGGTCAGATAAAGGTAAGGGCAAGAACGATAATAAACCCCTCTCGCAACAAACCTGGCAGCAGCTGAAAGGACTGGTCACCCGCCAGCTTTCCGGAAAACGTCTGTTCGTCGTCGATGCCTTTTGTGGTGCCAATGCTGACACGCGCCTGAGTGTGCGTTTCATTACCGAAGTGGCCTGGCAGGCACACTTTGTCAAAAATATGTTCATCCGCCCCAGCGATGAAGAGCTGGCGCAATTTAAACCCGACTTTATTGTGATGAATGGCGCGAAATGCACCAATCCACAGTGGCAGGAACAGGGGCTGAATTCAGAGAATTTTATCGCCTTCAACCTGACTGAACGTATCCAGCTTATCGGCGGAACCTGGTATGGCGGTGAAATGAAGAAAGGGATGTTCTCGATGATGAACTATCTGTTACCGCTCAAAGGGATCGCCTCGATGCACTGTTCGGCGAATGTCGGTGAAAAAGAGGATGTGGCGATTTTCTTTGGCCTGTCTGGTACGGGCAAAACAACACTCTCTACCGATCCGAAGCGTCGCCTGATTGGCGATGATGAACATGGCTGGGATGATGACGGTGTCTTTAACTTCGAGGGCGGTTGTTATGCGAAAACAATCAAACTGTCTGAAGCGGCCGAGCCGGATATCTATCACGCAATACGCCGTGATGCGTTATTAGAAAATGTTGTGGTTCGCCCCGATGGCAGTGTGGATTTCGACGATAACAGCAAGACCGAAAACACCCGGGTTTCCTATCCGATCTATCATATCGAAAATATCGTAAAACCTGTCTCTAAAGCCGGGCATGCGACCAAAGTTATCTTTCTGACCGCCGACGCCTTTGGCGTTCTGCCGCCAGTATCACGCCTGACCGCCGATCAGACGCAGTATCATTTCCTTTCTGGGTTTACCGCGAAACTGGCAGGCACTGAACGCGGTGTGACCGAACCCACCCCCACCTTCTCCGCCTGCTTCGGTGCGGCATTTTTATCACTGCATCCGACCCAGTATGCCGAAGTGCTGGTGAAACGCATGCAGGCTGCTGGCGCTCAAGCCTATCTGGTCAACACCGGCTGGAATGGCACCGGTAAACGAATTTCGATTAAAAATACGCGCGCCATTATCGATGCCATTCTTAATGGCGAACTGGATAATGCAGAGACATTCACCCTGCCAGTATTCAATTTACAGATCCCTGCGGCGCTGCCGGGGGTCGATAGCGAGATTCTCGATCCGCGTAATACTTATGGTTCGCCGGAGCAGTGGCAGGAAAAAGCGGCTCAGCTTGCGCAACTCTTTATTAACAACTTCGCGCAATATACCGACACCCCTACCGGTGCTGCGTTGGTTGCGGCTGGCCCACAACGCTAACCGGATCAGAACATGTCGGATCGTGGCTATCCGGCATGTTCTGTTGATACATGCCCTGGCGTTGCTTATTCCGGCGGCTGAACAGGATGTGCCGGAATGGGCAGCCACGCGCGAATTAATAACCCCCCCCGCTCACTGGTGCCGATCTCCAGATAGCCATTATGGTTATCAATGATACGCTGGACGATCGCCAGCCCCAGCCCGGTTCCACTACTACTACGAGCGCTATCACCGCGTACAAACGGCTGGAACAGATGTTCACGTTGGGCTGCGTTTATTCCCGGGCCATCATCTTCAACCTGGAACCAGTCATGACCATCCTGGCTGCCGCTGCTTACCTTAATCCAGCCATGGCCATAACGTGCCGCATTGACCACCATATTGGTTAGCGCCCGCTTGATCGACAGCGGATGGATCGATAACAGGAGCTCTCCGGGTTGTAACGCGGTCTCAATTTCCCGTTCATAACCACTTTCTGCCGCGATGACCTCGCCCAATACCGTGTTGAGATCTATCCACTCCATTGGCATTTCCTGACCAGTACGCAAGTAATCAATAAACTGGCCGATAATCGCGTTACACTCTTCAATATCTTTGTTAATCGACCCGGCGAGATACCAGTCCTCTTTTGCCATCATTTCTGTTGCCAGGCGGATCCGGGTTAACGGCGTACGTAAATCGTGACTCACACCGGCCATCAGCAACGTGCGGTCATCGGCCAGTTGTTTGACACCCGCGGCCATATGATTAAATGCGCGGGTCACGGAGCGCACCTCGGAGGCACCATATTCGCGTAACGGAGGCGGAATAATCCCGCGCCCAACCTGCAAGGCCGCGCGCTCAAGATCAACCAGCGGTCGGTTCTGAATACGAATAAATAGCCAGGCGCCGCCAATCGCCAGCAGCATTATCGCCAGGGTATAGCGAAACAGCGGCGAGAAATCCCCCTGATGAATCTCTGTTAAGGGGACACGAACCCAGATATCCGGCGATAACCAGGTTCTCAGCCAGACCACCGGAGAGTTTTTATTCATCTCGATCCGGACTTCGGTCGCACCGCCTAGCTGGTGCGCCATTTGCTGACTTAAAAAATCATAATGCTGCGCCCAGCGCAGACCAGCATCTTCCGCTGCGTCAAGGGAATAGAGCGAAATCCCCAGCTCACGATAAATCTCACGACGAAAAGCCGCCGGTACAGCAAGCTGAGTGCCATCCTCCAGTTGCAGCTTATCGGTCATCAGCATTTTTACTTCGTAGGCCAGGACCTTGTTAAATTGCTGAAGGCTGGGAAAGATCGCAAAGTTCAGCACCACCAGGTAAGTGGTCACCAGGCTGGCAAACAGCAAGGCAACAATCAACAACAAGGTGCGGGCGAACGAACTTCGCAGAGAAAAACGGAGCCGATTCATGCTTTCGCGCCATCGGGCACGAATACATACCCCAGTCCCCATACAGTCTGGATATAACGAGGGTGGGTCGGATCTTCTTCAATCATGCGGCGCAAACGGGAAATTTGCACATCGATAGAGCGCTCCATCGCCGAATATTCACGGCCACGGGCAAGATTCATCAGCTTATCCCGCGATAACGGCTCACGCGGATGGCTGACCAGTGCTTTCAATACCGCAAATTCGCCGCTGGTCAATGGCATCGGCTCATCTTCACGAAACATCTCGCGCGTGCCGAGATTGAGTTTGAACTTGCCAAAAGTAATCAATGCCTCTTCCTGTGATGGCGCACCGGGCAGCTCATTGGCCTGGCGACGCAAGACCGCACGAATACGGGCCAGCAACTCACGGGGATTGAAGGGTTTGGGAATATAGTCATCAGCGCCAATTTCGAGCCCTACGATACGATCCACTTCTTCCCCCTTCGCCGTCACCATAATAATCGGCATCGGATTACTCTGGCTGCGCAAACGACGGCAAATCGATAAACCATCTTCGCCAGGCAGCATCAGATCGAGCACCATCAGATGAAAGGATTCACGGGTCAATAAACGATCCATCTGCTCGGCATTGGCGACACTTCGAACCTGGAAGCCTTGCTCTGTCAGATAACGCTCAAGCAATGCGCGTAAACGCATGTCGTCATCGACAACCAGAATTTTATAATTCTCTTGCATTGTTTCTACTCCCAAAAGTTCACGACAACAGGCCGCGCCTATTCTTAAAAAAGCCCGGTTCACCCACCAGCGAAATCTGGTATATATTGTCAGCTAAATTGTTACAAAGCATATGTAACAGCAGGTTAAGTATACACTTAATCATAAAACACAGGGCTTATCCTGTCGGGATTATCACACATCGCATGCCATCACTGCTTTTCCCTGTGGCTGTCTGACGATCAAAAAGAAGAATCGCTGATGAGAACACCGCTAATTACTCGTGAAGGGTATGAAAAACTGAAACAAGAGCTGGACACATTATGGCGTGAAGAACGCCCGGAAGTGACCCGAAAAGTGAGCTGGGCTGCCAGCCTCGGTGACCGCAGCGAAAACGCTGATTATCAATACAATAAGAAACGGTTGCGGGAAATTGACCGCCGGGTTCGTTACCTGACAAAATGTCTGGAAAATCTCAGAATCGTCGACTACTCCCCGCAACAGGAAGGGAAAGTGTTCTTTGGGGCATGGGTTGAAATAGAAAACGATGACGGTGTCAGCAAACGCTTGCGGATTGTCGGTTATGATGAGATTTTTGGCCAGAAAGATTACATCTCCATCGACTCGCCGATGGCCCGCGCGCTGTTAAAAAAAGAGATCGGCGAGCAGGCGGTGGTCAACACACCCGCCGGAGAAGCGTGCTGGTATATTAACACTATCGAATATATGAAACCCTGATAACGACTGGCATTTTACTGTGCCAGTCCGTATAACTACTCGCTGATTTTCGATCTACAAGATGAAAAAGATATGATGAATGATTCACTCTATCGCATTATAGCCGATGAACTGCAAGCCAGACCTGAGCAAGTGGCTGCCGCGGTTCACCTTCTGGACGAAGGAAACACCGTACCGTTTATCGCCCGCTATCGTAAAGAGGTCACCGGCGGACTGGATGACACCCAGCTACGCAATCTGGAAATACGCCTGACCTATCTGCGGGAACTGGAAGAGCGTCGCCAGGTGATCCTCAAATCGATCCAGGAGCAGGGTAAACTGACCGAACCCCTGAAACAGGCGATTACCAGCACGTTAAACAAAACGGAACTCGAAGATCTCTATCTGCCCTATAAACCCAAACGTCGCACCCGTGGGCAAATTGCCCTTGAAGCCGGACTAGAACCCCTGGCCGACTTACTGTGGAATGCGCCATCACACCAGCCCGAAATCGAAGCGGCCCGATTTATTGATGCCGATAAAGGCATTAGCGATAGCAAAGCAGCACTGGATGGCGCACGCTATATTTTAATGGAACGTTTCGCCGAAGATGCCGCACTGCTGGCGAAAGTGCGCCACTATTTATGGCAAAATGCCCATCTTGTTGCCACGGTAGTCAGTGGAAAAGAGCAGGAAGGGGCAAAATTCCGCGACTATTTCGATCATCATGAGCCCATTGCTTCGGTTCCCTCACATCGTGCGCTGGCGATGTTCCGGGGTCGTAATGAGGGCATCTTACAGCTGTCACTGAATCCCGATCCCCAGTTTGATGAACCGCCGAAAGAGAGCCACGGCGAGCAGATTATTATTGATCACCTGGGATTGCAGCTCGGTCATGCACCGGCCGACAGCTGGCGCAAAGGCGTGGTAAGCTGGACATGGCGTATTAAGGTGCTGATGCATCTGGAAACGGAATTGATGGGCAGCGTGCGTGAGCGGGCGGAAGAGGAGGCGATCACGGTATTCGCCCGCAATCTGCACCACCTGTTGATGGCGGCACCTGCCGGATTACGTCCTACTATGGGGCTTGATCCAGGCTTGCGTACCGGCGTCAAAGTCGCCGTGGTGGATGCCACTGGTAAACTGGTGGCCACCGATACTATTTATCCCCATACCGGCCAGGCGGCGAAAGCAGCAGCGGCGGTCGCTGCCTTATGTGAAAAGCATCATGTCGAGCTGGTGGCTATCGGCAATGGCACCGCTTCCCGGGAAACGGAACGTTTCTATGCTGAAGTCCAGAAACAGTTTCCCCGGGTCGATGCGCAAAAAGTGATTGTCAGTGAAGCCGGGGCCTCAGTCTACTCCGCTTCTGAACTGGCGGCACAGGAGTTTCCCGATCTCGATGTGTCACTGCGTGGTGCGGTCTCGATTGCTCGCCGCTTACAGGACCCGCTGGCAGAACTGGTCAAAATCGATCCTAAATCCATCGGTGTCGGTCAGTACCAGCACGATGTCAGCCAGCTTCAGTTAGCGCGCAAACTGGATGCGGTCGTCGAAGACTGTGTGAACGCGGTTGGTGTCGATCTGAACACCGCCTCAGTCCCCTTACTGACCCGGGTCGCTGGGCTGAGCCGCATGATGGCACAAAATATCGTCGCCTGGCGTGATGAAAATGGTCAGTTCCGTAACCGACAGCAACTGCTGAAAGTCAGCCGTCTCGGCCCGAAAGCGTTTGAGCAGTGCGCCGGGTTCCTGCGCATTAATCACGGCGATAATCCCCTCGATGCCTCCACGGTTCACCCGGAAGCTTATCCGGTGGTTGAGCGCATTCTGGCCGCCACCCGGCAAACATTAAAAGCGCTAATGGGCAATAGCCAGGCACTACGCCATCTGCACGCGGTGGATTTTACCGATCAAAAGTTTGGTGTCCCTACCGTTTCCGACATCATTAAAGAGCTGGAAAAACCGGGCCGTGACCCTCGCCCAGAGTTCAAAACGGCCACGTTTGCCGAGGGTGTCGAGACGATGAACGATCTACTGCCAGGCATGGTGCTGGAGGGAACGGTAACCAATGTCACCAATTTTGGCGCTTTTGTTGATATCGGTGTTCACCAGGATGGCCTGGTGCATATTTCATCTCTGGCGAATAAATTTGTCGACGATCCGCATAGCGTGGTCAAAACCGGTGATATCGTGCAGGTGAAGGTTGTCGATATCGATTTACCTCGTAAACGTATCGCACTGACCATGCGGCTGGACGAGCAACCGGCAACAGGTCATGGACACCATAACAGTCCTGACCGTACCGCGGCTAATCGCCCGACGGCGAAACCCGCCCCATCACGCAGCCAGACTATCGCGCCTGCCGGTAATAGCGCCATGATAGATGCCCTTAACGCCGCAATGCGCAAAAAACGCTAACCTGGCCAGTCCGCACAGACGGGGATCGCTCGATCCCCGCTCTGCGGGCCATGACACAGAACAAACCCACTGCGGCCCCATTCAAAACCGTCAGAAATCCTGTTTTTCTCCGCTTTACCCCCGATGACGCAGAGGCTTGTTGCCTGCCACGTTCCGCTTATGAGAAGCTAAAGACCGCTGCGGCGGCGCATCTGCCGCTTAACCGATCAGCACCACAAACAGAAGGGAAGCATGATGTCACGTGATCTCGTCCCCGGTTTCTGTATTGTTCAGCAGGCAGGTCAGCTCCATTTCCAGGCCAGCATGTTGTTTCGTCATGTCAACTCACCCGCCGCTCGCCTGTTTATGCACCATAACGCCGACACGCCGTGGCTGATCCCCGGTCAGGTGCTAATTGTCGCCGACCTCAACACCCCTCTTACCCTGTCGCTGTCACAGTGCCTGCAGCAAACGAAACGTCAGATCAACCAGCGCTTTATCGGTTTCACCCCGGATGAGGCGGGTTTTATGCATCGCCATTATGGCATCATCGCCGCCCTCACCGCCGCCGGTGACAAAATTTTCTCCACCACTGGCGATGCCGGAGAACGCTATTTCAGCGCGATTAAGAGCACCCTCGGCAAAATTGAGACCGCTTATCAGACGCAATACCGCGCCCAGGGAACGCTTCACAACGAGCGGTTTTTTGCTGAGCGTCACCGGCTGCCTGAGGAGCTGAAAACGTGGTCAATAAACCGCTGCTGAAATCACTCTCGCGCCATACCCTGCAATTACGCCCTTATGACGATATGCGCCGGGCGCTGGATCTCTCCAGCCGTTCGATTATTCATCAGTGATCAAGGGCCGGTATCGGTGGTATTCCTGGCTACCAACGCTATCTCGGCGCGGCGACGAAAGTGGCCCGGTTTTTAAAAGCCGGGGGATATATTGGCATGGCGTTTTCTTTTGCGGGCACCACTAATGATGTCATTCATACCTGCACCACCGGCCGCGAAAGTGAATGCGGGCGGGTGGCTTTCAGGGAGTATATGAGACTGGGGACGATGTGTGTTGCTCCGTTATTGGTGGTATCCTGGCAAGCGGAGCCAGTGATCATATTATAGAGTGGTGGGTCAAATAATATGCATATTATACATCCAGTTATAGCCCTTTCTTTTCTTATTATTCCTGTCACTATGACATTTTTTCTGTTTTTTTACTTTAGTTTCCACACAAAACAATATAATAAATTAATATCCATGTATTATGCAGAAGGTTTCACTTTAATTCCACTTTATCGTTTCTACTTATCAATGGGATTTTTCGGTTCTTTTGGTATGATATATTATTTTGCACGACTAAAAAAAGGAAGAAAAATATTTTTTCACCAGAAAAGAGCATGGAGATCTCTCTTTTTTTAAAAAAAATAAGCCCACAATACACTCAATGGATTGATTTTTATTATATTTGTATATGCGTTATCCTATTGTTATATTTTATTTTTATTTTACTCACCCTGATTGATATATTTTCCGGTTCCTTTATCAACTAAAAATCTGTAATCAGATATATAATGAGTGTGGGCGTAAATATAGCAGGTATTATTTGTACAGCGCCGGGTGCAGGTATCGGTGGTGTAGTCTGTGCAGTAACAGGCGCAGCTATTGCCGGTTATGCTGCCACGTCTGTTAGTGATTCATTTATAGATTATATATTCCGGAGTTAAGGTATATGGCGCAGACCCTATCATATATAAGTATTGCATGTGCCTGGATAGATATTTTATCACTTATTTTTTTATTTTATTACTTTGGAATTAATAAATGGAGATATGAAAAAATCATTGAAACGTATTATAAGAGCGGCTTTGAGCTATATGTTCCCTATTATTTTCACTCGCTGGTCGGTTTTTTTGGTTCATTTATGCTTGTATATTATTTTTTATGCCTGAAGAAAAAAAGAAACCTTTAGTTATGTACTATAAAAATACGGATGTTTATCATTTCTTTGATACCGTGCCAGAAGAACTATCCCGGTGGATGCATACTTACTACCGAATGAGTTTATTTTCATTGTATTGTTTGCTTCTGTTTTTTTGATGGGCTCTATAAAATATATCTATTTGAATTTTCTGTTATAAGCGCATCAAGAGCAGCGTTACCCATGACGTCATCAATACCTGTCCTCCAGCCGCAACACATCAGATGAACTACGGAAAATTGATACCCGATGTTGGCGTCAGATGGGTTTTAGCAGGTGCTTTATCAGATAATTAAGCACCCGATCGGTTTACTATCACGCCCTTGTAACCAGAAGAAAAATGATTTTATTTTTCAATAAAATCATTCAGATAAAAAGCATGCGGTCACAAAACCCTGTTTTTGTGGCTCTCAGGTCTCTATCGCAACACGCAGTTTTTTCATGGCATTTTTTTCTAACTGACGTACACGCTCAGCCGATACACCGTAGCGATCCGCCAACTCTTGCAAAGTGGACTTATTATCTTCATCCAGCCAGCGGGCACGAATGATATCCTGGCTGCGAGCGTCCAGCCCCTGAATCGCATCGGTTAATTTATTCGCGGCTTGTTCTTCCCAGTTGTTATCTTCAATACCGTCAGCAAAGTTAGAGGTTTTATCCTGTAAATAGAGTACCGGCGCCATTGGCTGGTTATCAGCATCATCCTCGGCAGGGGCATCAAAGGTCATATCCTGTGCCGCCATGCGTGATTCCATTTCGCGCACATCTTTACTGGACACCCCTAACTCGCGGGCGACCATATCGACTTCATCCTGATTAAACCAGCCGAGACGTTGTTTGGTTTTACGCAGATTAAAGAATAATTTACGCTGAGCTTTGGTGGTGGCTACCTTAACGATGCGCCAGTTACGCAGCACATATTCGTGTATTTCGGCTTTGATCCAGTGGACAGCAAAAGAGACCAGTCGCACCCCTACTTCAGGGTTGAAACGCCGTACTGCTTTCATCAGGCCGATATTCCCTTCCTGAATCAAATCGGCCTGCGGTAAGCCATAGCCAGAATAATTGCGAGCAATATGAACAACAAAGCGTAGGTGAGACAGGATCAGTTTTTTCGCTGCTTCCAGATCCCCCTGGTAATGCAGTTTTTCAGCCAGCTCACGCTCTTCATCAGCCGACAGCATCGGCCAGGCATTCGCCGCCCGGATATATGACTCCAGATTACCCACCGGGGCCAAAGCTAACGTTTGCATATCTTTGGTCATTCAAATCCTCTCAATCAATATCGTCTGAGGCCGTGATTGTTTAGTGCCTGGCCCATCAGGCTATTTTACTTGCCATTTTGGCCCAGGGCAGTGCTCGAAATCCTCACGTACTCCGTGTACGCTGCGGTTTCTCCGCGCTGTCCATGTCCAAACTGGCTGCGCCAATGACGCCTGCTGAACCAGGCTCTTAGTTAAAAATACCACAGAGCATCAGAACTTATCACGCAAATATCCGTTTCTTCGTCTTTTAGACTGCTATTTTATCCACAAGTTCTTATCGACAGGTGAATAAATTACACACAACAACCCCGGGAAAAGTGAGCGAAAGAGGCTTTCCTTACTCTGCAAAGCAGAGTCCATAACACGTACAGATAAACCCACCATTCTCTGGACTGCCTGCCGTTATCTGCACGCTATCTTGCCAGAGATTGCCATGCTGGTAACCACGAAATATCCACAATAATTTTGCTACAGATTATATCAGATGTTTGTTATTCCGGCATAAAGTGGCGCAAATGCTGTACCGTCGCTAACCAGGCGGCAAGCCAGCCAATCATTGAGCATATCAGCAACATCAGCAGGCACTCCTCAAACCCTAAACCATTAAGTTCAAATTGCGTTCCGAATGCTTTCGCGACTTCGGTGACTGCGGCCGACAGACGCATGACCATCACTTCTGACAAAATTAAGGATAAAAACGCACCGCAAAAACCCAGTAACGCACCGCCATAAAGAAAGGGACGGAGAATAAAACCGTCCGTTGCACCAATCAATTTCTGTACATTAATGGTATCCCGGCGGACAAAAATACTCAGGCGAATGCTGTTGCCAATGACAAGGAAAACAGCCGCGACCATCAGAACCCCAATCAGCATTGAAACATGTCCTGCGAGGGCGGTCAGCGCGGTGAGGCGGGCAAACCAGCTATCATCCATGCGTGCTTCATCGACACCCGGAATCTCTGCCAGTCGATCACGCAGCATATTCAGGTCGGTAACACTCTGAAATTCGGGCTTTGGCACCACAGTCGCCACAGCGGGCAACGGGTTCTCTTCCAGCATATCCAATGCACCACCGAAACCCGACCAGTTACGAAATTCGCCCAGCGCTTCATCACGCGATAAATAGTTAACTTTTTCGACCTCTTTCTGCACCCGAAGCTGGTTGACAACCAGCGCCGCCGCATCATCACTGAGTGACTTATCAAAATAGACCGTAATTTGTGGTGAGGGATAATACTGGGCTGCCGCGTGACTGACATTTTTGTAGACCATGTAGCACACCACGGGCAGTGTCAGCGAGATTGCAATGACCATCACCGTCAGCAGGGTGGCAAAGGGGGTACTTTTTAAATCCTGAATCGCATTATGCCAGGCATAGCGTATCTGTTCATTAAAAACATTGTTCTTACGGGAAACCGCAAGTAATACCGCCTCTTTTTGTTTCAGGGCACGATAGCTGATCGCTGAACTTTTACGCAGGCCATTGAGTTTACTGAGCCATCGGCGAACATGATTTATCGCATCACGCTTATTCATTCCAGCTACCTCCATGCATACGGCCGTCACTGAGCGTTAGCACACGATAGGAGCGACTGGAAATGAGCGCCAAATCATGTGTCGCCATCAGTACGGTCACGCCAACGTGATTGAATTCTTCAAACAGGCGTAAAATGCCTTCGGAGAGCGTTTCATCCAGATTACCGGTCGGTTCATCTGCCAGCAATACGGCGGGTTTATTCACCACCGCGCGCGCGATACCAACCCGCTGCTGTTCGCCGCCAGAAAGCTGAACCGGCAGACTCCTCGCTTTATTCAGTAAGCCGACTTTATCCAGTGCCGCAGATACCCGGCGGCGAATATCATCTCCACTGGCACCGGCAATAATCAGCGGGATCGCGACGTTATCATACACCGAGCGATCCATCAGCAAGTGGTGATTCTGGAAAATCATCCCAATCTGGCGGCGCAGAAACGGCACCTCACTGTTTTTCAGACGACTGATCTCATGGCCGCTAAACATTATTTTTCCAGTGCTGGGTCGCTCTATACCGCAGATAAGCTTAAGTAAAGTGCTTTTCCCTGCGCCCGAATGCCCCGTCAGAAAAGCCATCTCACCTGCACGCAGATGAAAGTTAACTCCCTGCAATGCTTGCCTGCCACCAAGATAAGCTTTGCTCACTTGTTCAAAGCGAATCATTGTTAATCCTCTCGGGAAAATAACGCTTCAATAAAATCATCAGCATTGAACGGACGTAAATCCTCAATACGTTCACCAACACCAATATAGCGGATCGGAATAGCAAACTGATCGGCGACAGAGAAGATGACGCCTCCTTTCGCTGTACCATCCAGCTTAGTCAGTGTGATACCGGTCAGTCCCACCGCCTCATGGAACAATCGGGTCTGGCTAATCGCATTTTGCCCGGTGCTGGCATCAATGGTCAGCATGACTTCATGGGGGGCATCAGGATCGAGTTTTTTCATCACCCGCACGATTTTCTTCAGTTCTTCCATCAGATGCGCTTTGTTTTGCAGACGCCCTGCGGTATCAGCGATCAGGACATCGATATGACGCGCTTTCGCCGCCTGAATCGCATCGAAAATCACCGATGCAGAATCGGCCCCGGTATGCTGCGCAATCACCGGAATATTGTTCCGTTGCCCCCAGACCTGGAGCTGCTCGACGGCGGCAGCACGGAAAGTATCGCCTGCCGCCAGCATCACGGATTTTCCCTGTTGGACAAACTGACGCGCCAGCTTACCGATGGTGGTCGTTTTACCCACCCCATTAACCCCAACCATCAGGATAACAAATGGCATTTTCCCTTCAATGTTAAGTGGGTTATCAACTTTTGCGAGCATGTTTGCCATCTCGGCTTTCAACAGGCCATACAGCGCCTGCGCATCCTGAAGCTGTTGACGGCTGGCACTTTCGATCAGGTGCGCAATAATTTTGCTGGTCGTTTCCATGCCAATATCAGCGATCAATAACTGCTCTTCCAGCTCTTCAAACAGTTCATCATCAATTTTCTTGCCACGAAACAGACTGATAAACCCGGAACCGAGGTTTTGCCTGGTTTTCAGCAGGCTCTGTTTGAGGCGGACAAAAAAACGCTCTCTGGTCGGTTTTTCCTGCTCCTGTGACGGCGGGGATTGCCGCGTCATTTCAGGCGTATCGGATGATGCGATGATCGGTGCGGTATCAGAAGCAGGCGGAGCAATTTCTTGCTCTTGCTCTTGCTCTTGCTCTTGCTCTTGCTCTTGCTCTTGCTCTTGCTCTTGCTCTTGCTGAAAATTATCTGCCGCTTCAGGCGCGGCAACAACGCCTTCATCCGCTAATGTTAGCGCTGAAGATGACGGTGTGATCTCCGCCTGCGGTTCGGTTTTTTGCTCATGCTCGATTTCCTGCTCTTGCTGTGGCTCTTTTTGGCCAAAACCTAACCAGGAGAAGAAACGACTTTTTTTCTCTTTTGCCATTCGCGACGCGACCCCCGCAGTATATTTATGGCAGCGCTTCGGCTAACAATAGCGAAAGCTGAAAATGATAATATTTGCCGCATAGTTTATCACTTAACTTCTCTCGCATCACCGCCCTGGGATCAAGTTCCTGAGGTGAAATCATCCTGGCCGTTGGCTGCCAGCAGAAGTGGTCATATTCAGCGCCAGAAAGTTGGGTAAAATAATGCTGCCCGGCCAGATGCTAAGGTTTCATCATGGCTGTTCTGTCGTTAAAATAACAGGCTGAAAATAAAACTCCGGGTAAAATGATGAAAAAACCTGACTCGTTACCACAGAGTGGCCAGATCCGCATTATTGGCGGACAGTGGCGGGGGCGTAAACTTCCGGTACCGGTCAGCCCCGGTTTGCGCCCAACAACCGACAGGGTGCGGGAAACCCTGTTTAACTGGCTGGCTCCGGTTATTATTGATGCCCACTGCCTTGATTGTTTTGCTGGCAGTGGTGCGCTGGGGCTGGAAGCGCTATCACGCTATGCGGGCAACGCCACGCTACTGGAGATGGAACGCAGCGTTGCCCGGCAATTGCAAAACAACCTGCTGACCCTGAAGGCCCATCATGGCAAGGTGATCAATACCAATACCCTGAGCTGGCTTCGGCAAGCGGGTACCCCCCACCATATTGTTTTTGTCGATCCCCCTTTTCGTCAGGGGCTACTGGCAGAAACATTCCATCTGCTCGAGCAAAATGGCTGGTTAACCCATAACGCCTTTATCTACGTGGAAAGTGAAATCGAAACTGGCCTCCCTCCCGTACCAGCAAACTGGACTTTATATCGGGAAAAAGTCGCCGGGCAGGTCGCTTATCGTCTTTATCAACGGCAATGTCCAGGAGGGGATGATGCTGATTAATATCGGTCGCCTGTTAATACTGTGTGTCTGGGCTTTTTTATTATCTAATCTTTTTCAGCCTTTTCCGAAACCCTTGAATATTTTCACCCATGTCGCCCTGTTGCTGACGGTGGTGATGCATGGCTTACAACTTATGCTGTTAAAGGTGGTGGTGATACAGAAGACAGGCAGCATCCCCCTTAGCCGCTGGCAACAGGTACGTATCTTTATTTTTGGGGTCCTGGAGCTGCTGGTCTGGCAGAAAAATCACCTGCGTGGTCAGTCTAAACAACCATAAATAAAATCATCTGCTGTCGGTGATTTAATCCTTGACTCTGGAGTCGACTCCAGAGTGTATTCTGTGGAGGCAACAGGAGAATGATCATTTGCCGATCAGGAGGATGTTATGCCGACACCCGCACAACAAAGTAAAAAAGTTCCGCAATTCTCATCATTCAAATTCAAACCGGCAACGGCGGAAGCCGATAACTGCTGTATCGAATCTGACCATGTTCATGACGCGATAGCGGAAGAAGTGGTACTCAAAGAGGCGCGTTATCACTGGCAGGTTGAGGGAATGGATTGCGCATCCTGCGCGCGCAAAGTAGAAAATGCAGCACGACAGATCCCCGACGTCAGGCAGGCACAAGTGCTGTTTACCAGCGAAAAGCTGCTGGTGGATGCCGATAGTGATATTCGCCAGCAAGTCGAAGCGGCAGTCAGTGCAATAGGCTACCGGCTGCACAATGAAAGTGCCCCCGCCGCCAGCAACAGTAGTTTCTGGCAGGAAAACGGGATGTTATTGATTCTGTTACTGATGATTAGCGCAAGCTGGGTTATCGGACAATTTAAGCCCGACGTCGGACAGCGTGCTTTTATTATCACCACCCTGGTCGGACTGTGGCCCATCGCCCGCCAGGCAGTACGCCTGATGCGAAGCGGTAGCTGGTTTGCGATTGAAACATTAATGAGTATCGCCGCTATCGGGGCATTATTTATCGGCGCAACAGCTGAAGCTGCGATGGTGCTGTTATTGTTCCTGATCGGTGAACGTCTTGAAGGCTGGGCAGCCAGCCGTGCCCGTCAGGGGGTGAGTGCGTTAATGGCATTAACGCCCGACACCGCGATTCGCCTGCGTGACGGCGTGCGGGAAACCGTCGCGCAAAGTGATTTGCGCCCTGGCGATATCATCGAGGTGGCCGCCGGGGGACGTCTGCCTGCCGATGGCCAACTGCTGACCCCCTTTGCCAGTTTCGATGAAAGCGCACTCACTGGCGAGTCTGTCCCGGTGGAACATCGCTCAGGCGAACGAATAGCCGCCGGTGCGACCAGTATTGATCGCCTGGTACAACTGACTGTCGTTTCCGAACCTGGCGACAACGCCATCGATCGTATTCTGCGCATGATTGAAGAGGCAGAAGAGCGCCGGGCACCGGTCGAGCGTTTTATTGATCGTTTCAGCCGGATCTATACGCCAGCCATTATGGCCGCTGCGTTGCTGGTTGCTATCGTACCGCCGCTACTCTTCGCGGGCGATTGGTTTCTCTCGCTCTATAAGGGGCTGGCCCTGCTGTTGATTGGTTGTCCCTGCGCACTGGTGATCTCCACCCCCGCCGCGATTACCTCCGGGCTGGCGGTGGCGGCACGACATGGCGCATTAATTAAAGGCGGTGCCGCACTGGAGCAACTGGCGCGTGTTCGTCAAATCGCTTTTGATAAAACAGGTACCCTGACCGTTGGCCAGCCACGCGTCACCACGATAGTGGCCCACAACGGGGAGGATGAAAACCACTTGCTGATGCTGGCGGCGGCGGTCGAACAAGGCTCCAGCCATCCGCTGGCACAAGCGATTGTCCGTGAAGCGCAACAACGACAACTGACGGTTCCGGTTGCCCACAATCAACAGGCCCAGGTCGGTTCCGGCATTACTGGCGAAGTTGATGATCAGCGGATATTGATCTGTACCGCAGCAAAACAGACGCTCCCACAGTATGAAACGCAGATCCAGCAACTGGAAAATTCGGGTCAGACCGTCGTTGTTGTGCTGCGCGACGATAAGGTGATCGGGCTCCTTGCGCTGCAGGATACCCTACGTGAGGATGCACGCCAGGCGGTTGATCAACTGCAGCAGCTTGGCATCAAGGGCGTGATCCTGACCGGTGACAACCCGCGTGCCGCCGCGGCGATTGCCGATCAGCTGGGGCTGGCGTTCCGCGCGGGATTACTTCCCGCTGATAAAGTCGCGGCGGTGAATGCGCTCAATGCACAAGCGCCGCTGGCGATGGTCGGCGATGGCATTAATGATGCGCCAGCGATGAAAGCCGCCACCATCGGTATTGCGATGGGTAGTGGCACTGATGTGGCGCTGGAAACGGCGGATGCCGCTTTAACCCATAACCGCCTGACCGGTCTGCCGCAGATCATTGCTCTGGCTCGTGCGACACACGCCAACATTCAGCAAAATATCGCCATTGCGCTTGGGCTGAAGGGCATTTTTCTCATTACGACACTGCTTGGCCTGACCGGCTTGTGGCTGGCAGTCCTGGCGGACTCCGGTGCGACGGTACTGGTAACGGCCAACGCGCTGCGGCTGCTACGCAGAAAATAACCTCACTGTTCCCCGGCTGTGCTTGCTGTACCGGGGAAATTTCAGTGGCATTTACGGATCAGATACCGATACGGTAACGAGACGGTTTCCTGTGCCACCAGTTCATGTTCCATAAACCGGCAAAATCCCGGAATATCGCGGACAGTCGCCGGATCGTCAGCAATAATTAATAGCGTCTCGCCAACTGGCATGGTGCGTACCGTTTTGCGTACCATCATCACAGGCTCCGGGCAACGCAATCCCTGGGCGTCCAGAGTATGATCAGCACAGCTCAAAGGCTCACTCATTTTTATCTCTCTTCAACAAAACAGCGGTAGTTTACCGCGACTTTTCGCTGACGCAAACGCCATCTGAACCAGCACGAGAAACAATGATTGCATTGCTGGCTCAACGCAGTATGATGCTGCCGTTTTTATGGGTTCCCTCACCCCATCACTAAAAGCCTGGCTCATCAGGCTCTAAAAAGGAATTAATATGCGTTCATCTACTCTGTTACAACATCAGAAAGCGCTATTCTGGCTGGCGCTTTTCCATCTGCTGATTATCACTTCCAGTAACTATCTGGTTCAGCTTCCGATTACCATTTTTGGTTTTCATACCACCTGGGGTGCCTTCAGCTTTCCCTTTATCTTTCTCGCCACCGATTTGACCGTGCGGATTTTCGGTGCTCCGCTGGCAAGACGGATAATCCTTGCGGTGATGCTTCCGGCATTGCTGATCTCCTATGTTGTTTCCGCGTTATTCTATATGGGGAAATGGCAGGGTTTCGCTGCGCTGGGTGATTTTAATCTGTTTGTCGCCCGCATTGCGGTGGCGAGCTTTATGGCTTATGTCCTCGGACAGATCCTCGATGTCCATGTCTTTAATCGTCTGCGCAAAAATCGTCGCTGGTGGCTGGCACCGGCAGCTTCGACGCTGTTCGGTAATATCAGCGATACCGTCGCCTTCTTTTTTATTGCCTTCTGGCGCAGCCCGGACCCCTTTATGGCCGCACACTGGGGAGAGATAGCGCTGGTTGACTACAGCTTCAAGGTGCTTATCAGTCTGATCTTTTTCCTGCCCATGTATGGTATGTTACTGGGCGTGATGCTGAAAAAAATGGCCAATAAACCGCTCTTATCAGTATTGCAAGCGGATTAAAGTTATGCTCATTCCGATGTGATAAGATAGACGGGCAATGATTTAGAGCCTATCCCACCCGGTATTGCTGGCGACCCGGACAACGCGGAGAAACCGCCGCCCTGGACCAGAATGGCCAGTAAATTAGCCTAATGGGCCAGGCTCTTAATGACCATTTATCATAAAGGAAGATGTTAATGCGGAATTGGGTAAAATTTGCTGGTATTAGCTTGCTGATGATGACGTGCGCAGCTTGTGACGACAGCGATTCAGACACAGCTGCGATCGAGAGCCATGCCCATAATCAAACCATCAGCCTGCTAAACGGCAAACTGAGCTTCTTATTACCTGCCGAAATGACTAACCAGGGCGGCAATATGCACGTCTACGCTGACGCCTCCGGGAAAAAAACGGTACTGGTGATCATGGGCAGTGCGATAAAAGAAGATTTAGCAGTCCTCGCGCAACGCATGGTTGCGCTACAGCGCAGCCGGGATCCCCAGTTACAGATCGTCGGCAGTAAAACGATTACCATCAATGGCCACCCTCTGTGGCAACTGGATAGTATCATTTCTATCAAAGGCCAGCGCTCATGGTCTTCGATTGTTCTGGGTAAAATCGACGATAACCTGCTGACCATGCAGATAACACAGCCGATTGGCGATCAGAAACAAGCGCAGATCGACGCTGAAAATATCATCAGCACCATCACTATCCAGTAATTGCTAGCCCGCTATTGCAGCCTCCAGCGCCATATCTATGGGGGCTGTTTTTTCCGATATTATTGCCGCCGTGGCCAGAAAATGGTCAGTACGCCCGCGATAATCATCAACACCCCGAATAACGCCCGCCAGTGAAAAGGCTCATCCCAGCCTGGTAACAGGATCGCCGCCGCCCACACCACAATGTAGCTCAGACTCAGTAAGGCGTAGGCTTTGGCGAGGGGGATCTGGCGTAACGCAAAGTACCAGCAACCCATCGATAATACATAACCACTCAGACCAAGCAGCAAGGCGAGACTGCCAAATCCCGGCGGCCACAGATGGATCACAAAGTTAATCGGATCAGTCAGCGATGGCAGTGACACCATCGCACTGCGCAATAACAGTTGTGCCAGACTCGCCAGCGCAACACTCAATAATGCCCAACATAATCCCATCAGGCGCTGCTCCCGAGGATAATAATACCGATAACGATCAGTCCCACCCCCAGCCAGTGTCGGCGTGCAATCGGCTCATGCCAAATCCACCGCGCCGCCAGGGTGATCCAGACAAAATTGAGACTCAGCATCGGATAGGCAATACTCACCGGAATGGCCTGTAATACAGCAAGCCACAATAGCATGCTCATTCCGAGGCAGAATAATGCCAGCCCCAGCCAGATCACCAGATGACGACGCACAGCACGTGACGGGCGGGTTGCCTGTTTCTGACAGAGTTGCCCAAGACAACTTAACAGGCTGGCGAACAGTAAACTGATCCAGATAGTCATTGCGGCAGATACTGTAAATAGAGAATACGCCCCGCCTGATGGATTTTATCCGGCGGCGGTAACGATAAATCCGCCACCGTTTTTGTTTTATCCATCAGCAAAAGCAGAGAAACCGGCCCTGACTGGCGATGTGTTGCCAGCCAGCGGACGAAATGACGATGACTGACAAAGTGTTGCTGAGCATCCGGCCAGTCTAAACCATATTTCAACTCACCCTGGCGATCATAGAGAATGATATCGTCACGTTGCAGTTCCCATGCCAGCCCCGCCGCGAGCCCAACATTGTTGCTCAATACATAACGGGACGACGTCAGGGATGCCTGCTCTGCATGAATGATAAACTGTGGCTGTTTGCTATTGCTCACCTGGTCGGGGATCACGAAGCCTGCCAGCCAGCCCAGCATAAGCGGGCAACAGGCGGATAACAGCCAGTATCGTCCGTTACGGCGCATTGCCAGTGCGCCCATCAGCGCCCAGGCGGCAAAAGCGACCATCGCCAGCAGGCATTTACTCAGTTCCGCCGTTGTCCAGACCGGAACCGACAGCAGGCCCCACGGAGAGACCACCAGCACAGCAACCATTCCTATAAGGCCGAAAATAACATTTATCAGGCCATTAACTGGCAAAACTTTTGATCCGGCTTTTATCGCATCCAGCGCATAGCGCGCCAGCAAAATAGCCAGCGGAACAAAGCATGGCAGGATATAGGTCGGTAATTTACCTTTGGCGATACTAAAAAACAGCAACGGCATCACCAGCCAGCCAAGCAGGTAGAACGCACCGCGTGCCTCATCCGCTCTCCCCCAGCCACGACGTACAGCGCCTGGCAGCAGTGCCAGCCACGGTAAGCTTCCGACGAGCAGAAAGGGAATGTAGTACCAGAACGGCGCTTTATGCTGAGCGTTATCCTCGGCAAAACGCTGAATATGTTCCACCCAGAAAAAATAACGCCAGAAATCCGGCTCACGTTGCGCAATCACCAGCCCCCAGGGCAGAACCACCAGCACGCAAACCACCACCGCCAGCCAGCCCCAGGTCAACACTTCGCGCCAGCGTTGACGGGCAATAACCCACGGCATCACCCCGACGATCGGCACCGCCAGCGCCAGAAAACCTTTGGTCATCATCCCCATGCCACAAGCGATCCCCAGTAGCACATATCCCAGCCATTTCCCCTGCCGGGTCGGTGACGTCGCCCCGTACCAGAAGCTACACATCGCCATCGCCAGCCACAAGGTCAACATCGGATCCAGCGCGGCATAAGTGCCCACGGCGTAGACTAACTGAGCGGTCAAAAAGATTAACGCTGAAAGTAACGACAGCCGTTTATCGCGCCAGATTCGCCAGGCCATCCACGCGACCAGCAGGGCGGTTATGCCAGTCGAAAACAGGGAACCAAAGCGTACCGCAAAGTTGTTATGGCCAAATAACCCCTGGCCGATATTGTTAATCCAGTAACCGGCGACCGGTTTTTCAAAATAGCGCAATCCCAGCAGATGGGGCACCAGCCAGTCGCCGGAGGCCAGCATTTCACGGCTGATTTCCGCATAGCGTGTTTCATCTGGTTGCCAGAGTGGACGGAAATTCAGCGGCAAGACATAGTACAGCGCAAAAAATGCCAGCAATAACAAGAGGCTAGCGCGGAGGTTTTTCATACTCTGGACTCAATAACTGTTGACACCCCAGCCAGCCTTCCCGCCCTGGCCATTCACCACGCACCACCCTCCCCACCGGAAGCGTGCTGAGATCATCCGGCAATAACTGGCTAAGCGGGCAAAACTGGATCGCCTCCTGCTTCACCATCGTCAGTAAGGCATCAAACTGGCGGGCAAAAGCGATACCTTCCACTTCAGCATGAATAGTATAGACTGGCGTCCCCTGATCACGGTGAATGCTGTCCAGCAAATAGCGATTGAAACCACCGGCATCGACATCACGACCCACCACTTCATCCCAGGTCGGTAAGGTGACCGGGATCTGCACGGTCGCCAGGGAGCCCTGATCGGTCTGTGGTAAAAAAGGCTGGCTGCCACGACAGTCGCTGTTATAGCGAAAATCAAACGCTGCTTTCGCCGTGATCACCCGTGAATCAGCACGCCAGCCGGCCACTGCTGAGCAGCTGACCGGGCGACCGATAATACGCTCCAGCTCACGCAGACCCGACGCGATCTCCTGCTCCAGCCGCGCCGGTGACCAGACACCGCTCCATGTCTGCCAGCGATAGTGATCCCAGGCATGCAGCCCCACTTCATGAGCGTCTGCGGTTGCGCGGATAATCGCGGCATTACCTGCGCCAATAAGGCGGCCAGGCCAGGCGGTTCCGGCCAGCAGAATATCCCAGCCATATAATGAAGCGGCATGGGAACGCAGCATTTTCCACAGGAATTTGGGTTTTATCAGACGCCATAAATGGCGTCCCATATTATCCGGCCCGACACTGAAAAAGAAGCTGGCCTGAATATCATGCTGCTTCAGCAAGGCCAGCAACTGTGGTACACCCTGGCGTGTACCACGAAAAGTATCAACATCGATGCGTAAGCCGACACGCCTCATGAACGCGGTTCTTCCGCCAGCTCAACCGTCCGCAGGAAGAAATCGAGCGTCTGTTCTACCGTCTCTTCCATCGGTACGGTCGGTGACCAGTCGAGATAGCGCTGCGCATTACGGATATTCGGCTTACGATGTTCGACATCCTGATAACCTTTACCGTAATAGTCGCTGCTTTCTACTTCACGAAAACCGGCGAATGGCGGGAAATGACTGCGCAAGGGGTGACGCTCAAAGCACGCCAGCAACATTTCTGCCAGCTCCTTGATACTGGCTTCATTCTCCGGATTACCAATATTGATAATCTTGCCATCACAGCGCCCTTCTTTATTTTCGATGATCCGAAACAGCGCTTCGATACCATCGCTGATATCGGTAAAGCAACGCTTCTGCTTACCCCCTTCGATAAGCTTAATCGGCGAGCCTTCCACCAGGTTGAGGATCAGTTGCGTGATCGCTCTCGAACTCCCAATACGGGCCGCATTGAGGTTATCGAGTCGTGGCCCCATCCAGTTAAAGGGGCGGAACAGGGTAAAGCGCAAACCTGTTTTATCGCCATAGGCCCAGATCACCCGATCCAGCAACTGCTTGGAGACTGAGTAGATCCAGCGCTGTTTGTTAATCGGCCCGACCACCAGGTTCGAACTGTCTTCATCGAAGTTGTTATCGGTACACATACCATACACTTCCGACGTTGACGGGAAGATAATGCGCTTATTGTATTTCACGCAGTCACGGATAATCTTCAGGTTCTCTTCAAAATCGAGTTCGAATACGCGCAATGGATTACGGGTATATTCGATCGGTGTCGCAATCGCCACCAGCGGCAGGATCACATCACACTTCTTGATGTGATACTCAATCCACTCGGAATGAATACTGATATCCCCTTCGACAAAATGAAAACGCGGGTTATCGAGGAAACGGGTGATGGCATCAGAGCCAATATCAAGGCCATAGACTTCGTAATTGTCATCCTGCAATAAACGTTCGGTCAGATGATTACCAATAAAGCCATTGACGCCGAGGATCAGTACCCGGGTACGACGTTTCACCGCCACTACCGGCTTGCTACTCAGCACCGCACCGGCCACCAGCCCCAGCGTCTGAGCCAGCTGTCCGCCCTGCATATAGACACCTTGCTCTGACTGCCCGGTGACGATTTCCAGCGCTCCTTCGCCACAGGCAATCACCAGTGGTGTGGTCGAGATGACCGTGCCCGGTCTGGCGGCGGGCAGATCATCACGGACGCGCGACTGCCAGACAATGAATTTATTCGCCCCGACATAGCTGAACGCACCCGGCCACGGATCAGACACCGCACGCACCAGATTATGCAAAACCGACGCTGGCTTATCCCAGTCGAGGCGGCCATCTTCGGGTGAACGCCTTCCCACCCAGCTCGCCTGACTTTCATCCTGCGCCCAGGGCTGAATGGTGTTATCGCGAATCGCTGGCAGTGCCTGAGCCAGCAACACGGACGCGGCAGCACACAATTTGCGATGCAAAGCCAGTGCGTTATCATCGTCATCTATCGCGACACGTTGCTGCGCGACAATATCACCGGCATCAGCCTGCGAAATCATCCGGTGCAAGGTAACGCCGGTTTCACTTTCACCATTGACCAGTACCCAGTTGAGCGGGGCTCGGCCACGATATTTCGGTAACAGTGAGCCGTGGAGATTAAAAGCGCCCCTGGAGGGCAGACTGAGGATCTCCTCACCGAGTAAATGGCGATAATAGAAGGAGAATAGGATATCAGGCTGCATTTCGCGGATACGTTCAATCCACAAGGGGTGATTCACCTCTTCAGGTGCCCACACCGGAATGCCACGTTCTGCGGCCAGACGCGCAACCGAACCAAAGAACTGGTTTTCGCCAGGATTATCCGGATGGGTAAAAATAGCGACAATTTCATACCCGCACTCCAGCAGAGACTGAATACCTGCGCAACCCATGTCGTGATAGGCGAAGACGACAGCTTTCATGAATGATCTTCCTCTTGAGATGCCGTTTCCGGCTGACGAACAACACGTTGAATGTAATAACGGGGACGGGCACGGACATCGTTATAAATTCGGCCAATATACTCCCCGAGTAATCCCATGCCCACAAACTGGGCACCAATAAACATAAACAGCACAGCAAATAACATAAATACCCCTTCTGCCGCCCATTGTGGGCCAAAGACCAGGCGAAAAATCACCAGCAGAAAGGCGAAAGCGAAGCCCAGCAACGCGATCACGCTGCCAAAAACGCTAAGCAGGCGCAAGGGGGTGGTGGTCAGGCAAGTCACCAAATCGTACATCAGATTGATCAGGCGCATAAAACTGTATTTAGAGTTACCAAATTCTCGCTCGGCATGCTTCACCGGAATTTCTGTCGTTCGACGAGCAAAGGTATTGGCGAGGATCGGAATAAACGTGCTGCGCTCATGGCAATTCAGCATCGCATCGATGATATGGCGGCGATAGGCACGCAACATGCAGCCATAATCCGCCATCGCCTGGCCGGTGGTGTGCTGGATCAGGCGGTTAATCAGCTTTGAGGCGCTTTTACGAAACCAGGTATCCTGGCGGTTCTGGCGTATGGTGCCCACCACGTCATAGCCTTCATTGGCCTTGCTGACCAGACGCGGGATCTCTTCGGGCGGGTTTTGCAGGTCAGCATCAAGCGTAATCACCAGATCGCCGGTGACATGGCTAAAACCGGCCATAATCGCTGAGTGCTGGCCATAGTTACGATTCAGCATCACCGCGACAAAAGGACTGTCTTTCGCCTCTGCGGCAGTAGTCATAATCCGGGCAGAATCATCCTGGCTGCCATCATCCACCAGCAAAATTTCGTACTGACAGTCGAGCGTCTCACAGGCTGCTTCTGTGCGCCGGATCAGCTCAGGCAGACTCTCCTGTTCGTTATAAACCGGGATCACCACGGAGACTTTCTGGATAGGAGGGTAATTCAACATATTAATATCCTGACAACTGATGCAGCGCGGAAATGACGCGGGAAGCATCGTTATCGGTCATATCCGGGAACAAAGGGAGTGAACAGATACGTGCGCTGTTCCATTCAGTATTGGGTAATGACAGCGTCGGAAAACGTTCACGATAATATTTTTGTGTGTGTGCGGCACGGAAATGTAAGCCGGTGCCAATCCCCATCGCTTTGAGTTTTGCCATCAACGCATCACGACTGAGGCCACAGCTGGCTTCATCAACGCGAATAATAAACAAATGCCAGGCGTGCCGATGTGGCCAGGCTGGGAGCGCCAATGGCTGAAAAGGGGTATCCGCCAGTTCACTCAAATAACGTTGTGCGATTTCGCCACGACGCTGATTGGCCTGGGGCAGTTTATCCAGCTGTACCAGAGCCAGCGCGGCATTGATATCGGCCAGATTATATTTGAAGCCCGGTGAGACCACTTCGGCCTGGGGCGCGCGTCCCTGTGTCTGGCGATCGAAAGCATCCACCCCGAGGCCATGAAACTTCAGGCTACGCATACGGTCAGCAAGCAGATCGTCATCAGTGACAATCAGACCCCCTTCCGCACAGGTCATATTTTTGATCGCGTGAAAAGAGAAAATCGCCGTTCCACGATGGCCCACATGATGGTCTTTATACCAGGTGCCTGCCGCGTGAGCCGCATCTTCGATCAGCGCAATACCATGACGCTCGCTCACCGCCCGCAGCGCGTCAATATCGGCGGGCACCCCGGCGTAGTGTACCGGAATAATCGCTTTGGTTCGTGGCGTGATGGCCGCTTCTACCGCTTCAGCAGTCACCATGAGATTATCGCGATCGACATCGATCATCACCGGTGTTGCCCCCAGCAGGCAGATCATATTCAGTGTAGAAACCCAGGTCTGGGAAGGGGTAATCACTTCGTCACCGGGGCCAATACCCAGTGCCATCAACGCAATATGCATACCGCCGGTCGCCGAACTGACGGCCACGGCGTGACGGTTCCCGGTCAGGGTGCAAAATGCCTCTTCCAGTGCCTGGTTTTTCGGTCCGGTGGTGATCCAGCCCGATTGCAAAACTTCGTGCAGGGCTGCCAGCTCTGCGTCGCCCATCGAGGGGCGCGAAAACGGCAAAAATTCGCTCATGATTTTCCTGCTCTGTTATCCATCAAAAATAACGATCTATGCGACGATAAAATATCCTGCATCAGCGCGCTTAAACAAAATAAAAATGGAAATGGTTCCATCATATGAACGCCTGACACAGCACGTCATGGTGACCTGATCGCCTCCCCCAGTTTCATGCCATTGTTTCCGCTGTCATCACGACAGTAAAACCTTTCGTCGCTTTTGTCCTCATTGTTATCGTCAAATTGCGTTATTTTCATTCTAACGTTATTGGCGCAAAAACGTGAAACATCATAATTTATTGAAAAATAAAAAATAAATTAAAAAACAGAGCAAAAGAATGAAAGAAATTTTTAAAAAAAGTTATATTTCACTTTGCCCATACCACTAAAGTCACTGATAATGCGCCGCGTCATGTCCCCAAAATGGCGTAACGTCCTATGCTACATTTATTTGCCGGTCTTGATTTTCACACCGGATTATTCATGCTTCTTGCCCTGGCATTTGTCCTGGTTTATGAAGCCATTAATGGCTTTCATGATACCGCAAACGCGGTCGCTACGGTGATTTATACCCGGGCCATGCGGGCACAGCTCGCGGTCGTCATGGCGGCGCTTTTTAACTTTTTCGGTGTCCTGTTAGGCGGTCTGAGCGTAGCTTATGCTATTGTGCACATGTTACCAACTGATCTGTTACTGAATATGGGCTCGGCACATGGCCTGGCGATGATGTTCTCCATGTTACTGGCCGCCATTATCTGGAATCTGGGTACCTGGTATCTGGGATTGCCAGCCTCCAGCTCACATACCCTGATTGGCGCTATCATTGGTATTGGTTTAACCAATGCGGTTATGACCGGTACTTCTGTGGTTGATGCATTAAATATCCCTAAAGTTATCAGTATTTTTTCCTCTCTGATCGTCTCCCCCCTCGTCGGCATGGTGGTTGCGGGCGGACTTATCTTCCTGTTGCGCCATTACTGGAGCAACACCAAAAAGCGTGCCCGTATTCATATGACACCGGCAGAGCGTGAAAAGAAAGATGGCAAGAAAAAACCGCCCTTCTGGACCCGTATCGCACTGATCCTTTCGGCTGTGGGTGTTTCGTTCTCTCACGGTGCCAATGACGGGCAAAAAGGGATTGGCCTGGTAATGCTGGTGCTCATCGGCGTCGCACCCGCAGGATTCGCGGTTAACATGAATGCCTCTGGTTATGAAATTACCCGCACCCGTGATGCGGTTAATACGGTGGAATACTTTTTTCAGCAACATCCGGATCTGTTAAAACAGGCGACAGGCGTCGATCAGCTGATTTTACCGCCAGCGTCCGTCGCGACACAAAACAGCGGTGAATTTCATTGCCATCCAGCGAATACCATCAATGCACTCAACCATATCAAAACCATGCTGACCGGCGTTGAAAGCTACGATGCGCTCTCGATTGAGCAACGCAGTCAGTTTCGCCGCATTATGATGTGCATTGCCGATACACTTGATAAAGTGATCAAGCTTCCGGAAATGAGTAGCAACGATAAGCGTCTGTTAAAGAAACTGAAAATCGATATGCTCAGTACCATCGAGTACGCGCCGATATGGATTATTATGGCGGTCGCACTGGCGTTGGGTGTCGGTACGATGGTGGGCTGGCGTCGGGTGGCGACGACTATCGGTGAAAAAATCGGTAAAAAAGGGATGACCTATGCCCAGGGAATGTCAGCCCAGGTGACGGCCGCCTTATCGATTGGCCTCGCCAGTTATACCGGAATGCCGGTATCGACAACCCACGTTCTCTCCTCTGCGGTAGCCGGAACCATGCTGGTTGATGGCGGCGGTCTGCAGAAAAAAACGGTGACCAATATTCTGCTCGCATGGGTTCTCACCCTGCCCGCCGCCATTATGTTATCCGGTAGCCTGTTCTGGATCGCGCTGCAAATTATCTGATGTAAAAAAGTCGCCAGATATCATCTGAGAGCATGATATCTGGCAACACCTTCCTGCTATCCACGGTCAACGGTAATACCCGCATATCGCATGTGATACCCGTCATTTTTACGACGCTGACTGACGCATTAACCATCATTAATCACACTCACCCTGATCCTGTCTTCTGGTGATACCACCAGCCACAACGCTGTCATCACCGGAAGCACGGTATGGCTCAATAACCGTCACTTTTTGCTCTGTTTTAGCGCGACTGAATACCAGGTGTCGGATGTTGCTTGTCGGTTAATTCTCTGCCGGACAGCGCGCGAATTCTCTGCACTAATCGGTGGCCAGAGTGGGGATATTAATCACCTCTGCTGGCTGCGTTCAGGAGCACAATAATTCTCTTTTTGTTTAATTTTTGCGAAACCGGACACATTGACGATGTTTCAGGGGCACTATAAGGTAACAGTATTTCCTATAATGGAATCTTTAAAGTGCTGGCTGCTGAGCGTCAGGATGCAGGGAAACGCTGGCACTTACCCATTCAGTCATCATCGACAACCTACGAAAGGAATAACTTTATGGCTTATAAACACATACTTATCGCAGTAGACCTCTCACCAGAGAGTCAATTACTGGTAGAGAAGGCGGTTTCTATGGCTCGTCCTTACAATGCAAAAGTTTCGCTGATACACGTCGATGTGAACTACTCTGATCTTTATACCGGTCTTATTGATGTTAATCTCGGTGATATGCAAAAACGGGTCTCTGAAGAGACACAGCACGCGCTGACGGAACTGTCCTCCAATGCCGGTTATCCGATTACCGAAGTGCTGAGCGGCAGCGGTGATTTCGGTCAGGTGCTGGTCGATGCGATTAAAAAATATGATATGGACTTAGTGGTTTGTGGCCATCATCAGGATTTCTGGAGCAAACTGATGTCTTCCGCGCGCCAGCTTATTAACACCGTTCACGTTGATATGCTGGTAATCCCGATGCGCGATGACGAGAATTAATCGCCACACGCGATACGCCTCATTTACGGCCGCACAGCGGCGTAAATATCAAAGCGGTGGCCTTTGGTGGCCACTGCATTGACGGTTGCGACGCCCGCCAGGGGCGGCGCGTAATCCGGGCGTTTTACCACCACGCGTTTGGTCGCCAGCCGCCGTGCTGGCGCCAGCAGATCATCCGCGTCCTGATCGGCACCCACCAGTGACTGAAACACCCGCATCTCTTTCTTGACCAGCGCGCTTTTGTTGCGATGGGGAAACATCGGATCAAGATAGACCACCTGTGGACGCGGTACGATTTCACTGAGCAGCTGCAAACTGGAGGCATGAATTAACTGCAACCGCTGACGGAGCCACGGGCCAATTTCCGGATCGGCATAACCGCGCGCCAGGCCATCATCAAGCAGGGCAGCCACGACAGGGTGGCGTTCCACCATACGCACATGGCAACCCACCGCCGCCAGCACAAAAGCATCGCGCCCCAGTCCTGCCGTCGCGTCAACCACATCGGGCAGATAGTCCCCTTTGATGCCCACCGCCCGGGCCACAGCTTCGCCACGCCCACCACCAAATTTACGCCGATATGCCAGCGCTCCGTTGACAAAATCGACGAAGATCCCCCCCAGTTTGGGCTCATCACGCTTACGCAGCTCCAGATGTTCACTGGTCATCACCAGCGCCAGGGGATGGCTGTCATCCGCAATCAATTGCCAGCGGGCTGCGAGGGCAGATAGCGGGCGCTCCCCACTGCCGGTTTCATCAATCAGGCCGATTTTCACCGCACTATTTAACCCCGGATGCCATAATGTCTGAGCATGGCATTCAGACGCGGGGCACGTCCCCGGAAGCGTTTAAACAACGCCATCGGATCTTCTGAACCACCACGGCTGAGAATATTTTCCAGGAACGCCTGCCCTGCCTGACGATTGAAAATCCCCTCTTCTTCAAAACGGGCGAACGCATCCACCGCCAGCACTTCTGCCCACAAATAACTGTAATAACCTGCCGCATAGCCACCGGCAAAAATATGGCTGAAGGCATGGGGGAAACGTCCCCATGATGGACTGGGTGCGACGGCGACCTGTTCTTTGACTTCCTTCAGCGTTTCGAGGATCCTCGCCCCCTGTTGCGGCTGATATTCGGTATGTAAGCGGAAATCAAATAAGCCAAATTCCAGTTGTCGTAAAATAAACAAGGCGGCCTGATAATTTTTCGCTGCCAGCATTTTGTCGAGTAATTCACGCGGCAACGGCTCACCGGTTTCATAATGACCAGAGATAAACGCCAGCGCCTCCGGCTGCCAGCACCAGTTCTCCATAAACTGACTCGGTAACTCAACCGCATCCCACGGTACGCCATTGATACCGGAGACGCCGGCAGTCTCAATCTCCGTCAGCATATGGTGCAGGCCGTGACCAAACTCATGAAACAGTGTTATCACTTCGTCATGGGTAAATAGCGCCGGTTTACCATTCACCGGACGGTTAAAATTGCAGGTCAGGTAAGCGACTGGCTTTTGCAGCGAGCCATCCTGTTTACGTATCTGACTGACGCAATCGTCCATCCATGCACCACCACGTTTATGTTCACGGGCATAGAGATCGAGATAAAAGCTACCACGCAGCAGGTTGCTTTCATCATAAAGCTCAAAAAAGCGGACATCGGGATGCCAGACATCGATATCCGAGCGCTCTTTGACGCTAATGCCATAAATCCGCTTAACCACTTCGAACAGCCCCTTCACCACCCGGTTTTCCGGGAAGTACGGGCGCAGCTGCTCATTGTTGATATGGTAGAGATGCTGCTTTTGCTTCTCGCTGTAGTACGCAATATCCCACGGCTGGAGCTCATCAACACCAAATTGGCTCTGAGCAAAAGCGCGTAATTGCGCCAGCTCTCTTTCACCTTGCGGACGAGCGCGTTGAGCAAGGTCGCTCAGGAAGGCGATCACCTGCTGCGCGCTTTGCGCCATTTTGGTGACCAGCGATTTGCTGGCGTAGTTATCGAAACCGAGCAGTTGTGCCAGTTCATGGCGGAGGGCGAGGATCTCTTCCATCACCGGGGTGTTGTCCCATTGACCTGCATTCGGCCCCTGATCAGAAGCGCGGGTGGAATAGGCATAATACATCTCTTCACGCAGTGCCTGGTTGTCACAGTAAGTGATTACTGACAGATAGCTGGGAACATCGAGGGTCAGCAGATAGCCTTCCTGCTGCTTCTCCTGTGCCCGGGCATGTGCCGCCGCCAGCGCATCTTCCGGCATACCGGAGAGTTGCTGAGCATCGCTTACCTGTTTGCTCCAGCCCATCGTGGCATCCAGCACATTATTGCTGTACTGGTTACTCAGCTCAGACAAACGCGCCATAATCTCGCCATAACGCTGCTGTTTCTCTTCTTCCAGGCCTATGCCAGACAGCTCAAAATCACGTAACGCATTATCAACGACTTTTTTCTCAGCAATACTCAGCCCGGCGTAATAGTCCCCCTGACGCAAGTCACGGTATGCCTGATACAGCCCTTTGTGCTGCCCGACCCAGGTGCCATATTCTGACAGCAGGGGTAATACCTGTTCGTAAGCCTCGCGTAATTCAGGACTATTCTTAACCGCATTCAGGTGACTTATCGGCGAGAAAATACGCCATAACGTATCATCCACTTCTGCCAGTGGCTGACATAATGTCTCCCAGCGATAGGGGGCACCTTGTGCCACAACATGCTCTACTGTTGCACGGCAATCATCCAGTGCTTTATTAATCGCAGGAACAATCTGTTCTGGTTTGATCGCAGAAAACGGTGGCAATAAAAAAGGAGCCAGTAATGGATTAGTCATGTTGCGCTGTCCTGTTAAAAAATGAATGGAATACGGACTTTGCCGCCTCAATATGACCCCTAGCATGGGGGATCTTCACGGGAATTTCAATGCTCGGCTACCCGTCGGCAAAGCGCTGAAATCGGGCTAACGCCTGCGCGTTATCCACGCGAGGAGGCGGGACAAAAGCAGTAATCTGTCTCGTTCTGCGGTAGACTATGAGGCATATCTTCTATTTCACTCCCGGAACCGCTGCACCCATGCTCAGTTATCGCCATAGCTTTCACGCTGGTAATCACGCCGACGTTCTTAAACACACTGTTCAGAGCCTGATTATCGAAGCGCTCAAGGAGAAAGAAAAACCCTTTCTCTATCTCGATACCCACGCGGGCGCCGGACGCTATCAACTGTATCACGAACATGCAGAGCGTACCGGTGAATATCTCGAAGGGATCGCCCGCATCTGGCAGCAGGATTCACTGCCGGGCGAAATGGAAACGTATCACTCTGTCGTCCAGCAGCTTAACCGTAGCGGCCAATTACGTTACTATCCCGGTTCCCCTTTAATCGCCAGCCAGCTACTGCGTGAGCAGGACAATCTGCTACTGACGGAGCTGCATCCTGGCGACTATCCCCTCCTGCGTGCTGAGTTCCGCAAAGATCCGCGTGTTCATGTGGCAAAAGCGGATGGTTACCAGCAGTTAAAAGCCAAACTACCGCCCGTTTGCCGTCGTGGCCTGATCCTTATCGATCCCCCTTATGAGATAAAAAGTGATTATCAGGCAGTGGTTGAGGGTATTCATGAAGGATATAAACGCTTTGCTACCGGGGTTTATGCGCTGTGGTATCCGGTGGTATTACGCCCGCAAATTAAGCGCATGATAAAAGCGTTAACGGAAACGGGTATCCGTAAAATCATGCAGATCGAGCTGGCGATACGCCCGGATAACAGCCAGCGGGGAATGACCGCTTCCGGGATGATCGTAATTAATCCCCCGTGGAAGCTGGAACAGCAAATGAGCACCATTTTGCCCTGGCTGCACCGTAAATTATCTCCCACCGGAACGGGCCATGCTATGGTTAACTGGATCGTCCCTGAATAAGCGTCCGTCATTTAATAAAAGGAACTGTATGATGCACAAACATTACGACTACATCGCTATCGGTGGTGGCAGTGGTGGTATTGCCTCTGTCAATCGCGCCGCCCTGTATGGGCAAAAATGCGCGCTGATTGAAGCCAGATTATTGGGAGGCACGTGCGTCAATGTCGGTTGTGTGCCGAAGAAAGTGATGTGGCATGCGGCACAGATCCATGATGCGCTGACCCTGTATGGCCCCGATTACGGCTTTGACGTCACCCTAAACCACTTCGACTGGGACAAACTGATCGCCAGCCGTAGCGCTTATATCGACCGCATTCACAGCGCCTACCATAACGGACTGGCCAAAAACAAGGTGGATGTTATCAACGGCTACGCCCGTTTTATCGATAGTCACACGATTGCAGTCAATAACCTCACGATCTCTGCCGATCATATCCTGATCGCAACCGGGGGTTATCCCAGTCGGCCAGCGATCCCCGGTGCTGAATATGGCATTGACTCCGATGGTTTTTTTGCCCTGCCAGCGCTACCGAAACGGGTAGCCATCGTGGGTGCGGGTTATATCGCCGTTGAACTGGCAGGAGTTCTCCATAGCCTTGGGGCTGAAACGCATCTGTTTGTACGCAAACAGGCACCCTTACGCCACTTCGATCCGCTGATCGTCTCCACCCTGCTCGATATCATGGATACTGAAGGCCCGCAGTTGCACACCTACGCCATTCCACAATCGGTGATCAAAAACAGTGATGGCAGCCTGACGCTAACTCTGGAAGATGGCCGCAGTCAGACGGTAGATTGCCTGATCTGGGCCATTGGCCGTCAACCTGCCACCGATGATTTAAACCTGATCGCCGCTGGAGTGAAAACCGATGATCGGGGGTATATTGTGGTTGATAAATGGCAGAATACCAGCGCTGCGGGGATCTATGCCGTAGGGGATAACACCGGCGCGGTAGAACTGACACCTGTCGCGGTCGCGGCTGGTCGCCGACTGTCTGAACGGTTATTTAATCACCAAGCCGATGAGCATCTTGATTACCACAATATCCCCACCGTGGTATTCAGTCACCCGCCGATTGGCACTGTCGGATTAACTGAACCCCAGGCGCGGAAACGGTATGGTGATAATGCGGTGAAAATTTATCAATCTTCCTTTACAGCCATGTATACCGCCGTGACCACCCATCGTCAGCCATGCTGTATGAAACTGGTGTGCGTCGGTGCGGAAGAAAAGATTGTTGGCATTCATGGTATCGGCTTCGGAATGGATGAAATATTACAGGGCTTTGCCGTTGCCCTGAAAATGGGAGCCACCAAACAGGATTTCGACAACACCGTGGCGATCCACCCTACCGCCGCAGAGGAGTTTGTGACGATGCGTTAGGCATCCCAGAGCCTGACCCACCTGGTTATTGGCGCAGCCTACAGGTAGTACGTGAGGATTTCGGGTCATGTATTCAACGTGTTTATTATGTTGTATAATCACTCTTTTTAACCGGTGCGCCAGATGGCTAAAATTGATGTAACATGCCCGTTTTGTCAACAAACTGAACCCGTTAAAAAGCATGGTCTGGGCAAAGCTGGATTTCAGCGCTATCGCTGTCAGTCATGCTGCCGTACTTTCCAGATCGATTACGCTTACCGTGCCTGCCTGCCCGGCATGAAAGAACAAATTGTTGACCTTGCCATGAATAATGCGGGTATCCGCGATACCGCAAGGACTCTGCATATCAGCATTAATGCCGTTGTCCGCACTTTAAAAAACTCGCCCCACGATGTGTAACCACGTTTCCGCTGGATAATCAGCAAATCCAGCTTATCTGTGAAGTGGATGAGATGTGGTCTTTTGTCGGCAGTAAAAAGCAGCAACGCTGGCTGTGGTATGCATGGGAGCCTCGCCTCAAACGAATTATTGCTCATACTTTTGGACGCAGAAGCAAAAAGACACTGCGCAGGTTACTGAAATTATTGTCAGGTTTTAATGTTGCCTTCTGGTGTACAGATAACTTCAGTGCTTATGATCTGCTGCCGGATGAAAAACATATCAGGGGTAAGCTTTATACACAGCGGATTGAACGGGAAAACCTGAATTTGCGTAACCGATTAAAGCGACTGAATCGTAAGACTCTGGGGTACTCAAAATCTTTTGAAATGCATGACAGGATCATTGGTACTTTTATTGAGCGCGAATATTATGTTTGAGACGAAATAAACACATTGAATACATCACCCATTTAAAGCCTTTAAATATAAGATTCCCGAGTAATCTTTATTCATAGTCTGAATAAGAGCTCATCAACCGGGAATCATTATATATTTCAATTCCCGGATCAAGGCCACTTATACTCTGATCGTTTACTGCGCAGGCTGACTTATTTGATCGAAAGTGCCGCCATGTGCAAAGTGCTCTTTTTGCGCCTGCTGCCAGCCGCCAAATAGCTGGTTAACAGTAAAGAGTTTCAGCGGCGGGAATGTCGCCGCATATTTTTGTGCGATCAGCGGATCGCGTGGCCGATAATAGTTTTTCGCCGCGATCTCCTGGCCTTCCGGTGAGTAGAGATATTTGAGATAAGCTTCGGCGATCAGCCGGGTTCCTTTTTTGTCCGCCACCTTATCCACCACCGATACCGACGGTTCCGCCAGAATTGACGCGCTGGGGATGATAATTTCAAACTCATCGTTGCCTGTTTTCTGTATCGCCAGCATGGCTTCGTTTTCCCATGTAATTAATACATCCCCCATCCCGCGCTCAACGAATGTATTCGTTGCCCCACGCGCCCCGGCATCCAGTACCGCAACATTTTTATACAGTGCCTGGACAAACGCCTGGGCCTTCGCCTGATGACCGCCATGCAGATTCAGGGCATAGCCCCATGCAGCAAGGTAGTTCCAGCGTGCACCACCAGAGCTTTTCGGATTGGGCGTAATGATCGACACCCCTGTTTTAATCAGATCATCCCAGTCCTGAATATGTTGCGGATTACCTTTACGTACCAGAAAGACAATTGTTGAGGTATAGGGCGCTGAATTATCTGGCAGCCGATCCAGCCAGTTTTTCGCAATACGATCATGCCCGGCAATCGCGTCGATATCATAAGCCAGCGCGAGGGTCACAACGTCAGCTTCAATACCATTAATCACGGATATCGCTTGCTTACCCGAGCCGCCATGTGATTGACGAATAATGACATTATCACCGGTTTGCTGCTGCCAGTGTGCGCTGAATGCTTTGTTGTATTGTTCGTACAACTCGCGGGTGGGATCATAAGAGATATTCAATAACTGGATATCTCTGGCTGACACGCTAGCCGATACCAGCAACAGAAGCAATCCTGCACGCCATTTATTCATTACGCCCTTCTCTACGGTTGTCGGATTATGATGGATTAAGCGTGACAGAAGACAATTAAATGATTAAAGAATAAAAAAAGATGGGCTATAACTTAGTGGCATATCAAGAGGCAGAACCCCCTCTCCGGCAACAAGAGAGGGGGAAAGGGGTCAGAGAATCAGACTTCTTCTTCCATACGACCCAGTAAGGCCTGCAGCCGATCCTGCCAGTTCTGTTGTTGCTCTTTCAACTGGCTGTTTTCACGTTCCAGTTCTTCACAGTCATGCTGTGTAGTTTTGACATTTTGCTCCAGGACATTATTTTTTTCTTTCAGCTCTTCTATTTCCATCTGCAACAACGTGATGGTATCAATCGCCTGCTGAACTTTAGTTTCTAATTTCTCAAACACTTCAAATGACATCGTCATATTTCTCCTGAAATGACAAGGCGTTGATAGCGAGCTATCTCGTCCCTTCTCTCTGATGGCGCTTTAGAGCCTATCCCATTAGGCTATTTTACTGGCCATTTTGGCCCTGGGCAGTGCTCGAAATCCTCAGGTACGACCTGTACGCTGCGGTTTCTCCGCGCTGTCCGTGTCCAGACTGGCTGCGTCAATAACGCCTGGTGGGCCAGGCTCTTAGCGGCAATGGGCGTACAACAGTAATGATCTAAGATTGTATGAATCCATACTGCGCCTGTCCAGCGACAAGCCGCGCCCGTTGCGACGGGTGATACTTTTCACCCTTTACCTGCGTTATTTATCAGCACCTGGCGGCAATTCACTGTTTTTTGTAATTAATATGTTAAAAATAACGCCCCCATTCACGCCGTCACGCTAACGATATGTCATATGCAACATGCAGTTGGCTATTTTCTTGACGCGGTACACAGATTTATATTTCGCTATTTCTTGTTTATGCCTGTTAACGATAGATTAACACCATATTCGCAAGACGATGTTATGACCAATGACTTTCTTTTCTCTCCATAAAATCATTCGAGGTGCATCAGGGCAATACAAAAAAAGACCACCCGCGTTCCTGTCTACCGTCAGCGACAACAGAGAAGATCTGACAAATGACAGGGATATTCGATTATCATAACTTTACTTCAGGATTCCATTATGAGCCAGACATCAACATTGAAAGGCCAGTGCATTGCAGAGTTCTTCGGTACGGGATTATTGATCTTTTTCGGTGTCGGATGCGTTGCTGCACTGAATGTGGCGGAGGCCAGTTTCGGCCAGTGGGAAATTAGTATTATCTGGGGGTTAGGTGTTGCTCTGGCTATTTATCTGACCTCTGGTGTATCGGGTGCACATCTTAATCCTGCGGTCACTATTGCGCTGTGGCTGTTCGCCAGCTTTGACAAGCGCAAAGTCCTGCCTTTTATCATCGCACAATTTGCCGGTGCCTTTTGCGCGGCGGCATTAGTTTACGCCCTGTACAGCAATCTTTTCCTCGCCTTTGAACAGAGCCACGATATGGTGCGAGGCAGTATAGACAGCCTCGATTTGGCGGCGGTGTTCTCCACCTATCCCAATCCACATCTCAGTTTTAGCCAGGCTTTTATGGTGGAAATGGTGATTACCGCTATTCTGATGGGCATGATTATGGCGCTGACCGATGACGGTAATGGTATTCCGCGTGGCCCTCTGGCACCGCTGCTTATCGGTTTGTTGATTGCGACTATCGGTGCCTCTATGGGGCCACTGACTGGCTTCGCCATGAATCCAGCGCGTGATATCGGGCCCAAAGCTTTCGCCTGGCTGGCGGGCTGGGGCAATATTGCATTTACTGGCGGTAAAGATATTCCCTATTTCCTCGTTCCTCTCTGTGCGCCCGTAGTGGGTGCCGCTATTGGCGCACTTAGTTATCGTCATCTGATCAGTCGCCACTTACCTTGTAACGTAGTCGCCGATGTCGATAAAGAGAAAAATACACTGGTGACACAGCAACAGAATGCTTCGCTGTAAAGAGATCATGCCCTGTCTGATGCGCGATAACTGTTTTACCGCCAGTAGAAACAGGGCTTTTCAGGTTAATTTTTCCAGGCTTGTATCGCCTGACGAGAAAAGGCTGTGCCAGTAACGCCTGCAGAACCAGGCGCTAAGTTGATTTTTTTGTTCTGATAGCGAGACCCTATGATGACTGATAAAAAATATATCGTTGCACTTGATCAGGGGACGACCAGCTCACGGGCAGTGGTGATGGATCACGATGCCAGTATCATCAGCGTTTCACAACGCGAATTTGAGCAAATCTATCCCAGGCCTGGCTGGGTAGAGCATGATCCGATGGAAATCTGGGCATCACAAAGCTCGACGCTGGTTGAAGCGCTGGCAAAAGCCAATATTAGCTCCGATAAAATCGCCACTATCGGTATCACTAATCAGCGGGAAACCACCATCATATGGGAGCGGGAAACAGGTAAGCCCATTTATAACGCCATCGTCTGGCAGTGTCGCCGTACTGCCGATATTTGCGAGCAACTTAAACGCGACGGGATGGAAGACTATATCCGCCAGACGACCGGTCTGGTGGTTGATCCCTATTTTTCCGCGACCAAAGTGAAATGGATCCTCGATCATGCCGAAGGGGCACGGGAACGGGCAAAACGTGGTGAGTTGTTATTTGGTACGGTAGATACCTGGCTGGTATGGAAAATGACGCAGGGACGTGTACATGTCACTGACTATACCAACGCTTCGCGTACCATGTTGTTCAATATCCATCATCTTGACTGGGACGATGAGATCCTGAAAGCGCTGGACATTCCGCGCTCAATGTTGCCAGAAGTGCGTAAATCTTCTGAAGTGTATGGCCAGACCAATATCGGGGGTAAAGGTGGCACCCGCATTCCCATTTCCGGTATCGCCGGTGATCAGCAAGCGGCGCTGTTTGGTCAGTTGTGTGTCAAAGAAGGAATGGCGAAAAATACCTACGGCACTGGCTGCTTTATGCTGATGAATACCGGTAATAAAGCGGTCTCCTCAACACGTGGTTTGCTGACCACGATCGCCTGTGGCCCACAGGGTGAAGTGAACTATGCGCTAGAGGGTGCCGTCTTTATGGCAGGTGCCTCCATTCAGTGGTTGCGCGATGAAATGAAGCTGGTTAATGATACGGCCGATACCGAATACTTTGCCAGTAAAGTCAGCAATACTAACGGGGTGTATGTGGTGCCCGCATTTACCGGGCTTGGCGCGCCATACTGGGACCCTTACGCCCGTGGTGCCATCCTCGGATTGACGCGCGGAGTGAACGCTAACCATATTATTCGCGCAACACTGGAATCTATCGCCTACCAGACACGCGATGTGCTGGAAGCGATGCAGGCTGATTCCGGTATTCGTCTGCATGCCCTGCGCGTTGATGGCGGCGCGGTGGCGAATAATTTTCTGATGCAGTTTCAGGCCGATATCCTCGGTACTTACGTAGAACGGCCAGCGGTGCGTGAAGTCACCGCGCTCGGTGCGGCTTATCTGGCAGGTCTGGCTGTCGGTTTCTGGCAAAATCTGGATGAATTACAGCAGAAAGCTGTCATTGAACGACAATTCCATCCCGGTATCGAAACGACAGAACGTAACAGCCGCTATAACGGCTGGAAAAAAGCGGTAAAGCGTGTTCTGAACTGGGATGAACACGAAGCGTAATGACACTTCCCTTCCCGGTAACAATCTATTTACCGGGAATAAATGCCCGTCAGTTACCTTTTACACAGGCTATCCGCGGTGAGCGGCACCCTCACCGAACTTATTTTTTAAATCAATGATGACAAACGTTTGCTTTTAATAACCAGTCCGATAAAATCCCGGCTTTGCCACCCTGAGATGATGAGTGATGTCCATTAATCCTTCGGCAGCCGTTGATATGCCATCCGTGAAACCGTGAAACAAAACACCACCAGCGAATTGATCTATCATCTTGAAGATCGTCCCCCATTAGCACAAACCCTGTTCGCCGCTTTTCAGCACCTGTTAGCCATGTTTGTCGCCGTGATTACCCCGGCGCTGTTAATCTGTCAGGCGCTCGGGCTTCCGGCGCAGGATACACAACATATTATTAGCATGTTGCTGTTCGCTTCCGGCGTCGCTTCCCTTATTCAGATTACAACCTGGGGGCCTATTGGTTCCGGTTTACTCTCTATCCAGGACACCAGCTTTAATTTTGTCGCTCCGCTTATTATGGGTGGTCTGGCGTTGAAAACAGCAGGGGCCGATGTGACAACAATGATGTCCGCGTTGTTTGGCACACTGATGCTGGCCAGTTGTACCGAAATGATTATCTCCCGATTATTACCGCTGGCACGTCGTATTATTACTCCGCTGATCCCGGGTGTGGTGGTGATGATTATTGGTCTGTCACTGATTCAGGTCGGGCTGACATCTATCGGTGGCGGTTATGCGGCTATCGCTGACCATACCTTTGGTGCACCGAAAAATCTGTTACTGGCCGCTATCGTGCTGGTATTGATCATCATTCTTAATCGCCAGCGCAATCCGTGGCTACGTATTGCTTCTTTGATGATCGCGATGGCGGCGGGTTATTTGGCCGCATGGTTACTCGGTATGTTGCCCGTGGATAACACCCCGACGGAAAACCCGCTGATCATGATACCGACTCCCCTCTATTATGGATTGAGTATCGACTGGAATTTGCTCTTACCACTGATGCTGGTATTTATGATTACTTCGCTGGAAACTATTGGTGATATTACAGCGACATCGGATGTTTCTGAACAACCGGTTTCCGGGCCGTTATATATGAAACGGCTGAAAGGCGGGGTGCTGGCTAATGGTTTAAATTCATTCGTTTCCGCTATTTTTAACACCTTTCCTAACTCCTGTTTTGGTCAGAATAACGGGGTTATTCAGATCACCGGTGTCGCCAGCCGACATATTGGTTTCGTGGTATCGCTGATGCTGATCATCCTCGGTCTATTTACGGCGGTAAGTGGTTTTGTTCAGCATATACCGGAACCGGTGCTGTGAGGTGCCACCCTGGTGATGTTCGGTACTATCGCCGCTTCCGGGGTACGCATCATCTCGCGGGAAACGCTCAACCGACGGGCGATCCTGATAATCGCGCTGTCACTGGCGGTGGGACTCGGTATTTCTCAACAGCCACAGATCCTGCAGTTTATGCCCGAGTGGTTAAAAAATCTACTTTCTTCTGGTATCGCGGCGGGAGGCCTCACTGCGATTGGGCTCAATTTATTTCTCCCGGCAGAGAAAAATTAATGGTTCTGCCACTGGCTGAGCGGGAATATTAGCGCCTGGCCCACCAGGCGTTATTGACAAAACCAATCTGGACACGGGCCGCCACGTACAGGAAGTACATGAGGATTTCGGGCACTGCCCAAGGCCAAAATGGCAACTAAAATAGTTTGATGGGCCAGGATTTTAGCATGATTATCTGATTATTAACTTACTTGATAATATAATTATTTTCTCATTTATTTAATAATCAAAGACAATTTTACCAGCTTGATTTATGCTTGTTATCTATTATTTCATATTTTGTAAACGAAATTTTTACACTAAGAAAGTGTATTCTGTTGTATAGCAACTGTTTGAAAATATATATAATGTATCGGCCTCCATGTAGCAATCGAGGTGCGGAAGATCGTCATCTCCGGTGAGGTGGCTGGACTTCAAATCCAGTTGGGGCCGCCAGCGGCTCCGGGCAGGTTCGACTCCTGTGATCTTCCGCCAGTTCGCCTTTTCTGAACGCCACTGTCTCAAGTAAATCCCTTGTAATACCTGCAATTACTGCTGATTATGTTCTTCCTGAATGGCTTATATGGACACCACCCCGATGCAAGCACCGGTAGATCTTTTCTGACAATGTAGTCACAAACATATATCCGGCTTCATGAGCCCTGACCCTCAGTGTCAGGATAGTTGTCACCCCCTCTGAAAAATCAGTCTGAGGGCATGGAGTGACAAATGAAACGTATTTCCCCTGAACGTAAAGCAGCGATACTGGCTAAATTATTGCCTCCTTACAACATGACGGTTTCCACTGTTGCACAAATGGAAGGAATATCCGAAGCTACCCTCTGTAACTGGCGTAATCAGGCCAAATCAGAGGGGAAGCCCGTGCCCGGCGCAGAGAAAACAACCGACCAGTGGTCAGCAGAAGCACGCTTCGCCGTGATAGTCGAAACCGCCACACTCAGTGAGGCTGAAGTGGCAGAATACTGCCGTAAAAATGGCCTTTATCCGGAACAGATTATTCAGTGGAAGCAGGCTTTTTTACAGGCGTCTGCGCCGGAAGATAAAGCGGCCCTGAAGCAGAGCCAGAAAGAGATTAAACAACTGAAGAGAGAGCTGGTGCGTAAGGAGAAAGCTCTGGCGGAGGCGGCAGCGATACTGGTACTGCGAAAAAAGCTCAGGGATTACTACGGGGAAACGGACGGGGACGACTGACGCCTGCGGATGAGCGCCAGCAGCTCATCCGGTGGATTAATGAGACTGTCGCGGCCGGAGCCCGGCGCAGGGTTGCCTGCCGGGAGGTCAGTCTGAGTCTGCGGACATGGAGAAGATGGCAAAAAAGTCCGGAAGATGGCCGTCAGGCCGGTGCCGGTTAACCGCCTGAGCGCTGAGGAAGAGCAGCAGATACGGGAGGCCTGTCATCAGCCTGAATATGCCAGTCTGCCGCCGTCGCAAATCGTGCCGCGTCTGGCAGACAAAGGCATTTATCTGGCGAGTGAATCGACCTTTTACCGCATACTGCGTCGTTCCGGCGAGGTTCACCGGCGGGGACGTCAGGCCCGGCGGCAGAAGGTGGCCGCCCCGACGACCTTTACGGCGACAGGGCCCTGCCAGGTGTAGACATGGAACATCACCTGGCTGCCCTCTGTGGTGAGTGGCCGCTGGTATTATCTGTATCTGATAACCGACCTGTACAGCCGGAAAATCACGGGTTACGAAGTGCATGAGACAGAAAGCGGTGAACAGGCAGCCGCCCTGATGCAGCGCAGTGTGATGCGGGAAGGCTGCTGGCGACAGCCACTGGTCCTGCACGCCGATAACGGTCCGGCGATGAAATCGCAGACGCTGCAGGTGAAACTGCATGAGCTGAATATCACACCATCCCACAGCCGGCCACGGGTGAGTAATGATAATGCGTATGTGGAATCGCTGTTCCGGACGCTGAAGTATGTGCCGCAGTGGCCATCATCGGGGTTCAGGACGCTGGAGGATGCCCGCACCTGGGTGGAGAAATTTACCCGGTGGTATAACGAAGAGTACCGTCACAGTGGAATACGCTATGTCACGCCAGCAGAACGGCATCGTGGTGAAGACAGGGCCCTGCTGAAACAGCGTGATGAACTGTATCGTCAGGCACAGAAAGCGCATCCGGAGCGCGGGTCAGGGAAGACAAGAAACTGGCAGCCGGAGGGCCCGGTAACATTAAATCCGGAACGGGAAAAACAGGCAGTTTAAATTAAACAGGGGTGACAACTGTCTTGACACTTACCGTAGTCATCGATACTTTAAATATCTTTTTGAGGCGGACTATTTGAAGCGGCAATTAGGTTCGATTGTAAATACAGGCGTTAGAAATAATGGTTTGTTGAATATAAAACCAAGCGAATTTATGATGTTAAAAGTTCCTGTTCCAAGCTTTGAAGAGCAGGAGGCTATTGCAGATGCCTTGCATATTTCCTCTCAAACTATCAAATCACTTCAGTGTAAAATAGCCCTCCTAAAACAAGAAAAAAAAGCCCTGATGCAGCAACTGCTCACCGGTAAACGCCGGGTAAAGGTGGAGGCCGCATGACTGATAAACACTTACCTCAACCTCCAGCAGGTGAATTCCTGCTGTTCCAAAGCGAGGATGGTCGCGCACGTGTTGAATGCCGATTTCAGTCAGATACGCTTTGGCTCACTCAGGCATCGATGGCTGAGCTATACGATAAAGATGTGCGCACCATCAACGAGCACCTGATCAACATCTTTTCAGAAGGCGAACTTGGTCAAAATTCAACTATCCGGAAATTCCGGATAGTTCGCCAGGAAGGAAAGCGTCAGGTTTCCAGAGAGATAGAGCACTACAGCCTCGAAGCTATACTGGCCGTTGGCTATCGTGTTCGTTCAGTTCGGGGGACTCAGTTCCGCCAGTGGGCCACGCAAACCTTGCAGGAATATCTGATTAAAGGGTTTGTGATGGATGATGAGCGGCTGAAGAATCCGCCCGTCGGCTCTTCTGTGGTTCCCGACTACTTTGACGAGATGCTGGAACGCATCCGCGATATTCGTGCCAGCGAACGGCGCGTCTATCTGCGTGTGCGGGAGATTTTCGCGCTGGCCGCTGACTACCAGCCGTCTCTTAAAGAGACGACTCTTTTCTTTCAAACCATCCAGAATAAGCTGCACTTTGCCTGCACCGGGCGTACAGCCGCTGAGCTAATCCACCAGCGGGCAGATGCCAGCCAACCTCATATGGGGCTCACCAGCTATAAAGGCAATGACGTGCGAAAAGGCGATGTCACAGTCGCTAAAAACTACCTGACCCAGAAAGAGGTCAGTGAGTTGAACCGTGTAGTGAATATGTGGCTGGACTATGCCGAAGATCAGGCACTGCGCCGCCAGCAGGTCTTTTTGCAGGACTGGCAGGAGAAGCTGGATCAGTTCTTGCAGTTCAACGACCGTCATGTGCTCCAGGGCGCGGGCACTGTCAGTAAGAAAATGGCAGATGAAAAAGCTCAGGGCGAATATGCACGATTTGCAGAGCAGCGGCGTTTGTTAAAAGAGGCAGAGGGTGAAAAGGATATTACCGAGCTACTGCACTGGAAAGCCGATAAAGATAAGGGAACATCATGAGCATGCAAATCGCGCCAAAATTCCAGGAAGAGTATAGCGCCAAGCTCCCGGCGCTGGCTCTCTTGAGTAATTTAGGCTGGACCTATATTTCACCTCAGCAAGCCTTGTCCGCGCGAGCAGGCAAGGCCGATCAGGTGGTCTTGAACCAGATTTTGCGTGAACAGTTAGCTAAGAGGACGTTTATCTTTGCCGGTAAAGAGCATGCCATTTCTGAAAAAGCGATTGATGGCTTGGTTGCCGAAGTTAACAACCCGGCATTAAACCAAGGGTTGATTACCGCCAATGAGCACTTGTACAACCACCTGTTGTACGGCATCTCAGTGACGGAGTTTATTGATGGCAAACGGGCGAACCCGACTATATCGTTGATCGACTGGAACAACCCGCAGAACAACAGCTTTGTTTTCACCGAAGAGTTCAGCGTGACACGCGCTAACGGCATTGAGGCACGCAGGCCCGATATTATCTGCTTTGTGAATGGTATTCCGCTGGTCGTTATCGAGGCTAAGCGCCCGGACGGCAATGCTAAAAAAGGGCCGACTATTGACGAGGGGATCTCTCAAAGTCTGCGAAACCAGCGTCATGATGAAATTCCGCGACTGTTTGCCTACAGCCAGATCTTATTGTCGATAAACGGCCATGATGGACGTTACGGGACTTGCGGAACATCGACCAAATTTTGGGCTACATGGCGGGAAGAAGATATCTCTGATCTGGAGATGTTTGCCATCAAAAACCGCAAGCTCACAGCACAGCAGATGGAGTCAATCTTCAGCCACCGTTCGGTTGCCTGCCTGGAATGGTATCAAAATCTGACGACAACGGGCGATTTGGCTGTAACGGGCCAGGACCAGCTGCTTATCAGTCTGCTTTTACCTGAACGTCTACTGGATATGGTTCGTTTCTTCACGCTGTTTGATAAGAAAGCCGGTAAGGTCATTGCCCGATATCAGCAGGTATTCAGTATCAAACGGCTGCTACAGCGTATCGAAACGAAGAACCCTGATGGCAGCCGCAACGGTGGGGTTATCTGGCATACCACGGGTTCAGGTAAGTCACTGACGATGGTTTTCCTGAGCAAAGCGCTGATTCTGAGTGAAACTCTCAAGCAGTGCCGCATCGTCGTGGTGACCGATCGCGTCGATTTGGAAAACCAGCTCAGTCGCACCTTTATTTCAACCGGGGAACTGGCCGGTAAAAGGGATAAAACCGATGCCATCGCCACCTCTGGCAAGCGTCTGGCCGAACAAATAGGCAAGGGTACGGAGCGCATTCTCTTCTCGTTGATTCAGAAATTTAACACGGCCACCCGCCTGCCCGAGTGCGTGAATACCAGTCCCGATATCATTGTGCTAATTGATGAAGGCCACCGCAGTCACGGCGGCGAGAGTCATCAACGTATGAAGCTGGCTCTACCCAACGCGGCCTTTGTTGCTTTTACCGGTACGCCGTTGCTGAAAGAGGATAAGACCACGAATAAATTTGGTCCCATCGTTCATGCTTACACCATGCAGCGTGCGGTGGAGGACAAGACCGTTACCCCGCTTCTCTACGAAGAGCGCCCGCCCGAGCTGAACGTTAATGAACGAGCTATAGATAGCTGGTTTGACCGTATCACCGAGGGGTTAACGGATAAACAAAAAGCCGACTTGAAGCGTAAGTTTGCTAATAAAGGGCAGGTCTATAACGCTGACGATCGCATCCACCTTATTGCACTGGATATCGCCAACCATTTTGTCAAAAACATCGACGATGGCTTGAAGGGGCAACTCGCCTGTGACAGTAAAGCAGCAGCAATCAAATACAAAAAGTATCTTGATGAAGCCGGGCTGTTTGAGTCTGCAGTGGTCATTAGTTCGCCTGACACGCGTGAAGGGAATACCGAGGTGGATGAATCTGGTATCCCTGATGTGACCAAATGGTGGCAAGATAACGTCGGCTCTCAGGATGAACAGGTTTACACGCGCAATGTCATCGATCGTTTTGATAAAGATGATTCGCTGAAGCTAAAGGCTCCCCGTGAGTGCATCGACTACGTTATCCTGCATGAGCTCTGCCATCTGGCCGAGCATAACCATAGTGAACGCTTCTACCGGCTCATGGGACAGGTTATGCCGGACTGGGAGAAGACCAAGAAGCGATTAGATGGGATGGCGGGGATGATATTTTCTGATTTGTGATGTGGGGAGTGATATTTTCCTCTAGTCGGTAAAATGGATAACAATGGTGTACATACTCACTTCCCATCGCGTGATGGAAGTATGCCAGAGTGCTTAGCAAGCAACTAATTTATAGATGGCTGGTTTAAACAATCGATTCACCAAAAACCTTTATCAGGGATGTTTCTATGGCCGTTCCTACTTACGATAAATTTATTGAACCTGTACTCCGCTTCTTGGCTGGTAAACCCGATGGCGTACCGGCTCGCGATGCGCACGAAGCCGCTGCTGATGCACTTAATCTTGATGATAATCAGCGAGCAGAAGTGATTGCCAGCGGTCAGTTAGTTTATAAAAATCGGGCTGGTTGGGCACATGACCGCCTGAAGCGAGCCGGTTTATCGCAAAGCTTATCCAGAGGAAAGTGGTGCTTAACGCCAGAAGGGGTTAATTGGGTTCACGCCCATACCCAGCCACTCACTGACGAGGAAGTGAACCATCTGGCGTTTAATTTCATGAACGTGAAGCTAAAACAGCAGCCAGATGCTGTCGATCTTGATCCAAGACCAGCGGTACTGAACCAGGAAGAGCTGGCAAAAAGCAGCCCGGATGATCGACTTGATCAGGCGTTAAAAGAGCTACGGGACGCGGTTGCTGATGAGCTGTTAGAAAATCTGTTGCAAGTCTCCCCGGCACGTTTTGAGGTTATCGTCCTAGATGTTCTTCATCGTCTGGGATATGGCGGACATCGGGATGACCTACAACGCGTGGGTGGCACCGGTGATGGTGGCATCGACGGTATCATTTCGCTCGATAAACTGGGACTCGAAAAGGTTTACGTACAGGCCAAACGCTGGCAGAACACAGTTGGCCGTCCAGAACTCCAGGCGTTTTATGGTGCACTGGCGGGACAAAAGGCCAAACGTGGTGTGTTTATCACCACTTCCGGTTTTACTTCTCAGGCGCGAGATTTTTCCCATTCTGTTGAGGGCATGGTTTTGGTTGATGGCGAACGTCTGGTTCATTTGATGATTGAGAACGAAGTCGGTGTTTCTTCCCGTTTGGTTAAAGTGCCCAAACTAGATATGGATTACTTTGAGTAATGAGTGAATCCCAGTCGGAGCGGCAGCTCCGGTTATTTGTTTGGAAAGATTTTTCTTTGAGTGCTGGTCTTTGTGCTTCTGAATGCTTGACTCGAGCTGTATGCCTCTATCCGTCATTCTTGCTTAACCGCTTGCAGCGTCAGTGAGTTATCGTCGATATTCAGAATGCGCGGATTATTCGGATCAAGCTCATCGCGACGGATGACCAGCTTCCAGCTGTTTTTAACGCTATCAGGATGGCGGAACAGTCCTGCCACGGCGACAAATTGCGTGTCTTCTTCCAGTGGCATATCAAGGCTCACATCACCGCCAGGTTTTACCACCACATCGTGACCCGCAAGCCGATCGGCATGCAGCATGATGTCTCCGTCTTTCAGTAACTGTGGATAGCGCATGTTGTCAAAAGTTTTGCGATCCCGCAATTGATAGACACGGATCACCACCGATTCAGACAGCGGGTGGGGATCGGTATTCAGCGTCTCACGGGCTGTGAAATCCAGGTGTAACACTTTAATATTTTTATAAAATAAATCATGAAATGCTGATTTCGTGTTGTCGGTGACACGCTGCGTCAACCCGCAGCCTGCCAGACTGAATGCCATCAGCGGTATTAACCAGCGTACAGCGCTGGTTAAAGGTGTTCGTAACATGTCGATTTCCTTGTTATGGTTTTGTCGTCAGGATAGCAGGTGAGGATTTCAGCCACCGCCCGAAGGCAAAATAGCTCTGATGGTCGTCATTCGCTGAAACGGTATCGCGGCAAAACCCCGGTGACAATGCAATCTTTGTGACCGGGGGTTCTCTTTATTGACTGCCTCAACAGCAGAGGAATCATTTAAATAATTAAGGAAAATAATGATAACTTTTCATTTTTAACGTTATCAGAACATTATCGCGACTTTTATTTTCCTTTTTTAGCGATTATTTTTCTTCCTTCCTCAACAAAATGCATATCACCGATACTGGTCACCGTATATTTACCATTACGGTATTCGATTTTCACCACTCCGGCATTGCCCATGCCTTTATTTTTAAGCGGATCTTCTGTCATATCAGAGATCATAATGCCAATCGACATACCGGAAGAGACCGCCAGCACATTTTTGTCACGATTCTGTAAAGCCTGTTTGACAATGAGATTTAATGCAGACTGCATTCTCTCTTTAACCTGGCTGGCTTTTTCCGCCTCATGTTTGTCATCCACTTTGCTGATGGCATTGGTCAGGTCAGCAAACGGCATTTTGCCCTCTTCGCGCAGGGAAGACATCTCACCGTCACGGCTAAATCCCATTGCTTTCCCGGCGGCATTATTCATCACATCATTGGGTAACCCTTCGAAACCACCAAAAAAAACTTCCCGCAGTTCACGTAATTCCGTCGGCTTAACTTTAGTGCGATGCTCTTTCATTATCAGTGATAATGTTTCCTGTTGCCGACCGAGATCACTGGAATAATATTTTTTAAATTTTATCGTCCGTGAACCCACGCCGAACTCTCTGGCAACACGCTCGCCTTCCGCCGTCAGGGGGGTATCCGACCATCCCTGGACACGATCATATTTATTAAAAATCGTTTGTCCGTGACGAACGAAATAAACGTCAACCTCACCTTTACCAAGGTTTTGCGGTTGTGCTAACGCACTCCCCGACAGGAGCATGAGTGAGGCGAATAATATTTTTTTATCCATAATATCTTCTCCGTGCAATTTTTTAACATGAGATGAAAGGGGATCAGTATGCCCGGGATGGCGTGGTGTCAGAGCCAGGAGGCAGATATAGCAAAACAATTTCACCCTGAAGCGATCGGTTTTTACCGCTTCGGTAATGTCTTTGGTAATACCATAACAATGATCTTAAGTGAAGTCTTGCCAGGAGATAAAAATATTCATACTTTTTTACTTTACGATATGCAGAAGCTAAGATGGGCACGAATGCATTTAATTTAGCTAAGAAGGTCAAAAAAATGAATATTTTTGAACGCACACCACCATCACGCCGTCGCTATGGCGTTGCGGCTTTTGTGGGTTTTATTGCTGGTATCGTTTCGGCTTTTGTTAAGTGGGGGGCGGAAGTTCCTTTGCCGCCACGCAGCCCTTTTGATATGTTCAGTAGCGCCTGTGCGCCAGAAGCATTAATCCGGGCAGCGGATAAAATAGATTGCTCACGCAATTTCCTCAATCCGCCTTATATTTTCCTGCGCGACTGGCTGGGGCTGGCCGATCCGAACTCCGCAGTCTACACCTTTGCTGGCCATGTCTTTAACTGGGTAGGGGTCACCCACATTATATTCTCCGTCGTCTTTGCCGTTGGCTATTGTGTGGTGGCGGAAGTCTTTCCCAAAATCAAGTTATGGCAAGGTTTACTGGCCGGTGCACTGGCACAGCTCTTTGTCCATATGATCTCATTCCCATTGATGGGACTCACACCACCGCTTTTCGATCTGCCGTGGTATGAAAATGTCTCTGAAATATTTGGCCATTTGGTCTGGTTCTGGTCGATTGAAATCATCCGCAGAGATTTACGCAATCGCATCACTCACCAGCCCGATCCTGAGATCCCGCTCGGAAGCCCACGATAAATTTTCCTGGCTGATAAATGGCGTGTTACACGCCATTTATCGTGTTTACCAGCCCGCTACTGCGCCACCGTTAAAAATGGTCTCTGCGGCTTTCGCCACTTCCGGCGACTGATAGGCGTGCATAAACGTCTGCACATTTTCCGCATTTTTATTCTCTTCCCTCGCCACGATGATGTTCACATAAGGTGAGTTTTTATCTTCAATAAAAATGCCATCCCGTACCGGTGATAGCCCGGTTTGCTGAATATAGGTGGTACTGATAATCGCCACGTCCACCTGCGGATCATCAAGAGCGCGTGGTAGCTGCGCACCTTCCAGCTCCATGATTTTCAGATGGTGCGGATTGGTGATGATATCGACGACGGTGGGCAGTAACCCACTATCAGTATTGAGTGTGATCAGCTGCTCTTTCTGTAATAACAGCAGCGCACGCCCAAGGTTAGTCGGGTCATTTGGAATGGCGATCGTCGCTCCCTCTTTCAGCGCCGCCACCGACTTTATTTTGCGCGAGTAACCTGCCATGGGAAAGACAAACGTGTTACCGATAGCCACCAGATGGTAGTTATGCGCTTTGTTGTCCTGTGCCAGAAAGGGGCGATGCTGGAAAACATTGGCATCCAGATCGCCCGCATTGGTCGCTTCATTCGGCAGCAGTGAGCCACTGAATCCCACCAGTTCGACCTCAAGCCCATACTTCTCTTTCGCCACCTTTTTCGCTACTTCTGCGACATCCTGCTCCGCGCCGTTAATGACACCGACTTTAATCTGTTTAACATCGTCACTTTTCTGGTCACAACCTGCCAGTAACGCTATTGACATGATTATCGCGACAATAGCCTGTACACATAATTTCATCATTTTTTCCTGTTAGCCCATAGTAGTTATTATTAGCGTCCATCCCATCAGGCGTAGCCTGTCTGGAAACCGCTGCGTACACGTTTCGAGCACTGAGCAGAGCCTAAATAGCCTGCTTAGCAAACTATAACCATGTTATGGTTAGCTTTTAAACAACAAACAGCGCAACAGGAAATAAAATCATCTATCGGCTAAATACGCCAAATAACATCGCGATCAGCCGTAACAGAGAGCGTACCTTTGTGAAAAAAATAGAATAAAATAGCTCATACACTATCTATATCAACAGGCTCTAAATCCTGACCACAACAAAACAAGATGTCCTCATCGCCATGCTGCTACAGATAACCACAGAAACCGGCATGTCTGAATCCGTCCTCTGTTGCTGGTAACAGGTCAGCCGCCAACCCGTCGCATACGCAAGGAGTTTCTATGCCACGCATTTCCCTTTCGTGGGTCATTACTCTGGGCCTGCTAACCGCAATCGGCCCATTGTGTACTGATCTCTATCTGCCCGCTCTGCCCGATATCAGCCGGCAGATGAACGCCTCCAGTACACAAACGCAATTATCGCTGACAGCGGCACTCATCGGGCTGGGGCTTGGTCAGCTCTTTTTTGGCCCACTGAGCGATCGCGTGGGTCGCCAGAAACCGCTGATCCTGTCACTGGTGCTGTTTATTTTCTCCTCGGCGATGTGCGCAATGACGCATGATATGGTGAGTCTGATCGCCTGGCGCTTTCTTCAGGGTTTCGCCGGTTCCGGTGGCTCTGTGCTCTCGCGCTCAATCGCCCGTGATAAATATCAGGGCACCTTGTTGATTCAGTTTTTCGCCCTGCTGATGGCCGTCAATGGGATTGCGCCGGTGATCTCGCCGTTGTTAGGCGGCTATATTATTACCGCCTTCCACTGGCAAACACTGTTCTGGGTTATGGCCGGAGCTGGTGGGGTGCTGTTACTGCTCTGTCTGCTGATCCTGCGCGAAACGCTACCTGAAGAAAATCGTGGCCGCCATTCGTCGCAAGACCATACCCCGATTGTTAAAAATCGTCCTTTTATACGCTACTGCCTGATTCAGGCCTTTATGATGGCCGGGCTATTTTCATATATTGGCTCATCCTCATTTGTGATTCAGAATGAATATGCCATGAATGCCCAGCAGTTTAGCCTGCTGTTTGGCGTTAACGGTATCGGGCTTATCATTATGGCGCAGATTTTTTCCCGTCTTTCCCGCCGCTTTCAGCCCGATCTCTTGTTGCGATACGGCCTGAGTCTGGCGGTGTTATGCGCGCTGCTGACACTGCTGTTTAGCTGGCAGACATTGCCACGTTTAGCGCTTATCAGCCTGTTCTTCACGGTTTCATTAATGAGTGGTATTAGTACGGTTGCTGGCTCAAAAGCGATGTGTGAAGTCAGTCAGACACAATCGGGTAGCGCATCGGCACTGATGGGCACGCTGATGTTTATCTGTGGAGGTATCGCCGCCCCACTGTCTGGACTCGGCGGGGAGACGATGGTGAAAATGAGTTTCGCTATTACAGTAAGCTATCTGATCGCGCTGCTCTTTGGTCTGCAGAAATCCCCGCTGACGCCTGTCGCGAAGCAGCCGTAAGCCAACCGCCCCGGCGCTGTGAATAACGAGGTTTTTATGCATATCGATCTGAATACACTACCGACAGAGCAGCGTAATGCGGATAGCAGCCATATTGACACACTCCCGACCGTTGAGATGCTGACCCTCATTAACCAGCAAGATCAGCACGTCGCTCACGCTATTACGCCTTATCTGCCACAGATTGCAGAAGTGGTCGAGAAGGTAGCGCAGGCTTTACAGGCCGGGGGACGTCTGATTTACATTGGCGCAGGCACATCTGGCCGCCTGGGCGTTCTCGATGCTAGTGAGTGCCCACCTACTTTCGGAACACGTCCGGAACAGGTCACCGCTATCATTGCCGGTGGCCCAGCCGCACTCTTTCACGCGGTCGAAAATGTCGAAGATGATAAGACACAGGGGGCCCGTGATTTACAAAATATTCATTTTAGTCATCGCGATGTGCTGATTGGTCTCGCGGCGAGTGGGCGCACCCCCTATGTGATCGGCGCGTTAGAATATGCCCGCCACCAGCATGCGTTCGTGGCGATTGTTAGCTGCAATCCACAGGGTGAAATGGTCGATTTCGCCGATGTCGCGATCACCCCGATAGTTGGCCCGGAAGTGATCACCGGATCGACCCGCCTGAAAGCCGGAACAGCACAGAAAATGGTGCTGAACATGATCTCTACCGCCGCGATGATTCGGATTGGCAAGGTGTACGGTAATCTGATGGTTGATGTCGAAGCCACCAATGCGAAACTGATTGAGCGTCAGATATCGATTGTGATGGCCGCCACAGAGTGCAGCCGTGACACCGCCAGCAGCACCCTCGCTGCCTGCGATAATCACTGTAAAACCGCCATTGTGATGCTACTGGCGCATTTAAGCGCCAGCGAAGCCCAGGCCTTGCTGGCAGAAAACGGGGGATATATTCGCCAGACACTAAGTCATCGTCCGTCAAGCGTTTCGTCACCGTAATTAGGGCGCACTCATGAGGGTTTTTTGGCGTCTCATCACTGCCAGCGATCCGCTGTGGTACATGCTATGATCTCTGTCTGGTCATATTGCAGTTGAGAAAGAGATGAGCCCCAGCAAAAAAGGGATAATATATGTGCTGGTAGCGGCGGTACTGTGGGGCAGTTCCGGCGTCTGCGCACAATATATTATGCAACAAAGTCAGATAGCATCGCCGGTGCTGACGATGATCCGGCTGCTATTCGCGGGGCTTATCCTGTTGATGCTCTCCTGTGTTCACAATGAAAAAATTTTTCGTATCCTGCAAAATCGCCGGGATGTGATTCATCTGCTGATCTTCTCTCTGTTCGGCGCACTGCCAGTGCAATTCACCTTTCTGATGACCGTCGAGCGATCAAACGCCGCTATGGCGACCATACTTCAGTTTCTGTCACCGACGATTATCGTTGCCTGGTTCGCCCTGACGCGCAAAAAATGGCCGACCTGGCTGGTGCTGGTGGCGATTATCACTTCGTTAGTGGGCACTTTTCTGCTCGTCACCCACGGTAACCCGGCGACGCTATCTATTTCACCCTCCGCACTCTACTGGGGGATCACATCAGCCTTTGCCGGTGCGTTCTATACCACTTATCCCTCCACGCTTATCGCGCGTTATGGCACGCTGCCTGTCGTCGGCTGGAGCATGTTACTGGGCGGGATAATATTCCTGCCGTTCCATAGCATGCCGGGCAGTAATATCATGCTCAATAGTCATCTTCTGCTGGCTTTCTTTTACCTGGTGGTCATCGGCACGGCATTAACCTTCAGCCTTTATTTACATGGTGCACAGCTGACAGGAGGAACCAAAGCCAGCATTCTTGGCTGTGCCGAACCTCTAAGCAGCGCACTGCTCTCACTCTTATTTCTGGGCATCACCTTTTCATTACCGGACTGGCTTGGTACTCTGTTGATTCTTTCGTCAGTGATACTTATCGCTCTGGACTCACGACGTCAGATTCGGAAAGTAAAAAAAGTGGCCAGTTAATCTTTCCATCCGTTGATACACACAGGCGTTATCCATTAACTATCATAGAGTTAAGAAGTTTTTCTCTGGAAGACTCGCCGCCTGATCACGACTTATGTTAACCGGCCGATGGCATACGACGATTATGCATCACGCTGGCTGTTCGCGTATACTCGGCAACCTGCCAGATAAAACAGATAAAAAACAGCGTGCATGATGGTTTACTGGCAACCATAACGCCCGGGCAGATTCATCCATAAAATAGCCCTGATGGGTGACACGCTGAATATTAATGGGGAAAAACATTGCGCATTAGCCGTTCACTGACAATTAAACAAATGGCAATGGTCGCGGCTGTGTCTACGGTATTTGTGCTGATTTTTTGTGCGATTTTATTTTTTCACTTTGTACAACAAAATCGTCTCACCACCGCGACACAATTAGAAAGTATTGCCCGCGCTATTCGTCAACCCCTCTCAGCCGCGATCCTGAAAGCGGATATTCCGCAAGCAGAAATGATCCTCCGGCGTATGCAGTCGGCAGGAATGGTCAGTCAGGCGGATGTTGTCTTACCCAATCAATTTCAGGCGTTGCGGGTGCGTTTTATCGCTGAACGTCCCGTACCGGTGATGATCACCCGTATTTTCGAACTACCGATCCAGATCTCATTACCCATTTATTCGCTGGAAAAGCCCGCCAGCCCACAGGCACTGGCCTATTTAGTGCTGCAGGCTGACCCCTACCAGGCCAGTAAATTTATCATGAGCACGCTTTCTACGTTAGTGACTGCTTACTTTTTACTGGTACTCATGCTGATGGTCGCCATAAGCTGGTGTATGAATCGTCTGATTACCCGACCATTACGTAAAATCGCCCGTGAACTGCATGGCCTGTCACCCGCTGATCGCCCCGGTCACCAGCTAACGCTGCCCCCCTTACATCACGATGATGAAATGGGTCTGCTGATACGTAGCTATAACCGTCATCAGCAAACGCTGCAACGGTTGCGTCATGATCCTGCAGCACCGACGGCGGGCGTTGCGCAAATCCCGCTCGCCAGTAAAGCGTACTTAATGACCCGACTGGATCAGATAGCCCGCCAGCGGCAAACCTCAGCTCTGCTGGTGATAACATGTGAAACGTTACAGAACAGATCACAAACGTTGACAACAGCACAAGGTGAGTTACCCGGATTACCTGTGGCAGAACAATTAGGCAAAATCATTTCACCCCAAATGGTGCTGGCAGAGATTAGCGGCGATAACTTTGCTATTCTGGCCACCGGCATGAATAACCCACAACAGGCGCTGGAATTAAGTAAGCAAGTGCTCACCGTCATCACCGAACCTTTACCACAGCACGACACGCCACTGTGCCTTTCTGCCAGCGCAGGAGTGACCTTCTTTGATGGCACACTCAACGCCGAACAGGTCTATGAGCAGGCATTTTCTGCCGCCCTGGCCGCTCGCGGTAAAGGCAAAAATCAGCTCGCATTTTTTGATCCACAAAAAATGTTTCAGACGACGCATGAGGGATAATTAGCCAGAGCCGGATGGTCAGCACTCAAACGGAAATATATTGATGACAAAGTGATCCGGAATCACTCTTTTTATGTCTCTGTGTAACATTTTTCTCTGTTTGTGGTCTAATCAGGGCACTTAGTTCACTATTTCGCTGGCAATCTGCTGCTTATGGATTGCTTTTGTCATCAGGGGTTCACATGCAGGTCGCAAAAATGAGACGATTAACAGGTGGTGTGTTGATGCTGGTTATCGCCAGTTATGTATCAGCAGAACCACTCCAGCCCGATCCCGCATGGAAGCAAGGAACTCTGACAAACGGGTTCCGCTGGCAGGTTCTGGCGACACCACAGCGTCCCGGCGATCGGATTGAAGTTCGTCTGCTAATCAATACCGGCTCGCTCAGTGAAAACAGCCAGCAGAATGGCTTTAGCCGTTTTATTCCTCGTCTGGCGTTAACACAAAACAGCCCTTTGTCTGCCATTCAGGGGCGTTTACTGTGGCAGCAAAACAGCGATACGCCTTCCCCCGCAGTGGTCTCATACAGCAATACGATGTTCAGTTTCAGCCTGACAAATGACCGTAGCGACCTACTGAAAGAGACACTAAACTGGCTATCGATGACCGCAGGATCGCTAACGATAAGCGCCGATACGGTCAATCATGCGCTACAGGGTGAAGATAAAGTCGCCACCTGGCCGACTGATACCCGCGAAGGATGGTGGCATTATCGTCTGAAAGGCTCTGCGATGCTGGTGCATGATCCCGCGGTATCGCCGAAAATGCCGATTGATATTGCCGGGTTAACCGCCTATTACCAGCAATGGTACACGCCGGATGTCATGACGCTGATCGTGGTGGGAAATATCGACAGCCGCAGCGTAACAGAACAGATCAATAAAACCTTCGGTGAGCTGAAAGGTAAACGCGAAACCCCCGCCACACTACCGATACTCTCCCCCTTGCCACCGACACCGGTCAATATCATGACCCACGCGGTCGAGAAAGATAAATTATCGATTATGTGGGATACAGCGTGGCAGCCGATTCAGCAGTCGATTGCGCTGCAACGTTACTGGCGGGATGAGCTGGCACGGGAAGCCTTGTTCTGGCGTGTGCAACAGAGCCTCGTTAAGAAAAACATCAAAGATGTCAATCCTGGCTTTGATTGTCGGGTATTGTATCAGCGGGCGCAATGCGCCATCCATATCGAATCCCCTGGGAATAAACTCAATACCAGTCTGACGGTCATTGCCAATGAGCTGGTACAGATGCGCGATAATGGTCTGTTGCAGGAGGAATTTGACGCGCTGATTGCACGCAAGAATATGGAGTTACAAAAACTGTTTGCCACTTATGGCCGGACAAATACTGAGGTTCTGATGAGCCAGCGTCTTCGTTCACTACAAAACCAGGTTGTCGATATTGCGCCGGAACAATATCAGACATTACGCCAGCAGTTTCTGAATTCGCTGACCGTCGATATGCTCAATCAGTATCTGCATCAGCAGTTATCACAGGAAATGGCGTTAGTGCTGCAGCAACCTTACGGTGAAGAGGAATATAACATGAAGGATCTGAAAGAGATGTGGGAGGCGCTGATGGCACCGCCATCGGCCACCGCCCCCCTGCATCATGATCCCGCCGATAACCAGAATGACGTGGCAGACATCGCACCGACCCAGCCGTAAAGCGTCAGTCAGGCAGATCGTGGTACTGAACAGCACAAACCTGCCCGTCGGGTGACGACGGGCAGCAATAATCAGAGCGCGTCCTGTCGCGTTTCATGGCTTAGCAACAACGCAATCAGCGTCATACTGGCCATCGTTGCCAGATAGATACCGACTGCCATCAGGCCGTAGTGACTCTGTAGCCAGGTCGCAATATAAGGCGCAATAGAAGCCCCGAGAATGGAAGACACATTATAGGAAAATGATGCGCCGGTATAACGCACCTCCGTCGGGAACAGTTCGGGTAGCAACGCCCCCATTGGCCCGAATGTCAGCCCCATCAGACTCAGTCCCAGCAGCAAAAAGAGAAATATCACCATCGGCTGCCCCGACCCCAGCAAAGGTTTAATCGCAAACAGGGCGAAGAGTATAATCAGCGTGGTAATGACGATCATACACTTGCGGCGACCAAAGGCATCGGCCAGTAATCCGGCGATGGGGATCATCACCGCAAAGCCAATCACTGCGATCATTAACATCCACAGTACCTGGTCACGTGGCAAACCCGCCCCCATCGGTCTCGCACCAGTACTGAACGTCATCGAATATACTGTCATGATATAGAACAGCGTATAGGTCGCCAGCATGATAAACGTCCCAAGGACAGTGACGCGCAAATGACGGGTCAGCAGGGTGCCCAGTGGGATTTTAACTTGTTTCTTCGCGGCCGCTATTTTGGCGAAAACCGGGGTTTCATGCAGCGAAACACGGACATACAGACCGATAATCACCAGCACCGCAGAAAAAAGAAACGGCACCCGCCAGCCCCAGGCCATAAACTGTTCATTGCTCAACAACCAGGAAAGCAGCAAAAAAGTACCGTTGGCAAAGAAGAAGCCAATGGGCGCGCCCAGCTGCGGGAAAGAGCCATACAGTGCCCGCTGACGCGATGGCGCATTTTCGGTCGCCAGCAGCGCCGCGCCACCCCATTCACCCCCCAGTCCCAGCCCCTGGCCAAAACGCGCCAGAGCCAGCAGCAGCGGTGCCAGAATGCCAATGCTTTCATAGCCCGGTAGCAGGCCAATAATCACCGTCGAGATCCCCATCGTCAGTAACGATGCGACCAGCGTGACTTTACGACCGACACGATCACCAAAGTGACCAAACAGTGCTGAGCCAATGGGGCGTGCGATAAAGGCAATGGCGAAAGTCGCCAGAGACTGCAACGTCGCCGCCGCTTGATTACTTTGCGGAAAGAAAATATGCGGAAATATCAATACGGCGGCCGTGGCATAGATATAAAAGTCAAAAAATTCAATCGCTGTCCCGATTAATGAGGCCACAATGACTTTATTACGTGAGTTAACCGGGGCGATCTCCTGCGGATGCCCCAAATCGGTGGTTGTTGTTTGCATAACTATTTCTTGTTGTTAATGAAGATGGAACTTATATAGAGCCACAGTCAGAAATATATTTCAATCTGTGATCAAAACCGCGAAAGAGGAAAAAAAGTGATAATAGTGAATAATTTTTTAATATAAAAGTTAATTCATATTATTCTCTGAATAACAGGAGTTATCTGGCATATAAAGCAGGCATCGCGTTAAATAAATATCATCGTTTAAGAGCCTGGCCTACCCTCTGATCATTGCACCCCAGGCGCTTACTCTGCCGCATCATGATGATTATCTTCTGCTGTCGCAATCCATGCCGCGCAAAAGAGGGTCAGACGGGCAAAAAAATAAAAAAAGGCCATCAATCCTAATACCGAACCAAATGCGGCACCGGAAGGCGATCGGACTAATATCGGCAGGGTCCAGGTCATAATAATTTTAATGATCTCAAAACCGACCGCCGCGATCAGACTGCCATATATCAATGCTTTAGATTTCAGACGCCGCTGGGGAATTCGCCAGAAGATCCAGAAAAATAAGAGATAATCCGCGAAAACAGAAATCACCAGACCAATTAACCGCCAGGCCGGTTTCAGCCACGTAATATAATCAAGATGAAGGGCAGTAATGATCATTTGCTGCGCGGAACCGGCGATCGACGTAATCGATAAAGAGACGATCAGCGCCACCAGTAACCCAATCAACGAGGTAAAATCACGGAAATATTTCAGCCACCATTTTTCCTGATCATGAGAGGCGCGTTGCCACTCATCACGCGACTGAGCAAGAATGGCTTCCCGCAGATTGCCCATCCAGTTAATCCCCGAATAGAGTGCCACCAGCAAGCCAACCAGCCCGACGGTAGTACGTTGCTGAACGGCGGTATTAATGGTGTTTTGCAAGGTGGCCGCCAGCATCGGATCACTGACGCTCTGTAAAATTTTATCGAAGATATCCTGTAACAGTGTCGGATGCGATGCGAGGACAAAACCGGCGACAGCAAAAGAGACCATCAGGATGGGGATCATCGACAGAAACGAAAAGTAGGTAATCGCCGCACCAAACTGATTACCCAACCGATCATTAAAGCGTTCGGCTGCCCGTAACAGATGCGCAATGATCGGCTGGCGCTGAATTTTTTTGACGATCACGGCGACCTGTCGCCATGTGTGACAAGCGCGCTTTATAACCCTGGAATCGCCGGTAGCCGATGCTATTTTATTGTTTTTTTTAAGAAGCGGGTCAGAAACCTGTCGCGAGCGTTGCCCGTTATTCGCGGGTATCATCGGTGATATATTCCTTCTTTAGCGCCTGGCCCAGCATGCAGCCAGCCTGGACACGGACAGCGTGGAGAAACCGCAGATGGGATCAACATTATATACACAAAATCTTTTATCGGCGGATGAAGCACGTTGTTAATACACCTTTTATATCGTCTCCATAAACACCCGCCAAACTCAGATTAAACGCAATAAACAAAAAAGGCCACAAACACGGCGTGTCTGTGGCCTTTCTTATCATTTCTGACAGGGAATGCTCCCTGACATACTGTTATCTGGTCGGTGATAGAGGATTCGAACCTCCGACCCCTTCGTCCCGAACGAAGTGCGCTACCAGGCTGCGCCAATCACCGAATTGGCGCGGATTTTACTGCCGGGACGATAACCCGTCAATGGCTGAATCATAAAACCTGCTGCAAGTGGTGAGAAACTCACCATCATGATGTTCTTCTCTTTGCCACTGAGCGGCTGATCGCTTTGCGTAGCGTGTCACGTTTATCATCAGCCAGGATACCCCATCTTTATCGTCTCCTGATATACTGCGGTTGCTTTCAGAACCCGCTGGCGAAGTCAGCCTGGACACCGACAGCGCGGAGAAATCGCCGTGTACAGCGCTGCCAGGACGAATCGGTTTATCGTCTGAATATTCCAGGGAGAAAAATATGAACCGTTGTGGATGGGTAAATCAAGATCCCCTTTACATTCAGTATCATGATCATGAGTGGGGCATCGCACAAACCGACCCGCAAAAATTATTCGAAATGATCTGCCTTGAAGGACAACAGGCCGGATTATCATGGATTACGGTACTGAAAAAACGCGAGCATTATCGCCAGGCCTTTTATCAGTTTGACCCGATCCCCATTGCCGCGATGAGTGAGGCTGATATTGAGCGTCTGTTACAAAATCGCGGCATTATCCGTCATCGGGGGAAAATTGAGGCGATTATCAGCAATGCCCGCGCATTATTAAAAATGACTGAAAACGGTGAAAATTTTGCCGACTTTATCTGGTCTTTTGTTAATCATCAGCCACAGATTACGCATGCCAAAACAGTGGCAGATATCCCGTCAACCACCGCCACCGCTAATCTGCTATCGAAAGCCCTGCAAAAACGAGGATTTAAGTTCGTTGGCGCTACAACCTGCTACGCCTTTATGCAAGCCTGTGGACTGGTTAACGATCATGTGATCGACTGTTGTTGTCACCCGAATAACAAGCAGGATCAATAACAATGACGCAAAATCTCCCGCCATCATGCCGTCATATCAGCACCGATGGCATGTTATAGCTTACGCATTCTGCGGCGGGTCAAAAGCCGCCAGTGGCAAGTCAGGCCCCTGATATTTTTCTATCCACGCCAGGGCTGTATTCGCCGCACACCCATTGCCCAGCCGTGAGGTGGGAATGTCTTTGGTCAGCATATTGACTGCGCCATTCCTGCAAATGCCGCTGTCAGGATCAGGATCAGGCCATGCACCTTCATGCAAACAGATAACCCCAGGCCGGATACCCTCGGTCACTACCGCACCGGCCAGCACCTGCCCGCGCGCATTCCATACCCGCACCACATCGCCATCAGCAATCGATCGCGCGCTGGCATCCCCGGGATGAATCATTAATGGTTCGCGATTGGCGACCGCATAGCGCTCACGCAATGAGGTTTGATTGAGCTGACTATGCAAACGATGGGCAGCATGAGCAGAACATAGCTGAAGTTGCCCTGGCTGCGCGTTACCATGCCATTCATCAGGTTCGAGCCACATCGGATGGGGCGGACAATCGGGGCAGGCAAACTGCGCTATGGTCGATGAATAAATCTCAATTTTACCGCTGGCAGTTTTCAGTGGGTGAGCCTGTGGATCGGCACGGAAATCAGCAAAACGGACGAAACGGTTATTTTCTTGATCTTCCGCCATTTCTATCAGTTGATTTTGCTGCCAGAAGCAGGCAAAGGGGGGCAGTATTATCTGCTGACGGGCACCACGCTGAACCGCTATCTGGTAGAAGGACGCCAGCCACTGTAATTCGGTTTTCCCTTCGGTAAAACGCGCAGCGCCCCCTTTTTCCCAGTGCTCGCTAAGATCAGCGAATACGGCAAAATCATCACGCGCCTCATCGCGTGGTGCCACCACACGTTTCATCGGCACCAGATGCTGGAGACTATAGTCGCCGGTCATGACGATATCGTTACGCTCATACGACGTCGTCGCCGGGAGAACGATATCGGCATGCCGGGCCGCTGCCGTCCAGAAGCATTCGGAGATAACAATCAACTCTGGCTTCTGCCAGGCACGGATCAGCCGGTTAGTATCCTGATGGTGAGTAAAATTAGCGCCTCCGGCCCACCAGATAAAACGGATGTCGGGAAAATGATACTTTTTGCCATTATGCTGATAAGCGGCACCGGGATTTTCCAGCGCTTCCACGATCCGCGCCACCGGGATTCTTTCGACGGCTCCTGCGCCATCCGCCAGATTTTCCTGCATCGAGCCGGGCACGGCCGCCTGGCGGGTGGGAACGCCGCCATTAGAAAAATGGTAAGAGAGGCCAAAACCGCCGCCGGGTGTACCGATCTGTCCCAGCATGGCGGCAAGGGTAACCAGCATCCAGTGTTTTTGTTCGCCAAATTGCTGACGCTGCATTCCCCAGCCGGCCATCAGCATCGTCGTGTTTTGATGAAAAATTTCTGCTAACTGGCGAATTTTATCTGCACTCACCCCACAAATTGCGGCAGCCCATTCGGCACTTTTCGGCGTCCCATCGCTTTCTCCGCTCAGATAGCGGCAGAAAATCTGATAGCCGGTGGTGTAATTTGCCAGGAAGTGCTCATCCTGCCAGCCATTTTGCTGCAATGTGTGGGCGATACCGAGCATCAGTGCGACATCCGTTCCCATATGCGGTGCGATCCACTCTCCCGCCTCAGCAAAAAAATCGACCGTTTCTGATCGCACAGGATCGATACAGATCAGCCGCTTACCACTTTTACGTAGCCGATCCAACCACTGACGCCCTTGCTCATCGGACGCACTCCACGCATTTTTCAGCGTATTCATCGGGTTGGCACTCCACAATACCACCACATCGCTATGCTCCAGCAACATCGGCCAACTGGTTTGTTGCTGATAAACCTCATGACTCCCGACCACATAGGGCATAATGACCTGGGCAGCGCCTGTCGAGTAATCCCCAATATGGCCTGTATATCCCCCCGCCAGACTCATATAACGCTGTAATAAAGTCGCTGCCTTGTGCAAAACACCACAGGAGCGCCAGCCATAGGAGCCTGCGAAAATAGATGATGGCCCATAACATTGCCGGATCCGCCGGTGTTGCGCATCGATAAGATCCAGTGCCTGTTGCCAGCTCACGCGCACAAACTGATCCTGACCGCGCACGCCTTGTGGACAATCAGGCGCCGCAAGAAAACCCTGACGCACCATCGGATAACGCACGCGGGTTTTACTATATACCTGGTCACGCACGACCGTTTGCAGAGAATTAGCGACTGGCGTCGCCAGTGCGCCGCGTGAGGAGAGAATATGTTCTCCCTCTGTTTCGACCCATATCGGCCCCCAATGGGCAGCGGTCAGAATAGTTTTTTTGGCAGATGAGGCGGTCATGCAGGCTCCTGGTCAATAGATACCACGGGAGCCAAGATGATGACATCGACGGGCGATGATTACCATCATCCCCTGTCACCTGAGACGTCGCAAATCATCATTTTCTATAACGTAAAATCCAGCTGCGGATACCGGTAGCGGAGATAATAGTAAACAGTCCCCCATCAGAAATACCGCCCCCTCCCCTTTGTAGGGTAATAAGTCACTTTTGCACGACAAAGGTGCGAGATAATAAAACATATTATTATCAGCAGCAGATGGAGATGAATAAGCGAATATCAGCATATTCTACTGACTATAAATATCCATATAGATAAAAAGACTATTTTCTTCATTTATTCCCTTTCCGCACTTTTTTAGCGATTGAGTTTACGACGGATTGGTGATAAGAATTATTCCTCAATCTGAAAATTATGATTATTTTTAGAGAGATAGGTAATTTTTTTCTATTAATTTAGTAACAATTTTTTTATCAGGCGGCCCTGAATAATTCAGTCAGGAAAAAGCGGCACCGGCCATTGTGGTGGCTGGCAGAAGCGCACAGCTCCGGGCTGAATAATGACGGGTCAATAAGAGCCTGGCTCATCAGAGCTGTCTCACTTGCCACTTTGCTGCCAGGCAGTGCCTGAACACCTCACGTATCCCCTGTACGCTGCGGTTTTTTTGCGCGATCCTTGTCCAGAATGACGGTATCTGTCACACCTGACCAGCCAGACTCCAGGCGATGATCTCTATAACTATATGGGTAGCATGGGTATGGAATTAAACAGAAGTCTAAAACCCAGACACCTCACGATGATCTCAATAGGCGGCGTGATTGGTGCAGGTTTTTTTCTTGGCGCAGGTGAAGCCATTTCGTTAACCGGGCCGAGTGTTATTTTAGCCTATCTCTTTGGCGGCATAATAACCCTATTTATTATGATGTTACTTGCCGAGATGGCGGTAGCCAATCCGGTCTCTGGCTCTTTTCAAACCTATGCCAAAGATGCCTTTGGGCCCTACTGGGGATATCTGACCGGCCTCACCTACTGGTTTGCCTTTTTAATCGGCCCGGCTTCTGAAGCGATAGCCGCCGGAACGTTTCTGAATATGTGGTTCCCGGAGATACCGGTGTGGATCTTCTGCCTGGTGATTGCCTGCTCAATTACCGCGGTAAATATGATTGGTGTCCACTTTTTTGGTGAAGTTGAATTCTGGTTAAGCCTGGTAAAAATTGTGGCGTTAGTTCTTTTTATCATTATCGCCCTCTATGCTCTGGGCTTTACCCCTGATGCCAACCTGCACAATTTTTCTCATTCACAATCGGGCTTTTTTGCTTTTGGCCTCTCAGGTTTTATCGCCTCTATGCTGATGGTGATTTTCTCCTTTGGCGGTACAGAAGCCATCGGCACCGCTGCCGGAGAGAGTGAAAATCCGGCAGAAGATATTCCGAAAACCATAAAAGGCACGGTTATCAGAATATTAGGGCTGTATGTTCTCTCTATCTCACTGCTGCTGTGCGTCATTCCCTGGCAGACGGCGGGGGTTAGCTCCAGCCCCTATGTTGACGCATTTGGCATATTAGGTGGGCCTGTCGCTAAAAATATCATGAATTTTGTGGTACTGACGGCGGCACTCTCCTGCATCGATACTGGTGTCTATGCCACATCGCGCATGTTGCACTCTTTAGCCCAGGATGAACATTTACCTGAAGCCTTCGCCAGAGTGCATCCAAAACATAAAACACCCAACAATGCCATTTTCATCAGTAGTTTAATGCTGTTTGTTGGCGTCATAATATCGATACTGTCACCGGAAGCCTATACGATTCTGGCCAGCATCTCGGGCTTTGGCTTTATTTTCTCATGGCTGATGATTTCGCTATCACATAAACGCATGCGCGCCATCAACACGGAGAAGGGATTAATTAAATACAGAGCCCCCTGTGCGGAAATAATCAGGCCGTTAACCATTCTCTGCCTGTTATGTGTCATGTTTGGTCAGGCGTTTACCCCCGATGGCTGGATTTCGTTAGCCGCAGGTTTTTGCTGGATAGCGGTAATATCTGTTTATTACTTTATCAAAAACAGGAGATAACATGAAAAAGGTTATGCTAAATGAATTTACCGGCGAAGAGATAAGAACTTTGCTGCAATCTAACGACAATATTATTGCGCTAGTGAGTTTTGGCAGCTGTGAAAACCACGCCGACCATTTGCCGCTGGGCCCCGACTACTTCTTCCCGGAAGAGGTTGCCCGAAGAGTCGCGGCGCAAACAGAGAACGCGATTGTCGTGCCCTGTACCCCCTTTGGCACCTCGCTACACTATGATGCCTACCCGATGGCGATATCGCTTCGTTTTGAAACCAATATTATGTTAGCGGAAGATATTTTCAATAGTCTGATTCATCATGGCATTAAACGGATCGTGGTGATTAATGGTCATGATGGCAATATTCCGGCCATTGAAATAGCAGCGAGAAATGTCAAAGATAAAAACCGGGATGTCAGCCTGATCTTTATTCCCGCATGGTGGGATATGGTAGGTAAAAAGCTGGGTAATGACTTCTTTGACAGCTGGAACGGCTCAGGACTGGGACACGGTGGTGAGGGAGAAACTTCAGCGATGATGGCCATACGCCCGGATCTGGTGGATCTCAGTAAAGCAAAAAATCAAATCCCTGCCGATGTATTTGATGATTATGGCATCACCTATATCTGGGATATCTCGGAAATTAGTGCCACTGGGGCCACCGGTGCGCCACAATATGCCACCAAAGAGAAAGGCGAGAAAATTATTAACTGCCTGGTGACCAGCATCGTCGAGTTAATAAAACGCCTGAATGCCCATGACTGGAAATATGCCAGAAGAAAATAACTAACATAATTTAATAAACTCGATTACAGTTCAGTAATACTTGCAACATTACTGAATTGTAATTTTCGCCACGCTCCCCCTGACAGACACCTTCCCTGACCAGCCAAAATAAGCGCTGATAAGCTACTTTTGACCATTAATATGTTTAGCCTGGGTAAAAAAAACATGAATTTTTTAAAATTAAAGCATTGACACAGGTCAATCTAACTGCATTTAATTAGCAATATTCTGTGTATTATTCTATTCACAGATACAACTGCTTATCTTTCAGGATAACCTGGTGACGTATTCAATATGTTTATATTGTCTCAAACATAATATTCGCGCTCAATAAAAGTACCGATGATCCTGTCATGCATCTCAACAGATTTTGAGTACCCCAGGGTCTTACGATTCAGTCGCTTTAAGCGGTTACGCAGATTCAGGTTTTCCCGTTCAATCCTCTGCGTGTAAAGCTTACCCCTGATATGTTTTTTATCCGGCAGTATGTCATATGCGCTGAAGTTATCGGTACACCAGAAGGCGACATGAAAACCTGACAGTAATCTCAGTAACCTGCGCAGTGTCTTTTTGCTCCTGCGCCCAAAAGTAGGCGCAATAATACGTTTGAGGCGAGGCTCCCACGCATACCACAGCCAGCGTTGCTGCTTTTTACTGCCAGCAAAAGACCACATCTCATCCACTTCGCAGATAAGCTGGATTTGCAGATTATCCAGCGACAATGTGGTTACACATCGCGGCGCGGGTTTTTTAAAGTGCGGACAACGGCATTGATGCTGATATGCAGAGTCCGTGCGGTATCACGGATACCGGCATTATTCATAGCAAGGTCAACAATTTGTTCTTTCATGCCGGGGTGGCAGGCTCGATAAGCGTAATCGGTCTGGAAAGTACGACAGCATGACTGACAACGATAGCGCTGAAAACCGGACTTACCCAGGCCATGCTTTTTAACAGGTTCGGTTTGTTGACAAAACGGGCATGCTACATCAATTTTAGCCATCTGGTGTCTCTGATAAAAAGAGCAATTATACAACATGATCAATATGTTGAATACATGACCATTTTTTGGGGTAAATTATTAATTGTAAGAGCCTGGCCCATACAACCAAACCGCACGAGGCAATAATAAAATATGGTAGAGGATATTGCACAGCGTGTCATCGATATGATCACCATCCATAGTGGAACTTATTTATTGAGAAAAAAGAAATATGATAGCTATACCGCATCATCAAATATATATTTCGACGTAAAACTGAGCCAGGATGATATTGAGGAATTGATCGAAGATTACGCTAAAACGTTTAACGTCGATATGTCAGACTTCAGATTGCGACATACTACCCGGAAGTTGTTTTCTCATGGAATCCTTTTAAAAAGCCTGAGCCCATAGATGTGCCGGAATTTACTATTGATATGTTCATCCAGTCAGCAAAAGCCGGACATTGGCTATATCGCTGATTGTCGTCGCTCACCCAATCAGGACACCAGCCAGCGTCATCGCCGACTGGTGTGTTCTGATGCGAAATTAACCTTTTTTCGCTGCTTCGGCCGCTTTGACAATTACCGCAAATGCCTCTGCTTTCAGGGAAGCTCCTCCCACCAGGGCACCATCAATGTCTGGCTGAGTGAACAGTTCGGCGGCATTGTCGGCATTTACCGAGCCACCGTACTGGATGATAAGCTGCTTCGCGACCTGCGCATCTGCTTTTGCAATATGATCACGAATGAATTTATGCACCGCCTGCGCCTGCGCGGGTGTGGCCGATTTGCCGGTGCCAATCGCCCATACCGGTTCATAAGCAATCACGGCCCCGGTAAATGCGGCTGCCCCCTGCGTTTTCAGGACGGCGTCGATTTGTCGGGCGCACACTTCCTGAGTTTTACCTGATTCATTCTCGGCTTCGGTTTCACCAATACAGAGTACCGGTGTCAGCCCCTGCTCTTTAACCACAGCAAATTTCTGCGCGATAAGATCATCGGATTCTTTATGGTAAGTACGACGTTCTGAATGGCCGATAATGACATAACCGACCCCCACATCTTTTAACATCGCGGCGGAGGTTTCCCCCGTATAGGCACCAGACAGGTGCAGGTCAACATTCTGTGCGCCTAACTGAATATGACTACCGGCGGCTATCTGTTTAGCCTGGGTGATATATACTTCTGGTGGGGCGATAGCCACGATACAATCGGCAACGCCTGCCAGTTCTTTACGTAAACCGGTCACCAGTTCGTTGACCATATGGTGGCTACCGTTCAGTTTCCAGTTACCCATCACGAAAGGATGTCGCATTTTCATTCTCCACGCATTTAAGCGCATTAAAGGAATATCACTACCCATCAGGGCAGCATGATCGATGAATTGGTGCTCACAACCGATCCTGTCATGATTGTGGTGCTGGCTGTTTGACGTCCGCTCACCGCCGGTGAGTGTCCCGGTTCTGATGGCAAAGGTGATCACCGGAAAAAAGCACTTTTTCTTATCGGGTATTACTGTCCAGTGTTTCAGCCAGCGTTAGCTTAATCGGTTCAACAGCGAAGGTTAGCCCTTTTTCGCCATTATCTGCAACAACATAACGTATTGCCCCTTCCGTTTCTGTGAAGTAACGCTTTCCTTTACTGACGGTGAGCAAATTTTGTACTTTTTGCTGGCTTTGGGTCGGACTTAAGCCAGACATGAATATCCGTAACATCGCGCTCATATATGCCTGTGCCTGACTTTTTGCCGCTTTCTGCTCTGACCCACGCACTGGCAGCCAGGTGATCTGCATCGATTTGATTTTCAATGTGCCATATTCCAGTGCGGTAGAGGCATAAAGATTTTTATTAATCCGGCTGGCGGCCCGCATCAGATTTTCATGCTGGCGACCCGCGACAATGGCACGAAATTCATCCAATGCGAGGGAGGGGTTATCGGCATTGAATTTTTCACGAAACTCACTAATAGATAAGTCAAAAGTCGGTGCCCCCGCCAGCAAATAAGGTGCAGTTGCCGGTGAGCCCGCTGGGGCAGCCAACACGCTTTGAGTGGCAAAAAGTATGCTTAATCCGATCAAACATAACGCTACCACTGCTTTCATGCCTGTTCTCCTTTTTGGCGGTTATCGATTACCAGTAATGCTCCGCAGTGATTTGCCCTGGCCGACGACGCAGATGTTTCGTCATCTGACGGGTCTGTTTTAATAACTGCTGGGTATCACGAACCATCTGAGGATTACCACAGAGCATCACATGGCTATTATCGGCATTCATCGTCAGGCCGACGGCTTTTTCCAGCGCACCATTTTCAATCAGCTGAGGGAGCCGCCCGCTCAGTGAGCCACTGGCTGTTTCACGACTGACCACGGTCTGAATACGTAGCTTTCCGGCATAACGTTGCTCTAACTCGCGCATCAGGGGTAAGTAGCTTAAATCGGCGGCATAACGTACCGCGTGTACCAGTACCAGATGATTAAAGCGTTGCAGATCCTCACCTTGCTGCAATATAGACAAATAGGGCCCCAGCGCCGTACCGGTCGCCAGCATCCAGAGCGTGTCGCAATCCGGCACCTCTGCCAGCACGAAAAACCCAGCGGCTTCGTTGACGATCTGTACCTCATCACCCACTTTGAGGGTCGCCAGATGAGGGCTCAGTTGTCCGCCTGGCACATTGACCAGATAAAACTCCAGCAGGTGATTATCCGGCGCGTTCACAAACGAGTAAGCACGCTGGATATTTTCTCCCGCGATCTCCAGCCCCAGCTTGGTAAACTGACCAGCGGTAAACGGTTGCACCGCTGCCTGTATGTACACACTGAACAAGGCATCCGTCCAGAATACGATTTTTGTTACTTTACCGCTAATCCACTCTGCCATAATAATCTCTCTGTACCGCTAACCCTGTTCTGATTGTAGACGAGTGCCCTGCTGTTACAGAATATGTAACTGAAGTTCCGGATCTTTACGATCAAGATAATGCACTGACTGGATGCGGCGAATCGTGCGTGATTTTCCCCGAATCAACAACGTTTCACTGGTCGCCAGCTGCCCCTTACGGGTGATGCCCTTGAGCAGATCACCATGAGTGATCCCGGTTGCCGAAAATATGACGTTATCACTGCGCGCCATCTCTTCGAGATACAGCACTTTATCCGCCTCGACCGCCATTGCCTGACAACGCGCCAGTTCGTTTTCACCCATGCGTCGGTTTTCTTCGCTCTCTCCTTTGACCTTGTGACGCGCCAGCAAACGCCCCTGCATATCGCCCCCCAGCGCCCGGATCGCGGCAGCGGAGACAACACCTTCCGGCGCACCGCCAATGCCATAGAGCACATCGACTTCACTATCCGGCAGACAGGTCAGAATCGACGCAGCCACATCGCCATCGGGAATGGCGAAGACACGGACGCCACACTGCTGTAGCAGCGCAATTACCGCCTCATGACGCGGCTTCGCCAGAATCGACACCGTGATGTCTGACAAGGGCTTGTGTAATGCAGCGGCAATATTATGCAGGTTCTCCATCAGCGGCAGGTTGAGATCAATCACGCCTTTCGCTTGCGGGCCAACGACCAGCTTTTCCATATACATATCCGGCGCGTTCAGAAAGCAACCTTTATCGCCTGCCGCGATAACAGCCAGCGCATTCGCTTGTCCCATCGCGGTCATTCGGGTGCCTTCAATGGGATCGACGGCAATATCCACCTTGTCGCCGCAACCGGTGCCCACCTTCTCACCGATATATAACATTGGTGCTTCATCGATTTCACCTTCGCCGATAACGATAGTGCCATCGATATTAATCAGATTGAGCATGATGCGCATGGCATTAACTGCCGCACCATCCGCCCCGTTTTTATCACCACGCCCGAGCCATTTATAGCCCGCCAGGGCGGCCGCTTCTGTCACACGGGAAAATTCAAGAGCCAGTTCTCGTTTCATCATTCACTCATCAGATAAAAAATAGTCTGTCGTGCCGCTACCCGTGGGTCACTACACACGGGAATAACGTTCTGTTTCCGGCATCCAGCGTTCAATCAGCGCCTGCGCCTGTTGGGGATAGTGCTGGTGAATATGACGCGCAATACGCTGAACATTCGGGATCATTGCCTGATCGCGGAGCAGGTCAGCCACTTTAAATTCAGCGGCACCCGTTTGCCGGGTGCCAAGCAGTTCACCTGGACCACGGATCGCCAGATCCTGCTGGGCGATAACAAAACCATCATTGCTATCGCGCAGAACCTGGAGCCGTTTCTGTGCCGTTTTTGATAGCGGCGATTTATACAGCAAAACACAATGAGAGGCGACCGCACCACGCCCAACGCGCCCCCGCAACTGATGTAACTGCGCCAGCCCAAGACGCTCCGGGTTTTCAATGATCATCAGGCTGGCGTTGGGTACATCCACCCCCACTTCGATAACGGTGGTGGCGACCAGTAAATGGAGCTCGCCCTGTTTAAAGGCCCGCATCACCGCCTGTTTGTCTGCCGGTTTCATCCGCCCATGTACCAGACCGATATTCAGCGCTGGCAGTGCCTGGCGGAGCTCCTCGCAGGTAGCTTCCGCGGCCTGTGCCTCCAGCACTTCTGATTCATCAATTAATGTACAGACCCAGTAAGCCTGGCGCGCCTCCTGTGTGCAGGCGTGCTGGACACGATCAATAATCTCCTGACGTCGGCTATCCGCAATCGCCACCGTGGTAACCGGGGTGCGTCCCGGTGGCAGTTGATCGATAAGCGAAGTATCGAGATCGGCATAGGCGGTCATGGCCAGCGTACGCGGGATCGGGGTGGCGGTCATAATCAGCTGATGAGGATAAAAGCCCTGCTGCTGACCCTTTTCCCACAGCGCCAGTCGCTGATGGACACCAAAGCGATGTTGTTCATCAATCACCACCAGCGCCAGGTTGTGAAACTGGACATGTTGCTGAAAAATCGCGTGGGTGCCAATGATCATCTGGATCTGACCGGCAGCGATAGCTTCTTGCTGTGTCTGGCGCGCTTTCCCCTTCTGTTTGCCGGTCAGCCAGCCCACTTCGATGCCCAGGGGCGCAAACCAGTGGCGAAACTGACTGACGTGCTGTTCCGCCAGCAATTCGGTGGGCGCCATCAGCGCCACCTGTTTGCCGTGGGTAATCGCATTCAGTGCCGCCAGCGCCGCCACCAGGGTTTTACCGCAACCGACATCGCCCTGCACCAGACGCATCATCGGAACGTCACGTGCCATATCGCTGGCAATCTCTGCGCTCACCCGTTGCTGTGCTGCGGTCGGCTGAAAAGGAAGTGCTGCCAGTAACTGACCGCTTAATCGATCATCAGCCGCCAGTGGCAGCGCATGATGGCGCCGGGCTCCGGCACGTAATGCCAGCATACTCAGATTATGAGCCAGCAACTCTTCCAGTATTAAGCGCTGTTGTGCCGGATGCAGCCCCTTTTCCAGATCGCCGAGCTGTAACGAGGGAGGGGGACGGTGGAGTGTGCGCAGCGCCTCTGGCAGGCTCATCATTCCCTGTGCCAGCTGTGGGGGTAATAATTCGCTTATCGCGCAGGTGTCGAGTAACGCTAATGCCTGATCGGTCAGTTTACGCAACGTCGCCTGTTTGACGCCCTCAGTGGTCGGATAGACGGGGGTTAATGTTTCCTGTAATTCCGCTGTTTTGCGCTCACCCTGGAGATGGTATTCCGGGTGGATCATCTCCGCGCCATATTTTCCCCGTTTCGCTTCGCCATAGGCCAGTACGCGCCGCCCGGTGACGAGGCTGTTTTTCATCGCCGCATTGAAGTTGAAAAAGCGCAGGGTGAGCGTGGCAGAACCGTCGTTGATCTGGCAGGTCATCATCCGTCGCCCGCCAAAGGTGACCTGGCAGTTGAGCACTTCCCCTTCCACGGTGGCATACATGCCGGGTAGCAGATCGCTGATCGGGTAAAGGCGGGTACGGTCTTCGTAGCGTGATGGCAGGTGAAGGAGCAGATCCTGCACCGTACAAAGTCCCATTTTCGCCAGTTTATTGCTTTGTACCGCGCCGACTCCCGTTAGCGAATTAAGCGGAATCGCCGCTAACAGACGCCCGGACACTGGCGTTACCCCGCAGCCTGCATGGTGGCCCACCATGCGCTATCGGCTTCAATTTCGCCCTGCGGGTTGATACAGGGATAGGGCAGTCCTTTCCGTTTCGCCACTTTCGCCAGTACCGGATAGCCGCCTTCAAATAGCAGTCGCTGCTGCTCATTTTGCGCCAGCCGACTGGTGGTGTGTGCATACATACCGGCATTTTGCCGCTGACGTTGTGCTTCGTACAGAATCAGCGCGCAGGCCACAGAGACATTGAGCGACTGTACCATGCCCATCATCGGGATAATAATCTGCTGATCTGCCAGCGCCACCGCCTGGGGGCTGATACCAGTCTTTTCCTGCCCCATCAGGATACAGGTGGGACGGGTGTAATCGATATCACGGAAATCAACGGCGCTATCGGTAAGATGGGTTGCCAGCACCTGCATCCCCTGGCCTTTGACATGGCTTATCGCCTCAGCGATGGAGCGATGGGTGTTAACCCGTACCCAGCTATTGCTACCGGCTGCCGTCGAGGCGACAGTACGCATCCGCTGGGCTGGCCAGATAGCGTGTATTTCATGCACACCCACGGCATCCGCGGTGCGGATCACCGCAGAGATATTATGCGGCTTATGCACCTGCTCCATACAGAGGGTCAGATCAGGCTGACGCCTGGCAAGCATCTCACAAATACGTCTGTAACGTTGTGGATTCATACGGTTAATTTCGGTTACGGGTCACTTTTATTACATCCGGCATCACGCGGATTTTACGCATAATATTGGCCAGATGTACACGATCACGGACCATCAGGCGAATAAAGGTGCTGTAGACACGACCATCTTTTTCTTCGGTATTCAGATTCTGAATATTGGAAGAGGCTTCGCTGATCGCGGTCGTCAGGTTCGCCAGCGCACCCTGATGATTAAACATATCGACTTTAATTTCGGTGATAAACTGCTGCGCTATCTCTTTATCCCACTCGACCGCCATAAACTTCTCTGGCTCTTTCTGATAGCCACGAATATTACGGCAGGACTCGTGATGAATAACCAGCCCTTTACCGGGACTGATATGGGCAATAATCGGATCGCCCGGGATAGGACGGCAACACTTGGCAAAGGTGATCAATACGCCATCAGCGCCTTTAATCGGCAGATTACCGTGGCTGGTGTTCGGTGTTGAAGGCGGCAGATTTTCGCCCTGCTGCAGATTTTTTGCCACCACCACACTCATGGTATTACCCAGACCGATTTCCGCCAGCAGATCATCAAGACTGGCCAGTTTCATCCGATCCAGTTCGCGCTGAATATCCTGTGGTGGAATTTCAGCCAGCTTATGGCTCCCTCCCAGCGCATGATTGAGCAAACGACGTCCGAGACTGACCGAATCATCACGTTTTAAGTTCTTCAGTAACTGACGAATTTTCGCCCGTGCTTTTGAGCTGACCACAAAGTTCAGCCATGCGGCATTGGGACGCGCACCGGGAGCGGTGATAATTTCTACCGTCTGACCACTGGCCAGCGGTTGTGACAGGGGATAAGGCTGGCGATCGACACGCGCCCCGACACAGGCATGGCCGATGTCGGTATGGACGGCATAGGCAAAGTCTACCGCCGTCGCCCCTGCGGGCAGCTCCACAATGCGTCCTTCCGGGGTAAAAACGTAAATCTCATCCGGGAACAGATCGGATTTTACGCTCTCGATAAATTCAAAGGAGCTACCGGCGCTTTGCTGAAGTTCTATCAGGCTTTGCATCCAGCGCTGAATACGAATTTGCGCGGCGGTGCTATTTTCGCTTCCCGATGTTTTATAAGCCCAGTGTGCCGCCACTCCCATCTCGGCCATCTGATCCATATCTTCGGTGCGGATTTGCACCTCAACCGGCACGCCGTGGGGCCCCACCATTGAGGTATGCAGCGATTGATAACCATTGGCTTTGGGAATGGCGATATAGTCTTTCATGCGTCCAGGACGAGGCTTATACAGATTATGCATCTGGCCTAATACCCGGTAACAGGTATCGGGATCCTCAACGATCACCCGAAACGCATAGATATCCATGATCGAGTGAAAACGCTGCTCTTTCAGCACCATTTTGCGGTAGATAGCGTACAAATGTTTTTCGCGACCGCTCACCCGACAGGCAATTCCCGCTTCCTGCAAACGGCCTTCGATTTCAGCGAGGATTTTCTGGATCATCTCTTTACGGTTGCCACGCGCCGCTTTCACCACCTCTTTGATAACCCGATACCGGTTCGGGTATAGCGCTTCAAAGCCCAGCTCTTCCAGCTCTGTTTTGATGTGATGAATTCCCAGTCGATGCGCCAGTGGGCTGTAAATCTCCAGGGTTTCACGGGCGATGCGGCGGCGTTTATCCGGACGCAGGGCACCCAGCGTGCGCATGTTGTGGGTGCGGTCGGCAAGTTTAATCAGGATGACCCGAATATCCTGCACCATCGCCATTACCATCTTGCGAAAGTTTTCGGCCTGCGCCTCTTTTTTATCGCGAAATTTGAGTTTATCCAGCTTCGATACCCCCTCTACCAGCCGGGCAACGCTATTACCAAAGCGCTGCTCGATATCCTGGTAAGTGGTGGAAGTATCTTCAATCACATCATGCAACAACGCCGCCATCAGCGTTTCATGGTCGAGCTTCATCTCAGCCAGAATACAGGCCACCGCGACTGGATGCGTGATATAGGGTTCACCGCTTGAACGTGTCTGCCCCTCGTGAGCATCACGTGCAACAAGATAAGCCTGACGAAGACGCTGGATTTGATCTTCCGGCAGATAGTTTTGAATCCGTTGATTCAGACTTTCAAACAGATACAAGGGCGACCCGCTGAATGATTAACGACGACCTTCGGCAATCGCAGTCACAGCCTGTAATTCAGCGGCTTCCTGCTCCTGTTGTTCCTGACGTTCGCGAATATCGAGGATCTGGCTGTTAATCAGTCCACCTTCAATTTCACGCAGGGCAATCACGGTGGCTTTATCGTTTTCTTCCGCCACCAGCGGATCTTTTCCGCCTGTCTGCATCTGGCGAGCGCGCCGCGCAGCGACCAGCACCAGATCAAAACGATTACCAATTTTCTCTACAGCGTCCTGAACAGTGACACGTGCCATATTTAAAGTGCTCCACAACAGATGAAAAAATGACTGGGCATAATACTGAATGTGCTTCAGTCTGCCAACAACTTGCTGATTAACTCGCTATGCCGCTGCCTCTGGCGACTCATGCGCAAGCGTTCAGCGCGAATAATGTTTGTCAGATCGCTTAATGCGGTGGCGAAATCATCGTTGACAATCAGATAATCATATTCAGCGTAATGACTGATCTCTGCCACCGCCTGTGCCATACGTCTGGCAATGACGGCTTCGCTATCCTGACCACGACCACGCAGACGACGCTCCAGTTCATCTTTTGAGGGCGGCAGGATAAAAATAGTGCGTACATCCGGCATTTTTTGTCGGATCTGTTGCGCCCCCTGCCAGTCGATATCCAGGAACACATCGACCCCGGTCCCCAGCACCTGCTCGATGGTTTCGCGCGAAGTGCCATAATAGTTGCCAAAGACTTCCGCGTACTCAAGAAATGCGCTCTGGCTGATCATGGTTTGAAATTCTTCATGGTTAACAAAGAAATAGTGTTCACCATGAACTTCACCCGGACGTGACGCACGTGTGGTATGCGATACCGATACCTGAGTATCATAGAGCGGTTGGTTCTTCAATAAAGCCTGAATCAGGCTGGATTTACCCGCACCACTCGGCGCGGAAACAATATACAGTGTGCCTTGAGCCATGAACGTTTGGTATGTGAATGTCAAAAAAGAGATTACATACGACCTTATTATACACAGCAGCACGACGGGTCACACGTTTTGTGCTGCTTTCTTTAGCGCAGGTTTATCGCATCACCGACAGGAGAAGAGAATAGCGGCGACGGCACTGCGGCAGAATAGCACATAATAGCGCCCAGATGGGCCAATCAGGAACATGATGATGATACCTTTTACCTTACGCGCGATGACAACCGCCGATATTCCGGCCGTACGGGCATTCCTTTTTAAACACCTGCAGTTATTTTTCAACCGCAGTGGCGAGATGCCCGCGGCCGATCAGGACATTTTTCATCTCGAACGCCAGTTTATTGTGCCGCAAAGAAATATCCTGTTCGGCGCGTGGCGTGAAGATCAGCAATTAATCGCGACCCTTGCTGTCTGCCAGTACGATGACCGCATCACCGAGTTGCAGGGCCGTTTTGCTTTATCCACGACAGCAGAGATTTGCCGCTGCTATGTCGATCAACATTATCGTCAGCAAGGCATTGGTCGTCAGTTATTCGCGGCGGCAGAAAAATTTTGTCAGCAACAGGGCTACAAAACTTTATATTTACATACCCATCATTTTTTACCTGGCGGTTATCCGTTCTGGTTACGAAACCATTTTCAGGTCATTATGGATATGCACGATCAATGGCAACTGGTGCATATGGCGCGAGAGATCACATTATCAGATAAAACCGCCGATCATTATTTATAATTTTTTGACTGTGCTCACTGTTTTTAATTTAAAAGATTTAGCGCCGATGCAGAATGCGAATAATATCTGGTCATTATTTATTCTTTAATATTTATTACGTTTTGCTGACAAATAAATTAACACTGACCTGCATTTTTTTAAGTGATTGACGGGCCTCCCCCCGGTCATTAGAATCATTATTGATAGCAATTCAGTGCATTATTATGGTGCTGCTGAACTGGAATATGGTGCGAATGATTGATTTCAATGCCATAACTGCCCCCGCAACTGTAAACGGATGCGGAATATCCTTATGTGCGGTTAGTTCACCGCAGGTCATTGTAAAGCATATCTTTATGGGAAGGCTAATATTCTGATTACTGTAAGTCAGGAGACCTGCTATCACTATTTTTATCATGCAGTGGACGGGGTGATCCATCAGATGATTTTTTGACATAGGGTATCGTGGGTGGAAAAAGATTTTCCGCAACATTATCGGGGCTTTTTTTACCGATAATGATTCTGCCACTGCACGCCTGCCTGTCAGTCATTTATCGTCATTGCCCCGCCCGATATAACACAAATTTCAGCTCGCCAGGCTGTTATATTCACAGGACGATAATTCATGCACACCCGTATCTTCTCTTTCCGTGCTAAAAAAACATTTCTGACGATTGCCAGCGTCAGCGCCTTATTGTTGACTTCCGGTTTTGCCAGCGCCGCCAAAACGCAATATCCACTGACAATTAAAAACTGTGGCCGCGATATTACATTTCAACAGGCACCGCAAAAAGTGGCGACCGTCGGCCAGAACAGTACCGAAATTCTCTACGCGCTGGGACTGGCGGATCATATTGCCGGAACATCGCTGTGGTTTGGCCCGGTGCCGGACGCCTATCAGGCGGTCAATAAAAAAGTGCCGCTGATTGCCGAAAATATCCCCAGCTTTGAAGGTATCGTGGCTAAAAAGCCTGACCTGGTCGCCAGTCAGTTTGAGTGGCAAATTGGCCCGGCAGGTACGGTGGCCTCTTATGAACAGTTTAGTGAGCTGAAGATCCCGGTCTATACCGCCCCCGCTGATTGTGCCAAAGATAACAACGATGGCGGCGACGGCGTGCGTAAGAATATGTTTGATATCAAACTGGTGTATCAGGAAATCAGCGACCTGGCACAAATATTCGATGTCCAGGAGAAAGGCAATGCGCTGATTGCCAGCCTCCAGGCGAGAGCCGCAGTAGCGAAAAAGAAAATCGCTCATAACGAGAATCAGGTTTCGGCGGTATTCTGGTTTTCCAGTGCCGATCTGCAACTTGATCCTTACGTTGCGGGAAAACTGGGGCCGGCCGCATGGATAGCTGAGACGCTGGGGATAAAAAACGTGATTGATTCAGCGGAAGAGTGGCCCACTGTCGGCTGGGAAACCATCGCCAAAGCCAATCCGTCGGTGATTGTCCTCGGTGAAATGAGTCGTCGCCGTTTCCCGGCCGATGACTGGCATGTCAAGATGGACTTCCTGAAATCCGACCCGGTGACCAAATTGCTGCCTGCGGTCAAAGATAACCATCTGCCGGTGATTGATGTCCAGACCATGAATGCCGGGATCAGAACGATCGATGGCTTAGAGAAGCTCGCGGATGATTTGGTCAAATATGGCCTGATGCGCTCACAGCCAGCCAGCTAATCCCCAGCTAATCCCCAGCTAATCGATGTATGACGCTATGCCCGCATAAAGGGTATAGCGTCCGGATAATCAGGAACATTATTGATGATGCGTGATTCGCTCAGAACACGTTACGCTGTTGGCCGACTGGCGATGCGAGTCGGTGGCTATGCCCTTGGGGTCAGCATACTGATGTGCTGTGCCCTGCTGGCGGGGATTTCGATTGGCGAAACCGTTATTCCCTGGCGTCATGTCCTCAGCACCCTGGCCAACCAGCTGTGTGATACCCACTATCCTGTCGACCCGCTGGATGCCGGTATTATCTGGAGCTATCGCCTGCCCCGTGCTGCTGTCTCAGCCTGCTGTGGTGCCTGCCTGGCGGTATCCGGGGTGGTACTCCAGTCGCTGTTACGCAATGCGCTGGCTGAGCCCTATCTGCTGGGCATTTCTGCCGGAGCCTCCACAGGGGCGGTATTGGTCACCCTCACCGGGCTGGGCGCCGGGCTGATCAGCATGTCATCCGGGGCTTTCCTCGGAGCGCTGATGGCGTTTTTATTCGTCGCTTTACTGGCGGCAGCGGCCAGTGGCAGGCACGGCGGCGCGATCACCAGTCAAATCATTCTTGCCGGTATCGCCAGCTCGCAGCTTTTCAACGCCATCACTTCTCTGGTTATCACTCACTCGGCCAATGCGGAGCAGGCGCGTGGCATCATGTTCTGGCTGCTAGGTAACCTCAGTGGGGTACGCTGGCCGGATGTGTTTTTAGCATTGCCGACAACCCTGGTGGGGCTGATTGTCTGCTTTGCCTGTGCCCGTCATCTGGATGCTTTCTCTTTTGGCAGCGAATCGGCGGCGGCGCTGGGTATTCCGGTTAAACGCACAAGAACCGTGCTGATCGTCGCGGTGACCGGGATGACAGCGATTATGGTCTCGATCGTCGGGGCGATTGGTTTTGTCGGTCTGGTGATCCCCCATGCTACCCGCTTGCTGGTCGGCAATCAGCACCATCGTCTGTTGCCAGTCAGTGCGCTAATCGGGGCTATTTTCCTGATTATTGCCGATGTCATCTCGCGTACTTTGTTGCCAGGACAGGTACTGCCTATCGGCGTGATCACCGCACTGGCGGGTGCCCCGGCGTTTTCAATCATTCTGATAAGAGGAAAGCCGATCCGATGAGCCGCCATTGTCAACAACCGCAAGGGACTGAGGCAGCCGAGGTTATCGCCACACATGATCTGTGCTGGCAGGTGAAAGGTAAAAACATCGTTGATCATGTCTCGCTGTGCGTCAATCGTGGCGAGTTTGTCGGGATTATCGGTGCCAATGGTTGCGGCAAAACCTCGCTGATTTCACTGCTGGCGGGGTTGCGTAAACCGACGGCGGGCAGCATTACCCTGCAACACCAGGCGCTGACGCACTATTCACGTCGCCAGCTGGCGCAACAGATCGCCTTAGTCGAACAACAGGCGGACACCAGCGAGCGACTGACCGCTTTCCAGGCGGTTGCCCTCGGTCGCACACCGTGGCTGAGCCTGCTCACCCCGTGGTCGACGAAAGATGACGAGATTGTCGAAGCCATGCTGGAAAAAGTGAGTCTCCATCAGCGGCAACACCGTTACTGGCATACCTTCTCCGGTGGTGAAAAACAGCGCCTGCATATCGCCAGAGCACTGGCACAACAGCCACAGTTACTGTTGATGGATGAACCGACAAATCATCTTGATATTCAGCACCAGATAAGCCTGCTCAATCTGGTAAAACAGCAACAACTGACGATTATCGCCGCCCTGCACGACCTTAACCATGCCGCCATGTTTTGTGATCGTATCATCGTGATGCAGGATGGGTGTATTGTGATGCAGGGTTCCCCCGCTCAGGTTTTTAACCGCGAAAACCTCCGCGCCTGGTTCGCCGTTGAAGCGACGGTTGAGCATGATCCAGAAGGAATAAGCTGTTTTATTCGTTATCACAAACCGTATTAATACTAAGGAGTCACTTATGAAATATCTTAGCCAGGGTCTGAAGATATTATGTTTACTGGCGATAAGCACTTCCGCTTTCGCACAAACCTACGAAGTGTTGATGAAAAATCGGGGCGCAGCAGGGCCGATGGTCTATGAGCCGGATTATCTGGCGATTCAGCCGGGCGATAGCGTCAAATTTATTCGTACCCATAAAAGCCATAATGCGGCTTCGATCGCTGAACTCTCTCCAGCGGGCTACAAAGGCTTTGTCGGCAAAATCGACGAAGAGATAGAAGTCAAGTATGACCAGCCGGGCTTTTACGGCATTAAGTGTTCACCGCATTATGCGATGGGTATGGTGATGATGATTAAAGTCGGCGATGCCACGCTGCCAGATAGCTATCGTGCATTCAAAGCGCCGGGGGTCGCCAATAAGCGCTTCCAGCAAATTTATTCACGTATCGATCAGCAGTAAGCGGTGATTTGCAGGGAGAACATGCGGTGGCAGATAACAAAAAGAGTGGCGATGAGATTCAGCAACAGCGTCGGCAATGCCTGTGTAACATCACTAAGATAGTCGGTGCCGCCGGTGTCGCGGCGGCGGTCTGGCCGCTGGTTTGTGCCTTAGGCCCGGATGAAAAAACCGTCGCTGAGGGTGAGCCGATCGACATTCCGCTGACCGATATTGCCGCCGGGCAAACCATCAGGCGAGTCTGGCAGGGAAAGCCGGTTTTCATCCATCATCGTACTGCGGATGAAATTGCCGCCGCGCAGATGGCCGATCAACAACAACTGCTCGATCCTCAGGCCGATGGCGAGCGGGTTCACAGCGCTTATCCTCAGTGGCTGGTGGTGCAGGGGGTTTGTCCTCATGCCGGATGCGTACCCAATGCCAGAGCCGGGGGGCAGGGCTGGGTATGTCCGTGCCACGGCTCTGAGTTCGATACCTCGGGACGGGTCACGCGCGGCCCGGCAACGGCCAATCTGGCGATCCCGGACTACGCCTTTTATCCCGACGGTCAAACACTACGCCTTGGCGTAAAGGCAGTCTGAGATGAGCGGTAAAGGGTTCTCTTTCTCGTCACTTCGCCTGCGCATCCCCTTTCCCCGCTCGGTGGCCGGGATGTGGCTTTTCGCTATCGGGGCTATTTTACTGCTCATGCTCGGCGTGCAGATCGTGAGCGGTATCATTCTGGCGATGTTTTATGTCCCCACGGCGGAGCAGGCGTTTGACTCGATCATTCATATCATGCGCACGGTCAAACAGGGTGAGCGGGTGCGTGATATCCACGCGATTGGCGCGTCACTGTTCTTCTTTGCCTGCTATCTGCATATTTTTCGTGCTATGTACTATTGCGTGTATCGTAAACCGTGGATAAAAATGTGGCTGATTAGCGTGACGCTGTATCTGCTGCTGATGATCACCGCCTTTCTCGGTTATAGCCTTATCTGGGGACAAAAAAGCTATTGGGCGGCCACCGTTATCACTCACTTTGTGCGCGATATCCCGCTGGTAGGCGAGACGCTTTATCACTATATCATTGGCGGCTATACCCCGGGAACCGCGATGCTGGGTCGCTTTTTTGTCCTGCATTTTATTATTCCTTTCGTCATCATCGTGGTCATGCTGTTCCATATCCGCACGGTACGCGCGGCGTTTGCGCAGGCGATGAAAAAAACCTTCAGTCCAAAAGAGTCCAGTCGTCTGCTGTTTGATTACACCATCACCCATAGCGACGCGATCAAAATCACCCTGTTCCTGATGCTGTTCACATGGTTTTTATTCTTTGCGCCCCACTATCTGAGCAGTGCCGATAACTTTATTGCTGCCGATCCGCTGGTAACGCCAGCGAAGGTGGCGCCGGAGTGGTACTTCCTGCCCTTTTTTTCTATCCTCCGCTGTTTTCCGAATGAGTTAGCCGGGCTAATCGCGATGTGCGCCGCGATCCTCGTGTTCTATTTTCTGCCGTGGCTGGATACTTCGCGCGCCCGTTTCCGTCATTACAGTCGCCTTGTCAAATGGGGCTTCTGGCTGTGGGTGATCAATGCCTGCTTCCTCGGCTGGCTCGGCTCGCAAGCGCTGACCGGGCCTGATCTGACTGGCGGTTTTTACAATGCAGAGGGCTGGACCCGCGCCGCTTCGCAACTTTCCACTTTCATCTGGTTTGCCTGGTTTTTAATCGTGCTACCCTGCCGCCGTTTTCTCGAAAAACAGGAGTGATAATGAAACGACTATTATCCTTCACTCTCTTTTGTGGATCACTGCTGATAACCGGTCTGTGTGGGGCCAAAGAGCTGACCCCGGTCAGGCAAGACTGGAGCTTTAGCGGTATCAACGGACAGTATGACAAAGCGCAGCTACGGCGCGGTTTACAGGTGTATGAAAGCCAGTGCCGAGCCTGTCACAGTATCAAATACCTGACGTTTCGCCAGCTAACTCGCGCGGGTGGCCCGGAGCTGACCACCGAAGAGGCACAAAATATCGCCAGCGGCTATCAGTTTACGGATATTAAAGAGGATGGTCAGCCTGCGGAGCGCCCTGGAACGCTGAATGATACCTTTATCTCCCCTTTTCTCAATGTCCAGGAGGCACGGTATCTTAATCATGGTGCCGAGCCAGTAGACCTGAGTTATATCGTTCGCGCCCGCAGTTATGATCGCGGCTTTCCCCGGTTTTTACTGGATGCTTTTGTGCCCTATAGCGATCAGGGTGCCGATTATGTTTTCGCCCTGCTAATCGGTTATTTGCCCGATGATGACGAAATGAAAACCAATCGTTACTTTCCTGGCGGCGTAATCAATATGGCAAAACCGCTGAACGACGGCGATATCCAGTGGCAGCCGCCACTGCAAGCTGCCGAAACGGAAGAGCAGTATGCGAGAGATATCACCGCTTTTCTGGCGTGGGTGGCCGATCCGGATCTCAGCGCACGCCAGCAGCAGGGGACTTACGTGATGATTTATCTTGCACTGATGCTGGGCTTACTCTGCCTGCTATGGCAGCTGAAAAAACGCTCAGCGCCATAAGCGCTGGGTTACCCTGCCTCTCCGGGTCAAGGGAGGAGGGGCAGGATGATCAGGGTTCATTGGCCAGCCGCGCCCGTAAACGCTTGATAGCCTGGCTGTGCAACTGACTGACACGGGATTCGCCCACTTCCAGCACTGCGCCAATCTCTTTCAGATTAAGCTCTTCCTGGTAATACAGGGTCAGCACCATTTTCTCTCGCTCAGGCAGCATATCGATGGCGTTAATCACCCGCTGACGCATATTCTCCTCCAGCAAGGTATATAACGGATTCGCTTCCGGATGCGCTTCGATCCCGTTTTCGACGCTATCACCATGTTCATCATGCCACTCATCCCAGGAAAAGAGCTGGCTGTTATTGGTGTCTAACAGGATCTGTCGGTACTCTTCCAGTGAAATATTCAGCGCACTGGCAATTTCTGGCTCGCTGGCCGGACGGCCGTGTTGTTGTTCGAGTTGCTGCATCACTTTTGTCACTTCCCGCGCATGGCGACGTACACTGCGTGGCACCCAGTCACGGCTGCGTAACTCATCCAGCATCGCCCCGCGAATACGCTGCACCGCGTAGGTGGTAAAGGCGGTTCCCTGTAGGGCATCATAGCGCTCAACGGCATTTAACAGTCCGATGCCGCCCGCCTGCAACAAATCATCCAGTTCGACGTAAGACGGCAGCCGCACCTGCAGACGCAGCGCCTCATGACGCACTAACGGGGCATAGCGCAGCCAGAGGGAATTTTTATCCATTACGCCTTCAGCGGTATACAGATCACTCACGATTGATTAAACCTGTGAAGAGAACAATCAATGCCATTATGCGGAGGGGGAAAGATGCCAACTGGCGGAACAACGATACAAAACGATGGCTGTTTAATGCAATGGGCGCAAACCGGCGGCGGCGATAACACCGCAGGTACGATTGAGCCTGTCAGAAAATAAGGGAGTACATCGCGGTACTCCCTTGTGATTTATCCGCTACAGGGGGAAGATCCCCTTGTGTCAAGGAGTGCTCAGCGCAGCAGAGACAGAACGTTCTGGGTAGACTGGTTAGCCTGCGCCAGAACCGCAGTACCGGCCTGTTGCAGAATGTTGGCACGGCTCATGTTCGACACTTCCGTCGCATAGTCCGCATCCTGGATACGGGACTGTGAGGAAGAGAGGTTATTAACCGTGCTGTTGAGGTTGTTGATAACCGAATCGAAACGGTTCTGTACCGCACCGAGAGCAGAACGTAACTGATCGACATCAGACAGTGCCGCATCCAGTTTAGCGATCGGCGGTTCACGCATGGTGACGTCATCCCCTTCGGTGACTTTACCATCAGCTGCAACAGTTGCCAGCTTGTAGGTTTTCTTCCCGTCAGTATCGGTGGTCTGAACGTACAAGGCATCATCACCTTTATCGTCTTTACCCGAAACCAGCACTTTACCGTCCGCTAAGGCACTACCTGCTTTATCATAAGCAACCGTTGTCGGTGCACCTTCCGCAGGTGAAGAGACCTTAATCTTGGCGCCATCAGCGATTTCCTGTCCGGCAACCGGTCCACGGATAGTTACGTCGAAACCGGTCAGTCCCAGCGTTTCTACATTGATCTGCTTCAGACCGATATCGATGGTTTCACCGTCGTTTGCGCCCACCTGAATGGTCAGGCTCTGATCTTTGCTCAGTACCTTCACACCGTTGAAGTCAGTCTGGTCAGAGATACGGTTGATTTCAGCCAGACGCTGAGTGATTTCATCCTGGATGGATTTCAGGTCGCTGGCAGAGTTAGAGCCATTCTGCGCCTGAACAGTCAGACGACGGATGTTTTGCAGGTTGTCGTTAACTTCGTTCAGGGCACCTTCTGTGGTCTGAGACAGAGAAATACCGTCGTTCGCGTTACGTGATGCCTGAGTCAGCCCTTTGATGTTCGCGGTAAAGCGGTTAGAGATTGCCTGACCTGCGGCATCGTCTTTTGCGCTGTTAATACGCAGACCAGAAGACAAACGTTCAATGGCCGTTCCCAGAGAGGCCTGAGATTTATTCAGGTTGTTTTGCGCCATCAGAGAAAGGCTGTTAGTATTAATGACTTGTGCCATGATATATCTTCCTTAAGTATTCGTTACACACCCGGTAACGAAAAGCGATTAATTTGGGTGAATCTACCCCGGCATTCATTGCCGTCCTTTACTATATCGACCAGAATGTGAACTCTCTTTAGCCATTTTTTCATCTTTTTATTGCGTAAATGGCAGTCAGATAAACTAAAAAAACCCAGCGGCACAAGGCACACTGGGTTCGTTTCACATCCGGTTAATGCGTGATAGTGACTATCACACAACTGCGGATCATTAACGCAGCAGAGAAAGCACGTTCTGGGTAGACTGGTTAGCCTGTGCCAGTACCGCAGTACCTGCCTGTTGCAGGATGTTAGCGCGGCTCATGTTAGACACTTCTGTCGCGTAGTCCGCATCCTGGATACGGGACTGTGACGCAGACAGGTTGTTAACCGTGCTGTTCAGGTTGTTGATAACAGAATCGAAACGGTTCTGTACCGCACCGAGAGCAGAACGTAACTGATCGACATCAGACAGTGCCGCATCCAGTTTAGCGATCGGCGGTTCACGCATGGTGACGTCATCCCCTTCGGTGACTTTACCATCAGCTGCAACAGTTGCCAGCTTGTAGGTTTTCTTCCCGTCAGTATCGGTGGTCTGAACGTACAAGGCATCATCACCTTTATCGTCTTTACCCGAAACCAGCACTTTACCGTCCGCTAAGGCACTACCTGCTTTATCATAAGCAACCGTTGTCGGTGCACCTTCCGCAGGTGAAGAGACCTTAATCTTGGCGCCATCAGCGATTTCCTGTCCGGCAACCGGTCCACGGATAGTTACGTCGAAACCGGTCAGTCCCAGCGTTTCTACATTGATCTGCTTCAGACCGATATCGATGGTTTCACCGTCGTTTGCGCCCACCTGAATGGTCAGGCTCTGATCTTTGCTCAGTACCTTCACACCGTTGAAGTCAGTCTGGTCAGAGATACGGTTGATTTCAGCCAGACGCTGAGTGATTTCATCCTGGATGGATTTCAGGTCGCTGGCAGAGTTAGAGCCATTCTGCGCCTGAACAGTCAGACGACGGATGTTTTGCAGATTGTCGTTAACTTCGTTCAGGGCACCTTCTGTGGTCTGAGATAGAGAAATACCGTCGTTCGCGTTACGTGATGCCTGAGTCAGCCCTTTGATGTTCGCGGTAAAGCGGTTAGAGATTGCCTGACCTGCGGCATCATCTTTGGCGCTGTTAATACGCAGACCGGAAGAGAGACGCTCGATCGCCGTTCCCAGAGAAGCCTGAGATTTGTTCAGATTGTTCTGAGCCATCAGGGAGAGGCTGTTAGTATTAATGACTTGTGCCATAATTATTTCCTTACGAGTCTATTTATTGCGCCCGTCGCAACCAACGGGCCCTTTTAACTTCGGCTGTAATTGCCGTCCCCACTGATATCGTCTGCTAATCCACAAATCTTTAGCCATTTTTATAACTTTTCATCGACAGCGCCATCAAACGGCTATTTTCTTCTCTATATTGCCCGTCGTTTTTTCTCTTTGCCGATAAACTTTTTTTTCCGCGCGCCGATAACGGCAATAGCAAATACCACCCTGTCATTCAAAGAGGAGTATTCATCATGGCAAGCGTCACTTCCCTGGGCATTGGCTCTGGACTGGATCTGAATAGCTTACTGGTCAGCATGAGCAAAGCTGAACAGCAACGTCTGATCCCTTACACTACGCAGCAAGCCAGCTACAAAGCAAAGATTACCGGCTACGGCACGCTGAAAAGCGCGTTAGAAAAATTTGATAATTTAACCAAAGAGATATCGAAACCGGAGTTCTTTAAGAACACCACCGCCAGCGAACATGCGGCGTTCAAAGTAACCACCAATGATAAAGCGGTGCCGGGTAACTATGCGGTAGAAGTGGTGAGCCTTGCGCAGGCACAGACCCTGACGACTCAGGCCAGTATCAGCGATCAGGACGCGAAATTAGGCGCCGCTGGTGTCAGCGACCGCTCACTGACCATCAAAGCCGGTGGTAAAGAGACGACCATCAATCTGAGCGATGATCAGACCTCACTGACCGGAATGCGCGACGCGATCAACAATGCGGATGCCGGTGTTACCGCCAGTATTATCCGTGTCGGTGATAACGATTATCAGTTAGCGATCACCTCTTCCACCACCGGTGAGAGCAATACCGTTTCATTAAAGGTTAACAACGATAACCAGCTGGGCAACGTACTGAACTACGATCCGACCAGCAGCAGTAACAGCATGCAGCAGACGGTGGCGGCACAGGATGCGGAAGTGGTGGTCAATGGCACCCGTATCAAACGCAGCACTAACTCGATCAGTGATGCGTTGCAAGGGGTGACTATCGATCTGAAAAGCACCACCAAACCCGGCGATACGCAAAACCTGGTGATCAGTGCCGATAAAACCCAGACCACCGACAAAATTAAAGAGTGGGTAAACAGCTATAACGCGCTGCTGGATACCTTTAATTCGCTGACCAAATACACGCCCGTCAAAACCGGTGAGGCGCAGAAAAACGATAATGGTGTCCTGCTCGGCGATAGCACGGTTCGTGGTGTTCAGTCATCCATTAAAAATATCCTCAGTAGCGCCCAGGATAATCCGGAGCTGCAGGGATTAGGCAACCTCGGTATTTCCACCGATGCCAAAACCGGCAAACTAACGGTTGACGAGAGTAAACTGAAAAAAGCGATTGAAGAAAAACCGGATCAGGTGAGCAATTTCTTCGTAGGTAACGGTAAAGATACCGGTATGGCGACGGTTCTGCATAACGAAATCGAGAACTATACCAAGAGTGGCGGCATCATCGAGACCTCGACCAAGAGTATCAACAATACCCTCGATCGTCTGAATCAGCAGATTGACGCTGTAAGCGACAGCATTGAGGCGACGATTGAGCGTTATAAACAACAGTTTATTCAGCTGGATACCTTAATGGCCAAGATGAATAGTACCAGCAACTATTTGGCGCAACAGTTTAAAACCTCTTAATCAGGTAAAAAAAACAGATGTATAACCGTAGCGGCACACAAGCCTATGCTCAGGTTGGCCTCGAAAGCAATGCTTTAAGCGCTAACCCACACCAGCTGATCACTATGTTGTTCGATGGCGCACTGAGCGCCCTGTTGCGTGCAAAAATATTGATGGCACAAGGTGATATTGCGGGAAAAGGGACTGCCTTATCGAAAGCCATTAATATTATTGAAAACGGTCTGAAAAGCGGTCTCGATCCGCAGAAAGGGGGCGAACTGACCGATAACCTGATGGCACTGTACGATTATATGATCCAGCGGCTGATGCAGGCCAATCTGCGCAACGACGGTGCCGCTATTGAAGAGGTCGTGACATTGCTGGAAAATATCGCTGATGCCTGGCGACAGATCGATCCGATAGCGCAACCATCGCAAGGGGGCAAGTGATAATGGATAACCCACAGCTCTTCACGGCCTGGCAGCAGGTTCATGTCTTCAGTCAGCAGATCCTCAATTTCGCACAAGCTGGCGAGTGGGAAAAGCTGATTGAGCTTGAGCTTGCCTACATCACCGCAGTAGAAAATACCACCAATTCTGCCAGCGAAGCCCTGGCTGAGTCCGCTGAGCAAGAGCTACTCAACACGATGCTACAGCAGATCCTCGCCAATGAAAGCGAGATCAGACGCCTGATGCAGCAGCGGATGGATGAACTGAAAACCCTGATAACACAATCCATTCGTCAGCAAGCGGTGAATCATACCTATAGCGAACTCAGTGGCAGCATGTTATTGCCCGGCGAACCACAAGTCAGATAACTTTCATTTATCATCACTCAAAAACAGTGCCGACAGGATTTCTCAACTATCGGCCTGTTTATTGTCGTTGGTATTATTAAGCAATCGATTTCTCACCCAATAATTCAGACTGTGATAATATCTCCCTGTCATTTTTCAACCCAGGGATGATGATGAAAAACCGCTCCCCCACTCCCCACGATGCCACATTCCGGCAGTTTCTGACGCAACCGGATGTTGCCCGTGATTTTATGGAGATCCATCTGCCGACAGAACTGCGCGCCATTTGCGATCTCAGCACCCTGAAGCTGGAATCCGGCTCATTCGTCGAGGATGATCTCCGTCAGTATTTCAGCGATATTCTCTACAGCCTGAAAACCAGCACTGGCGATGGGTACATTCACGTCCTTGTGGAACACCAGTCGACGCCAGACAAACACATGGCCTTTCGTCTCATTCGCTATGCCGTGGCGGCCATGCAGCGCCATCTTGAGGCCGGGCACAAGAAATTGCCACTGGTGATACCGCTACTGTTCTATACCGGTAAACGCACCCCCTATCCCTACTCCACCCACTGGCTGGACGAATTTGATGATCCAGCACTCGCTAACCAGCTCTACAGCCGGGCTTTTCCGCTGGTCGATGTTACCGTTATTCCCGATGATGAAATCGCAGACCACCGCAGTATGGCCGCCCTGACACTGCTACAAAAGCATATTCATCAGCGGGATATGGCCGAACTGGTCGATCGGCTGGTGCCCATTTTACTGGCCGGATATCTTTCTTCATCGCTGGTCGTATCACTGGTACACTATATCGTACAGGTGCGACGAGAAGTCGCTTAACATATTGTTTTAAGAGTAAATTCTATAAAACCTACTGTCCCATCAGTAGTAGCCTATCTGAGATCTTCTTTCTGGTAACGGAAGGTGGATAAGCCTCAGAGACATCGCTTTCCAGTAAATATGGCGGACAACCGTGAGGTATGTTTGTTATTTGTGAGCATCACACAGATAGAAAGTTGGCTGTCTGGCAAGGTTAACACAAGTGAACTGTTGATAAACGTCGTTAGATAGAACAAGCCAAAGATGATGACAGGCTTGAACCAAAAGGTAAGTGATCAGGCTGTTCTTCTTTGTACAAAGAACACATGGGCATCAGAATCACCGGCGGACAGACAGAACCTAACCCAGAACTTGTATGTTAAGTGGAACTCGGTAAGCCCGTATCACTGCCTAATGGGCAAGCTGACCGTAAGGAAAGCCTTTAGTTATGCGGGTAAAGGATGGCGGAAAAAGCGAATGTCACTCTGTAATGGAGCGAATAAGGGTTCGAACTTTGCCCTAATATGAAAATATGCAGACTTCCGTCGAGTCTCTAATCGTGAAAATAGCTGTAAAGTTTTCAAAAGGGAGCAGGCAAGATGAATACATTTCCCCATGTATCTGCGGCTCCGCGCCTTGAAGGATGGCACTCGATTGATTGGGAAATTCATTACCGATTGGTGAGAAAACTACAGTTACGTATCGCGAAAGCAGCCAGGAATAAGCAGTGGCGCAAGGTTAAATCTTTACAGCGTATGCTTGTTCGCTCCTTTTCAGCAAAAATAATTGCTATAAAACGAGTTACTGAAAACAAGGGGAAAACAACCCCCGGTGTTGATGGCGAAGTATGGACAACCCCGACTTTAAAATGGAAAGCCGTCGTACTTCTGAAAAAGACAGGCTACAAACCACGTCCTCTCAGAAGGATCTATATCCCAAAAGCAAACGGCAAACGCCGACCTTTAGGGATACCGACGATGCTTGACCGATCTATGCAGGCTTTACACCTGATGGCACTTGAACCAGTATCAGAATCAACAGCAGACGATAACAGCTATGGGTTTCGAAAAGCCAGATGTACGGCTGATGCAATTGTTCAGTTGCATATCCTCCTTGCGAGGAAGATCGCAGCAGATTGGGTACTGGAAGGGGACATAAAAGGTTGCTTTGACAACATCAGCCACGACTGGTTACTTTCTAATATCCCTATGGATAAGGAAGTGCTGAGGAAATGGCTGAAAGCTGGATTCATGGAAAATGGAGCTTTTTTCCAAACAAAGGCCGGAACGCCACAGGGCGGTATTATCTCTCCTGTTCTGGCAAATATGTGCCTTGATGGTCTGGAAAAGGAACTTATCGATCACTTTGGTCGGAAAGGAACAAAAAAGGCCAACAGTCACAAGGTAAACTACGTACGTTATGCAGATGATTTCATCTGTACTGGTATCTCACCGGAATTGCTTGAAAATGAGGTAAAACCAATCATTGAAGCATTTATGGCAAAGAGAGGACTTACTCTGTCACAAGAGAAAACCAGGATAACAAATGTAGCGGAAGGGTTCGATTTTTTAGGACAAAATATCAGAAGGTACGATGGTAAGTTAATCATAAAACCATCAAAGAAGAACCTGAAAATTTTCCTTAATAAGATACGCGGAGTTGTTAAAAATAACAAAACGGTTACACAAGTCAACCTGATCAGATTACTCAATCCCATTATTATAGGTTGGGTAAACTATCACCGACATGTGAACTCAAAAGTTATTTTTTGTCGTGTTGATCATGAAATCTGGCAAAGGCTATGGCGTTGGTGTAGAAGAAGACACCCTAAAAAGAACTGTCTCTGGATAAAAAAACGGTACTTCATAAGAAAGGATATGAAAGACTGGATATTCAGTGACAGGGATGTTGAAGGGAAGGTACATACGCTCAAGCTGGCATCTTCCACACCAATAAAGCGTCATGTAAAGATAAAAGGTCAGGCAAACCCATACGATCCAGCTTGGGAGCCTTACTTTGAAAAACGCATGGATTATCTTTGGTTACAGAGTCAGCATGGAAGGAAAAAAGTTGTAGAATTATGGAAACGGCAAGGAACATTCTGCCCTGCATGTAACCAGAAAATCTCACAGGAGTCAGGCTGGCACATACATCACTTGATCCCAAAATGTGAAGGTGGAAAAGATCATCTAAGTAATCTGATTCTACTTCATCCTAACTGCCATCGACAAATACACAGTCAGAATGCTGGCTCAATCAAACAAGATGAGCTTCTAGAGATTTGAGCGGAGTGCGGGGAAACTCGCACGCTCCGTTCTTAGGGGAGGATACGACAGTAATGTCGTATCCTTACCCGACGCGGGCGAAACAGCCGACACCGAAGCCCTGGTACGCGAACTGGCACAGCGTGTGCCGCAACACGGAGACACTCTTATGACCATCGCACAACAGCTTGAACAGAAGGGTATTCAGAAAGGTATCCAGCTCGGCAGACTGGAGGGCCTCAATGAAGGCAGGCTTGAGGGCCGCCATGAAGGCAGACTGGAAGGTCGCCATGAAGGAAAGCTGGAAGGAAAGCTCGAAGTGGCCCGCACCATGCTGAAGAACGGTATCGACCGCAATACGGTTATCAAAATGACTGGTCTGACAGAAGACGAGCTAACGCAGATTCGCCACTGATCCTTTGCCTGCTGTTGCTAGTGCAAATACGTTGGCCACAGGTAGCGCGAAGAAAACGCAGCGTACAGGTAGTCGGTGAGCATGCCGGGCACGGACCGGTGCCAGAATGGCGAGCAAATAAGCCTGAAAGAACAGGCTCTGAGTTGAAGTTCCGGTAGCGTAACTACCGGGAATAAACGGCGCTGATGAGTCAGGCGCTAAACCTGCATATTCATCACTTCCTGATAGGCGGCGACCAGCTTATTACGCATCTGAATCCCCATCTGCAGTGACACGGTCGATTTTTGCATATCCACCATCACATCATTCAGACTGACACCGGGAACCCCCAGCTCAAAATCCTGCGCCTGTTTATAGGCTGCTTGCTGAGTATCACTGATTTTTCCCAGTGCCGCGTTCAGTTCGCTGGCAAAACTGACATGATGTGCAGGTACTTCTGGCCCTTTCGGCCCAGCCTGAATGGCCATCGCCTGCATCTGTTGCAGTACGCCTTCAATACCCTGAATCGCCATGTTGTCCTCTGTTTTCTTAGTCGGCTGCTGAATAGCACGCGGCATTCAGCACTTTTTATACTTATCGCCACCCTATCATGTTCATTCTTCCGTGAAATGAATAAGTAGCTATAAAAAATATCAGTTAATCCTGCCATTAAACCAACGCAGGACAACAAATAATGGCATGCCCCGTCATGGGGATATCACTATTGCGATGCTATTCAGATAAAGATGTGTATCAGGGAGTCTGCTTTGTCACATAACGCTAACCATATCCTTCATCAATCGGTCAGGAAACCCTCTTGTCACCTGAGCAAGAACATGTTTTTCGTTGAAGGTTGTCGCCCATGAACGCTACGATCACTGCGGGCGAAAAGAATGACAATGGTCTGCAAACCATCCTGCATCGCCTGCGCACTAATCCAAAAGTTTCGTTGCTGATCAGCGCCGCTGCGGCAATAGCGATTGTTGTTGCCTTACTATTATGGGCGAAAAATTCGACCTACCGGGTGCTGTACAACAACCTTAATGATCGGGATGGGGGAGCTATCGTGACTCAGCTCACCCAGATGAATATTCCCTATCGCTTTGCTGAAAATGGTTCAGCGTTACTGGTACCGGAAGAAAAGGTTCATGAAGTCCGCTTACGTCTGGCTCAACAAGGATTGCCGAAAGGGGGCGCTGTCGGCTTTGAGTTGCTGGATGAGGAAAAATTCGGCATTAGTCAGTTCAGCGAGCAGATAAATTATCAGCGTGCACTTGAAGGCGAACTGGCACGTACCATTGAGTCACTGGGGCCGGTTCAGCGTGCCCGTGTTCATCTGGCACTGCCGAAACCGTCGCTGTTTATCCGCGAACAAAAATCACCGTCGGCCTCCGTGACCCTGACGCTGCAAAATGGTCGTGCGCTGGATGATGAGCAAATCAGTGCCATCGTCTACATGGTATCCAGCAGTGTCGCTAATCTGCCCGCCGACAAAATCACCATCGTCGATCAGGCCGGGCGTCTGCTGACTCACTCCAGTGCGCAAGGCCGGGATATCAACGCTAGTCAGCTAAAATATACTCATGAGGTAGAAAGTGGCTACCAGCGCCGGATTGAAGCGATCCTCTCGCCAATCGTCGGTGCTGCCAATGTCCGGGCTCAGGTCACGGCACAGATCGATTTCTCCCATCGTGAACAAACCGAAGAGCAGTATCAGCCAAACCAACAGCTTGATAAAGCCGCCATTCGCTCACGACAAACCAGCGACAGTGAACAACGCGGCGGCACTCAGGCAGGTGGTGTGCCAGGCGCATTGACGAATCAGCCTACACCGCCAGCCACCGCGCCGATTGAAACTGCCAAAGCGGATGAAGATAACAAAGGTGATACGCAAAATACTCCAGCCGGTAACCCGCCTGCCAGTTCACCTGCGACGGCAAAGACCACCACTACCAGCAATAACGGGATATTAAATAGTCGTCATGATGCGACCACCAACTATGAACTGGATCGTACCATCCGTCATATTCAACAGAAATCAAACTCCGTAGCCCGCTTATCGGTCGCGGTAGTGGTTAACTATCAGGGCGTTGATAAAGACGGCAAACCCAAACCCATCAGCAAGGAGCAACTGGAGAAGATAGAAGCATTGACGCGGGAAGCCATGGGCTACTCCAGTGCGCGTGGTGATACCCTCCAGGTGGTCAATACCCTGTTTACCGATCTCGATAGTGCTCAGGGTGAATTGCCGTTCTGGAAAACGCCGATGTTCATCGACAAGGTGTTTGATATCGGGCGCTACCTGATCGTCATGCTGATTGCGTGGCTGCTGTGGCGGAAATGGATCAAACCGCAACTGCAACAACATCAGACGGTCATGAAAATGGCCGCGACTGCCGCCGCCGCTGCCTCTTCTGGTAACGATGCGGTGATGCCTGAACATCATGAACAGGAACAGCGCCGACGTGCGCAACAACGTGCTAATACTGAAGTCCAGAGCCAGCGAGTGCGTGAGCTGTCTGATAAAGACCCACGTATCGTCGCTCTGGTGATACGCCAATGGATGAGTAACGAACTATGAGTCTGTCAGGAACCGAAAAAAGTGCCATTTTACTCATGACATTGGGTGAAGATCGTGCCGCCGAGGTGTTCAAACACCTCTCTTCACGTGAAGTCCAGCTATTAAGTACCACGATGGCGGGAATGAGCCAGGTTTCCAACCAATCGCTCGACGAAATACTCAATGAATTTGAGGATCATGCGGAGCAATATGCTGTGCTGAACATCAACACCAGCGACTATCTGCGCACTGTGCTGGTCAAAGCGTTGGGTGAAGAGCGCGCCTCCAGCCTGCTGGAAGACATTCTCGAATCGCGCGATACCACCAGTGGTATGGAAGCGCTCAACTTTATGGAGCCACAGAGTGCCGCCGATCTTATTCGTGACGAGCACCCGCAGATCATCGCGACCATTCTGGTGCATCTCAAACGCAACCAGGCGGCCGATATTCTGGCCCAGTTCGACGAACGCCTGCGCAGCGATGTAATGTTGCGTATCGCCACTTTTGGCGGGGTACAGCCTGCGGCGCTGGCAGAACTGACCGAAGTGCTGAACAATCTGCTGGATGGCCAGAACCTGAAGCGCAGCAAAATGGGCGGTGTACGTACTGCTGCCGAAATTATCAACCTGATGAAAACGCAGCAAAGCGAAGCGGCTATCGAGGTCATGCGTCAATACGATGGCGAGCTGGCACAAAAAATTATCGACGAGATGTTCCTGTTCGAAAACCTGGTGGATGTCGACGATCGCAGTATCCAGCGTCTGTTGCAGGATGTGGACAACGAATCGCTGCTCATCGCGCTCAAGGGATCGGCACAACCGCTGCGCGAAAAATTCCTCAAAAATATGTCGCAACGTGCCGCCGATATTCTGCGTGACGACCTCGCCAATCACGGCCCGGTACGTCTGTCGCAGGTAGAAACCGAACAGAAAGCGATTCTGTTGATCGTGCGCCGTCTGGCGGAAAGTGGCGAAATGATCATTGGTGGTGGTGAGGATACCTATGTATAAGCCTAAGCAAATTGACCCACAGCTCTGGAAGCCGTGGTCACTGAAAGACCTGGGCGCATATCAATCCCCCCTGCCCGATGACACCCTATCGGTGGTGCCTGAACAGGCTAATAACGACATCGCGGCGCAAGCCGATGCTGAAGCCAAAGCAAAAGCAAAAGCAGAAGCCGAATATCAACAACAACTGGCGACCCTGCGTCAGCAGGCACAGCAACAAGGCTACAGTGAAGGTCAGCAACAAGGTTACGACGCTGGCTTTGAGGCCGGACGGCAAGAGGGTCATCAACAGGGGCTTCTGGAGGCACAACAGCAACAGCAATCGATTACCGAACGCTGGCAGCAACTGGTCGATGACTTTCAGCAAACCCTCGACTCACTGGACAGCGTGATAGTCTCACGCCTGATGCAGTTAGCGCTGACCGCCGCAAAACAGGTACTCGGTCAGCCCGCGGTTTGCGATGGCACGGCCTTAATCGCCCAAATTCAGCAATTTATTCAGCAAGAGCCGATGCTAAATGGTCATCCACAATTACGGGTCAGTCCAGAAGACTATACCCGGGTGGAGCAACAGTTAGGCAACACCCTGAGTATGCACGGCTGGCGTCTGCTGGCAGATGGTGAACTTCATCCTGGTGGCTGTAAAATCAGTGCCGAAGAGGGTGATCTCGATGCCAGTCTCGCCACGCGCTGGCGTGAACTGTGCCATCTGGTGGCACCTGGAGAGGTGTAATGACCGGACGACTTGGACAGTGGCTCAGCGCACTGGATGCGCAGGAAAAAGAGATCACCCGTACTCCCCTCGTGCGCCGTTATGGCCGATTGATCCGCGCTACCGGATTGGTACTGGAGGCCACGGGATTAAAATTACCCCTCGGTGCCACCTGCCTTATTGAGCGCAAACACGATGGCCATATTCAGGAAGTAGAAAGTGAAGTGGTTGGTTTTAATGATCAACGTCTATTACTGATGCCACTGGAAGAGGTCGAAGGGATTGTTCCCGGTGCCAGAGTCTGCGCGCATACCACTCAGGAAGGAAAAAACGAAGGCAAACAATTGCCGCTCGGCCCAGCGCTGCTCGGTCGGGTACTGGATGCCAGCGCCAAACCCCTCGATGGTCTGCCCTCACCGAGAACCGGTTACTGCGCTCCGCTGACGACCGCCCCTTTCAACCCGTTACAACGTACCCCGATCGAACAGGTACTGGATGTCGGTATACGCGCGATTAACGGCCTATTGACCGTCGGGCGTGGCCAGCGAATGGGGCTATTTGCTGGCTCCGGGGTGGGGAAAAGTGTCCTGCTCGGCATGATGGCCCGTTATACCCAGGCCGATGTGATTATCGTTGGGCTGATCGGCGAGCGTGGTCGTGAGGTAAAAGATTTTATTGAAAATATTCTCGGTGCTGAAGGGCGATCACGATCAGTCGTGATTGCCGCACCGGCTGACGTTTCTCCGTTATTGCGCATGCAGGGAGCCGCTTACGCCACACGGATCGCTGAAGATTTTCGTGATCGTGGTCAGCATGTGTTGCTGATTATGGATTCGCTGACACGCTACGCGATGGCACAGCGCGAAATCGCCCTGGCCATTGGTGAGCCGCCCGCCACTAAAGGCTATCCCCCCTCCGTATTTGCCAAACTTCCGGCGCTTGTCGAACGGGCAGGGAACGGGGTCAGTGGTGGTGGCTCGATCACCGCGTTTTATACCGTACTGACAGAAGGCGACGATCAACAAGACCCGATCGCCGATTCTGCCCGTGCCATTCTTGATGGTCACGTGGTGCTTTCACGCCGTCTGGCGGAGTCGGGCCACTATCCGGCTATCGATATTGAAGCCTCGATCAGTCGTGCCATGACCGCGCTGATTAACGAAGATCATTACCGGCGGATCCGTAATTTTAAGCAGATGCTGGCCAGCTATCAGCGTAACCGCGATTTGATTAATGTCGGGGCTTATGCCGCCGGGAGCGATCCGCTACTGGATAAAGCCATCACGCTCTATCCGCGTATGGAGACTTATCTGCAACAAGATATTTTTGAACGCTGCAACTATGACGATGCCTGTCAACAGCTACAGCAGTTAATTGCTTAACGTCATCAGAGGCTGAACATCATGAAATCACACTCTCCAATGATTACCTTGCGTAATCTGGCACAAGATGAGGTAGAACAGGCCGAGCGACAACTGGGGCAGGCGCGCCAGGCGCAGCAGGCAGCGGAAAAGCAACTGACACAATTACTTAACTACCAGGATGAATATTGTCAGAAGCTTAACCATACGCTCTGTGACGGCATGGCCAGTGCAAGCTGGCAGAACTATCAACAGTTTATCACTACGCTGGATCTGGCGATTGAACAGCAACGCCAGCAATTACAGCAATGGGGGCAGAAAGTGGATCTTGCCGCCAGGCAGTGGCAGGCCAAACAGCAACGGCTGAATGCCTTTGACACGTTACATACGCGCGCACGCGATGCTGAACAGCAGCAGGAAAACAAGCGTGACCAGAAGATGATGGATGAGTTTGCGCAACGTAGCGCCTACCGGAGTGCTCCTTAATGAATCTGAATATACTCTCGACACTTTCACTCCTCAGTGATGCTGGCACTCCGGCTGATCCCGCTCAGGGAGCCGAGGAGTCGCTGTTTTCATCAGTTTTCGCTGAACGGCTGGCGGATGATCTGGCGGCCAATATCAGCAAGGATAAAAACGTTATCGCGGTTATCGACGAGGATGATCAGGGCGCTGAGTCCGCCGATCCCCTGCTTGACCTTTCGGCGATCGCCGATCAACATGCCACGCTATTAACACCCGGCATGATCCCGTCACTGATCAGCGATCAACAAGAGATGCCGATCAGCGTGGCTGATGAGGTCATGGATCACTCACTGACCTTACCGGCTGTCGCTGATGATGCCACGCTACAGGCACTGTACGCCATGCTACAGCCGAGCGTGGCTATCGCACCGTTACAGACGGTATCGACTGTGCCACAACCTGGGATTAACGATGATGCGCTGCCGGTCACGGCTTTGCTGAACAGCGACATTAGTGATGATCAACGGACAACATCGCAACTCGTCAGCCCGCTAACGGAAGATACCTTGCCTGGCGATCTCAAGGCAGCTATCCTGGTGCCATCCGCCGCTGTAAGCTCACCGGTCACGGCACAACCGGCCATGACACCCCCTTCAGCGCCGGCGCCGGATGCCAGCCGTCCACGGGTAAGCGTGACCAATACCGCCGCCCAGACAGCGACACCGCTCCCGGCTGGCAATGACAGTCCGTTGCCCCAGGTATCGGCGATCAACGACACACCATTACCACTGGCGGGCACACTGTTGACGCCCGCCCCCCAGACCACCAGCATGGCGGCCAATGTCGCCCCCGCGGCCACCTTGTCGCAGCTCAGCGCTCCGTTGGGCACTCCCGAGTGGCAGCAGGCATTAAATCAACAAATTTTACTGTTCCAGCGTGATGGTCAGCACAGTGCTGAACTGCGCCTGCACCCTGAAGAACTGGGTAAGCTGCAGATCACCCTCAATATGAACGATAACCAGGCGCAACTGCATATCGCCGCCGCTCACGGACAGGTACGTGCCGCCGTCGAAGCTGCGATACCACAGTTACGTCAGGCACTGGCAGAAAGCGGCATTCAGCTTGGGCAGAGCAGTGTCGGCGGAGAGCCGACGCCGCAATGGCAGCAAGGCCAGCAAAATCAACAAGCTTCTCAGGGAGGAGCGGGGAGCGGTTATGCTCGTCAGCCTTCCGGCGAGGAGACACCGGCTTCCGTCATCAATACACCGGAAACATTACAACGGATGGCCAGTCAGGCCGCTGGTGGGGTTGATATTTTCGCCTGAATGGCTTCAAACCAGCAAATTAGTCGTGATTTACCTATCTGTTCTGGTGATTAGCCACCAGAACAGACGCGATAATATCTCTATTATCACGCGTGCGGTCACGCTGCACCCCATGTCCGCCGCATCAGGAACGGCGGATGGATTAACAGGAATTTGATTTAGCTATGGCTCAGGATTCTCCTCCATCATCATCGAAAAAACGCCCTTTGTTGGTCATCATTCTGCTTCTGATCGCTGTGATCGCCAGTGCGGCCGCAGGCTACAGCTGGTGGCAACTTCAGCATATAAATGACCTGCAGGCGGTAAAAGAAGAACCCTCTGTGGCACCGGTTTTTATGTCGCTGGATACCTTCACCGTTAATCTGGTCAATCCGGAGAATAATCCCGATCGTGTGCTTTACATCGGTATCACACTGCGTTTGCCAGATGATAAAACACGCAAACAACTGAATGACTATTTGCCAGAAGTCCGCAGCCGTCTGCTGATGCTGCTCTCCCGCCAGGAGGCCGATAAACTCAGCAGTGAAGAGGGCAAACAGCAGTTAATCGCCCAGATCAAAGAAGTACTCAGCCCGCCGCTGATCGCTGGCAAACCGAAACAGGTCATCACTGACGTACTCTTCACCGCCTTTATACTGCGGTAAACCATCATGGCTGACAATATTCTTTCCCAGGCAGAGATTGATGCTTTGCTCAATGGCGATAGCGCAAGCGATGAGCCAGAAGCAGCAACCAGCGCCAAGAATAAAGACAGTGAGATCAAACCTTATGATCCCACGACCCAGCGCCGCGTTGTACGTGAGCGTTTACAGGCGCTGGAAATTATTAACGAGCGTTTTGCCCGTCGGTTTCGTATGGAGTTATTTAATCTCCTGCGTCGTAGCGCCGATATTACCGCTGGTCCGATAAAGATTCAGCCTTATCATGAGTTTGTGCGTAATCTTCCGGTTCCGACCAACCTGAACCTGATCCACCTGAACCCACTGCGTGGTATGGCATTACTGGTGTTTTCACCGACACTGGTCTTTATTGCCGTCGATAACCTGTTCGGGGGGGATGGTCGTTTTCCAACCAAAGTGGAAGGGCGGGAATTTACGCCGACGGAACAGCGGGTGATTAAACGCATGCTTCATCTGGCGCTGGAGGCATACAGTGACTCCTGGCGTGCGATTTATAAAATCGATGTGGAATATGTGCGGGCTGAAATGCAGGTGAAATTCACCAATATCACCACTTCACCCAATGATATCGTGGTCACCTCGCCTTTCCAGATGGAAATTGGCGATCTGGTGGGCGAATTTAATATCTGTATTCCGTTTGCGATGATCGAACCATTGCATGAACTACTTACCAATCCACCGCTGGAAAACTCGCGTCAGGAAGACAAACGCTGGCATAACACGCTGGCACAGGAAGTACAACACTCTGAGCTGGAGCTGATCGCCAATTTTGTTGATATTCCTGTCCATCTTTCAAAGGTACTCTCGCTGAAACCTGGCGACGTTTTACCGATCGAAAAACCGGATCGGCTGGTTGCCAATGTGGATGGCGTACCGGTATTAACCTGCCAGTATGGCACGCTGAACGGACAATATGCGCTGCGTGTTGAACATTTGATACACCCTATTTTGAATGCTCTGAGTGAGGAACAACCCAATGAGTGATCCTAAGCAACCCGCTGGCGAGTCTGACGCTGAGAAGGAATCTGCAGACAATCTGTGGGCGGATGCGCTTAACGAACAAAAATCGGCCGAAGAACAGAAAACGTCAGAATCGACCACCGAACCAAAAGCAGCGGTCGCTGAAAAACCGGATGTGCGCAGCGATGATCTGTTTAAACCCCTCGATACTTCCGCACCACCGGGAGATCCGCAGGATATCGATCTGATTATGGATATCCCGGTCAAAATGACCGTGGAGCTGGGGCGCACCAAGATGACCATCAAAGATTTACTGCGTCTGTCACAAGGGTCAGTCGTCGCGCTCGACGGGCTGGCAGGTGAACCGCTGGATATCCTGATCAATGGTTATCTTATTGCACAAGGTGAAGTAGTGGTGGTGGCGGATAAATACGGTGTGCGTATTACCGATATCATTACGCCTTCTGAACGTATGCGTCGTCTGAGCCACTGATGAGCGCAGAGACACCCGTGACGATGCAACAGATCGCACAACCGGCGACGTCATCGATGACCAGCGACTCACCCCTGATGCAGATAAGCAGCGCCCTTGGCGGTATTCTGCTGCTTATTCTGGTGGTTGGCTGGCTGATCCGTCGACTCGGCTTCGCACCGTCAGGCCGTCAGGCGGGCCTGCTGAAACTGCGTGCCAGTTGCCAGGTCGGGCAGCGCGAACGGGTGGTGCTGGTGGAGGTGGCTGATACGCTGCTGGTCCTGGGTGTCACCGCGCAGCAAATTACGCCACTGCATACGCTACCCGTCCCCCCTGGCGAAAGCCACCCGTCAGATGGTGACACCACCAGCCATTTCCGCCAGTTAATGCGCCATGTTGTGCAACGCCAGGAGAAATCGGCATGACAACACGCTCGCGCTTACCTGTGGTCGGATTACTGGTCGCGCTGCTGTTTTTCACGCCAGCAACGCTGGCGCAACTTCCGGGAATTATCAGCCAACCGCTGCCGAATGGTGGTCAGAGCTGGACATTGCCCGTTCAGACACTGGTTCTGCTGACCTCGCTCTCATTCCTGCCAGCGATGTTGCTGATGATGACCAGTTTCACCCGTATTATTATTGTGCTCGGTCTGTTGCGCAATGCGCTGGGCACCCCTTCTGCGCCACCGAACCAGGTGATAATTGGTCTGACACTGTTTCTGACTTTTTACATTATGTCGCCGGTGTTCAATAAAATTTATCAGGATGCGTGGCAACCCTATAGCGAAGAAAAAATCAGCCTTAATGTCGCGCTTGAAAAAGGGGCACAACCGCTGCGTGAATTTATGCTGCATCAGACACGTGAAACCGATCTGGCGCTGTATGCCCGTCTCGCCAGTCAGCCGCCGCTGGCCGGGCCAGAAGCTGTCCCGATGCGGATCCTGTTACCCGCCTATGTCACCAGTGAGCTCAAAACCGCTTTCCAGATTGGCTTTACTGTTTTCATCCCTTTTTTGATCATCGATCTGGTGGTAGCCAGTGTGCTGATGGCACTGGGAATGATGATGGTGCCCCCCGCGACTATCTCGCTCCCCTTTAAATTAATGTTATTCGTGCTGGTGGATGGCTGGCAATTATTGCTGGGTTCGTTAGCACAAAGCTTTTACACCTGAACAGAGCAGGGAGGCAGGATGACACCGGAATCAATTATGGCTATGGGCATTGAAGCGATGAAAGTTGCCCTTGGGCTTGCCGCCCCCCTGTTATTATCCGCGCTGGTGACCGGCCTGTTTGTCAGCCTGCTGCAGGCTGCAACACAAGTCAATGAAATGACACTCTCATTTATTCCCAAAATTCTCGCCGTGGTGGCTACCATTATTATTGCTGGGCCGTGGATGCTGAATATGGTGCTCGATTATATGCGTACCCTGTTTAGTACCTTGCCGAATATACCAGGCTAATTGTGCTGACGTTTGATAGTACACAATTGACAGTCTGGCTTGGGCAATATTTCTGGCCACTGTTACGTATTCTGGCACTGATTGGTACTGCGCCGATCTTCAACGATAAACAGGTCAGTAAAAAAGTTAAAATTGGCCTTGGGGGATTGATCGTGATTCTGGTCGCCCCGACCCTGCCGGTGGTGCATGTACCCATTTTTTCAGTCAGCGGATTATGGCTTGCAATTGAGCAGATTCTGATTGGTATCGCCCTGGGCATGACCATGCAATTTGCCTTCGCCGCCATTCGTCTGGCTGGTGAGATAATCGGCATGCAAATGGGGCTGTCATTCGCCACCTTTTTTGACCCCAGTGGCGGGCCCAATATGCCGGTACTGGCACGACTGTTCAATTTACTGTCGATGCTACTTTTCCTGAGCTTTAATGGCCATCTGTGGCTTATCTCACTGCTGGTCGATAGTTTTCATACCCTGCCTGTTGCGCCACAGCCATTTAACGGCAATGGCTTTCTGGCGTTAGCCCAACTCGGCTCATCGGTTTTTACCAGTGGTCTGCTGCTGGCATTACCGCTGATTTGTCTGTTACTGACACTCAATATTATGCTGGGATTACTTAATCGTATGACCCCCCAGCTGTCAGTATTTGTGATTGGCTTCCCGATTACGATGACGATTGGCATGATAACCATCAGTCTGATGATGCCAATGCTGGCACCATTTTGTGAACAAATTTTCGCAGAAACCCTGGTCAAAATGACACCGCTGATTGGTGGCCTGAATCCCTGAGGTATTCGCGACGTAGTCCGTCAGGACTTCGGGCGTTGTCCGGGGTCAAAATGGTCAGTAGAATAACCTGGTTAGATTAGCGCCAATCGTTTTCACCCTATTATTTCTTTCTGTGTCATGGACTCATGGATATGTACCTTGCATTAATCAATTTATTTCCTATTCTGGTGGCGCTGATCGTCGGATTTAATTGCAAAAAGTTTTGCACACGATTCACGATCGGCATGGCGGAAAAAGTTTCTAATTTCAGTCTTTACTCGCTGCTTATTCTTATGGGGATCACTGTGGGGGCGATCCCGGAAATTATGAATAAGCTGAGTCTGATTGGGGTCAATGCGTTATGTATTGCCGTGGCATCTTCCCTGTCGATAGCCTGCGTATTAAAAATCTTTTATCTTCGTAGCGCATCGGAAAAGGCGGCGCAGAATACCGATAGCGCCGCTGATAACGGCACTTTCAATATAGTGGCGTATATCAAAGATCCTCTGCTGCTGGCCGGACTGGTGATCATCGGTTTTCTGGCCGGTTTTTACAAAATAACCCCTGAAATAGATTACGATCCGCTTATCTCAGGGCTGCTTTATCTGCTGATCTTCGCGATCGGCGTCAAGCTCTCTTATGCCGGACTTAACCTGCGTGAAATCTTTTTCAACCGCACTAACATCATCATGACATGTCTGACCGTGCTGGCCTCCTATATCGGCGCGGCAGCGGTTTCCCTGTTCCTGCCGTTGTCTTTTACGCATAGCCTGGCAGTCAGCTCAGGTTTCGGCTGGTATACGCTTTCAGGGATTTTGTTCACTAAAATGGGCGATCCGCTGTTGGGTTCCGTCGCCTTTCTGTGCGATCTGTTTCGTGAAGCGATTGCCTTACTGTTGATACCGGCGCTGTCACGGTTGGGTAACGGTCATATTGCGATTGGTGTTGCTGGCGCCACCGCGATGGATGTCACCCTGCCGCTCATCGAGAAACATTGTGGTATCGCCTACGTGCCGGTCGCTTTACTTTCCGGGGGGATTATCACGCTGATCGTTCCTTTCCTGATCCCATTTTTTTACTCGCTGTAAATAAAACACCTGCCGCCCCCTCAGTCACTGATGCGGCCTATCGCTAATACGAGTCGCATCGGGGGTGGCAGGTGGGTAGACAATCATCACTCAGTAACATGAGCAGAAAAAAAAGTACGTCCCAGCACCCGTGAAGGCACCGATGTCGTACATAAATATGTACCAGGTATTCACAGCAGCCTGTCTTGTCGCCGTAACAGGCTGCTCCTGGTACATAAAAGGGAGGTAATCTTCGCGCTAATACGGCCTGGTTAGCGATACATCTTGAATAATGACATCGACTGCATATCATTAAAGGTTTTATACGCCGCCTGGAGCGTTGTCTGCTGCAGATAGTAGGTCGAAATCGCCTCGACAAAATCCGCATCGGTCAAATCACTCATCTGGATCTGGCTGGCCATCTCGCGGTCTTTACCAATGTAGTCTAGCTGATCCAGTTCCTGTAACTGACTTCCTAGCTCAGCACGTACACTTAGAACATTGTTATACGAGTTATCCATACCACGATTCGCTTTCGCCATCGCTTCGTTTACCCGCTGCCTGTCGGCATCACTGGCATCCGCCGTCGGGGTATTCAGCGCTTCCAGCGCAATATCGATACTGGCAAAAATATCAGTCACAGAAGGGCTGCCATCCGGCTCAGGCTTAGGATTGCTGGTCAGAGCCATAAAGACGGCGTTACCAGTATGACCAATCGTCATGACACGGTTAGCATCCACTTTCTGGGTCACGGTGGTGTCCCCACCCTGATAGCTCACTACCCCATTGCTATCGACCACAAAAGGCGGACGATCATTTTTATAACCGGCAAACAGATAACGTCCATTACCATCCGTACTGTTGGCATGGTTAAGCAGCTCATCTTTCAGCCCCTGTAACTGAGAGGCCAGCGAAGCACGGTCATTATCACTTTCCGTACCCCCCGCGTTAACAATCAGCGCTTTGATATCAGAGATGGTCGAGGTGGCCGCAGAAAGTACCGTCTCTTCCATTGAGATACTCTGGCGGGCAAAAGTACGTGCCAGCATATACTGCGTATTTTCGGCCTGCGACTGACTGAGCATAACCGCATTCGAAGCGGCTAAGGGATCATCAGAAGGATTAACCACCTTTTTACCGGTCGTTAACTGCTGGCCTGCCTTCATAAACAGAGACTGGTTATTGCTAATCCCTGCCATGTTTTGCTGATATATCATGCCGGTGCTCATGCGCATGATGTAGACTCCTTATTCTGCATAATCGCCTGCTGTGGCGATCAATCATCATCTCAACGAATATTCAGTAACGCATCAAACAACGAGCTGGCCGTCTGGATGACCTGTGCATTCGCCATGTAATATTGCTGGAAGCGCAATAACTCACCATACTCTTCATCAAGATTGACGCCTGATGCTGACTGTTGTTGCTGAGTCAATTGATTAACAATGTTCTCCTGAGCCGAACTGCTGACTTTCGCGGCGGCGGTCTGAGTACCGACACCGCTCACCATACCAGCATAAGCACCACTCAATGTGGCTTTATTGTCTACCAGGTTTTTATTCTGCAAATCCAGTAATTTTTTCGCATTTTCATTATCGCCACGGCCGCTATCGTTTTTACCCGCTGCCGCGATATGGGCAGAATCGGTAATCGCAACCTGCAATGTACCCGCCACATCACTGACCGGGCGAACAATAAAGCTGTCTTTACTTGCTGCCGTTCCTGAAACATCAATTTTCAGGCCATCAAACTCCAGTACCGTATTACCGTCACCGTCAACGGTCACATTAGCATTAACCTTAACGTTACCCGGCATCGTGGTAACCTGCCAGTTAGTGCCATCAAATTCGACACGATAATCATCGGCTTTGACTTTGCTGGTGTCCGTGTATGAAATCCCTAAAGAAGCGTTACCGGTGTTATTGCTATTGGAAATAGACTGGCCACCATTAAAGCTAAAGAAGTCTTTACCCGGCTCGCCATTGATATCAAAACCGGCGCGGTGCTGTTCGTTAAAGCTGTTCGCCATGGCCAGCGCTAACTGCCCCAGTTGATTACGAACGCCATCCAGCGTCTCGCTACGGAATTTTAATACCCCGCTCAGCGTACCGGTGGCTATCTGCCCCTCAGGTATTTCAGTGGCACCATGACCACGATCGTAACCGATGGTCAGACGAGAAGGATCTGAGCTGGAAGGAATGGCTTCGACATTATAACTGGTATTACCCTGCACCAGCGTTAAGCCGTTGGCAAAAGAGATGGTATACGCATCACCATCCTGTTGTGTCACCTGTACACCAACCAGCTTATTCAGCTCACTGACCAGCTGATCACGCTGATCAAGCAGCGCGTTAGGTTCTCCGCCGCCACTACCACGCAGACGCGTAATTTCATCATTGAGGCGCGCGATTTCTTTACTATAGCTGTTGATTTGCAGTGCGGTATCATTAATCTGCTGATTCACGCCGCTGTTCATATCACGCAGATATTTATCGATATTATTGAACTGATTAACCAGACCATTCGCCTGACCCAATACAGTACGCCGTGCCGCATCATCGCCCGGGTTACTGACCAGGTTTTGCAGATTCGTGAAAAAGTCCTGCAAGCTGGACTTCAGATCATTCGTTTTGTTGGCGAGCAGATTATTAATCTGTGAAATCTTTTCGTAATACGTTTTCTGCGAGCTGGCGGAACTTTGTGCCTCACGCAACTGGTTAGTAATAAACTGATTATATTCGCGGTTAACGCTGGTGACGGTGACACCATTACCGATAAAACCGTTCTGCGTCGCCAGACATCCGTTCTGCGCGAGGATGGCCGTCTGGCGGTTATATCCTGCGACACCCGAATTGGCGATGTTGTTACTGACAGTGCTCAGTGCTATCTGAGCGGCATTCAGACCGCTCATTGCGGTGTTGATTAAGCCATTAGCCATTTTAACTCCCTTACATTGCGGTATCAGCACCCGCAAAGTTTCAATGAAATTTTGTGCACATATTGCCTTTTTCTGTTATCGACCATTGGCAGAAAATCTTGAACAAATCGCGGTTATTAAGCGGCAACAGCGCAAAGTTTAGTCATTGAGCGCGTCCGGTTATTGATATTGTCATTAACGGTGCGTCAGTAAAGGTGCGAGTGTAACCCGCGGGTCATGTATTCAACGTGTTTATCATGTTGTATAATCACTCTTTTTAACAAATGCGCCAGATGGCTAAAATTGATGTAACATGCCCGTTTTGTCAACAAACTGAACCCGTTAAAAAGCATGGTCTGGGCAAAGCTGGATTTCAGCGCTATCGCTGTCAGTCATGCTGCCGTACTTTCCAGGTCGATTACGCTTACCGTGCCTGCCACCCCGGCATGAAAGAACAAATTGTTGACCTTGCCATGAATAATGCCGGTATCCGCGATACCGCAAGGACTCTGCATATCAGCATTAATGCCGTTGTCCGCACTTTAAAAAACTCGCCCCACGATGTGTAACCACGTTTCCGCTGGATAATCAGCAAATCCAGCTTATCTGTGAAGTGGATGAGATGTGGTCTTTTGCTGGCAGTAAAAAGCAGCAACGCTGGCTGTGGTATGCATGGGAGCCTCGCCTCAAACGAATTATTGCTCATACTTTTGGACGCAGAAGCAAAAAGACACTGCGCAGGTTACTGAAATTATTGTCAGGTTTTAATGTTGCCTTCTGGTGTACAGATAACTTCAGTGCTTATGATCTGCTGCCGGATGAAAAACATATCAGGGGTAAGCTTTACACGCAGCGGATTGAACGGGAAAACCTGAATTTGCGTAACCGATTAAAGCGACTGAATCGTAAGACTCTGGGGTACTCAAAATCTTTTGAAATGCATGACAGGATCATTGGTATTTTTATTGAGCGCGAATATTATGTTTGAGACGAAATAAACACATTGAATACATCACCCGATTTTTTACCGTCGCGGTAGTGATGATAAGTGTTGAATTAACGTCAATCGTTAAAATAGTTTGTCCAGATCCTGCATATAAGCTTTAACGGCTTGTTCTCCACTCCGTTTTATTTGTTGAATAACCGTTACTAGTTTTTTACTATAATGCGGGTCAGTGGCATAACCAGCGCGCTGTAAAGCATGAGCGCCTTGTTCCGGAGTGCGGGCAGCGGCGACTTCGGCATAACGCGGATTATTAGTGAGTAATTTAATATAATCGCTAATTGCTTCGGTATAAGAGTTATACGCACGGAACTTCGCCTTCACTTTTTTCGCGATCCCCTGCTCAAATTCAGTGGTGATTATTTCGGTTATTCGACCCTGCCAGCTACTGCCCGCCTTGATGCCGAATAAATTATGACTGGGTTTTCCATCCCGGGTCGGGATTTCACGCTCTCCCCAGCCGGACTCCAGCGCCGCCTGAGCGACAATCAGCTGATGCGGAATGCCACTCTGCTGACTGGCGATACGGGCGTGCGGTGCCAGGCGGGCGATAAAAGCATGATTATCCCGTGATATGGCAGGCAGGCGCGGCACAGCACGGCGGATCACCTGCTCCAGCGCCTGCACTGGCAGCGTCTGCAGAATTTCATTATCCAGTGCCATCGGGGTGATCCCCGCCATTTCGCTCGGCTGTGAATGGGCTTCATTCATCTGCCTGACAATCACCTCCGCCAGCCCTAATCCCTTTTGCGATACCTGCTGGGCGATTTGCTGATCATACATTGAGGTAAAAAGCCGTGTCTGATGACTGCTTAATATGCCATCCTCAGGGAGGGTCGAACGCATGCTTTTCAGCATCATCTGGACAAATATCCCTTCAACCTGTTGCGCCACCTGGCGAAGATTACCTTGTGGATCTGCGGCAGCATCACGTTTCAGGCCATTTAACGCCTGTGCGTCATAGGCCGCGCCAGCCATTTTCAGCAATGAGTGACTCATCAGATAATTTCCAGTTTTGCCCGCAGGCAGCCTGCACTCTGCATCGCCTGCAGAATGGACATTAAATCAATCGGCGTTGCGCCCAGCGCATTTAATGCCTGAATCACACTGTTTAAGTTAGCGCTGGACTTGACGTTTTGCAGCGATCCGCCCCGTTGCTGCATCGAAATTTTGGTGCTTGGCGTGACTACGGTCTCACCGCCAGCCAGTGGGGTGTCGGGCTGGCTGACCACCGCCTGTTTATCCACCACAACCGACAGGTTACCTTGCGCTACCGCACAAGAGTCGAGGATCACATCCCGGTTCATCACTACCGAGCCGGTACGTGAGTTAATCACCACTTTCGCATCGAGGATGCCCATCTTAATATTGATATTCTGAATATCGGCAAGGAAACGCACCTGGGAACTGTTCCCCCGTGGCACCTGTATCTGAACGGTACGGGCATCCACTGGCACCGCCGTACCACTGCCACGGCGATTGTTAATCGCATCGCTGATTTGCTGGGCGACGGTAAAATCTTCTTCATTGAGTTGCAGATTAATGATGCCACTGCCGCCAAACGTAGAGGGCAGCTCACGTTCAATGGTGGCACCGTTGCTGATACGCCCGCCCGCCAGCTGGTTGACCTGTACGCTGCTGCCGCCCGATGAGGCACCCGCCCCCCCGACCAGCACATTGCCTTGCGCCAGCGCGTAAACCTGATTATCGACACCTTTCAGTGGTGTCATTAACAGTGTTCCCCCGCGCAAACTTTTGGCATTACCCATAGACGAAACCACCACATCGATGGTTTGTCCGGCACGGGCGAAGGGCGGTAATTTCGCCGTGACCATTACCGCTGCGACATTTTTTAATTGCATATTGGTGCCTGACGGAACCGTAATGCCAAGCTGGGAGAGCATGTTATTTAAACTTTGGGTGGTGAAAGGCGTCTGCATGGTCTGGTCGCCGGAACCATCAAGGCCGACCACCAGGCCATAGCCAATCAGTGCATTTTCGCGAACACCCTGTACCGTTACCAGATCGCGGATCCGTTCTGCGGATGCCGGTAACATGACGGTGCTCATCAGCAGCACCATAAAGAGTTTTTTAACCATGAGATCTCACTTCCGTATACCCACCAGGCGGGGAATGTCACTCCCGGATTGTCAGGAGAATGACAGCCCTCCATGATCAGAATGGTGATACATTTAAGAAGAAACGTTGTAACCAACCCATTGTCTGCGCTTCATTAATATAGCCATTACCGACATATTCGATGCGCGCATCTGCCACCTGAGTTGAGGAGACCGAGTTACTGCCGCTGATGGTGCGTGGGTTGACCACCCCGGAAAAGCGGATGAATTCGGTGCCCTGGTTGATAGCAATCTGCTTCTCGCCGACAACATGCAGGTTACCGTTCGCCAGTACCCGATCGACGGTAACCGTTATCGTACCGTTAAAGGTATTATTGGCATTGGCGCCCCCTTTACCGCTGAAGGTGTTATCCCCCGAAATATCGAGATCAGCGCGTTTATTGCCGAGCAGACCATCCAGGTAACGGGGTGCCACCGCAACACCAAATTTATTGGCGCCATTACGGCTGGCATTGGCGGAAGAGCTCTTGCTGGCACTGACATTTTCCTGAAGCGCGATAGTCAGCGTATCCCCGACGTTACGTGGGCGACGATCTTCAAATAACGGCTGATAGCCGTAGTTCATCATCTGTGATGTCTGGAAAATCGCCCCATTGGGCTCGGGTGCAGTGGCCGGTGCAGGGTGGGCCGTGGTCAAACCATCAACCAGCGGTTTGTGTGGTATATAAGCACAGCCACTCAGCGCCAATACCACAAGCCCCGCCAGCCAGCGCTGTCCTTGTTGTCGCGGTAGGGTTGCCATCGAATATAGGGTTGCCACGGATATCGCCTTTGTTTCAACTAAAAAATAACGGGCGCAGGAAATGACACCCGTCTATTAATATTACAGTTGGGTCAGTCTTTGCAGCATCTGATCCGAGGTTGAAACTGCTTTACTGTTAATCTCGTAAGCGCGCTGAACCTGAATCATAGTGACCAGCTCTTCCGCCACATTGACGTTGGAGGTTTCCACGTAACCCTGATACAGCATGCCAGCTCCGTTCAGTCCTGGTGTGCTTTCATTAGGTGCCCCGGAGCTTTCTGTTTCCTGATACAGATTCTCGCCGACGCTCTCCAGGCCACTATCATTAATGAACGTGGTCAGGGTCAGTTGTCCCACCTGCTGAGCGGCGGTTTGCCCTTGCTGCGTAACACTGACTATCCCGTCACGGGCAATAGTGATCGTTAACGCATTGGCTGGGATACTGATTGCCGGTTGTATCTGAAAACCGCTCGCCGTGACCAGCTGACCATTCTGATCGATCTGGAAAGAGCCATCACGGGTATAGGCGAGGTTGCCATCCGGTAACATAACCTGGAAAAAGCCCTGGCCTTTAATCGCGACATCTTTGCTGTTATTGGTTTGGGCGATATTCCCCTGGTTATGCACACGTTCCGTGGCCACCGGACGAACCCCCGTCCCCAGTTGTAAACCGGAAGGCAGGGTGGTCTGTTCTGAAGATTGTGCGCCCGGCTGACGGATCGTCTGGTAGAGCAAATCTTCAAATACCGCCCGCTGGCGTTTGAAACCATTGGTGCTGACATTGGCCAGGTTGTTGGATATCACATCCATATTGGTCTGTTGGGCATCAAGACCGGTTTTCGCAATCCATAAAGAAGGGATCATTACGTCGTCTCCTTACGCTTAACTCATGGAGAGCAGCGAGTTAGCACGCTGTTCGTTTTCATTGACACTATTGATAACTTTCATCTGCATTTCAAAGCGACGTGCATTGGTTATCATATCGACCATCGTCTCTACCGGATTGACATTACTTCCCTCCAGCACGCCCGGCATGATCCGCACCAGCGGATCATTAGGCAGTTGATTGCCACGTTGCTGGCTGGCTTCGGGCGTCAGGTGAAACAGTCCGTCATCGCCACGCATCACTTCCCGGGCGTCCGCCTTGACCAGTTTGAGACGACCTAACTGGGCGATAGTTTTCGGCGGATCACCCGCATTCAGCGCCGAGATTGTCCCATCAGCGGCAATGGTCACCTCCGCAGATGGCGGGATTTCGATCGGGCCACCGTCACCCATCAGCGGCAGCCCCTGCACGGTCAGGACACCGTCGGCAGATATCTGAATGTTGCCGTTACGGGTATAGCCCTCACCGCCATCGGGCAGGCGCACCGCCAGAAAGCCATCCTGTTGCAGGGCAACATCCAGCGGACGGCCGGTATAGTTCAGCGCTCCCTGACTCATATCGGCCCCCGGTGTCGATGCTGCCACCAGGGTACGTGTCGGAAGAGAAGGGCCATTCACAGGGACAGCACGCAATGCCGAAAGCTGGGCGCGAAAGCCCGGTGTCGTCACATTGGCGAGATTGTTGGCTGTAATAGCCTGCTTCTCCAGTGTCTGGCTCGCGCCACCCATCGCGGTATATATTGCGTGATCCATATCGTGACCCTATTAGCGCAGGCTAACCAGCGTTTGCAGAATCGCATCCTGCGTTTTAATTGTCTGAGCGTTAGACTGGTAGTTACGCTGTGCGACGATCATATTGACCAGCTCCTGGCTCAGATCGACATTCGACGACTCCAGCGCACCACTGATCAGTTTACCGAGCCCACTCCCCCCGGCGGTGCCAACCCGTGGCTGGCCGGAAGCACCGGTCTCCTGCCAGGTGTTATCACCCTGTGATGACAGCCCTTCCGGGTTAGAGAAGTTGGTCAGCACGATCTGGCCAAGAACCTGCATCTGCTGGTTAGAGTAGATACCGACCACCGTACCATCGTCGTTAATCTGGAAGTTGGTATATTCGCCCGGCCCGTAACCATCCTGCGCGACTTTACTGACCGAATCGCTACCCACGCTCTGCTGCATGCTGCGGGCAAAATCGAGGGTGAACGTCTGGGCAGGGGCACCATCTTTAGCACTCATGTTGATGGTCATATTGAACGGTGCGCTGGTATTGCCGCCGACGTTGATCAGATTACCGCTGGTGTCAAATTCCATCGTCGTCTGTGACAAGGCTCCGGTGTCACCATCCTGGGCGTGGACATCCCATTTGTTATCCGCGGTTTTGACAAAATAGACATTCACATTGTGGGCATTGCCTAATGAGTCATAAGTGGTGATAGTGTTGACGTAGTTATAAGTATCAGGCTTCGCCGGATTAAACGTCGTATCGGTCGGCGGCTTATGGGTCGATTTCAGGTTAACCACCATCTGGCCCGATTCGGTCAGTTTGGCATTCATCATCCCTTCCGGGATCGTCAGCGGCACCGGGTCGGCCCCCTGCTGAATAGTTGGCGGCGTACCCCCTGCCGGATAACCGGTCAGTTGCAGCCCCTGCATATTGATAATATTACGATTGGCGTCGAGTTTGAACTGACCGTTACGGCTGTAGAAGATACCGCCCTCTTTGTCCTGGAGACGGAAGAAGCCGTTACCGCTGATCGCCACATCCAGCGCACGGTTGGTGCTGGTCGTGGTACCGCCATTAAAGTTCTGCGTGATGCCGGAGACTTTTACCCCTAACCCCACTTGTGAACCCGCGAACATGTCGGCAAAAGCCACGGTGCCCGATTTAAAACCAGCCGTGGCTGAGTTAGCGATATTATTACCAATCACATCCAGATTGGTCGATGCTGCGTTCAGTCCACTGACCGCCTGAGAAAAACCCATATTATCCTCCGAAATACTACTGAGTTTCCTGAGCCGAAAAACCTTTTCCGGCCATACTCATGTTTTTAATAAACTGACATTAATGTCTTACAGAATTTGCCGTATTTCATCGAGCGTGGCATAACCTGCCAGCCCCAGATCCAGACGGATGCCATTCTTATCGTTGATTACCCCATTGACCATGCCGAAATGCAGCGTCTTAGCGACCATCGGTTCACCGGCACTGCCTTTCGCACTGATCGACACCTTATAAGCACCATCCGGTGCCTTCTCTCCGGCGTCCGTCGAGCCATCCCAGGTAAAGGAGTGCACACCCGCGCTCAGGCCGCCCAGCTCAATGGTGCGGATCACCTTGCCGGTAGAGTCAGTGATCGTCACGGTGACTTCTTCGGCAGGACGTTCCAGTTCGACGCCAAACGGCGTGGTGCTGATAACGTCATCTTTGCTGCCCACCAGAATCGTGTCGCCAGGGATCATGACGCCATGCCCAATCAGGGCGCTGGCCTGCAACGACTGGTTATGGTTGATCTGCCCGGAGATAGACCCGAGTGTGGTGTTGAGCTTCTCAATCCCCTGAACAGTACTGATTTGTGCCAGCTGAGAAGTCAGTTCGTGGTTTTGCATCGGGTTCGTGGGGTCCTGATTTTGCAACTGGGCGACCAGTAACGTCAGAAAGCTATTGTGCAGATCCAGCGCATTACTGTTGTTAGTCGCACCATCCAGCGCTGAATTTCTTGTCGCCTCATTGGTCATTGCGGCAATGGCCATCGGTTCTCCTGTTACTGACCTAATGTCAGGGTTTTCATCATGATCGATTTGGTGGTATTCAGCACTTCGACATTGGCCTGATAGCTGCGGGAAGCAGAAATGGTATTCACCATTTCGTTCACCACGTCGACATTCGGCATCCGGACATAGCCCTGAGCATCGGCCAGGGGATTACCTGGCTGATACACCAGCCGTTCCGGAGAAGGGTCATCGACCACCTGGGCCACACGAACTCCGCCGGTCGCCATTCCTGGTGCCGCCGCCACTTCGAATACCACTTGTTTCGCACGGTAAGGTTCGCCATCCGGCCCGGTGATACTATCGGCATTCGCCATATTGCTGGCGCTGACATTCAGGCGCTGAGATTGCGCCGCAAGCGCCGATCCGGAAATATCAAAAATACTCAGTAAAGACATCTGTCTTATCCTTTATTATTGCAGCACCGACATTATCTCTTTGATCCGTCCGGTCAGTACCGTCAGATCCGTTTGATATTTCAGAGTGTTATCGGCGAAATGAGTACGCTCACGATCCATATCTACCGTATTACCATCCACCGATGGCTGATCGGGGACACGGAACAGTAAATCCAGTTGTGGCGGTTGTAAGGTCTGTGCCGGGATATGACGTGCCGCTGTCAGTGTTAACGCCATACCATTTCCTTTACCGCGCCCTTGTTCTATCACCTTATTGAGCTGACTGGCGAAATCGATATCCCGCGCCTGGTAGCCAGGGGTATCGGCATTGGCGATATTGGCGGCCAGGATTTCCTGGCGCTGGGCGCGCAGATTGAGCGCCTCCTGATCAAAGCGCAATGCCGCGTCCAGTTTATCTAGCATGTTCCCTCCGCAAAGTGAAAATCCAGCGCCAACAGCATAAACACCTGACAGAGAGCTAATTGACAGAATAAACGCAAAATACTCAGCTATTTGTTGGTTTAAATCGTCAAATATAATTCGTACACTGATAAGTATCCCCGCAGATATTTCACATCAGGCTGATGGCGCCAGGCAGATGAGAGAATGAAGAAAGGTTATCTACTGCTGCTCAGCTTACTGTGTAGTCTGAACGTGCAGGCTGACGATTTAGCCGCACAAATCGCCCATTTGATCAAAAAAGAAAAATTTAGCGGTCAATCGATAGAGGTGCAGGTACAGATACGTACCCCGGCCAATCGTCTGCCCTCCTGTAAAGCGCCACAGCTTGCCCTGCTTTCCAGTACACAAGTGGGCGGTAATATCACAGTTTCAGCTCGTTGTGATACGGAGCGACGGTTTATCCAGACCCAGGTTCAGCTCTTTGGTCGCTATCTGGTCGCTGCGCGCAATATTCGCGCGGGCAGTCGTTTGTCTCACGCTGATCTGAGCCAGAAATCGGGGCGGATCGATACCCTGCCTGCACAGGTACTTATTGATGAGAAAAAAGCGATCGGTGCCGAAAGCCTGCGTGATATCAGCGCTGGTCGTCCCGTTACATCATCGATGCTACGCCGCCCGTGGGTCATTAAAGCCAACCAGGAAGTCCAGGTCAAAGCCCAGGGGAGCGGATTCTATATTAACGGTGTCGGTAAGGCGATGAACAACGCCGCTGTCAACGAGAACGTTCGCGTGCGAATGGCATCAGGCCAGATAGTAAACGGTATCGCGGAAGAGGATGGTTTTATTCGTATTATGTTATAAAAAAATATGAAGTTTCTGCTTACCCTGCCGATAAAAGAAAGGCATATAGCCCCGATAATTCTCCCGACTGAAACGGTAACGATACCTTCTGCAGGATGCCTGGTGCCCGTAGACCACATATCGTCGCCTGGATTATGCTGGGCAAACATGACTTTTGACTGGTCATGAAATGACCCCATTCTCATTATCGACAGACGTTTTACCCGCACGGTAAAGACGTAAACGAAGAGGCAATATGAGTATTGAACGCACCCAACGATTACCGTCGGTTTCTGCGGTACAACCACGCGAAAACCCCATAGACATTTCCCTGAAAGCGCATAAGCCCAGCGTTAAACAGCCACCTGTCAGCGCGACTCAGGTGCAATTAAGTGATGCTCAGGCACACCTGATGCAGCCCGGTTCCCAGGATATCGATATGAACCGGGTAGAGACAATTAAACAGGCTATCCGTCAGGGTGAATTACAGATGGATACCGGCAGGATTGCCGACGCCCTGCTGCAGGAAACGCAACGTGATACACAATGGCTCTCTGCTGCAACCGACAGTAGCGTAAAAAGTTGCAAAGGGTAAGTCATTATTATGAAGAAACTGGCACAACTGCTGGATAAATTACTGGAAACACTGTTGACGCTGGATAACGTGCTGGATGAAGAGTATCACCTGTTATGTTCCGGACGTCTTCCCGGTGTTGCACTGCAGCGGGTTACCGAAAACAAAAATCAGCAACTGGCGACGGTCGCCTGGCTGGAGCAGCAACGTCCTGCTGCCGAACAGGCTATCGGGCACCAGGCCCCTTATGCTGGCCAGACCATGCTGGCAGATCGCTGGCAACAGGTTCAGAAATTGACCCGGGTATTACGGGAGAAAAATCAGCATAACGGGATGTTGCTTAATCAGCAAATTGACCATAATGATAAAGCGCTGGCGATCCTGAATAAAAATAACAAATCGCTTTATGGCCCGGATGGTCAGTCGCGAACAGGGAGTCTGTTGGGGCGAAAAATCGGTGTTTAACGGCTTGTGCTGTTAAGGCGATTGACGGTTAACCCGTCTGCGGCTTTGTTGAATAATAGGGAATCATGCTGTTTTATCACGCCTGTTTCGGTCAGAAATGCTGGTCTCTACTGCGAGAAGCTTCCGACCCTGATCTTAACCTACTGATTTTACGTCGAGGAAGACCGATGTTTTTGTAGGCACTCAGCATAATATCTATTTATTCAACAAAGCCCCCGTCTGCTGAACCGACAGGTTATCATCATCGGTTTTCGTGATGGTAGTCAGACAGGCAGGATTGTGAATCCCCACGAAATCAGCAATCAGGATTTCGTGGGTAAAAGCGATAATTTATTACGGCTTCATTTTCTTTATTTGCTCTTCAGCCATTTTCAGAACATTAAGCCCCTGTTTGCAGGCTTCTTCCTGCTGGGCTTCAGGCAATGAAGCGAGCTGTTTTTTTGCCTGGTCATACTGCCCTTTCACCGCATCGTATTGCGCACTTGTTTCCGGCGATGATTTTATTTGCTCAAGATAACCTTCCATCGACTTAAAATATTGATCGCAAGACGGTGATGCAAAAGAAGAAAATGACATAGCAGCGAGAGATAAAAACAGCAACTTTTTCATAATACACCCTAATCGTAATAAATGATGATTATAAAGTTATGTCATCTTTTGACAGAATGTCAAAAGAATTAAAAAAATATCAGCATTCACCAATATTATAGTAGAATAATTATCAAGAAATAACAAGGTAATAATGTTTTACGCTCTCCACCACTGGCAGTGCGGAGAGATACGCCGCCAGACGACTTTCAGTCATCGTGGTAATCGGCCAAACACCCAGCCGAGTCATTCTATTCACCGACAAATAATGATAATTGATCACTGTTTTATTTTTTGTGTCAGGCTGTGCCATTTATCCGACTGTTTGCTACAGGTGACAGAAATTTTTACCGATTATCGATAATTTCCACGATATTTTAACAATCGCGAAATATTTTTCATAAAACTAATTAATTATTAACATCTACTGCTGTCGTTCCCAATATGGATTATTAAATAACGATGCCCGCACAGAAATAATATTATCCTGATGAAAAAAGTCTGTGTTATAAAAAATATAGGGATACCTTCCTGAGTCTCTTATTTTTGACTTGAGTCTATTTTTGTCGTGGATCAGTTATTTCGAACACCTCAATAGCCTGTTAATATAACAATAGAAACTGAGATCACTGATCATGATTCAACCTAAAAAACTCAACGCCATTTTTCTCCTGAGTTTAAGCCGGAAGCCATTGAACAGATGGTTAAATATCAACAGACCCCTACACAGGGGAACCGACGTGCGCGAGAACAACACCCTGTCAGAGCCGCTGGTTATCCGGGTTTATCAATTGAAAGAGCGTAAAACTTTCGATAAAACAGTCTACCAGCAATTGCTGAATGAAGAAGAGATGACCGATCGCACGGATTTACTTGCCACCCGTGATAGGGTGGTCAAGCCCGGTGGCGATATGTCACTGAGTATGCTTCTGGAAGACGATGCGCACTATGTAGCGGTGGTGGGGTTGTTCCGTCATCCGGATACACAGAAAAACAGCTGGAAATTAGCGATTGACCGTGAAGTCCCCGATTCTGACAAGACACGGGTGATCGAAGCCAGGGATAACCCGCTACTGTTATTACCACTTAAGGATAAATAATGCCCCAGGTTCACAAATCCCCTTCGCTGTATGAGATGCTCACCGGCCATTTTTCCGGTGGTCTGAGCCTTCACCAGTTGAGTGAAGAAAATCAGATTATCCTGTCGGTACTGGATAATATGCAGCGGATCCTCAATTGTCGCGCTGGCACTCTAGCGCATCTGCCGGACTACGGGTTACCGGATATGAGTAAAATCCTGCAAGGGATGCCCGGCACCGCTCATGAGCTGATGGCGACGTTATCGTCCGTACTGCTCAAATATGAGCCACGCCTGAATAAAATCACGGTGATCATGCTGGAGCAGCAAATGCCCGGTGAACTGCGTTATGCCATTGACGCGGAGCTTAAGGGTATTGGCCTGGTGCGCTACGGCACCGAGTTTATGCCGGAAGGGCGCGTTCTTTTGCGGCATCTCCGTCAACAACAGTATCTTGATACGACCACGCATCTCTAAGACGGGATAAGTTATGCCAGTAAAAGGGCGTGCGATATTGCGCTGTATCGCCCGCGATAACTTTTAATCGTTCCTTATACGTCAAATGGATAACGACTGATGAATCACATTACCCCACGTCAAATCAAAACCGGCGGCGATCCGAGAACGTTACCGGATTATGCCGCTCTGCGTGATGAAATGAATAAGCTGACACATCCGGCACGTCCGGATGTCAACTGGCACCATGTCGAAAAACTGTGCCTCTCACTGTTTGAGCAGAACGGCGTGGAGCTACAAACAGCGGCATGGTATACGCTGGCGCGTACACAACTGGCCGGTTTATTCGGTCTTAATGAAGGACTGGCGATACTCGAGGCACAGATACGCCACCAGTGGGGGAGCCTGTGGCCTCGACAGGTACATGCCCGGATGGAAATCCTCAGCAGCCTGGGTCAGCGTCTGCTGCAACTGATACGCATGCTGGCGCTGAATTACAGTGATCTCAGTCAGCTGTACCAGGCGGAACAACTGCTTACCCGTCTGGGAGAGGTGCTGCAGCGCCTGGAGCATAAACATCTCATCCAGTTCGATGCCTTACGTACTCTGATGCACAATAGCGCTATCCGGCTGGAAAACAGCGATGACATCAGCAGCAGCGGATCGGTCGCGCAATCGGACACCGTGTTACCAGCCAGTGCCACCGGCTCCCATAGTGGAGGATCGCAGGAGAATAGCCGTCCGCCAGACAGCGAAATGAAGTGGGTATATGTCGCTCAGCCGGAACAGCAGGCGAAGGTAGAAGCCCCCGAAGCGATGCCCGCGCCGGTAAAAAAGTGGAAAACCTTTACCGCTGGCATGTGTACCATGCTGGTGATAAACGTTGTAGCCGTGTGGGGCTGGCACTATCTTCACCGGCCCGATCCGTTACAGACTCAGCTTGCCGCCTCTCTGGCACCATTACCCACCACGCTCACCCCGGCAGAGCTGGATGTGTTGCGTCAGCGGATGTCGTCAGCACAAACCGGGATCGTACAGACACAGCAGCAGCTTGAGCGACTGAATGAACTGGCGCCTGACTGGAATATCACTTACAGCCGAAAACTGACAGCACAGGCTCAGGCGTTGTGGCCAGAGCAGGCTAAGCCCCTGATACAGCAGTGGCAGCAAAAATTTAAGGCTACCGCATTACCGCCAGAACAGCTTAATGGCTGGCATCAGGGCATGGCGACGCTATATAAGCTGAGTGACCGGCTGAACGGGCTGGATGAGCAGAAAGGTAAATACATAACGGTCAGTGAACTAAAGTCCGTGGTATTTTCCGCGATGCAGTCATTTAATCAATCGATACCGGCTGAAGAGCAACTGCGGGCCTTATTACAACATCCTGAAGGAGAGCCTTTGCCTGCGGTGGCAATGGCGCATCTGGAGGTGCATCTGAAACAGCTGATCGCCCGCTATGCGGAACTCAAACAGAATGATCCAGAGTAACAATAAGAGCCTATCCCATTAGGCGTTATTGGCGCAGCCAGTTTGGACACGGACAGCGCGCAGAAACCGCAGCGTACACGGAGTACGTGAGGATTTCGAGCACTGCCCAGGGACAAAATGGCAAGTAAAATAGCCTAATGGGATAGGCTCTAAGGCTAAAAATGGCAGCGGTTATGGTAAATATACCGATTTTAGTACCCTATAATTTGGGGGAGCGTTTGCTGTTATATTCTCTCAGCCAGCGCTCCGTGATTTCACAGGTTTCATTCAGTGTACTAAATAGATAAAAACCCAGTACGGTAAATGTCAAGACAGTTGTCATCCCTGTTTAATGTAAGCTGCCTGGTTACCCGGAGTTAGCTCAGACAGTTCCTCATCGTAAGCCACTCAGGCGCTGTAATAACCAGAATAATCTGTAGCGAACCTGATCATCACTTATCGGGTATTTTGTTTTTTCAAGCCGCATAAGGCGTCGTTCTTCAGGAGAAATAGCTGCTATGATCGGCATCGCTCAGTCCGGCTGGTGATTTGTGATGTCTGGCGATTAATCAGATCGCAAAATCCGGACTGAGTACCCTCAAAGTGATCTACTATTTTGCGAAGTTATTTAGCAGACTTTTTTACAGACTTCCGCACCGGAAGATAAAGCAGCTCTGAAACAGAGCCAGAAAGAGAATAAACAACTGAAGAGAGAGCAGGTCAGGAAGGACACGAAACTGACAGCCGGAAGGCGCGGTGACATTAAATCCGGAACGGGAAAAACAGGTCGCTTAAATTAACCACGGGTGATGTCTTGACACTTACCACACCCGTAATACGATGGTCAAAATTAAACACGATTCCGCCGGTAATTTCATCATAAAGACATCAGGCTATCTGGTGCCAGCCAGCGGATGGAACAGTGAATAAAAGGGAGAGTCCATTATGACTGCCAGGATACCCGGAATCAGCTTCCCGTCCCCGCGAATAAAAACGGCCATCCCTTTTCCTCAGCGGAAGAGCTGCTGGCGGTACTCGCCGGGGAAAGCTCAGGCCTGTATCTGGTGGGCTGTCAGGGGATGTGGCACGGGGGTATTCACATCACCAATGCGACGGTGCCCTGGTGTGCCCTGAGCACGGACAGCGAAGAGGAGCGTAAATACTGCCGTGAGCTTTATAAGGGCGAGCAGTTTATTCGCTGTATGGCGGATGGTGAGATTGTTGCCTGGCGGATATGTGAGAGCTATGAACGTGCCGGGATTGACTGGCGTAATGAAAAACTGCTGCTTTCAGACTCCTTTGTGCTGATAAAACACTATCTCCAGCCGGGAGAGAGTACAGCAAGCGGGCTGACGTTTTACACACTGTATATGCACCTGGCACCGTACAGTGCTTATAAACAGCCGGGCGGCAGTTCAGACAGAAAAGTGGCGGGAGTCCAGCGTTATTACCTCAGTGCGGATGATGTGCAGGCAAAGCGGGTGGCGGGAAAACTGGAACAGGATACCCCTGTCACGCTGAGTGACAATACAGTGAGCCGCAGCAGGGACCAGCGCCAGTTTAGCGAAGTGACGCTGAAAGCCGCGGTGAGAAATGCAGAAGGAGAGGAACTCCCGGCGGGAACCAGAGTCTGGACGGTGTCAGACCGGGGAAGTCTGAAAGCAATGGATTCTGTTCCTGTTCCGTCATGGTGGGCAAAATGCGCACCTGCCTGTACCGCTCAGCCGGAAGGTGTGGTGAACTGTACCTCACGGACGGACTGGGCATACTATCTGAGTCGTGATGACGTACTGCAGAATAACAAAGCGGGCAAACTGGCGGCAGGTTTTCCGCTCTCTTACGAACCTGGCAATACTGCACAGCAGGTTACCCGTCCGGGCGGGAACCCGAATGAAGAGGCGCGGACATTCAGTCTGGTGACCCTCGGTCGCGATAAGGACAAACTGAAAAAGGGCGACCGGGTGTGGGTGGTATCAGACGGTGACAGCCTGACCCCGGTTTCACCAGCGACACCGGGGAGTGAACAGGGATTTAATACCGTGTGTGTACCGCCGCAACCTGTCCCGGTCAGTGCTGGAGACGGTCTCGGGCATATGGTTTTTTATCAGCTTCCGGAAGAAAACGGCAAACTTTCGCGTTATCAGGTGCATATCGAGTGCCTGAGCATGGATGATATGGAAAAGTTCCTCACTAACCCCGACGGGGTGGGCGTGGATACGCCGGTATACCTGACCTGGTAAAGAGAAGCGCCGCTGTATGAAGAGGGCGAGCAGGGAATGGTTGCGGGTAGCCGGAAAACCCGGACATCGGGCGTGGTGACCCTGACGAAAGTGCCGGGTGCGGATGCGCAGGGAAAGATACTGCCGGATAACCGTGATGCGGCTTATTTTCAGATACGTCAGGAAGGGGGCTGGTTAGCGGCGACCAGTGTGCAGAAAGTGGCGCAGTATGCGCTGGGCGAACTGGGATTTGTGACGCTGGATCAGGCGCCGGAGAACTTTGACCTGATTGATGGTGGTGTATTCAATATGTTTATATTGTCTCAAACATAATATTCGCGCTCAATAAAAGTACCGATGATCCTGTCATGCATCTCAAAAGATTTTGAGTACCCCAGTGTCTTACGATTCTGTCGCTTTAAGCGGTTACGCAGATTCAGGTTTTCCCGTTCAATCCGCTGCGTGTAAAGCTTACCCCTGATATGTTTTTTATCCGGCAGTATGTCATATGCGCTGAAGTTATCGGTACACCAGAAGGCGACATGAAAACCTGATAATAATCTCAGTAACCTGCGCAGTGTCTTTTTGCTCCTGCGCCCAAAAGTAGGCGCAATAATACGTTTGAGACGAGGCTCCCACGCATACCACAGCCAGCGTTGCTGCTTTTTACTGCCAGCAAAAGACCACATCTCATCCACTTCACAGATAAGCTGGATTTGCAGATTATCCAGCGGCAATGTGGTTACACATCGTGGCGCGGGTTTTTTAAAGTGCGGACAACGGCATTGATGCTGATATGCAGAGTCCTTGCGGTATCACGGATACCGGCATTATTCATAGCAAGGTCAACAATTTGTTCTTTCATGCCGGGGTGGCAGGCTCGATAAGCGTAATCGGTCTGGAAAGTACGACAGCATGACTGACAACGATAGCGCTGAAATCCGGACTTACCCAGGCCATACTTTTTAACGGGTTCAGTTTGTTTACAAAACGGGCATGCTACGTCAATTTTAGCCATCTGGTGTCTCTGATAAAAAGAGCGATTATATAACATGATCAATATGTTGAATACATGACCGGCGCTTAATCGGCTTCACCGCTGATGGCTGCCGGGAAATAACGATACCAGGCATCGAAGCCCCCTTCGACGCTGTAAGTCTGATGATAACCTTGCTGGCTCAGATACTGCGCAATACCCCGGCTACTATTCCCATGGTAGCACATTACCATCACCGCGGTTTCAACGTCATTTTCCTCCATAAACGCTGCCAGGCTCTCTTCAGTCAGATGAAACGCGCCGGGCACATGTCCCCGCCGGTAGCTTTGCTGGTCACGAATGTCGACCAGCACCGCCCTGGCGTGATGCCAGTACTGGTACGCCTCTTCGATATCGATAGATAGGAAATGATTCACAGGATCTGTCCTTAGTGCCTGGCCCATCAGGCGCTTAATATAAATGAAACCAATGTGCGGCTACTATTCCGCTATGATTTTACTGGTTGCCTGGTGATCCGGCGAGCAGCAGACCGCACTTTACATCATCTGATGATGATTTTTTCATATTATCAGCTGTACGTTTATTTGCTATATTGAGCGATATCGAGCATTTACAACATAAAACGAAAATATCAGAGGTGGCGAATATGGAGACCCGAGATTTAATTGTGATCGGTGGCGGAATCAATGGTGCAGGTATCGCAGCGGATGCGGCCGGACGTGGGCTGTCGGTGCTGCTGCTGGAAGCGCGTGATCTCGCTTGTGCCACCTCCAGTGCCAGCTCTAAACTTATTCATGGCGGACTTCGTTATCTTGAGCACTACGAATTTCGCCTCGTCAGTGAAGCACTGGCGGAACGTGAGGTGTTATTAAAAATGGCACCTCACATCATTGTTCCCCTGCGTTTTCGTCTGCCTCATCGTCCGCATCTGCGCCCTGCATGGATGATTCGTATTGGGCTGTTCTTATACGATCATCTGGGTAAACGTACCCGTTTGCCCGCCTCAAGAGGTGTGCGATTTAGCTCAGAATCGGTACTCAAACAAGAGGTTATGCGCGGTTTCGAATATTCCGATTGCTGGGTTGATGACGCACGGCTGGTGGTCGCCAATGCGCAAATGGTGGTACGCAAAGGAGGGGAAGTGCGTACCCGAACCCGGGTCACGGGGGCGAGACGTCAAAACGGTTTGTGGATCGTCGAGGCAGAAGACATCGATAGTGGTGAGAAATTCAGCTGGCAGGCACGGGGACTGGCTAACGCCACCGGCCCGTGGGTAAAAGCGTTTTTTGACAAGGGATTACATTTGCCATCGCCCTACGGTATTCGCCTGATTAAAGGCAGTCACATTGTCGTACCACGCGCGCATACCCAAAAGCAGGCCTATATTCTGCAAAATGAAGATAAACGTATTGTGTTTGTCATCCCGTGGATGGAGGCGTTCTCGATTATTGGCACCACCGATGTCGAGTACCAGGGCGATCCGCAAAAAGTCGTGATTGATGATCAGGAGATTGACTACCTGCTGGACGTCTACAACACGCATTTCAAAAAACCGTTGTCGCGTGATGATATCGTCTGGACCTACTCGGGTGTTCGCCCGCTGTGCGATGATGAATCGGATTCACCACAAGCTATCACCCGTGATTACACCCTGGATATTGAGGATGAAAATGGCCAGGCCCCGCTATTGTCGGTATTTGGTGGCAAGCTGACAACATATCGCAAGCTGGCCGAACATGCGCTGGATAAACTCACCCCCTATTATCAGGATATTGGCCCGGCCTGGACGAAAAATGCCATCCTGCCAGGGGGCGATATTGAGGGTGACCGCGACGATTACGCGGCCAAACTCCGTCGGCGATACCCTTTTCTTAATGAATCCATGGCCCGCCGTTATGCCTGTACTTATGGCAGCCGCAGCGAGAAGATCCTCGATTCGGTAAACACAATAGTGGATCTGGGGGAGGATTTCGGTCATCAATGCTATGAAGCCGAACTGAGATATCTGGTCGCCCATGAATGGGTACACACACTCGACGATGCGATCTGGCGGCGGACGAAACTGGGGATGTGGCTGAGTACAGAACAACAGGCGCGGATTAGCGCATGGCTGGCACAGCATACCCGCCAGCCTCAAGCTGCTCAGAACGATTAAACGGCGCACTTCGAATGCCACGATATCACGGCTTCCCCCTTCAGCCAGCGAATTCGCAGATAAGATAACCAGGCGAGAAATGACAGGGAGCGGGGTGACCGCTCCCTGTGCTTGCGCAACAGTTAGTTTGTCGCATTAACCGCCGCAGACCATACCTGATTAAATAGCTGGTGCTGAGAAGACAAGGGGGCAATCAACACATTATATTGATTGGCCTGTTGTGAGGTTGGAAACTGGATCCCATTTCCCGTGAAGCTGGCCTGCGTATCTTGCTGAGCGATAAAATCACCCACCTGGACGAGCTGCTGAGTGAGCGCCTGCGCTGCGGGAATCAAAGGTTGCAAGGCATTCGCTGGGGTGGTCACCACTTTGTTATAAACCATGTCAAAGACCGGTTTGAGATCATCGCTCTGCTTTAACGCATTATGGGCACTGTCAGCCTGAATTTTCGCCTTTTCTAACTGCTGGTTCAGTACGTTGAGCGCCCCATTTGCCTGGCGTAAAGGTTCACGTTGAGTCACATAATCCTGTGGTGTACGGATAGCGTTAACACTGTCAACAATCGGACGAAAACCCGCTTCCATCGCCTGATTAACATGTTGTGAATAACCGTAAATGATCGCATAGTCAGACGCAAACTGACCGAACTGCTTTTTCTGATCAGCGGTCAATGTCGGTAAACGCTCACCGCTACGCATTGCTGTATTTTGCAGAAAGTCGATAAACGCCTTACGCTGATCTCCTTCCTGATCAAAACACCCGCTCAGACTAACCATCATTAATACAGCCGCAACGGCGGCAAACCAGCGAGAGCAGGATTTTCCTGTCGCCATTTTTATACTCCTTTAAGTTAAAAAAAAGCGCACACAGAGATAGAGATACCCGACATGGACAAAAAGAGTCCACGCCGGGCTTACAGGATACTCTTTCCTGATGATCTTCCATAGTATTGAGGACAAGATCATTAGCCTGGTGAAAAAAATATTTGCTATCATTCGATAAAAATGAGTTAATGCACGCAGGTTTGATATACAGACCACAAAGCATGATTATAGAGTACAGTGTAGTCCTTGAGCGGTTATCCCAGATACCCCGGTAGTGAACTTCCCCTTTATAGCTTCCAATCTGTAGCCAGACCCATTGCCGAAAGGTTCATTTATTATTTAAAGGTATTTCACTATGTCCGGTAAAATGACTGGTATCGTAAAATGGTTTAACGCTGACAAAGGCTTCGGTTTCATCACCCCTGATGATGGTTCTAAAGATGTCTTCGTTCATTTCTCTGCGATCGTTAACGATGGCTACAAATCTCTGGATGAAGGTCAGAAAGTTTCTTTCACCATCGAAAATGGCGCTAAAGGCCCAGCTGCTGGCAACGTTACCAGCCTGTAAGCTTATCTAAGCCGCGAATTTAAATCCCTGCCTTGTGGCAGGGATTTTTTTGCTGCTGAAAACGACTCCCTTCACAGAAGCCGTTATGTCGCTTACTGTAGCAGCGAAATATCCGCTACCTGCAAAAACAGCGCACGCAGGTTGGCTAACAGTGTCAGTCGGTTGATCCGCAATTCCGGTTGTTCGGCGTTAACCATAACCTGGTCAAAAAACGCATCCACCGGTTCACGCAGCGCCGCCAGGGCAATCAGCGCATCCTGATAACGTCCCCCGGCAAAGTCAGGCTGTAATTGATCGCGCAGTACCAGCAGATTCGCGGCCAGTTTTATTTCCGCCGCCTCTTTCAGCATCGATGCCTGAACACTGTCATTCAGGGGTTCGCTCGATTTTGCCAGAATATTAGAAACACGCTTATTTGCCGCCGCCAGCGCCGATGCTTCGGCCAGGGTGCGGAAATGCGATACTGCCTTGATTCTGGCATCGAAATCAGCAGGCCGGGTGGGGCGGCGTGCCAGTACGGCCTGAATGGTGTCCACCGTGTAACCCTGATCCTGATACCATGCACGGAAACGACCTAACATGAAATCGATAACATCATCCACAACGTTATCATTGGTCAGCTTGTCGCCATACAGCCGTACCGCTTCTTCGGTCAGTGTTTGCAGATCCAGTTTGAGGTTTTTCTCAACGATAATGCGCAATACCCCCAGTGCGGCACGACGCAATGCAAACGGGTCTTTATCTCCTTTGGGGTGCTGCCCGATACCAAAGATGCCCGCCAGGGTATCCATTTTATCCGCGATGGCTAGCGCACAGGCCACGGGATTTGATGGCAAAGCATCACCGGCAAAACGCGGCTGATACTGTTCTTTTAGCGCGACAGCGACATCTTCTGCTTCACCATCATAACGCGCGTAATGCATCCCCATCACGCCCTGGGTCTCGGTGAACTCGAATACCATATTGGTCATCAGGTCACATTTAGCCAGCAGGCCAGCGCGGGTCGCATGGTTAACGTCTGCCCCTGTCTGTTCAGCAATCCAGCCCGCCAGGGCCTGAATGCGATCCGTTTTATCCCGCAGCGTCCCTAACTGTTGCTGAAACAAGACGGTTTGCAGGCGCGGTAAAGCGTCTTCCAGCCGTTTTTTGCGATCGGTATTGAAGAAAAACTCGGCATCCGCCAGACGCGGACGCACCACTTTTTCGTTACCGGCGATGATCTGCCGGGGGTCCTGCGATTCGATATTGGCGACAAAGATAAAGCGCGGTAATAAATCACCGTTCTGCGCGTAAACCGGAAAATACTTCTGATCGCCCTTCATGGTGTAGACCAGTGCTTCCGCAGGCACCGCGAGGAATTTTTCTTCAAATTCCGCCGTCAGTACCACTGGCCATTCGACCAGCGACGTCACCTCTTCCAGCAGGCTTTCACTGAGATCAGCCTGGCCACCTATTTGACGCGCGGCGGCTTCGGCATCGGCTTTGATTCTGGCTTTACGAGCCTGGTAATCGGCGATGACCTTACCGCGTTCCAGCAGGATTTGCGGGTACTGATCAGCGTGATCAATCGTGAACGTGGCCTCCCCCATAAAGCGGTGACCACGAATTACGCGATCAGCATCGACACCGAGGATCGTAGCCGGGATCAGCTCCTCACCTAACAGCAAAACCACCGTATGAACCGGGCGAACAAACTGAACATCAGAATCCCCCCAGCGCATTAATTTCGGGATCGGCAGTTTCGCCAGCGAGACAGCGACCATTTGCGGCAACAGTGTGCGGGCACTTTCCCCTTTTATCTGAGCACGATACAGTAACCACTCCCCTTTATCGGTGGTCAGACGTTCAGCCTGATCAACGCTTATCCCGCAGCCACGCGCCCAGCCTTCTGCGGCTTTGCTCGCTTTGCCTGCGCTATCAAAAGCCTGGGCTATCGCCGGGCCGCGTTTTTCAATCTGCCGATCGGCTTGTGCTGGCGCGACATCGGCCACTTTTAACGCCAGCCGACGCGGCGCGGCAAACCATTCTACCTTGCCGTGGGAAAGTCCGGCGTTATCCAGTTCAGTGGTAAAATTTGCAGCAAAAGATTCCGCCAGGCTGCGCAGTGCTTTAGGTGGCAGCTCTTCAGTACCGATCTCCACCAGGAAAGTTTTATCAGACATGACGGCCTCTTATTTATTTTTATTGCACATCGGGAAGCCGAGGGCTTCACGGGAAGCATAGTACGCTTCCGCTACCGCTTTCGTCAGCGTGCGGATACGCAGGATATAACGCTGGCGCTCAGTGACGGAAATCGCCTTACGCGCATCCAGTAAATTGAAACTGTGGGCTGCTTTCAGAATACGCTCATAAGCGGGGAGTGGCAGCGGTGTCTCCAGCGCCAGCAATTGCTGTGCTTCTTTCTCATACTGTGCAAAACAGGAGAACAGAAAATCAACGTCCGCATATTCAAAGTTGTAGGTCGATTGCTCAACTTCGTTCTGATGGAAGACATCGCCATAGGTGGTTTTACCCAGCGGGCCATCACTCCAGACCAGGTCATACACGCTATCGACCCCCTGAATGTACATCGCCAGGCGCTCAAGGCCATAAGTGATTTCACCGGTAACTGGTCGACACTCAAGGCCACCGACCTGTTGAAAGTAAGTGAACTGCGTCACTTCCATCCCGTTGAGCCAGACTTCCCAGCCCAGCCCCCAGGCACCGAGGGTCGGGTTTTCCCAGTTATCTTCCACAAAACGGATATCATGAATCGCCGGATCGAGACCCAGTGCTTTCAGCGATCCCAGATATAAATCCTGGATATTATCCGGCGATGGCTTAATCACTACCTGAAACTGGTAGTAGTGTTGTAAACGATTAGGGTTTTTCCCATAGCGACCATCGGTTGGACGACGGGAGGGTTGGACATAGGCGGTGGCCATCGGCTCCGGCCCTAATGCCCGCAGGCAGGTCATCGGGTGAGAGGTGCCGGCGCCGACTTCCATGTCCAGCGGTTGGACGAGGGTACAGCCCTGGCGAGCCCAGTAATCCTGTAAGGTCAGGATCAGACCCTGGAAGGTCCTGGTATCAAACTTTTGCATATGATTTTGTGCTGGATACGTGTGGATTTAAAGGAAGCGGCCAGTATACCCGCTGGCTGCAAGATATACAGTATCAAACGATATTGTTTGATCAAAATTAGCGAAATTACCCCCCGCTGTCAGGTTAACTGGTTTCCGACAGCCATAACAGCAATCAGACCTGGATGCCTTTGCAGCGGGATAGCTGAAGCCTTGCCGATGTAATGTTATGATAACCGCATTCCTGTCCGGATTATCTCCGGACTTCATACTTCAAAGGTTACTGTTATGATCATCGTTACCGGCGGCGCAGGGTTTATCGGCAGCAATATCGTTAAGGCTCTTAACGATAAGGGAATAACCGATATTCTGGTGGTGGATAATCTGAAAGATGGCACCAAATTCGTTAACCTGGTGGATCTGAACATCACTGACTACATGGATAAAGAAGACTTTCTCATCCAGATCATGGCCGGTGAAGAATTGGGTGACATCGAAGCCATCTTTCACGAGGGAGCCTGCTCATCCACCACCGAGTGGGATGGTAAGTACATGATGGATAATAATTATCAGTACTCTAAAGAACTTCTGCACTACTGTCTCGATCGTCAAATTCCTTTTTTGTATGCATCTTCTGCCGCCACCTATGGCGGTCGCAGCAGCGACTTTATCGAGTCGCGTGAATATGAACAGCCTCTCAATGTTTACGGTTACTCCAAATTTCTGTTTGATCAATATGTGCGCCGCATTCTGCCTGAAGCGGATTCACAGGTGGTTGGCTTTCGTTACTTCAACGTTTACGGGCCGCGTGAAGGGCATAAAGGCAGCATGGCGAGCGTCGCCTTCCATCTGAATAACCAGCTGAATAGGGGCGAAAACCCACAACTTTTTGCCGGTAGTGATGATTTTAAACGCGATTTCGTTTATGTCGGCGATGTGGCGGCGGTCAATTTGTGGTTTCTTGAACAGGGGATTTCCGGGATTTTCAACCTCGGTACCGGTCGTGCAGAGTCTTTCCAGGCCGTGGCCGATGCCACGCTGGCGTGGCATCAGAAAGGCCAGATCGAATATATTCCGTTCCCGGATAAACTGAAAGGACGCTACCAGACATTTACCCAGGCCGATCTGACCAACCTGCGTGCCGCAGGCTATGATCAGCCGTTCAAAACGGTTGCCGAAGGGGTAACAGAATATATGACCTGGCTCAACCGTAACGTGTAAAAATTTAGCATGAAAATTCTGGTGACAGGCCCTTCCTGGGTGGGCGATATGATGATGTCGCAAAGCCTCTATCGTACCCTTAAGGTACGTTATCCCCAGGCGATCATCGACGTGATGGCACCGGCATGGTGCCGCCCGTTATTATCACGGATGCCAGAAGTTAACGCAGCGATCCCGATGCCGCTGGGTCATGGCATGCTCGCACTCGGCGAACGGCGCAGACTGGGGCTTAACCTGCGCGACAGCGGCTATGATCGTGCTTATGTGCTGCCAAATTCGTTCAAATCAGCACTGGTGCCGTTTTTTGCCCGGATCCCACAGCGTATCGGCTGGCGTGGCGAAATGCGCTACGGCTTACTCAGCGATATTCGCGTACTGAATAAAGCCGCCTGGCCGCTGATGGTCGAACGCTATGTTGCTCTCGCTTATGATAAGGACATGATGCACAGCGCACAGGATCTGCCACAGCCTTTACTATGGCCACAATTGCAGGTACAGGAAGTGGAAAAAGCTCAGCTCCGTCACGATTTTAATATCTCACCTGACCGTCCTGTTATCGGCTTCTGTCCCGGTGCCGAATTTGGCCCGGCCAAACGCTGGCCACACTATCACTATGCTGATCTGGCAAAACAGCTAATCAATGAGGGCTTTCAGATTATCCTGTTCGGCTCTGCGAAGGACGATTCAGCGTGTGATAGTATCTTGACCGCGCTCGATACCGCGCAGCAGCCGTGGTGCCGTAATCTGGCGGGGAAAACACAACTTGAGCAGGCGGTGGCTCTGATTGCCACCTGCCTGGCGGTTGTCAGCAATGATTCCGGTCTGATGCACATTGCCGCTGCACTCAACCGTCCGCTGATCGCACTGTATGGCCCCAGTAGTCCGGACTTTACGCCTCCTCTCTCGCATCAGGCGAAGATTATTCGCTTAATCAGTGGCTATCATAAAGTACGAAAAGGCAAAACAGCAGAAGGCTATCATCCGGGACTTATCGCTATTACACCACAACGTGTTATGGCGGATCTGCATACGCTGTTGCAGGAAAAAGCACCCGGTGAGGAAAGGTAACCGATGCGGGTATTAATCGTAAAAACCTCATCGATGGGGGATGTCCTGCACACCCTCCCTGCGCTGACCGATGCCATGCAGATCATCCCCGGCATTCGTTTTGACTGGGTGGTCGAAGAGGGGTTTGCCCAGATACCTGGCTGGCATGAAAGCGTTGACCAGGTTATCCCGGTCGCCATTCGCCGCTGGCGTAAAGCCTGGTTTTCGGCCGCCGTCAGAAAGGAACGACACGCTTTCCGTCAGGCGGTCCAGGCGCGGCATTATGATCGGGTGATCGACGCTCAGGGATTGCTTAAAAGCGCCGCTCTGGTCACCCGACTGGCACATGGGGTAAAACATGGCATGGACTGGTCCAGTGCCCGTGAACCGCTGGCCAGCCTGTTTTATCAGCATCGCCATGCTATTGCCAGGTCACAACATGCGGTCGAACGAACCCGTGAACTGTTCGCAAAAAGTCTGGCTTATCGCCGCCCGCAAACAGCGGGTGACTACGCGATTGCACGACACTTTATTCATGCTGACAACGCATCCTCTGATGTGCCGTACCTGGTTTTTCTCCATGCCACGACACGTGATGAAAAACACTGGCCGGAAAGCCACTGGCGGGAACTGATCGCTTTGCTGGCGAAGCGCGATTTGCGGATTAAACTCCCCTGGGGTGCACCGCATGAAGAGGCCCGGGCCAGACGGCTGGCGGCAGGTTACGATTTTGTCGATGTGCTGCCACGGATGGATCTTGAAAAAATCGCCGCTGTTCTGGCGCAAGCGCAAGGGATCGTTTCTGTCGATACCGGGCTAAGCCATCTCGCTGCCGCGCTGGATAAACCTAATTTGACACTGTATGGCCCGACTGATCCCGGTCTGATTGGCGGTTACGGAAAAAATCAATTTGCTGTACGCCCGGAAAACAGTCATCGTATCGATGATATTTCTGCTTCCCGGGTAGCCGCGTTATTGCACGCTCAGGGGCTGATTTAATGGGATCGTTGTTTAAACAAATTTATCGTTATACCCGCCCACGCGCCTTCCGCCACAATGAAAATCTGTGGCCGTGGCTGAAAATCCACCGCGCATCGACGGGAGAAATTTGCGCATTACGTTATAAAGGCCAATCGATCCCGCTTTATAATCTCAGTGAGTTAAAAAATAGCTACTCCGGGCCAGTATTACTGACCGCCACCGGCCCCTCGATTAAAGCCACCGATTTTTCTGTTCTGCCGTCATCTTTTGCCGTGATGGGAGTGAATGGTGCTTATTTCCTCAAAGACAAAGTGAACTTTTCTCTCTATCTTGTCGTCGATATGGAGTTTTTCGACCGCAAATTTGAGGTCATCAGCGAGGTGGTCAACAATCCCCATATTCTGTTTTTTACTACCGCTCATGGTATTGCCAGAATCATTGACCGAATCGGCAGCGATAATATCCGCTGTCAGCTGGCGTTAATTGAAGATATTTGCTACAAAATTTATCAGCCTAAAATTGTGTGTTCCGGGATTGCCACCACATTTAGCCACGCAGAGAACGTTCAGATGCATCAGCAGCACAATGAAATTTGCTTTTCAACCGATATCCGGCAAGGTATCTTTGACGCCGGAACGGTGGCTTACTGGGCGCTACAAATCATCACTTACCTCGGCTTTGATAATATTCTTATCGCTGGTTTAGATATGAATAATTTTGAAAAACCACGATTTTATGAAAGTAACGAAAATAAGCTCCCTTCCTACCTGGCTGATAAAGTCGATAATCTTGTCTTTCCCGCACTGGAATTAGCCAGTGATTATTTTAAGGCACATGCTATTACGGTAACCAATCTCTCTGTCAATAGCGCTATTCCGCAACAGACTTTTCGTAAATTGTCATTAGTTCAGGCACTGCATGAAATAGCCTGATGGCTATTTCATGATCTCAGGCGCTTAATGCGGTTGCTTTGCTGCGGATGAAAGCGCAGTAAAGATAGCTAATATACTTATAAACATAATAATAAATCTATCATGGATAAAAAGTGTATCTGATAAGCCAAATAAAATGACAGGCGCGGCGATCAATGCTGTTGCCGCTTTTACCACCGCCTTTCGCTGTATATAGATAATCATCGCAATATAGAGAGTCAGTAACACTATTCCGCCGACCACCCCCTGTAATGATATAGTATCGATCAAATCATTATGTAAATGATAGACAATATTACGTAATCCTTCCGGGTTCCCTTTTTCTTTCTCATGCATCAGTTGCGATATAATATCGACTCGCTGCTGTGTGCTAACTCCGCCGGGATGCATGATAATTTCCTCTATCCCGGTATGCCACATACTCAGCCTTGAGCCAAGCGAAGTATTGTTATCATGCTGATAATCGGCGATTTCGCTCACGGTTTCTGTCAGTCTCCCCTCCAGCGCGGGGAATGTCGATCTGATAATCACGATCCCCGCCAGCAGTGAAATGAAACAGATACCTAATACTTCTTTTTTTAATCGCCGATAGTGACTTAACAGGCAACAACACAGAATCGCAGGATAGAGCAGTAGTGCCGAACGTGTTTCCGTCAAAATGATGATCCATAAAGAAGCCAGAATGACTCCGCCGATAATATAGCGACGATATTTTATCTTCAGACAGAATAGGGTGTATAGCGTCAGCAATGAGTACATTGTGTAAAGATAAGCACTTAATGTCGCTGAATTTTTTATTCTCAGGCGACCGGCTGATATAAAAAAATGATAGTGCAGTGCGTACAATGTCAAAAATAAAAAACCGATCACCATCGCATAACCGATGATCACTTTATGCTGTACCGGTATTTTTCTCAGAAGTGGCGGGAGAAATAACATCACTAATGCGCCGATAATCAGATAAGTGCCAGAACGCGGATAACCGATATCGGCCATATAGACCTGTTCAGGATCGGCAGGGAATCGGTATGACCAGATTAATTGTGACGCGCCCAGTAAAAAAAAGGTTAACGCGAGAATTATCTCTTCTGATTTAAAGGACAGCGACTTTCTGTTAGCGATCGCATAGATTAGGGTCATCACAGATGACAGGTAAAACATATTTCTGCTAATGATTTTCTCTGATAAAGCAAAAGTACAGGCTGCTATTATTGCCAGTAATATTATTGTAGAGTATTTTACTTTCGTCATATACAATCAAAAACTCTCGAGAGATGGCACCCATTTTTCGCCACACTCCCACGGGCGTGGTTTACCATGAAAACAGACAATTCTGGCATCTGTCGGTATATGGCCATTGCCGGTAGCATGTTCATGCTTCTTTTTATGAATCACATGCTTTTTATAGCTCACAATCTGACCCGGCAAAATCTCTTGCCAGACAGCAGCATGGGGATATATTTTACTAATAAACTCCTGGTCCCCCCCCTCTTTATAGCGCGACATAAAGAGTTCAGGATAACGCTTAAATATCTCCCAGACTTTATATTTTTCCTCATGCGGAATACGCATGATCGCAGAATTTTTCGTTTTTGCTGGAAAGAAAAAATCACTCAGCATGGTTAATTTTTGATTATTCAGAATCTGACTGATATCACCCGTAATCACAATATCCAGATCAATATAAAAGATATCATCCGTCACCGCTTCCGGGTTAAATATTTCAATTTTTGACCACCAGCCGGGGAGATCTTCGGTGAGCTTAATCGTATTAATGCCTGGAATAGATAAATCGGTAAAACAAACCTTTTCAAGATCGGCGGGGAGTTGCTGGTATAACCATTGCACATGACGGGCGTTATAGTCGCCACCAGAACGTAATACTGTTGCTATCTTCATAATACCTGTTATGAATACTTACCGGTTCGCGAGGCTTGCAGGGTAGTGACATTGATAATCGCACTGCCTTTGTCATCACCCTGGCCGCCAGCGCCAACTTTCCGTCTTCACCCTTTGATTCAGCGCCTGACAAGGCGAGGCACTGAGTATTAATGTTCATCGGTATCAGCAACTTAACAGCCTGATACTGATATGATTTTTATCATACTGACAGCCCGCAAGATGCCGGGAGTAATAGTACATCAAGCGATCATCGCGCCTCCAGCCATGATGGTTTTTTATGTGACCAGACTCTTAGAGCCTACTGGGATAGGTTCTTAAGATGATAATACTCCGCCAGTGTCATCCCCTGTACCTGGGGGGCCAGCCAGGTAAAAAATTCTGTCAGATCAGCATAAAGCCGTTCAATATCCTGCGCGTTGTGAAATGTCGGGCTACCCCCCGGCATATACTCAGAGGAGTGCAGCATATATTCAACGTAATCATTACCCTGCGCCAGCGTTTGCTCAACCACGCGCTTCATTGCCGCTACATTTCCTCCCATCGGCCGTAACCAGTGAACCGAAGGAGAGCGGACTTTACCACGCAGACGATCATAACCCTGTTTCAGGCTATTCAGCCAGCCAGGGTGCTTATACTGAATACTCATCGGGACTTCCAGTAATCGCGAGTGACCTTCGAGGCTGATATCGTTCTCGTCAATAAAATAGGCATGTTGTGGAAATTTTCGGTAATCCGTTCCGCCATTCCCTTCGGGATCGCCCTTTGCCATCTGCCAGTTAACCCGTGGCGTCACTGAACAATCAACCTGATAGCCATACTCCATCAGCAGTCGCGCGTAACGTTCATCGAATGCCCAACGCCCGGCACGGTGACTGACTATTTTAGTCTGAAAAGTGTCTTCCAGCAGATGGGTCATATGAGCGACTTTTTCACGCATCACTGCGTCACGATACTCAATCAGATAGGGCTTATACCGCCAGTCATCCGCCGTTAACGGGGCGATCGGTGGACTGTTCCAGGCGTGAAGATGCATACCGATTTCTGCCACACCACGGGCGATCACATCACGGGCAAACTCACGATAAGCGGGGTCGATGGCCATTTCATAATTGGTCAAATAGACCGGTTTGAACCCATACTTTTCACAAAGTTGCTGAAAACGCGGTAAATAGCGCGCATTCTCAGTCGTGATGCTGTCATGTTTTTGCCAGAGGTTATCACCCTCAGTATCAATAGTGATGAGAAATGCCGGATTATGCACAGAAACATCCTTAATCCATAAGTATCGGATTATGGTAGAGCAATACAACGCTTCTCTCAATGGGTCTTATCCCCTAGAATCGAAGCCCTGATATGAGATGAAGAACAGAGTATGACGCCTGAAATATGTTCACCCGGCGCTATCAACCCAGCGCGGATCCTGATTATCAAGCTACGCCATCATGGCGACACCCTGTTGATCACGCCGCTTATTCGCGCACTTAAGCAGTATTACCCCGCCGCCCATGTCGACGTTTTACTTTACGAAGAAACCCGGGATGTGCTCTCGGCTAACCCGGACATCCATCAGATCTATGCCATCGATCGTCGCTGGAAACAGCAGGGGATCGGCCATCTCCTGCGCATGGAGTGGCGGCTGATACGCACATTACGTCAGCAGCATTACGATATGGTACTTAACCTGGCCGATCAGTGGCACAGCGCGATTATCACCCGGCTGACCGGGGCAGCGATACGGATCGGTTTTGACTTCCCGAAACGTCGTCAGCCCGCATGGCGATACTGCTACACTGCACTGGCCTCAACGCAACAGCATCGCCAGTTGCATACCGCGCAACAAAACTTATCGATCCTGGTCCCGCTGGGGCTGACTGCCGGTGATATCCCGGCACGAATGAGCTACAGTGAACAGGACTGGGCCAGCAGCCAGGCGTTATTACCGGTTGGCATCAGTCGCTATATTGTTATTCAGCCTACCTCGCGCTGGTTTTTTAAATGCTGGCGCGAGGATCGCATGAGTGCGCTGATTAATCAGCTATCGGCCGCCGGATACACAATTGTGATAACCTGCGGCCCGGATGCAAGGGAACAAAAAATGGTGGCGGAGATCCTCGCTGGCAGTCCGGCGGCTGACGTCTATTCGCTGGCCGGTAAGCTGACCCTGCGTCAGCTTGCAGCGATCATCGACCATGCCTGTCTGTTTATTGGTGTCGATTCCGTCCCGGTACATATGGCGGCCGCGCTTGGCACGCCACTGGTTGCGCTGTATGGGCCGTCAAAACTGACTTTCTGGCGTCCGTGGCAGGCAAAAGGAGAAGTTATCTGGGCCGGCGATTTTGGCACCATTCCTGATCCTGACGATATCGATACCCAAACGACACATCGCTATCTCGACCTGATCCCGCTGGAAGCGGTTGTCACAGCGGCCAAAAAGGTACTGGCATGAGCAAGTTCAGACTGGCGCTGGTGCGTCAGAAATATCGTCCCGATGGTGGTGCAGAGCGTTTCGTCTCCCGCGCCCTGGAAGCCCTTGATAGCAGCAACCTTGAGCTCAATGTCATCACCCGCCAGTGGCAGGGGCCTATCAAACCTGACTGGCATATCCACCGCTGTAACCCCCGAAAATGGGGACGAATCAGCCGCGAACGCGGATTTGCTGATGCGGCGCGCCAGTTATGGCAACGTCAGCATTTCGACCTCGTACAAAGCCATGAACGCATTGCCGGTTGTGATCTCTATCGCGCCGGTGATGGCGTCCATCGTCGCTGGCTACAACAACGTGCGCGAATCCTGCCTGGCTGGAAAAGATGCCTGTTATTTGCCGATCGCTATCACCGCTATGTGATGCAGGCTGAACGCGAGATGTATCAGGATGCGCATCTGCGGGGGGTTATCTGCAATGCAGAGATGATTAAGCAGGAGATCATCGCCGATTTCGCCCTGCCAGCAGATAAAATTCATGTGATCTACAATGCTGTCGACCACCAGCATTTTCAGCCGCCGGATGAAGAAACTTTGGCTGCATTACGGCAGCAATGGCAACTTCCTCGCCAGGCCACCTGCCTGATTTATGTTGGCTCCGGCTTTGAGCGCAAAGGGCTGGCTGCGGCGATCCGCGCTATCGCCCCCACCGACTGTTATCTGCTGGTGGTGGGGAAAGATAAAGATCAGCGTCGTTATCAACAGTTAGCGCACTCCCTGAACTGTGGGCAGCGGGTTCGCTTCTTTGGGATGCAATCAGAAACATTACCGTTTTATCAGATGGCAGATGGCTTACTGCTGCCCACCCTCTACGATCCCTTTCCCAATGTTATTCTGGAAGCTATGGCCTGTGGCCTGCCAGTGATCACTACCACCGGCTGTGGTGGTGCGGAATTTATCGTCGAGGGACATAATGGCTTTGTCTGTGATGCGCTGGATATCCCGGCGCTACAACAGGCGGTGAGTGCGCTTCCCCGCCGGGCGTTAGATTCCGCTGAGGGGCGTCATGCCAGAGCACGGATTATGACCTGTACCGATGCGCACTTATCGGCACAGTTGCTCGCTCTCTATCAGAATTTGGTAAAATAATCATGCGGATACTGTTTATCATCGATGGCTTACCTGGCGGCGGGGCGGAAAAAGTCGTGCTGACGCTGGCGGCGAATTTTCTACGCCAGGGCGATCAGGTATCGCTGTTTTCGCTGCGTGATATATGTGAATATCCGCTGCCTGAAGGGCTGGATTATCAGGTTATCAGTGATCACTGCCGTCAGCCATGGCGCAAGCTGACAGAGCTTTCTCGGCGTGCCCGCCAGCTTGATCGGGCGATCCGCCAGGCCGAACAACAGGGCTCGTTTGATCTGGTGCTCTCTCATTTGCACAAAACCGATCGTATCGTCGCCCGCAGCCGCGCTCTTCGCCATCATAACCTCTGGTTTTGCCTGCATGGTGTTTTCTCTGCGTCCTATCTCGGCCAGCGCCACGGTATTCAGCACTGGCTGAAAAAACAGAAGATTAAGCGCGTCTATCAGCAACGCAATATCGTGACTGTTTCTGATGCGGTGGGCCAGGATCTGCGCAGCCACTTCGCGGTTCAGCCTGCGCAGCTCAAAACGATTTACAACCCGTTCGATATTGCCACACTGCGTGACCATGCGGACGCCCAGGCCGATTATCCCAGCGGGGATTACCTGATCCACGTTGGTCGCTTTCATCCGGCTAAACGCCATGATCGCCTGATTGCCGCCTATGCCGAAAGCGGTATTAACGCGCCACTGGTGTTGCTGGGACAAGGGAAGCCAGAGCAGGAACACTCTCTGCGCCAGCTGGCACAACAGTATCAGGTGGCGGATCGTGTATTATTTAAAGGGTTCCAGTCCAATCCGTTTCCGTGGATTAAACATGCGCGGATGCTGGTACTGAGTTCCGATAGTGAAGGCTTTGGCAACGTCGTCGTCGAAGCGCTGTTACTGAATACACCGGTCGCCAGTACCCGCTGTCCCGGTGGCGTGACGGAAATACTGAGCGGAGAATTAGCCCAGGGTCTTGCTGATCTCAGTAGTACAGCACTGGCTCAGGTGATGCAAAACATTTACTATAAACCACCCACTATCCAGCAGTCGGTACTGGAAAAATTTAATGTCGATGTTATCTGTCAGCAATATCGTCAGCTATGTCGCGACTGATATCACCAGGGATGTATAACTATGCGCCAGAGACCTTTATTAAGTATTGTGGCTGCTGTTTATAACGGCGAAAAATTTCTTGCCAGCTTTTTCGACTGTATTCAGCAACAACAGCTGGAAAGTTACGAACTGATCCTTGTGAATGATGGCTCCACCGATGGCAGTATGGCTGTGATTGAGCAATGGCAGTCACGGTTGCCTGATATTGTCGTTCTGCAACAGGAAAACCAGGGGGTCTCGGTGGCACGTAACAGCGGGCTGGCTGCGGCTCGCGGGAAATATCTCGCCTTTCCAGATATCGACGATAAATTTTACCCGGGAATGTACCATACCCTGCTGGAGATGGCTGAAAAAGGCCATCTCGATATTGCGACCTGCAATGGGCGCTATGTTTACGAAAATCAGGACACGATCCGACCCATTTTCCCCTCAGACCGACTTCCTTCCTCAGCTATTTTGCCTGGCCATCTCTGGCTGAAACAGGCACTGGATTCACGCAAATTCCTCCATGTGACCTGGCTCAATCTCTATCGTCACGACTTTATTACCCAACATCATTTTCAATTTGAACCCGGGCTGCGCCACCAGGATATTCCGTGGACCACCGAAGTATTACTGGCCGCAGAGCGGGTACAGTACACCAGTGAATTGTTTTACGATTACTACATTCACTCACAATCGGTGTCACATCAGCCCAATACTGACGACACACTGATTCGTTCTGCGCACCACTATATGAAAATCCTTGAAATGCTGGAGGCCATTAACCAGCGTTACGCCGATAAAACCTGTCACATTAAAGCCTGCCGCTGGCAAATCGCCAAAGAGGGGTTAGGCATTATTCATACTATCGACGGGATTAATGATCGCGTGAAGCAACAAGCGCTCATCAATGAGTTTTTCGCACGTGGAAGCTGGCGACTTATCTGGAAAAATGCTCATGATCTGCGGTTGCGCTGGCGACTGGCTCGTCGCTATTTTCGGCTGAAAAAAAGATTAAAACAGCCACCGATGCAATAAAACAGACAGCGGGCGGCGATGTCAAACAGCCCGGCGTTAAGCCAGAGGCTTCACCTCACTTTCTGCGCTAATGGTGATTGATATTGCCTGAAAACATAGCTTTCAGTGCGCTAAATGCTTAGAATTTCCTGCGCTAACATAAAACGGATAAATCGCTTGGAACTCCTTTACACCGTCCTGCTCTATCTTATTCAGCCGGTTATCTGGTTGCGGCTCCTGTGGCGCAGCCGGAAAACAGCTGCCTATCGTCAACGTCTGAGTGAACGTTATGGTTTCTGCCACCACAAAGTAGCTCCGCATGGCATTTTATTGCACTCAGTTTC